>NZ_MUNX01000032.1 GCF_002001005.1 Flavobacterium sp. A45
ACTTATATTTGTGTAGTTATATTGCTGATTATGAAATAAAAATGTGATTTATGCTTTGGCTAAGCATTTCATGTTTTTTTGAAAGTTGAATTTTTAATTAAAAATAGTTAATGGATTATCCTTTTTTTATAAATCTTAAAAGAAAATTTGTTATTCTGATAATAGCATGTTTTTTTTATGAAGTCGGATTTTCCCAAGGTGATGAAGGAGCCCGAATCATAAAATTGGACGAAGCTATACAGTTGGGTATTCAGAATAACAACAAGCTTAAAATGGCCAATGCGGATGTCACTATTGCCAATGAAAATTTAGACCAGTCCCAAATGGCCAAAGCACCTCTTATAGGCTTGAATATGGGGTATAATTATATTGGAAATCCTAAAGTATTTGAGGGATTTTATGAAAAAAACATCACTGTTGATTATTTTAACCAACAAGCCTCTGCCAATATTTATGCGTCCATGCCTTTGTATTATGGAGGAGTGATCAATAATCAGATTGATAAACAAAAACTTATGGTCAGTATGCAGGAATCGGCTGCCAAGATGACCGAAACCGAAATTAAACAAACCATTACCACTCAGTTTTTTAATCTTGAAAAGTTATATAAGGAAATTGAAATTACCAAACAAAATATAGTCAATACCAATTTAAGAATTAGGCAATTGGAATCAAGGGTTTCGAATGGGCAAAATCTTAAAAGTGATTTGTTAAGAACCGAATTGCAAAAATCAAATTTTGAGGTGTCGGTTTTTCGCAGTTCCAATTCAATAGAGTTAATCAGTAATTATTTGGATATCTTGACAGGGCTTCCTACCAATACCAAATTAAAACCAGTATTGGACGGTATTTTAATTCCTACGAAAGAAGTGAGCTTGGAGGAAAGTTTGTCTGAAGCTTACACAAACCGTTACGAAATCAAAAGATCGGAAATCAATGTTAAGATGGCAGAATCATCCTTGGATATTACCAAGAGTGGTTTTAAACCCTATATTAATGCCAATTTGCTTTTCAATACGCAATATCCTGCGCAATGGCCGAATTATACTGATAATATTCTCAATTATTGGGCGGCCGGAATATCTCTTAGTTGGGAAATTTCCAGTTTCTACAATTTAAAACACCGAGCCAATGCTGATAAACTACAAATTGATAAAAGCAATATTGCGCTTGCGGTTACCAAAGATCAAATCAATCAGGATGTAAAAGCGGCCTACATCCGATTTACAGAAAGTGCAAAAAACATATCAACTTTTAAGAAAGATGTTGATTTAGCATTGAGTAATTACAAAATAGTAAAAAGCCGCTATGATAATGATTTTGCCGTAATCAGTGATATAGTTGACGCCGAATTGCAGTTAAATGGAGCGAAAATTTCTCTGAATAATGCCAATATAGATGCGATTATTCAATATTATTCCCTGCAGTACGCAATGGGTAAACTTTAATTTTTTTGTTTATGAGCGAAGATAAAACTACCAACGAAGATGCCGTAAAAAGCGAAAAAAAGAGAAATACAATATTGACTATTCTTTCTTTTGTTTTCATTATAGGAGGAGGGCTTTGGATATTAAGCCTTTTTTTCGATTTTCATCGGTATGAAACAACAAATAATGCCCAAGTAGAATCCTATATTAACAGTGTTACGGCTAGGGCAACAGGCCATGTGGCATCCATCCGTTTTGATTCCCATCAGTTCGTGCATAAAGGAGATACTTTGGTGATTCTTGATGATGAAGAATACAGGATAAAAATAAAACAAGCAGAAGCTGATTTGGCTGTTGCCGAAGGAAATCTTCATTCATTGGAACAATCTATCGTTACTGCGACTTCCAAAGAGGCAGCTTCCAAGGATAAATTGTCTGGAGACAAAGCCGACCTTGATAAAGCACAAAAAGATTATGAACGATTCAAGAATATGTATGCCGATTCTGCAGTGACGCGTAATCAATACGATCAAGTGGTTTCCAAACTTCAATCGACTAAATCCTATTTGAATGCTGGCGAGGAAGAGTTATTGGCCAGCGCTTCAGCAACAAAACAAAGTTACACCAATCTCGAAGCGGCTAGAGCTACTGTAGATCGAAAAAAAGCTGATTTAGAAAATGCTCGACTGCAGTTGTCTTACACTCGAATTATTGCCTTAGCCAATGGTTATGTGGGAGAGAGAACTATATCCGTAGGCGAACTGATTAATGCCAATCAGGTGGTGGCAACGCTAGTTTTGAACCAAAAGGTTTGGGTCACTGCCAATTTTAAAGAAACACAAATTGAAAAAATTAAGCCTGGACAAGAAGTAACTATTATTATTGATGCGCTTGACGGCAAAGAATTTAAAGGAAAAGTGGTGGGTTTTTCGCCTGCAACGGGAGCTAAGTTCTCAATGGTAGAACCGGATAATTCGACTGGAAATTTTGTGAAAATCACGCAACGAATCCCTGTTAAAATTGATTTTGAAGCTTCCGCAAAAGAATTGGAAGCCGTAAAACCAGGGATGAGTGTGACCGTGGAAATAAAAAAATAACAAGTTGAGTTTTTGTTATTTTTTTAAATAATGGCAAAAAAGCAGAATTTCTGCCCTTAGCCCCGATAGAAGTTGAAATCCTTTTGTGCCGGGGTTTGGCACAAAAGATTGATCGGATTGCTTCGCCAGTTCGGCTTTCAGCCTCGTGTGCGGGACTATTCTGGCTGAAAATGCCAAATCTTTCTGCTCTAAAAATTTATATTAAAATGTTTTTTGCCTAATAAAAAAAGAATGGGTTCAATTAAAAAAGGAAGTGTGTTTACCCTCGTAGGACTTTATCTCCTTACGATTCCTTTTTTTAATGCCCTGAATGTGACCTCTTACGACAATTCACAGATATTGGGACATTTTGGAGCTTCTACCACGGTTTTTACGTATTCGACCTATATTCCTTTTTTTGCGATGTTGGGTTTCTTACCCTTGGGGCTTAAAATTGGAAAGCAGATTCCGATGCGGACGATGATTTTATCCGTTAGTTTCTTGTCCATAATTTGCAACACCGCTTCGTTGTATGCAACCACAATTGAATGGTTTACCGTTTGGCGGGCTTTGTTGGCGATTTTATCTATTATAGGGATTTTTGCAACCATAAGTCCGATAATTCTAAAATACAATCCGACTTTTAACATGCCCATTTTGTATGGTATCGTTCAGTTTATTCTTCAAGGTAGTAAGCAATTGTACCAATATTTTGGAACGGAAATGACGAGTATTCACAATTGGACTTTTGGAATTTACTTTTTGAATATCAATTTTTTGGTGGCAATACTTTTGGCTTGGATTTTTTATAGAAAAGATGTGGCGCCCATGAAAGGAGTTTTTCAATTTGATTGGAGAGGCTGGCTCATCATACTCTTGTTTCTTATGGTTATTCTTTTTCTTTGTGCCGAAGGGCAAACCCGCAATTGGCTGACTGATCCAAGAGTGGCTGCGGCAACTGCCATTTTGCTGGTTATCATAGGTGTTTATTTACTCCACGTTCGATTTACCGATAATCCCATAATCAATACCGATGTGTATAGGTACCGAAACGTAGTTTTAGGTTCTTTGCTCTTTTTTTATACCGGAATGATGAACGGTACAGGAAGTGTTGTAACTGGGTTTATGACCAATATTTTGGGTTTCGACAGTATTTATGTGGCGAGAACCCATTTGGCCATTCTGATAGGGCTTTTTATAGCCATTCCGTTATCCACTTATCTTTTGTTCAAGCGGATATATCTGGCTACACTTTGGATTACGGGTTTTGCCTGTTACGGAATGTATCATACCCTTCTTTATTTTAGATTTTATCCAGAAATTGATACCTCCGATTTTTTCGGACCTTTTATATTCAAAGGACTTGCCATTGGATTTTTGTACCCAGCGGCATCACTTTATATTTCTGAGAACGTACCTAAACCTTTGGGTGATTCCCGAATGATGAGTGGTGTGATTTCACGTGCCGTTTTTGCTTCATTATTAGGCGGGGCAATTTTAGGAACTTTTATTTCCAATATGAATGTGCAGCATAAAACAGGTCTTAGCCAACAATTAACGGAATTAAATCCGATGGCTAAAGCACAATTGGACAAGAATAAAAAATATTATATGCTCAATGGATTATCGGCATGGGAAGCACAAAAGAAAGCCGAAAAAAGCCTGTCCAATCAAACGTCACAGTCAGCAATGATGTTGGCTTACAAAGATATTTATCTGGTAATGGCTGCATTGTGTTTCTTCCCGATTCTGGTTCTCCTTTTGTTTCGATTAGGACGACGGCCAATTGGAAGGGTTGATGTGGAACCGATACCTTTTTAAAGATACTAAGTTGCTAAGACTCTAAGATTATAAGATTTGAGACAGCAATTTTAAAAGGATAAAATGATTATAAAATGAGTGTAACTATTTTTCATAAGCTTAGATTCTT
The DNA here is from genome assembly GCF_002001005.1 of Flavobacterium sp. A45. GTDB lineage: Bacteria > Bacteroidota > Bacteroidia > Flavobacteriales > Flavobacteriaceae > Flavobacterium. Next base: position 4,434 of record NZ_MUNX01000032.1, read on the forward strand.
AGCAACTTAGAACCTCAGAATCTTAGCATCTAAAAAACAAAAACTATGGTAAAAAATAAACAATATCGTTTCTTGAATCATTTGTGGGATAAAGAAAGTGGGCTTAGCGGTATGTTCATCTTGCTTTGTATCATGCACTTTGTCCTGATTCCAATATTTGGAAGTTTTTCTTCCTTTATGGTTACTATCAATGTGTTTTGGATGTTGTTTCTCATTGCGGGGATTATTTCCTTGTCCAAATCCAAAAAACAAACGATCTCTTACATAATCATTCCGTTCTTTTTTATTCTATTCGGATGGATTTCGGTTTTCCGGCCTACTCCATTTATTCTATTGGCTGACATCGTTTTTACCATTGCCACTTTTGGATTGTTGATTTTTTTGGTTTTGAAAAAAGTTTTGGAACCAGGTCCAATCACAGGATATAGAGTGATAGGTTCCATAGTGGTGTATATGATTTTAGCCAATTTTTGGTCTGTGATTTATTTGTTTATTTACGAACATATTCCTGGTGCATTCCAAATCACGTTACCAGCTTTTGAAAGCAATACTCTTCAGGCAAACTTCTTGTATTTTAGTTATATAACAATCACTACAACAGGTTTTGGTGAGATTGTGCCTTTGCATCCTTTTGCAAGATCAATGGTGCAAATCGAAGCCATTATAGGGGTTTTGTATCCCGTGATCCTTATTGGTCGTCTTGTTTCGGATGCCAATGAAAACAGTGCCAAAAAGAAACAAAAGCAATAATCATAGTCACAATTTTTAACTAATCTTTAAATCAATTTTTATGGAAAATTCAAACCCATACAAAAGCAAGCAGCTTTTTGAAGTCATTTTACAACTAGGACTAGTTTTCCTTATTTTAGGATTTTGCATTAAACTTCTATTGCCATTTATGATGCCAATTCTTTGGGCAATCATATTGGCTATAGTATTCTATCCCGCTTTTAATTTTCTGCAAAAGAAATTGAAAGGGCGCAAAAGTTTGGCTTCATTCATAATCGTTGCAGTCTTACTAATAATCATTATTGCGCCAACCGTTTTATTTGTAAATTCTGTTACGGCAAGTATTTCCGAATTAAAAACGGGAGTTGAGAATGGTACTTTGACTGTGGCAACACCAGGTCAAAACATCAAAGACTGGCCTCTAATAGGGGATAAGGCCTACGATTTTCTATATTCATTATCAACAGATTTAAAAGCAGGAATACTCGAATACAAAGAACAAATTGTCGAATTATCCAAAAAGCTATTGGGAAGCGTGTTAAGTTCCACCGTTGCTTTATTACAGGTAATCCTTTCGGTAATTATTGCGGGTGTTTTAATGGTTTCTACAAGTGCTCAAAATTTAGCCACCAATTTCATCAAGAGGATTTCAGGTGATTCAGGTGACGAATTCTTGGACATTTCAGTATCAACGGTGTATCAAGTGGTCAAAGGAATATTAGGCGTTGCCGTTATCCAAACCCTGATCCAGGCTGTGGGACTCTTTGGCGCTGGTATCCCTTTTGCGGGTGTGTTAACAGTTATTTGTTTGATGCTTTCCATTATTCAAGTTGGTCCCATTATCATCAACCTTGGGGTAATTGCGTATTTATTTTCATTGGATAATACCACGGCAGCAGCTTTATGGTCGGTGTTTTTTGTCTTAAGCGGACTATCGGACAATGTTCTAAAACCATTATTATTAGGAAAAGGAGCTCTAGTACCAATGCTAGTTATCTTCCTTGGTGTAATCGGTGGATTCATGATGTCGGGATTTGTGGGCTTATTTGTGGGACCAATCATATTCTCTATCGGCTACAAATTATTTGCCGCCTGGATGGATGATAAACCCGAAAGCACTGCAGCATAATTTGCTAAATATATCCCTATAAAAAAGCCGCTTTGTCATTCAGGGACAATAGCGGCTTTTTAAATAAAAAACTAAAAAAGTTCTAAGTAATTTACAAACAGAATGAGTTTTCTGTAATTTTTTTAAAGGTAATGAGTCAAAAAAGGTTGATGATTTTTCATTTCAAATAGTTTTCAAAAAAGGAAGTGAAAAAACATTATTTTATCGGTTGACACCAAAAATTATTCCGCATCTACATTTTTAAACGGATAATCTCCAAATACTACCGATAGTTTTCGAACTGCATAGGTATTTCTGGTGAATTTGTTAGACAAAGCAATTATGGTTACATTCTCGTCTTTTAAAGTAATATAGGAAGAGGTAAAACCATGCCACCAACCGTTATGGAAATAGAAATTCTTGCCATTTTCCCAATTAATCATTCGAATGCCCAATCCGTAATTTTTGGTACCTTTTCGTTCATTACTGTATCCAACATACACTTGCGATAATAATTCTGGTTCCAAAAAAAATGGAGAGTTCCTTGCTCTGTCAAATTTCAATAGATCCCTTGGAGTAGAGTAGATGTTCTTGTCTCCATAAATCTTATCCAAATAATCAATGCCTATTTCTACCCTGTTGGCTTTATACGATGGAGCTACGTTATGTTTGTCTTTGTCAAAATCCAGGACAAAAGTATTGGTCATACCCAGTGGTTTGAAAATAATTTCGGCCATTGCATCTCTATAGGACATCTTGGTTACCTTTTCGATAATAAGGGCCAGCATCGCATAATTGGTATTGCAATAGGCAAATCGCGTACCCGTTCTTTGTTCCAACCCAATATTTTTGGTTCCCATAATCGTCAAAATGTCTTGGTTGGTCAACGTATTGTGTCTGTCCCAAACACTTTTGTCCCGATCCGTAAAATAGGCATAACTGCGCATACCGCTTCTATGGTCCAGTAACATTCTTACCGTAACATCAGGGTAGGGAAATTCTTTTAGGAAATCTGTAACTTTCTGGTCTAGACCAATTCTTTTGGCATTTACCAATTTCAAAATAGCCGTGGCCGTAAGTACTTTAGTTACCGATGCAATATGGATAGGAGTAGTACTCGTTATTGGAGTTTTGTCCCTTAGATTGGCATATCCTTCATATTTTTCGTAGATAATCTGACCGTTTTTGGCAACAAGAAAACCTCCGTTCATACTGTTATTAGGCCAGTTTTTATTGTAAAAAGAGTCTATTTTTCTATGCTTTTCGGCTATATAATCTGCGGTGAGTTTTGTTTCATTCACCAAAGGTTTCATTTTTGGCAATACATTTTTGGGAAGATCAGCATCTTTTAATTCTGCTTTTTCTACATGTTTTGCTTCGTTTTTACAGGAGCTCACTATTACGTTTAGGAGCAGTAAATTTAGTATAATTGCCTTTTTTGTATAATTCATTTTCGTGTTACTAAAAAAGCAAATATATAGAAACAAATACTTTTGGTTTATAGTTTTTTTTAAAATTTAACTTTTTTTTGAAAGCAATCTTTATTTAACTGATGCTCAGAATACAAAAATGAATTCGGTTCAATTATTCCTCGAAATTTAATAACATTATTCTTGATAAGAGAATAGATGCCAATTTGAAATAGTATCTATTGAGATTGAAAAAATGTACTTAAAATGCACAATCTATTGAATCAACGACAAAAGAATTTCCAGTAAAACGACTTATTTAGCCCACGACTTTGCCCAAACGGATTGTTTAGACTACTTTTATCGACTTTTGTAATTAATCATATAAATATATTTTGTTTTAAAATAAATTGTTATGTTTGTAACAAATTAAGCCAATAAAGTTATATTTATAATTTTAAAATAGTAGTAATGAAGTTCGGAATCATAAAAGAAAGAAAAAATCCACCCGATAGAAGAGTAGTTTTCTCGCCTAATGAATTGGCTAAAATAAAACAACAGTATCATGATTGTACAGTAAAAGTAGAAAGTTCCGATATTCGAATTTTTACTGATGTTCAATACCAAAGTATGGGAATTGAAGTTGCCAATGATGTAAGTGATTGTGATGTTCTTTTTGGAGTAAAAGAAGTGCCAGTTGACAACTTGATTCCTAATAAAGCCTATTTCTTTTTTTCTCATACGATTAAAAAACAACCATATAACAGAAAGTTACTGCAAGCTATTTTAGAAAAAAATATTGACTTGTATGACCACGAAACCATTATAGATTCTCACAACCGTAGATTAATTGGTTTTGGGCGATATGCCGGAATTGTTGGGACTTACAATGCTTTTCGTGCTTTCGGTTTAAAATTCGAATTGTTTAAAATGCCAAAAGCCGAAACACTTTCGGGCAAAGATGCATTGATTATGCATTTAAGAAGATTGGTTCTACCTCCTTTGAAAATTGTGGTAACAGGAACTGGAAAAGTGGGTAATGGAGCCAAAGAAATTTTGGATGCCATGAAAATTAAGGAAGTGACACCAGATAATTATTTGACTAAAAATTACACCCAAGCTGTCTACACCCAAATAGATGTTTTGGATTATAACAAAAGAAAAGACGGTCAAGTACTTGATTATACTGATTTTCACGATAATCCTTCAGAGTATGTTTCCGATTTTGAGCGATTTACCAAAGTTTCAGATATTTATATTGCTGGACATTTTTATGGCAATGGAGCACCTATAATTTTAAGTCAAGAAATGCTTCAGGCTAATGATTGCAAAATAAAAGTTGTGGCTGATATTTCCTGCGATGTCAATGGGCCAGTAGCCTGTACGTTGCGTTCTTCGACAATTGCAGAACCTTTGTATGGTTATTTGCCTAGTGAAAATAAAGAAGTGGATGTTTTTCATCCCGCAGCAATTGTGGTAATGGCTGTCGATAATTTACCTTGTGAATTGCCAAAAGATGCCAGTGAAGGTTTTGGAGAAATGTTTTCAGAACACGTTATTCCTGCTTTTTTTAACGGAGATAAAGACGGTATTCTTAAACGAGCCAAAATGACCGAAAACGGAAAACTAACGGAGCGTTTTAGTTATTTACAGGATTATGTTGATGGAAAATAATTATTAATGGTTAATTGTGAGTTTGTTGGATTTGAATAAATTTCAAACCATCAACCATTAACAATTAACCATTATTTTAAACCATATCCTCCGGTTTTACCCAATCATCAAATTCTTCGGGAGTTACATAGCCTAATCTTACAGCTTCTTCTTTGAGTGTAGCCCCATTTTTATGTGCCGTTTGGGCAATTTCAGCCGATTTATAATAACCAATTTTGGTATTCAAAGCTGTAACTAACATCAATGAATTGTTGACCAATTCCTGAATGCGTTTGTAGTTAGGTTCAATTCCTTGAGCGCAATGTATGTCGAATGAATGGCAGGCATCACCTAGCAATTCCGCCGATTGCAGAAAGTTGGCCGCCATCATCGGTTTAAAAACATTCAATTCATATTGCCCTTGCATGCCACCAACGGTAATGGCCATGTCATTTCCTATCACTTGAGCACAAACCATGGTCAGTGCTTCGCATTGTGTTGGATTTACCTTTCCTGGCATGATAGAAGAACCAGGTTCATTTTCAGGAATCAGGATTTCACCAATCCCGGAACGTGGTCCCGAAGCCAACATTCGAATATCATTGGCTATTTTATTCAAGGAAACTGCCAATTGTTTGAGCGCACCATGGGTTTCAACAATCGCATCGTGTGCTGCTAGAGCTTCAAACTTATTTGGGGCAGTTACAAAAGGATGCCCTGTAAATTTAGAAATATATTCGGCCACTTTTGTGTCATACCCTTTTGGTGTATTCAATCCTGTACCCACTGCAGTTCCGCCCAAAGCGATTTGCGACAGGTGTGGCAATGTATTCTTAACAGCTTTCAGGCCATAATCCAATTGTGCCACATAACCCGAAATTTCCTGTCCCAAAGTAAGGGGAGTGGCATCCATCAAATGGGTACGGCCAATTTTGACCACCGATTGAAATTCAGTTGCCTTTTTTTCAAGAGTGTCTTTTAATTTTTCAATATTCGGAATGGTGTTTTCCGCAACTATTTTATAGGCAGCAATATGCATTGCAGTTGGAAAAGTATCATTGGAAGATTGTGACTTGTTGACATCGTCATTGGCCTTGATAAAAGGTTCATCTTCGGTAATACTTAATCTTTTCAGAACTTGGGCACGATTGGCAATCACTTCATTGACATTCATATTGCTTTGCGTGCCAGAACCGGTTTGCCAAATTACAAGTGGAAATTCCTCCGAAAGTTGTCCAGCAAGAATCTCGTCACAGACCAAAGCGATATAATCCCTTTTCTCGACGTCTAAAACACCCAATTCACAATTGGTATAGGCGGCCGCTTTTTTGAGATAGGCAAAACCTTCAATAATGGCTTTTGGCATGGATGATGGAGAACCAATCTTAAAATTGTTTCGGGAACGTTCGGTTTGTGCTCCCCAGTATCTGTCTGAAGGAACTTCGACTTCACCCATAGTGTCTTTTTCGATTCTAAAGTTCATTTTGTGTATTTTAAGTATTTGAAAAATAATTATGAATGTTGTTTTCTACACTAAAGTTACTTCTTTTATTTATAATCAGAGATCGATTAGTGCTATTTTTCCTTTTTGTTATGATGCTATAACATCCAAATGTTTCTGCTCTAAAATTAACAATCGGACTCCAGTTTATACCATCAGTTCTGTCCATAAAAAAAAGGTATTGATTGCTCAATACCTTTTATGAGATAATTTAGGTTCTAGTTAATAAGCTAAAGTTTATCTTTTACCTTAGAAACTTAGAATTTTAGTAACTTCTAAAATTATTTTTTAACAAAATCTCCAGCTTGTACAATCACAAGTTTTTTTGGATCAAAATATTTGACTAATGCAGTATTTACTTTTTGAACATCTAAGTTTTTTACTTTGGTTTCAAAATCTTCGTAGTCTTTGAAAGTTTGGCCTAAATCCATATTCTCTCTTAATTCACGAACAATGAACTCATCAGTTCCTAGCATCGTTTGTCTGTTTTGTAACCAAGATTTTAAAGAACTGTCAAATTCTTCTTTGGTGAAACCTTTACTGATCGCTTTTTGAATTTCTTCATTAAGTGCTGTTGACAATTTATCTTTCATTGTTGGATTATAAAAGGCATAAACTCCCCATTCCGATGTAGGGTCAATAGTATTAGCCTGCAAGTAAGAACCAGCACCATAGCTTAATCCTTCTGTTTCTCTCAAACGCTGTGGAATTCTGGAAGATAAGAAAGCACCTCCGCCCAATAACTCATTTGCCATTTCTAAAGCTGGATAGTCTGGATTTTTTTTACCAATATTTAAATTTATTTTACCAAATAAAGTAGCATTGGTTTTGTCATTAATTTGAATGGTTTTATCATTTGATTTTACATCAAAGTATTGCGTTGGGATTCTTTTATAAGCAATTTTTGGATTCCAGTTGTCAAAAGTACTACTTAAGAATTTTTTAATGAGATCCTTATCAATTCCACCTACAAATGACGATATACTGTTAGATCCACCATAGCAGCTTGCATAAAAGTTCTTAAGGTCTTCAATAGTAATCTTGTCTAAGGTTGCCAAGCTTTCATCAATTGATTCCGAGTAATACGGATGTGTTTTTGGGTACAAAGCGGTTAGTTTTGTCAGTTCTTGATTAGCTACGGCTTGTGGTTCATTTCTGTTAGATTCCAATCCGCTTTTGGTTTCCAATTTCAATTTTTCAAATTCAGTAACATCGAAAGAAGGATTTCTTAAAATGTCTTGTACCAAGTTTAAAGCATTGTTTAAGTTGGTTTTGTCTGTACTGATTCTCACATATAAACCATCAACCGATCCACCAAGGCTTAAGTTTATTTTGTATTGATCAAGCTGATCGTTAATGTCTTTTTTGCTTCTGGTTTTGGTTCCTAATTTCAGCATGTTTGCCGTTAAACTGGCAATCATTGATTTTTGGCTCAATGATTTTTCATCTCCCATTCTCAACAATATTCTAGCTTCAATTTTATTTCCTTTGGCAGGTTTTTCTAGTAAGGCATATTTTCCTCCAGACTTTAATTTTCCTTCTTCGGTTGATTTTATGATATTGGCAACAGAAGCTTCAAAGGTATTGGTATTGGCCTCCATTACTTTTCCTTTGTATCCATTTACAAGAGCAGCAATATCTTTAGAGTCGCTTACTTTGGTTCTTTCGCTAGTTGCTTCCGGTATAAAACGCCCCCAAGTTCTATTGCTTTGTAGATAGTATTTTTTGGCTGCATTTTGAATGTCTGCAATTGTCAAAGCTTCTATATTGTCTCTGTCTATAAAAAACAAGCGCCAATCACCAGCTCCGATGTATTCGGTCATGGCAACTGATAAGTTAAGGGTTTTATTATAGGTGTTTTCGAATTGTTTTAGCAATTCATTTTTGGCACGTTTTAGGTCATCTTCCGTAAAAGTCATTGCAGGAACCGAATTCATCGTTTCCAAAAAGGCTTTTTGAACTGTGTTTATGTCTTTGCCTTTGTCAATTGTACAGGCAAAATAACTAAATGCAGGATCTTTTAGTGTCAAGGTATAGCCGTAAACATTAGTCGCTAATTTGGATTCCACTAATGTTTTATACAAAATACCAGATGGGTTGTTTGTCAATATTGAAATTAATGCATTATTGGCAGCATACTCTTTGTCTGAGTAACTAGGAGTATGGTAGGCCATACCAATGTATTGAAGATCGCCATTTCTTTTTAGTTCCACAAAGCGTTCCCCATCTTGAGGTGGTTCTACAGTATAAGTTTTTTCAATTTCGGTCTTTGATTTTGGAATTGGAGCAAAGAATTCTTTTATCCACGAAAGTGTTTTTTTCTCATCAAATTTTCCGCCTATAATTAAAGTTGCATTATTGGGTTGGTAATATTTTTGATAAAATACTTTAAGACGACTGGCAGGGACACGCTCAATATCTTCTTTACTTCCAATGGTTGATTTTCCATAATTATGCCACAAATAGGCAGTGGATAGAATACGATCGTTTAAAACTCCTTCAGGATTATTTTCGCCTATTTCAAACTCATTGCGTACCACACTGAATTCAGTATCCAAATCGGATTGAAGGATAGCTGAAGTTACCATTCTGTCTGATTCCATGTCTAGTGCCCATTTTAGATTTTCATCTGTTGCCGGTAGCACTTCATAATAGTTGGTACGGTCATAATAGGTTGTCCCATTGGCCTGAGCACCTTTATCAGCAATTGTTTTTTTGATATCAGTAAATTTTGAAGAGCGTTTGAACAACATATGTTCCAACAAATGCGCCATACCCGATTCCCCATATCCTTCATGGCGGGAACCCACACCATAAACAATATTGACAATCACGTTTGATTGTGCAGCGTCTGGGATTAGCAAAATTTTCAGTCCATTTGGTAAGCTATATTCTTTTATGCCTTCTACTGAAGTGACAAAAGTAGCTTCTTGGGAAAAGGAATTTGTAATCCAAAAGGAAACAAATAACACAGCAAGAATTAATTTTTTCATTTTTTATGTTTGTTGTAAGTTTATATTGTAAAAATATATTTTTTTATGAAAGAATAATCATTTGTTTTGATAATTTTAAGAAAGCTTTTATTGCAATTAATGTATTTAGTCATTATTTTTTTAATTTTATAAAATGTTTCTCGTTAAATATATTAAAAGTATTGTAATTATTTGAGAATCTGTGTTTAATTTTTTGAATATGAAAGATAAAAAAGAGGCAATTGCATGTGCCAAAAATTATTTGAGAGGAGAAGACATTTCTAATGCGATACTTTTTGATGACTTATATCAAAATCTGATTCAGTATGAACAATACGGATATGCTACCGAGATTCTGTTAAAAAAAATTGAGGATGATGAAGAACAAGGCACTGAAATTAAATTATCGAAATACCAAGATCTTGCCGATAATATTTATAAAGACAGTACATTGTCCTCTTATTTTAAATTTGATAAAGCAATAAATGTTCTCAAATCTTTTTGTGATTTAGAACATACCAAAAACTCAAAAACTCTTGGTATTGCTGGTGAAATTTATAAAAATAAATGGAAGTTTGACCATCAGTTTCACAATCTGTTGCAATCAAGAGCCTATTATAAAAAAGGTTATTTGATTTGGAACAACAAAATGCATAAATCCATTCAAACTGAAACAGAATGCATCAATACCGCTGTAAATTATGCCAATATCAATGAACTCATTGTAATTGAAAATTTAGAACGGCTTTCTGAAACTTGTGAAATCACGAGTGAAACAATCGAAAGGTTTGAAACAGCACAGTGTATAAGAAAGGAAATCATTGAAGCTTATTTAGTCGATTCAGAAGAAATTATTTTTAAGGATGGAATTGAGTCTAAAGAAAAATTATATTTTGCTTTGGCAGAAGCTTTTTTTGGCTTGCGAATGTATAAAAAGGCACTTCATTTTATTTTGTTGCATATTGAAAATAAAACGGAGGATTGGCAAATTAAATCTTTCAGCAAGCAAATCTATAATTTGGCTTCTTATCAAAAAACAGAGAAAAATCAAAAGTCAACCAACAAAGATCCTTTTCAAAAAAATCAAATTGACAAGGAGGGACAAAATCAGTGTTTAATTGCTTTGAATCTTCAGGTTGATGAGAAAGAGGGAGTTGATTATGTAAAGCCAAAGCAACAAAATAAATTAGGTATTGGACTTTCTGGAGGCGGTTTTAGAGCAGCATTATTTCATATTGGTGTTTTAGCAGCTTTGGCCGAAAAAGATAAATTAAAAGAAATTGAGGTAATTTCCTGTGTATCTGGAGGTTCAATTATTGGCACCTTTTATTATTTAAAAATCAAAGACTTATTTGAAAGCAAAGCAGATGCGGACATCGTTCAAGCGGATTACATCCGAATTGTAAAAGAAATAGAAAATGAGTTTTTGAGCGCTGTCCAAAAGAATATACGAATGCGTTTGCTGACAAATTTCTCCAAAAACATGAAGATGTGGAAAGGAGATTCTTATTCGCGTTCCAATCGGTTGGGGGAGTTGTATGAAGAGTATTTTTATAAACCGCTCTTGAACAAGAAAACGGGATCGCCAGACAATAATCCTATTTATATGAACGATTTATTTATCACACCTTTTGGTAATAATAAATTCAGATTGAATAACGATAATTGGAAAAGAACCCACAAAGTTCCTCAATTAATTCTCAATTCTACTGCTGTAAATACGGGACACAACTGGCAATTCACGGCTTCGTGGATGGGGGAACCACCAACTTATATTTCGGATGATTTTGATGTAAAGCCTCGTTTGAGGAGAATGTATTATGAAAATGCACCAGAGCCGTATCAAAATTTTAGATTGGGTTATGCTGTAGCCGCTTCATCCTGCGTACCAGTTTTGTTTCAGCCTTTAGTATTAAAAGGGTTGTATAAAAATTTTAATTTGGAGTTAATAGATGGTGGTGTACATGATAATCAAGGAATCGCATCCATATTGGAACAGGAATGCAATGAGATTATTATAAGCGATGCTAGTGCTCAAATGCCCGATAATGCGGTGAATACCGATAATGCGATGTCTTTATTCTTTAGAGTGGACACTATTTTGCAGGAACGTTTGCGTGAGATTCAATTGTTGGATTTAAAATCACGCATGTATACGTCAATCGTCAATAAGTTGTCAATAGTTCACCTAAAAAATGGATTGGCACAGCTTCCTGTTAATTGGATTAATTGTACCGACGTAAATCGAAGTATTTTATACGATAAAGAAATTGAAGACGAAAATGCACTTTTGAAATATGGTGTGATGAAGAAAATTCAAAAAGGATTGAGCGAAGTGCGAACGGATTTGGATTCATTCAATGACCTTGAAGCTTATGCTTTAATGTATAGTGGTTACCAGCAAATGATGCACGAAAGTAATTCGGTAAATCTGAAAAGAGAAAATTGGAATTTTTTGAAAATAGCCGAAAGTTGCACACTTCCCGCCAAGGAAAGGCAACTTGTAAACCAATTGAAAGTTAGTAGTTACGTTCCTTTTAAGATTGTGAGGATGTCTACAGCACTTCGTTTCGCTGTATTGGGTTTTGGAGGCTCGTTGTTGCTTGTATTACTCACTTTTTTAATTTTAAATTGGAATAATGTCAGCCCGTTATATCAAATCGATATTTCCTATAATTTTATCGGATTAATAGTGATAGTTTTTTTGGTTGGTTTCTTATCTAAATTTTTAGCCAAAGTAATAAATATTGAAAGTGTGTTTAAGAAAAAAGTAGCACTATTTTTACTGATAACTATGGGTTGGTTATTATCTCTAGTTTATATCCGCATTTTTAATTCATGGTACAATAGATTGGGTAGAGTAAAATAAATAAGAAATTGATAAATGAAAAAATTAGGTCTCATAGGCGGTATCAGTTGGGTGTCAACTGCCGATTATTATAAGTTTATTAATGAGGGAATCAACAAGGAGTTGGGAGGAGTTAATTTTGCGGAATGCATAATTTATTCTTTTAACTATAATGATATCAAAAGAAATAATGACAACAACGATTGGGAATCGACATTCAATATGTTGTCTAAGGCTTGTCATAGTTTGAAAAATAGTGGTGCCGAAGCGATTGTTCTTTGCGCCAATACCATGCATCTTATTGCCGATCGAATTCAGGAAAACGTTGATTTACCTTTAATACACATTGCCACCGAAACCGCCAAAGTAGTTCAAAAAAAGAACATCAAAAAAGTGGGGCTTCTTGGGACAAAATTCACGATGGAATTAGATTTTTTTAAAGATAAATTATCTGCTCTCGATATTGAAACCATCATACCGGAAGCCGAAGACAGGGATTTTATACACGACACTATTTTTAATGAATTGGGAAAAGGATTAATTATTGAAAGCACCAAGGCAAGATATCTTTCCATTATCGAAAAACTTATAGATAACGGAGCCGAAGGTATTATTTTGGGTTGTACAGAAATTCCATTATTGGTAAAGCAAAGAATGGTAACAGTACCAGTTTTTGATACTGCTTTGATTCATTCCAATGCAGCTGTTGCATTTGCTTTGAGTTAATTTCTCTTTCCGAAATGCTATTTTAAAAGTCTAATTTAAGGCTTTTTTTTATTTGTATAATTTACTGTTTTAAAGCTGTTTGTCATAGTTTTAGTTCTAGAAAATGCTTAAATTTGAGAGTGAAATATTTATTTTTTTTAAATATGACTACATCTAAAATTATCATAAAATGGCATTTATAGATTATTACAAAGTATTGGAGATTGATAAAAGTGCAACTGAGGCCGATATTAAAAAAGCGTACCGAAAATTGGCACGTAAATATCATCCTGATTTAAATCCCAACGACAAAGAAGCCGAGAGAAAATTCAAAGAACTCAATGAAGCCAATGAGGTTTTAAGCAATCCAGAGAATCGAAAAAAATACGATCAGTATGGCGAACATTGGGAACACGGCGAGGAATATGAAAAAGCCAAACAGCAGCAGCAATACCAAAGCAGCGGTGGTCAACAAGGCGGTTTTGGAGGATTCTCGGGTGGTGGTGATTATTCAGATTTTTTTGAATCTATGTTTGGAGGTGCTGGACAAAGAGGAAGTCGCAGAACTACTGCTTTTAAAGGACAGGATTATAATGCCGAATTGCATTTGGACTTAAAAGATGTTTATACCACCCACAAGCGCACCCTTACAATCAACGGAAAAAACATTCGCTTAACAATTCCTGCAGGAGTTGAAAATGGTCAGGTTATAAAAATAAGCGGACAGGGAGGAGAAGGAGCCAATGGAGGTTCAAAAGGCGATTTGTATCTTACTTTTAGTATCGAAAATCACACAAATTTCAAACTGGATAAACACAATTTATATACAACAGTCGATTTGGATTTGTACACTGCTCTTTTGGGGGGAGAAATCACAGCAAATACTTTTGACGGAAAAGTAAAATTAACCGTTAAGCCAGGTACGCAAAATGGTGCGAAAGTAAAACTAAAAGGTAAAGGATTTCCGGTTTATAAAAAAGACGGAGAGTTTGGTGATTTATTCATTTCTTATCAAATAATATTGCCCACAAACCTTACCGAAAAAGAAAAAGAATTATTTACAGAACTTGCTAAGCTTAGAACCTATGAAAACCGATAACTTAATACTTTTGCAAACAGTCAGTTCACATTATCAGCTTGAGCTTTCTTTCTTTACGCATCTTCATGATTTGGGCTTGATTGAAATTGAAATCATGGAGCAATCACCTTATATCCACGAAAATCAAATGCATAATTTGGAACGAATGATTCGGATACATCACGAACTGGAAGTAAACCCCGAAGGAATCGATGTTGTTTTTAATCTTTTGCAAAAAATTGAACATTTACAAAAAGATTTGATTTCAACTCAAAACAGATTGCGACTGTATGAGAATTAAACTTCGTACACGATTTATTTTGTAAATTATAATCCAAAGAAAATTAATAGAATATTCGTATATTTGAGTACGATTCTTATTAAAAATTAATCCACAAACGGAATGAATAATGTTTTTAGAATCATAGAATTATTCAAAAGCTTTCTTCTGGAAATTGGCGAACTGTCTGATTTTGCAGGCCGGTTTTTCAAGGAAGTATTCAGACGTCCGTTAGAGTTCAAAGAGTTTCTTAGGCAATGCTATAATATGGGCAACCGTTCCCTTCTACTTGTTGGGGTTACTGGATTTATTATAGGATTGGTATTTACCTTGCAATCCAGACCCACCTTACAACAATTTGGTGCCGTTTCTTGGATTCCTGCAATGGTAAGTGTTTCCATCATTAGAGAAATTGGCCCCATCATCACCGCTTTGATTTGCGCTGGACGAATAGGTTCTGGAATTGGAGCTGAATTGGGTTCTATGCGTGTGACGGAGCAAATTGACGCCATGGAAGTTTCCGGAACAAATCCCTTCAAATATTTAGTCGTTACTCGAATATTAGCTACCACTTTGATGTTGCCGATTTTAGTTTTTATTGGTGATGGTGTAGCACTTTTGGGTTCCTTTTTGGTCGAAAATTTAAAAGGAGATGTTTCACTATTATTATATTTTACTCAGGTTTTTAATCATCTCGAATTTTTTGATGTTATACCTTCAACAATTAAGTCATTCTTTTTTGGTTTTGCCATCGGATTGGTAGGCTGTTTCAAAGGATATTATTGCAAAAAAGGAACGGCAGGAGTAGGGCTTGCGGCAAATTCGGCAGTGGTTTTTTCTTCGATGTTGCTTTTTATTATCGATTTTATAGCGGTTTTTGTTTCTAATGTTTTTTATGATGTCTAGTGCTATGGGAACCAATATTGACAATACAAAATCCATAGTAGTCATCAAAGACCTGAAAAAAAGCTTTGGCGATAATTGTGTTTTGGATGGATTTAATTTGGAACTATTTCAAGGAGAAAACTTGGTGGTCATGGGTAAATCAGGTTCGGGTAAATCGGTTATGATCAAATGCCTCATAGGATTGGAAGAACCGGATGAAGGCAGTATTGAAGTAATGGGAAAGGACATCAAACAACTTTCTCGGCAAGCATTAGATGAGCTCCGTACCGAAGTCGGATTTCTTTTTCAGGGTAGCGCTTTGTATGATTCTATGTCAGTTCGTGAAAATTTGGAATTTCCTTTGAGGCGACACACCAAAAAATTCGGAATTATTGAAGATACAACTCCATTAGTCATGGAAGCCTTGGAAAGTGTAGGATTGGCGAATACAATTGATTTGATGCCCAATGAACTTTCGGGAGGGATGAAGCGTAGAATTGCCTTGGCGAGAACCTTGATTTTGAAGCCAAAAATTATTCTCTACGATGAACCAACAACGGGATTGGATCCTATTACGTCAAAAGAAATTTTAATGCTGATGGTATCTGTTCAAAAAAAATACAATACGTCATCCATAATTATAACGCACGATGTGGATTGTGCCAGAATGATTTCGAACCGAATGATTTTATTAATTGACAGAATTAATTATGCAGAAGGGACTTTCGAGACTTTATTAAGCTCTAAAGATCCCAAAGTGCAAGCTTTCTTTAAATAAGTATAAAAATGGAAAAAACTGCTTCAGAAAAAATAAAATTAGGCTTTTTTGTTATATCAGGATTGATGCTCTTTATTCTTGTTGTTTATTTTATTGGTAATAAGCAAAAAATGTTTGGAAGTACCGATCATGTGACGACTGTTTTTAGTAATGTAAATGGATTGCAATTGGGTAATAATGTTCGGTATTCGGGTATTAATATTGGAACCGTTCGAGGGATTGATATGATAAACGATACGACCATCAATGTAGATATGATTATTGATAAATCCATGTTTCAGCACATCAGAAAAGATGCTTTGGCTAGTATTGGTTCAGATGGTTTGGTGGGAAGTATGGTAATCAATATCGCTCCGGGAAAAGGTAACCAACCTTCAATTCAGCCTGGTGATGTGATACAGTCCGCAGATCGTATCCGTACTGATGATTTGTTGAATACGTTGAGCGTAACCAATAAAAATGCGGCTTTACTCACAGCCGATTTACTTAAAATAACCAAAGAAATCACTCAAGGTAAAGGATCATTGGGAACTTTGTTGAATGACACAATTATGGCATCCGACTTGAAGCAAACTATGAATTATTTAAAAATCACAAGCAAAGGAACAACTGAAACTGTTGAAAACTTAAATAAAATGGTAGTTGCTTTGGGAGATAAAAACAGTGTTATTGGGGTGTTGAATGACCCAGCTGTAGCTCAAAAAATTAAAACAATCGTAATTAATCTGGATCAGTCTAGCCAAGAAATAAACAAAGTGGTAACCAACTTAAATGCGACAATTTCAAACATGAAAAACGGAAATGGCGCTATCAATTATTTGTCCAATGATCCCAATTTGGTCAAAAAAATTGATTCCACGATGACAAACTTAAATAAAGCGACTATCCTCTTGAACGAAGATCTCGAAGCGATGAAACATAGTTTTCTGTTGCGGGGCTATTTCAAAAAACAGGAAAAAGCCAAAAAGAAAGCCAATTGATTTAAATACTTTTCAATCCTTCCATTAATAAATCTACATCTTCTTTGGTGTTAAAATGACTGAAAGAAATTCGGATGCTTGGTTTTTTTAAATCATCATCAGATAACATCTCTGCCAGTACATGCGAAGGTCTGATGCTGCCCGATTGACAAGCACTTCCTCTAGAAACAGCAATTCCTTTCATGTCTAAATGAAATAAAAGCATAGCAATTTTACTTTCGTCAAAAGGCAAAACGACATTGAGTAGATTATAAAGTGTATTTTCTCCATTGATCTTAAATCCTGGTAAATCTGTTTTTAATCTTTCGATGGCATAGTCTTTTAATGATGCAATATATTGACTTTCGCTTTCAAGGTTTTGACAGGAAAGCTCCAAGGCTTTTGCCATTCCTGCAATTTGATGAATAGCTTCGGTTCCAGGACGCTGTCCTTTTTCTTGTTCTCCTCCAAAAAATAAAGGCTGTAATCCTGTATTTTTTCTAACAAAAGCAAAACCAACTCCTTTAGGCCCGTGAAATTTATGGGCACTGGCTACAATAAAATCGATAGGGGTGTGTTGTAAATCAATTTTGGTTTTTCCAATGGATTGTACAGTATCCGAATGGAATAAAGCATTGTGTTCCTGACATATTCGACTAACCCTTTCTAGATCCAAAATAGTTCCGGTTTCATTATTGACATGCATTAAGGAAACCAAAGTCTTTTTTTCTTCGGATAATAATTCGACCAAATGGGTTAAATCCACTTCGCCATTAGGCTTGATTTTTACATAATCCACATGAATGGCATATTCATTTTGTAAAGCTATCGCAGTATGTAATACAGCATGATGCTCTATTTTGCTGGTGATAATTCGGGTTACTTTCAAATCTTTTACAGCCGAACGCATAATCCAGTTATTGGCTTCTGTACCACATGAAGTAAAAATGATTTCGGCTGCGGTTGCGTTTATTTGCTTTGCGATTGATTTTCTGGAAAGTTCAAGAATGCTTTTGGCATTGCGCCCCAAACTATGCGTAGAAGATGGATTGCCATAATCTTCGGTTAATATTTTTGTCATTTCCAATATGACTTCGGGATGAAGTGGAGTAGTGGAAGCATTATCAAGATATACTTTTTTCATTTTTATATAGATTTTGAATCCTCAACAATTACTTGGGATTTGTGTTTTTTGCCCAAAATTATTTTCTTATTAAAAACAATAATGGAAATCAATATTAAAGAATAAGAAAACATCTGAAGCAGAGTAACTTGCTCTTTAAAGTAAAAAATGGCTAAGGCAAAATTGATTATCGGATTGATATACATTAGGATGCCCACTGTCGATGAGTTAATGCCTTTTAAAGCATACAAATTTAGGAAAAGAGGAACAATCGTAAAGAATACTACGATGCAAAATAGACAAGTATAAAATAAAGGTTCTGTTGGGATTGCGCCACTATATTTTGGGTAAAATGGCAAAATCAACAAAGCAATAAATAACAATTGTATGTTCAGTAGCAAAAATTTGTCAAGCTCACTATTCTTACGTTGACTGACTAAATACAATGCATAAGTTGCAGCTACTACCAAACTATAAAAAATGTCTTGAAAATGATTCATAGACAATAAAATACAGCTTATAATACTTATAGAAACCGCTAGCCATTGCCATTTGCTCAGTTTTTCGTGAAGCAGGAAAAAGGCAAAAACAGTCGTCAAAATTGGGCAGATCAAGTAAGCCAAAGAACCCGCTTTTACGCTTACATGATTGACAACATAGATAAAAATAAACCAATTGGAAGCTAGAATCATAGCTCCCACCAAGGTCAATACAACGATACTCCTTTTCCTTTTTGAGGTCATTGAGGTAAAATTCTCCCAGTTTTCCTGAATTTTATTTTGCCTAAAAACAAGATTTATAACTGTCATCGTCAGTACGCTGAAAAACACGCGATAGAATAAAATATCCAAAGATGGATAGCTGGAAATGGGTTTTAAAGCCAGACTGAAAAAGCCCCAGATAAAAAATGCTGAAAAAGCGGCGAAATAGTATTTGTATTTTTTCATCAAAAAGTAAAATTCGCATCAAAGGTAAGGATTTCTGTAGCGTAATAGAGAGGCTAGGAGACTAAGTTTCTATGTTCCTAAGATTCTAATATCAATAATAAAGAAATTTAGATTTTGTAGATTTAGGCATTTAGCAATTTTAAAGCTTGGAAAATTAGTGCTTACTAACTTTTTGTAATTCCATGTTAAATTGAACCTTTTTGGTTGCTAAAGTTTAAGAAACAAATTAAAAATTCTATTTTTGTTCAAAATAAAAAATAATGAAACGATTTTTAGGAATTTTAATTTGTGTTTTCGCTTTTTCGGGCTGTGATGATGGAGATTTAATTGTAGATACTATTGATTTTTCAGAAGTTACAACGAGCACCTGTTCTGAGAATAACCTTATTTTTAAACTCAAAGAAAGTGAAGCTTTGATTTTGAATATTCCAGAAGAAACTTTTACAGATAATCCCACAGCTGCTAATGACCCAATAGAATTAGATGTTAATGGGACAAATCAAGTGGTATATAATTTTTATGATGGTAAAGTATCTACTGAAAAAATATGTAATTTACTTCCTCCGGCGACTCCCAATGTGAAAGATCAATGGGAAGCCTCTTCGGGTATTATACAAATTACAACTACTGCAGTTAAGAAACTAGATGAGACCAATAATAGCACTAGAATAACAGGATATAATAATAATATTACTTTCAAAAATATCACTTTCACAAAACCTGATGGCACAACCCAGTTTTATGAAACTTTTCCTTTTGGTGATTATTTGAAGACTGCTGATCCATTACCATTTGGTTTCAATGGACTTTTGAATATATGTTCGAGTAATCAAGTATATGATTTTACCGAAAGCGAGTCTTTTACACTGAATATCGATCCAACATTAATTGCAAATGAGGTTACTCCTGTTGGTTCTCCAAGGACAGGAGTAATAGGACTTGTTAAAAATAAATTAGTTTACCGTTTATTTAATGGTGTTGTACCACCATCTTATTTTTGTCAGCCGACAGATCCATTATTGCCTACTGTTAATCAAACATGGTTAGGGAAAGAAGGAGGTATCATAGAAGTTACTACTACTACAAGTGGACCAAATACTTTCAAGCATACCATTATTTTTAAAAATGTAACTCTTGAAAAAGATACTAATAATTTTCAATTAGGTAACAGTTATAAATATGGCGAGCTGCAAACCGTCAAGTAATAAAAGAGTTAAAATAAAAAAATGTCAATGCTCCAATTTTTTGGCATTGACATTTTTTTATGGAATTAATTAAATGGTAATTATTTAGTATTCTGTTTGAAATAAACTTCGGTTGCGCCAGCACCGTATTTTTGGTAATTGGCATCCTGAAAAACAATATTGTCATAACGGCCAAATAGAAAATCCAATTCGGCTTTCAATATGCCTTCACCCACACCGTGAATGAATACAATTTTTGGAATCCGATTGCGAATCGCAAATTCTATATGACGTTTGGCAGTTTCCGACTGCAAAGTCAAAATATCATAATTCGACATTCCACGTTTGTTGGGTACCAGTTTCTCGATATGTAAATCAAATTCCGGTACAGGCAATTCGTGTTTGTCTTTTTTCTCTTTTACAAAGCTTCGGGGTTTAGGGATTTCCTTTTCCTTTGTGATCTCATTGATATTAAATCCTTTTATACCCTCCATCAAGTTGGCTGATTCTCCTATTTTGATGAGCTCATTGGCGGCAAAATTCATTATAAAACCATCTTCAGTTTCAATAGTAACCACCTTGTCTTTAACGGACAAAACAACACCGTCAACCGCTTCATCCAGAACCGAAACTTTATCTCCTTTATTAAACATTATCGTCTTCTTTATCTTGATTTTTACTTGGGGTTTTGCTGCTCAGCTTCATCATTCCCATCATAAAAATGACAATGGCAATCACCATCACATATACATTTTTATCGGTACTCGTTTGCTCGTACAAAGCAACGCCAATGGCGAAAGCCATCAGCAAAATCGTAAACTTTTTCATAACTGCATTTTCAGTTTTCAAAAATACTAAACTTTTTGGCTTATTGAGGTTAAAATAAATAGTATGGTGATGTAAATGAATCAAAATGTTTTTCAAAAAAAATAAATTTGAATCTGTTTTTTTTATTGAGAAATATTGTAAGTCATTTCATAAGATTATTTTTTGTGTAAATTACAAAGACGTGATGAATTAGTTAAAAAAATAAACAGACATGCTTATTCTGTAGGATTAAGTAATCATTTTATGAGTAAAACATGTATTTTATCGACAATATTTTGATATAATCTTATTTTTTCTAACTTTGGACTATTAGTTGGTTTGTGTTGAATACTAAGTATTTGCTTGTATTAATACGGATTCTTTATGCTTTCATAGCAGCTGATAAAATGTAAAGTCTAACCCCAAAAAAAAACCAAAAAAAATGCATTTATTATTAGAATTAGGTATTGTTGCTGGAATTTTACTTTTAGTACTGCTAATTTCTTTTGCAAATAAAATGAATCAAAACTCTGAGAGATAAAAAAATCATGAAGAAAATTACTTTGAATTGAAAACATATCAAATTCAGGTTAGACTCAACTTTGCAAAGTACAACTCCAGGATTCCTTAAGCTGAACCACACAGTAGAGGAATAATTACAAAAAGATGAAAACCACAAAAGAACGTTCTGTTTTTTTGTGGTTTTTTTTGTTACAATTTTAAACATCTTTAGAATTGGATAGATTTCAATGTAATTAAAAATACTAATTTATAATAAACTGTCTAAATAACTCTTCTTTATTTATTCCAATCTATTTTTCTTGAAAAGTACATTACAGCCGAAAGAATTGCAAACAAACCAATACTTCCAACCAATAAAGCATAGTTTTCCAATTGAATAATGACATAGATAAAAGTGTACAGTCCAGTGAGTGCTGCTGCAATAAACATGGGGAATTTGCTCCCTTTTAAGATTGAAACAGAGTAAAGTGATATCAATGTAATGACTGCTGTTGCTGCGATGACGTAGGCTTTTGTGAAGCTGCTGTGTTCGGTGATGGAAATGAGCAGGGTGTAAAATAAAATCAAGGCTAATCCAATCATGGTGTACTGAAAAATATGAATTTTAATTTTACTAATGGATTGGATAAGGAAGAAAACCAAAAACGTTAGGCCAATCACCAGAAAGCCATATTTTGCGGCTCTTTCATTTTGTTGATATTGGTTTACGGGAATCACAAAGTCAACTCCAAAGGCATAGGTTCCTAAATCGGGTAAAATTTCAAAGAATTGTTGTGAAAAAGCTCTGTTGATGTGTAGGATTTTCCAATTGGCAACAAATCCGTCATTGTTTATTTTCTTTGTTTTGTCATCGGGAAGGAAATTACCAGTAAAGCTAGGAGAAGCCCAGTTGGATTGCATACTTAACTGTGTTGTTTTACCAATAGGAACCATTTTTATTTGCTTGCTTCCATTGTAATTGATGTTAAAATTAAAGTTGGTTTTACTTGTTTTTAAAATGCTTTTTAAATCTATAAAACCAGTTTCCAAAGCTTGGGTAGAATCGTTTAAGTTATTGCTGTAAACAGGTTCAAATGTCCATTTATTACCACCAAGATTGATTTTTACTTCGTCCTTGATGCTTTTTAGATTGGTGGTTTTTATCAAAATTGTGGCTTTGTTCCATTGAATATTTTCGGCTGGAATATTTTTGCTGCTAAAATCGGGTTGAATATAATTCCCTTCAAAACTCATTTTGGAACTGTATACCACCGATTCGTAGTTGTTTCGATTGAGCAACTTGGTGGTAACATTGGATTTGGCTTTCAAGTCTTCCGGGAAGAAATAGGCGTATTTGGTAATTGCTTTTTGCTGTTTTACCGTTTCATTGGTTTTTTGGTTAATGGACAGCGTTTCCTCAAAAACGGTATAAGGTACTTTTAGAGTTGGACCATAAAAATAAACGCTTTCGCCCCATTTGTCGTTGATTTCGGAGATGACTTCTTCCTGGCGATTGGAACGTTCCTGAATCAAACTTTTGACAAATTCCAAAGGTATAAGCAAAATGAGGGTTAAGAATCCGACCATCAACATTTTGGCTGTAGTGGATTGAAAAATTGATTGAAAAAAAGAGGTAGGGGCAGGGGTTTGATTTTCTTGAGTTTCCATTTTTTGTTGATTAAAGTTATTTGATTAGAAAGGTGAATTAGCAGATGCGAAATAGTTTATAATGGTGTAATACAGAAATGCAATGGGAATGTTACCCAACAGAATTAAAATTTTTAGTCCAATGTATTTCCGCTGTTGCGGTAAAATATATAAATGATATAATAGATGATAGAGCATTATGACATTGAGAAATAGTGCAATAACCATGAAGATAAATCCAATGATTAGAACAAACGAAGTGTCTTGGAGCGTTAGAAAAAGAATGAAAAAAAGTGTGCCAATAGTAAAACAACCAACGGCGAGTTCTGTGGAGGTTCTGCCTTCAAAAGGTTCCTCTTGGGTTAGGGTAGTTTGCATAGTTTATCGCTTAAAAGTACTTTGAATTTCAAAGTATATGATTAAAAAAATATATTATCGTTTCTGTATTAATTTTTCGAGTGCATCAATATGATCTTGAAATGCTTTGCGACCGTCTTTTGTGGCCCTGTAGCTTGTATTAGGTTTTTTTCCTATGAATTGCTTTTCAATGGCAATATAATTCTCCAGTTCCAAGGCTTTGGTGTGACTTGCCAGATTACCGTCGGTAACTCCTAATAATTCTTTCAAAGTACTAAAATCCGCCGATTCATTGACCATCAAAACCGACATGATTCCAAGTCGTATGCGGTGGTCAAATGCTTTATTTATATTTTGAATAATGTTTTTCAAGTCTTAGTATGTGTCAATTATGGTGGTTACTATTTTGGATTGTTCCAAATTTGACGGAGCTATAACGTTCTCTTCAAGAGGTATTTTATTTCCGTATCTTTCTGCTAGTATTGCTCGTACTCGGTTGTCTTTTAGATTAAAATCCTTTAATTTCTGAAGGGAACAAAGCTCGATTCCAGCTCCATTTTTGTATATTTTCCAAATCAATTCTGAGCAATATATTTTATCATCAGACCATTCAAAATACAGGTCGTAGTCTTTGTTCTTCAGCCTATTTGCGTAGGTTTTCATCTTTTGTAAAGTTTCCTGACTCAAAAGCGTCGATGCATTTTTTATTCTGGTTACCACAAAATGATTATCTTTTCCGTGTGTAATCCAAGTTTCGAGAGGTGTGTATTTTACGGGTTGTACCGCTTCAAAAACATATTTTTCACCTTTTTCAATAAATACAATACCACAATGAGAAAATTTAGAATTTGTTGCTATTCTTATAGCTTCGCATTGTTTGGATTGGGAAGTTTGAAAAATCATGTCACCTTCTTTTATTTTATCTAAAATAGAGACTGGTCGAGTACCAAAAAGAATATTTCCAAACATTGCATTAGCAATGAATAATGCACATCCAAAACTCATCAAAAAGGTAATTATGGCAAAAATATATTTCGTTTTTTTCATATTTGTTCTTTTTGTTTCCATACTATTCTTCGCTAATCTAAAAATCTACAATCTAATTTCTGCAAACTGTAATCAGAATTCTGCTTTCTAACTCCTGTCGTATTTAAAATACATCATGCTACCATATACGATATGGCAGATACCGAAACCCAATGCCCAAAATTCTAATGCGTATCCAGAGAATTCAGTAGCCAATAAACCAATTATGATGATCGTAATGCCCAGATAGCGCACATCCCGAAGTGTATATTTACTTGCATTTACACAAGACAAACCATAGAAAATCAAAGTTACAGGGGCAATCAGTCCATAGCTTCCGTTTCGTAACAATAATAGTCCAAAAATTCCTCCAGTTACCAAGGGAATCATGAAGTTGGTCAACAATCTTTTTGAAGTGCTGTTCCAGACTGTTTCGCCTTCTCTTTTTGTTTTGTTGTAAGTAAGTAGTACAGCAGTGGCAATTGATAAAAATAATACAACAAGAGCAGTCAAAACAATTAGCTTGAAAGTGTTACTTTCTAAAGTGATAATGTTATCATAATTATCCGTACCATAATTATTGTTGTTGTTTTGAATTAGTTCATGGGCTATAAAAGCGCCTATCAAGGCATATATACCTGCCATTATTCCACCCAACCCGCTCAAAGATATAAACTGAGAGGATTTATTCATCATGTTTTTGATATCACTGATGTCTTGTAAATATTTATCGTTCATATGTAAAGTACTTTGAATTACAAAGTAAATAATAAAATTTAAGAAAAACAATACTTTTTTATTATTTTTATTGGATGAAAATTACGGATGAATATATCTACCGCCAGCCCGAAAAGTTTCGGTCAATTCTTTTACATTTAATAAGTGTGTTTGAACGGGAAATCCCTGAATTGGATTTACTTTTTAAATGGGGAATACCTTATTTTTATTATAAGAAAAGGATGTTTTGTTATTTGGCTCCCAATCATAAAAAAGGTTTTGTGGATGCAGGTTTTGCCAGAGGATTTCAATTGGTAGGAAATCAAGACTATCTTGTAGGGGAAAAGAGAAATACAGTAAAGTCGCTTCGGTATTATAATTTAGAGGATATTGACAATGCTATTTTGGTTGATGTGATAAAGGAAGCTGCTGTGTTATATAAATAAAAAAAATCTCCCGAAGGAGATTTTATAACTATTTTGAGGATGAATTATAGTCTAAAAATACCACCAAAAGAAACGATAGTTCCTCCATACCAAAAATGATGTTGAGCATGATCATCAGTATAAGTAGTCCTTACATCGGTCATGTTAATATAGCCACCTTTTAACTCGGTTAGTATGTAAAAATGTTTGAAGAAAGTAAAATTTAAACCAGCATCAGCAGAAAAACCGTATCCTGAAATATGAAACTCATCATATCTTGGTTTTTGTAAAACTGTAGCGTCTGTTCTCGGAACCAATAATCCCATTCCTAATCCTTGTGTGAAATTTAGTTGAAATATATCGGTATTTGTAATACCAAAAATTGAAGAGATATCTGTGTAATAAGCTGCTTCGGTAAAGACATAATTTAATCCATTCGTATGTTCGAATTTTAAAAATTTACCGTCAGTTAGATCTATTGATTCGTTATTGTAAGTTCCGTTAAATTCAGAACCTGGCTCTGTCGAGGGTAAATTAATAGTTCCGTTAATCATCGCTGTTTGATTTTGAGTCATCACATATTTCATGTGATCAATCCCAATAGAAACATTAAATTTGTCATGGAAAAAATATCCAACTTTCCAGTTAGTTTGGGAATTTGTTAGTTTTCCTGGAGTAATATAATCAATATGCCAGCCTTTAGGTAAATCATGCGATTGGGCATTTTCTACTGTAAAATTGTATCCCTCTCCTTCAAAATGTAAATCAGAAGTAGTGTAATAAGTTCTATTTCCTCCCATGTGTCCAAAGAATTTTCCTTTGTTGTGTGCAGTATATAATTCTGTACTTGGAACATCTCCTTGGGCAAAGGCATTAATCGATAAAAAAAGAACTAGAAATGAGGCGTATAAAAAATTTGTTTTCAATGTGTTTAATTTAAATTTAAAATTGATTAATGGTTTTTCTAATGGCAACCAATTTAGTCATCAAAGGTTCAAAGTAGTCTAAGTGCAACATATTTGCACCGTCACTTTTAGCATTCGCTGGGTCAAAATGAGTTTCAATAAAAATACCATCCACACCAACTGCAATTCCTGCTTTGGCAACAGTTTCAATCATGTCTGGTCTTCCTCCAGTTACTCCTGCAGTTTGATTTGGTTGTTGTAATGAATGGGTAACATCCAAAACAGTTGTAGCATATTGTTGCATAGTTGGAATGCCTCGGTAATCCACAATCATATCTTGATAACCAAACATAGTACCACGATCAGTCACCATCACGTTTTGATTATTACAGTCCAATACTTTTTGAACTGCGTGTTTCATACTTTCTGGACTCATGAATTGTCCTTTTTTCAAGTTTACTACTTTTCCAGTATTTGCGGCAGCGACAACTAAATCAGTTTGGCGAACAAGGAAAGCCGGAATTTGTAATACATCCACATATTCGGCAGCCATTGCAGCATCTTCATTGGTGTGGATATCCGTAACGGTTGGTACACCAAAAGTTTTAGATACTTTTTCCAATATTTTAAGTGCTTTTTCATCCCCAATTCCAGAGAAACTATCTATTCTAGAACGATTTGCTTTTTTGAATGAACCTTTGAAAACAAAAGGAATCTGTAATTTATCTGTAATACCAACTAATTTTTCAGCGATTCGCATTGCCATTTCTTCGCCTTCAATGGCGCATGGACCTGCCAATAAAAAGAAGTTACCGCTCTCAGTATGTTTGATTTGTGGAATATGTTGTATGTTCATATTGTATGTTTTTTTGAAAGTGCAAAGGTAGTTCGATTTTGCGATTTCCGAATTAGTTTTCGTGATTATTTTTAGAAGTATTAAAGCTATTATTTGGAGCTATTCCCGCTATCCGCTTGTATCTTTATGTCTCGAAAAAAACGAGACATAAAGGATACCACTACTATCGGGGCTAGGGCAGTAGTGATTTTAATTATATTTTCTTCAAACTAAGACCAACCGGAACCATCAATTGACCTCTTTCGTAGATGTTCAAATATAAGATGATCGGTTTTTTCAAACCTTCCCAACTTAATTCGTACACATCCAGAAATCCAGCTCCCATATCACTGGTTTTGGTTGGAAATGGGCAACAATTTTCCAGTTTTTTATAAGTTATTTTTTCTCCTTTTGGTCCTGCCAAAGCATTCATGAAATATTTTTGGTTGATGGTGTCATTTTTGGTGCCTTTATAAAAAATATTGATTGGGTAGTCTTTATCATATCCGTATTTTTTGTCTTTACTGTATTGAGTAATTATAAAGGCATTATTTTTACCCACTACAGGCACAGGAGCATTATTATCTACGTTTTTCAAAGAAGATTTAATACTTCCACATGAAGCGATTAGTACTATTATCGTAATGAATAAGGCTATTTTTTTCATTTTGAGAGTTTAAATTTTTAAAGTGATGTATTTCTTACCACAAATATAAAAAGAACTTTACTCGATTATCAAAATCGAAGAGCAATCCTTATAATTTTTTGTCAAAAAACATGCGAATTGATGGATTTATCAAAATCCTTTTATATTTGTAGCCAAAACAAATTTATATGAGTGTGATTTTTCAAACATGGCCTTGGTATGTCGCTGGCTTTTTAATCGGAATGGTGATGCTTTCACTGATTTATTTCGGAAAGAATTTTGGTATGTCAACCAATCTTCAGTCTTTATGTTCTATGACTGGATTAGGAAAGCGTATTGAATATTTTGATTTTGACTGGAAAGCAAATCGTTGGAATTTAGTAGTGGTTTTGGGTGCAATGGCAGGTGGTTTTGTGGCTGTTCATTTTATGAGTGATCCTTCTAATGTTGACATTAATCCAAAAACGATAGTGCAACTTTCCCAAATGGGAATTGATGCTCCCAATGGTCAGTTAATGCCACAAGCTTTATTTGGAGAACAGATTTGGCAATCACCCAAAAGTATTTTGATACTCCTTGGTGGTGGTATTTTGATTGGTTTTGGAACTCGTTATGCCGGCGGCTGTACATCGGGACATGCTATTTCAGGATTGAGTAATTTGCAATTGCCATCGTTGAAAGCAGTTATTGGTTTCTTCATTGGCGGACTGATTATGGCTCATTTTTTATTACCCTTACTTTTTTAGACTATGAACATATTAAAATATTTTCTCGTAGGATTCCTTTTTGGAATTGTTCTTACCAAATCCGAAGCGGTTTCTTGGTATCGTATTTATGAAATGTTTCAATTTCAATCGTTTCATATGTATGGAATAATTGGAGTTGCTGTTGCGACAGGAATTGTTGGTATTCAGATTATCAAAAGATATAACGTCAAAGACATCGATGGTTTTCCAATTGAAATTCAGGAAAAACCAAAAGACAATACCAGATATTGGATTGGAGGAATTTCTTTTGGATTGGGTTGGGCTTTGGTAGGTTCTTGTCCAGGACCAATTTTTATATTAATAGGGGCGGGATTTATGCCTGTAATTATTGTTCTTATTGGAGCTCTGATAGGAACGATTATTTATGGTGCTTTAAAAAGTAAGTTGCCGCATTAATCATTAAAACTCATTCAAAAAAAAGCATTTTCTAAATAGGAAAATGCTTTTTTTTTGAATAAATATCTTGTTTTAGGTGATCGTGAGGGCAATGTCATTAAGTTAAGGATTTCTCGCTAGTTTTATCTAAATATAGCTCTCGCAAAGGCGCGAAGACGCAAAGGAACCGGCTCTAAACTTTGCGGCTTAGCGCCTTTGCGAGAACAAACAAAGCTTAACTCAATGGGGGCACGCCCTGAATGGTTTTTATATTTTGGAATTCAACTTTAAAATTCCAGCTACTATTAAATATTGCGCTAGGCAATACGTCGCCATAATGTAAAATGAAGCATGTGCAATTGGCGCATAAAATTTATTGAATGCCAAAATACTATCGGAACTTACAAATACAATCGCGCCGATAAGGATGTAATTGTTTGCAGGAATCGCCCATTTTAAACTGCCTTTGAAAGCAAAGAAAAGCATTGTGGTAATCACGATCGCATAGACCAAAACCGGAATTTTTAAAGGTCCCAGTTTTGGAAATAAAGTGCCAATCATGAAAACAAAATAGGCTAATATGGCTAGAACACCAATCCAAAATAGGAATTTTTTATTGTTGTTTTTAGTGTTTTGTTGTTTGCTGAAAAGGGCAATATATACCAAATGCGATATAAGAAAAGCCACTAGCCCGAAGATGAAATAGAGTTCGCCTCTATCTGTAAAAAGCAAAATAATATCACCTATCCAGGAAAATGTCAATGCGGTTAAAAGGATATTTTTGCTTGGAAAACTATCAGAAATTATTACCGCTCCCATTAAAATAGGAAGCAACATAGGCTTCATATAGTTGTCGAATCCTTCTAGATTAAAGAATAGAATACCAAGATAAATAATGGTAAAACCAATGTAGGTTTTGAGAAGTAAAGATGATTGCATAGTTTTTTTTTAAGAAGTTGCCACAATTGATTTTTCTGCATCAAAATTGGTGTTTACAAAGTAAAACGTGACCAATAGCGATAAAATGAGATACCCAATTATGATGTAAGAGGCGAAAGGGAAAAGTGTATTCATGCCAAACCAATCACCAAGATAGGCGATGATTCCGATTCCTATTAAAAATCTGATTCCTTCCCATAGCAATGAAATTTTTCGGGTATCCATCAATTCGGTGTAGCTGTAAACGGTAAGGAATATAAAAGCGCCATAGATAAATACGTTTGGCAAGCCAATAATTGCAATCGAATTGTACATATAGGTAATGAGCAATAAAGTGAATATAGCTTGAAATAATGACCAATAGATTAATTTGTTGGAATGTTGTGTTCCGTATTTTTCGAATGAATAGACGTCAGTAATTTTGTTGACGGGATATTTCTCTTCAAAGTGTTCTGGTCGCCAACCTGTGGGTTTGAACCAAATGGTAAGTTTGTCTTTCCATTTTTCGGCTCGCCAAGCATCGGTAATCAATAACCACAAGTGCTGGAAGTTAATGCGGAAAGGATTCCATGTTTGTGCTGGTCTCGTAATTCCAAAAACAGGGGGAACCGAATCTAATTCTTCCTGAAAAGTGCCAAAAAGTTTATCCCAAATTATGAATATCTGCGAATGATTTTTGTCCATATAAATGGGGTTTATCGCATGATGTACGCGATGATGAGAAGGCGTAACAAGTATATGTTCCAGAAAACCCATTTTTTTGATGTGTTTGGTATGATACCAAAATTGCAAAAATAGGTGAATGGGAAGTATTATAGCAATTACTCTTGGCGGTACGCCCAATAGTGCTGCTGGAATCAATAAAAATGTAAATAGATTGACAAAGCTCGAAACTGTTTGGCGCAAAGCACAAGCCAGATTAAATTCTTCGCTACTGTGGTGAATCGCGTGTTTGTTCCATAAAAAATTAATTTGGTGGGACAGACGATGACTCCAATAGCCATAAAAATCAATCACTATAAATCCAATGATATAAGCCCAAACATTGGCTTCTAAATGCATTATGGAAAACTTGGTTTCAAACCATTCGTAAGAGACTAACGTAATGCTAAGTCCAAGAACATCTTTGACCGAATTGACCATTCCCGAACTGATACTTGAAACCGAATCCATGTTTGGAACCGTGTCTTCTCCTTTATAATGGCCGTATATTTTTTCGATTATAATTAATATCAAAAAAATGGGCATCACAAAAACTAATATTTTACCGTATTCTTCCATTTGATGGGTATTTTTTTTCAAATATAGAATAATTGTTTAGAATGTTGTGTTTTTTGCTATTTTTTTATAGGTAGTATTACATATTCAATAATGATGATTTTCAATATAATTGAGTGTTTGAGAAGAATTATGGTTTCAAAAGCAGTTCTGAGACTGTGAAAACATAAAAAAACCTACTTGAGATTGTACTTGCTCAAGTAGGTTTAATAAATAACTAATTTTTGGAAATAGTATTGTATAGTTTAGATTATTTCGGCTGTTAAGCCAGCTTCAAGTAATCTAGAGCATTGTACTCTTAATTTATCATATTCCCCCGTTTTTACAGTGCATTTTCCTTTGTAATGCACAATTAATGAACACTGTTCCGCTTGAATAGGAGTGTGCCCGCAAACACGAACTAAAGTATCAATGACATGGTCAAATGTATTTACATCGTCATTGTAAACTATTATTTCATTGTTTTTGGTTGTAACTTCCTCTTCTCGGGTTCTTTCTTTTACTTTCTCTATTGTACTCATGCTTTTAGGTTTTTGTACTTTGTTGATTTATAAAATAGGAATACTAATTTACGTATTTTATTGATACCCAGTTGTTTCTTTGAAACTTTTTTACATAAGTTAATCCTTTTTCTGTGCAAGATGCGTCAATAAAAGGAATATCCTCTTCGTAGAAACCACTAAATAATATCGTTCCGCCTGTATTTAAACTGTCAACATAACTTTGCATATCGTTTAACAAAATATTTCTGTTGATGTTGGCTATGATCAAATCGTATTTTTTGTCTTTTAATAAAGCTGCATCTCCTTCGTAAACCGTAATGTGCTTACAATTGTTTCGTTCAGCATTTTCAATGGAGTTTAGGTAACACCAATTATCAATGTCAATCGCATCGATAGGTTGAGCTCCCTTCATTTCGGCAAGAATGGCAAGAATTGCTGTACCGCAACCCATGTCCAATGTTTTCATGCCAGTAACATTCATTTCCAGTAAATGCTGAATCATCATGTGTGTGGTTTCATGATGTCCAGTTCCAAAGCTCATTTTAGGCTCGATTACAATATCATATTCTGCATCCGTTTTAGGGTGAAATGGTGCGCGTACATGACAATTTCCTTCTACATCAATAGGTTCAAAATTCTTTTCCCACTCCTCATTCCAGTTTACTTGCTCGATTTCTTCAAAAGTATAATCGATTTTGAATTCTTCCGATTGTAATATTTGAATGTCTTCCAATATCGTTTCGTCCCAAAGGTCTTTTTGCACAAAAGCCGAAATTCCGGTTTCGGTTTCAGTAAAGCTTTCAAAAGCTTTTTCGCCCAATTCGGCAATTAATATTTCCGATCCGAGTTCTTTTGGCTCAATGGTAAAATGATACCCTATGTAAATATTTGACATGTTTAATTTTTTTGCAAAGGTAACAATAGGATGCAATCTTTTTTTGAATTTTTAAAATTTTTGAAAGTATATTTTTTTGACAACGCTCTGTTTTTAATGAATTATTGAATATGAACTTTAGTCTAAATAAGATTGCTCAATTTTTTTTGATCTTTACAATAAAAACGGTTGATTTTTTTGTTAATCATCTAAAAATGAATGCTTAGTGTTGTTTTTTTGAGCATTATAGGCG
>NZ_MUNX01000031.1 GCF_002001005.1 Flavobacterium sp. A45
GTCGATTTTAGTATTCCACATTTCTTTATACGCTGATAAAACAGCTGCTTTTTCAGGGGAATTAGGTGCGTATCCTTTTACGGGTTCGTTTACCGCTGTAGGTACATTGAAAAATCCTTTTAGCATATCTTTATTATTAAATATTAAACGATTAAATAATTTGATGCAAAAGTACAAAGGAAAGATTTAAATCATGACAAAAATATCATAATTAAAGTCAAATTAATTCAATGCAAAAGGGGCGCACATTCTAAAGGTAGGTACGATAACTCTAAAAGACTTGGTAGAAGTGAAGTTAATCATGTTGAAATATCCTTTCATTGCACCATAAGGAGATGATAATAAACAACCTGAACTGTAGGTATGTTGTTCTCCCGGTTTCAAAACGGGTTTTTTTCCGATAACACCTTCTCCATCTACATATTCTAAATCATTCAAAGAATCGTAGATTTCCCAATGGCGTGAAGTCAATTGAACAGAGTCTTTACTGTGGTTTTCGATGGTAATTTCATAACTAAAGGCAAAATGAATCTTGTAGTTTTTGAAGTACGTTCCCTCAAAACTAGTCAATACCGAAATTTTAATGCCTCTTGTTATTTGTGAAACCATGTTAATGAGCTAATTAAGTGCTGTATGGTGACAAATCTACGAAAAAAATGAATATTTTATTTAAAAATTTTCAAAGTTTTCTAATTTGTTATGTTTAATGAATTGGAGGTTCCTTTACCTATGACTTTTTCATATCGATCGGCGCTTCCTTTGTAATAAACCAATACAGTATATTCATTTTCAGTTTGGTAAAAATTACCATCAATAGCATTCTCTTGATCGATAATTCCTTTGCTGTCTACTGTCAGGTATTGGTAGTTTGTAAATCCTTGTTTGATCAAAATCGCTTTTTCATAAAGACCATTTTTAGAATTAAAATCCATTTTGTTTTCTGGAGTCAAGCTGTAATTATTGAACATTCCAACTATATAAATAGAAGAACTTGGATTAGCCAAAGGTGATGAAAGGCTGAAATACACCCAAGAATAATCAGCTTCGATTATGTTGTTTTCACCGTCTAGTTTTCGGATGGAAAAATTTCCGTTAAGGTCTGAAAAGTTAGTATAAGGAAAATTTGATTTATCATTATTAGTGTATAAATGAGTATTGTAGATGCCATTCTCGGAGCTGACAAAACTTACATAGTTATTGGCATTCTTGATGTCTTTGGAATCAAAATTCAAAAATTCATTTCCAGCCCAAAACTGTGTTTCTTGGTCGTATTTATAAACAAAATTATTACTGACAGTGTATTGTGGAGGAATATTTTTTATTGCAGTATTGAATTTTCCATTTTGAAGTAAAAGCACTTTAAGATTTTGCATTGGGTTTTGAAATAAAATTTGATCTCCCGTTTTGATTTCAAAATCTAAATTATGTTTTGAATAAATATTTTTGACAGTTCGGGGTCTTTTAATTTTTAGAGGTACTGAAACCAAGTCTTCATATAGAATGAAATACCTTTTCATCACAACTTCTTTGTCCGAATTTAAAATGGTGAGCACATAATTACCGCTTAAGAGTATTTTAGTGTAATTGTTGGGAAGGGATAATTTATAATGGGTAAAAATCTGTAACGTATTGAAAGAGTTTACATATTCCTGAATTTTTTGACCGTCAAAACCAGAAAGGTATTCGCTTTTTGGAATGTCTGTTGGAACCCAATTGTAATCACAGTGTTTGATTTCGTAATAGTAGTCGGCTTCGTTTCCAAATAAATCATCAAATTGAAGTTCAAATTGTTCTCCCAATCTAAATATGGGAATAACGTTTTGATTACTCTGAACAAAAGAAACCGTTTTGATGTTATAAGGAGGTGCTATTTCAGTCTCAATCTGGGCGGTAAGTGTTAGGCAAAAGAATGAAAGAAGTAAAACGGCTATTGATTTCATTATTGGTGATGGTTCATGAATTGTAAATATACAAATTAACGGAAATTATAATGATATATTTGAAAGGAATGGAAATGTATGAGTTTTACAAAATGACCGCAGATTCGCAGATTATTTTTTTATTTTTTTTGTCAATAAAATCTGCGGTAAAAAAATATGCATTTATCTTCGCAGATTACTCCAATATAAATTCCAAATTCTCCTCAATCTCAGTGCTAATATAATTTTCATCCAAAAGGGAATCGGCTAATAGTTTTTTGCTTTCCTGCAAGCGGATGATTTTTTCTTCAACGGTATTTTTGGCGATAAACCGAATCACATTTACTTTATTCAATTGGCCAATTCGATGTGCGCGACCAATTCCCTGTTTTTCCGAAAAAGGATTCCACCAAGGGTCCAGGAAAACAACATAAGAAGCTTTGGTGATGTTAAGTCCAACGCCACCTGCTTTCAAAGAAATGAAAAACAACAATGGTTTTTCCTGTTCCTGAAAACGCTTGACTTGGTATTCTCTTTCTTTCAAAGGAGTTTCTCCCGTAAGTTCACAGAAATCTATTTTATTTTCTTTGCACCAAGTTTTATAAAAATCCAAATTGGAAACAAACGAACTGAAAACAATAGTTTTTTGATTGGATTGTATCAAAGTTTCCAAATATCGGGTCACAGCAATATATTTCCCTGAATCCATTTCGGATTTCGAATCAATCATTTTAGGATGATTGCTCAACTGTCTCAAACGCATTAAGGTATTGATGATGTTGATTTTATCAACTCCAGAACCATCTGTTTTTAATAGCGAGTTTCGGGCTTTGGATTTTTCTTCTTCGTATAATTTTTCCTGTTCTGGTTCCATTTCACAATAGAAAATCTGTTCAGAAAGTTCTGGTAAGTCTTTTAAAACCTGTTCTTTGGTACGACGTAAAATAAAAGGACTGATGAGATTTTTTAATTCCAATAAACTGTTTTCGTCTTGCTTTTTCTCGATTGGGAATTTATAATTTTCTGCAAAAAAGGAATAGCTCCCCAATATATTTGGGTTGATGAATTGCATTTGCGACCATAAATCATCAAGGGAGTTTTCGATCGGAGTTCCGCTCAACGATATTTTATGACTTGCTTTTACTTGATTGATTGCCTTGAAGATTTTGGAGTTCTTGTTTTTGATGTATTGACTTTCGTCCAAAATCAAATACCTGAAATTGTATTTTTCCAAAATAGAAATATCTCTCGAAACGATAGCGTAACTGGTAAAAATCAAGTCGTATTTTTCTAGTTTTTTGGAAAGCATTTTTCGGTCGTTACCAACGTATTGCACTCTTCGGAAATGCGGTGTGAATTTCCGGGCTTCATTATACCAGTTGAAAACCAAAGAGGAGGGAAGTACAATCAATGCTTTTAGATATTCTTTAGGTGTTACAATTTCGTTTCCAAACAAATCTAGCTGAACATTTTCGGCCTTTTCAAAATCCAATTGTTCTTGCACGGCAACCAATGTGGTTAAGGTTTGCAGTGTTTTTCCCAATCCCATATCATCAGCCAAGCAAGCACCCAAACCATTGTTGTAATGTTCCAAAAGCCATTTGACTCCTTCAATTTGATAAGGCCTCAATGTGGCTTTTACCAAAGGTGAAGATTGGTATTTAATATCACTTTTTAAATTTATTGAGCTTTTCAATTCTAGAATATCTTCCAAGATAGCAAAATTGCTTTTTAGCAAAGTAAGATTTCCGTTTTGGATTTTTGCCAGTTTTGCCATTGGGCCATAAAGCGTCATCCATTCAAACGGAATCAAAAAGTAGTTGCCATTAGGCAAAAGAAAGAGTCGGTTTCGGGTTTTTATGTTTTCAATAATTTCAGTGAAACTAAATTCAAATGCTTCGCAAACGACTATCATTTTGATGTCAAACCAATCGCTTTTGATTTCATTCGAGAATTGAATATTCACTTTGTGAGCGTCAATTTTCTTGCTGTCAATTTTTAAATCTTTAATTGAAAAACCTTTAGATTTGAGAATTTCCTGATTTTCTATTGCCCATTGGACGGTTGCGAATGGATCTTGTTTTTCTTCCTTTTGCGAGAGCACAAACAAACCATTTTCAGTTTTTGATAAGCCGATTTCCAGCAATTTATTTTCAAATAATGATTCTTCGGCTGTTCTTTTATATTGAATCACTTTGATTTCATCCAAATTACGAATGTCAATTTCGGAATGGATTTTCTTGGTCTTGCTGTTGTCAAAACTAAAACCGTCATAGTCGAATAAAAGATTGAGGAAATAGGTGTTCTTAAAAAAATCGTGTGCCAGCTGGAGTGAACAGGAAGTGATTTTGTCCTTTAGTTCTACTGCGAATCCGGTGGCTTTTATATCTGCTTTTTTTGCAATATCCTTGATGAATTTTTCGAAATAATCAGGAACCAATTTGGACGGAATCTCGACGGTTTTCTTCGTCAAAAAAGGAGTGATTTTTTTAGTGTTGATGTCTTTTATACGGTACAATTTATGATAGGCAACTAACCATCCCGGTTCGTCCAAAAGAAGAGTGATAGCGGTATTTGAAGGATAGAATTCCGTTGTCTCGTCCTTTAAAAGTAACGTATAGGAAATTCCATTTTCGTGTTTGTCAAATTCAAGACTGGCTTCTAATGCTGGGTTTTTAGAGGCAATTCGACTAATGCGAAAATCTTTTTCTTTTCCCAGATTCAGCGAGATTGGAAAGTCACCTTGAGAAACCAAAGAGTAAAACTGGTCTAAATTAGTTTTTATAAATTGCCGAATCCCAAATTCCA
The DNA here is from genome assembly GCF_002001005.1 of Flavobacterium sp. A45. Lineage (GTDB taxonomy): Bacteria > Bacteroidota > Bacteroidia > Flavobacteriales > Flavobacteriaceae > Flavobacterium. The sequence continues at coordinate 4,728 of NZ_MUNX01000031.1, forward strand.
GTTTGCTGTCTTTAAGTAGATCCTCAATGTTTTTGGAGGATTTACTGTTTTTGTTGAATTTCTTAAAAATTACTTCGGGTTTTAGCGCTTCACAAAGAGATAAAACCTTTTTAGTATTTGTGTCTAAATTTTCAAAAACAACTCCAAAACTTTGAAGGACTTCGGGACTCGCTTTCTTCTCCAGATAAGTTATAGCTTCGGAATGTCCTACAACATAAGCAGTGGGAATATAGGTGTTTAGCCTTTTTTCAAAACTAATATCAAAGCAAAACTGAAAAGAATTTTTAGTTTCCAAAAGCAAAAGGGTATTTGATTGTTGTTAGATTCTTTAAAAGACAAATTCCACAAATTTGCACATATTGATTTGTGTAAATTTGTGGAATTTATATGGTTTTTAACTTATTGTAAAATAATTATTTAAAACAAACAGGAATGATTTCGCCTTTTGCCAAACAATATTTTTCTACCAATTCGGGAGCAATTTTATTGGTGTAATCTTCTTCAACTACAGTAAAACCAATGCTTCTTAGTTTGTCAAAATAATCACGGCCATAAATGCGTACGTGATCGTATTGCCCAAATATTTTGGCACGCTCTTTTTGGTCCGTAATCGTATCGTCAGCAAAGGTTACAGCTCTATTCAAATCTTGTGGGATTTGCAAAATAGCCATTCCGCCTGGTTTTAAAACGCGATACAATTCCTGCATTGCTTTGGTATCATCCGGAATGTGTTCCAATACGTGATTGCAAAGAATAACATCATATTGATTGTCTTCAAAAGGCAAATTACAAATGTCTGCCTTTACATCCGCCAATGGTGAAAACAAATCGGTTGTGGTATAATCTAGATTTTTCTGCTTGCGGAACATTTTATAAAAAGCCTGTTCCGGTGCAAAATGTAATACTTTCTTGGGAGCGGTAAAAAAATCGGTTTGTTCGTTTAGGTATAACCAAAGCAAACGGTGTCTCTCCAACGAAAGCGTACTTGGTGAAAGTACATTATTGCGTTGTGTTTCGTACCCGTAAGGCAAGAACGATTTGAAACTTCTCCCGTCAATTGGATCGGTATATTTATCTCCTTTTAATGAAAAAGCGATAAAAGGACGTGCTACATAACTTAATCGAATAAGAATGGGGCGAGGGATTGTATTGAGTATAAGTTTAAACACAGATTTCACAGATTTTCACAGATTAAATTATAGTATGATTCGTTTGTATTTCAAGCTATCTTCTCCAAAATTTATTAGTAAACCAATTTTGTTTTTTGATGCTGCAAGGTAATTAAGCGTCTGTTTTATTTCACTACTTGAGAGTTCTTGAATTGCTTTTATTTCTAAAATAATTTCTTCAAAAATCACAAAATCTGAAAAGTAATGATGAGGCAGAATTATGTCTTTGTATGTAATATTGTATTTTTTTTCTCTTTCGAAAGGAATGTTATTTTTCCTAAACTCATATTCTAATGCATCGCCATAAATTATTTCACTATGACCTTTGCCTAGAATTTTATGGACTTCCATACAGATTCCAATTATTTTATATGTTTCTTCCTTTAGATAAAATTCTTCCATTTTTAATTAGCAGAAAAGATATTGGGCTTAGTTTTAATAATTGGATAATTTATGCATTAGGAAATAATTTCATTTCAATGCTATTTTAATCTGTGCAAATTTGTGAAATCTGTGTTTTTAAACAACTAACGGCACTTTTCTAAACTCATCTTCTTCATTGCTCACGATTCCCAGTTCTTTGTAGATATAGGCAAACGTCGATAAAATCTCAGGTTTTCCGTCAATAATGGCTACGTCGTGTTCAAAGTGGGCAGATGGTTTTCCGTCGGCAGTGGTAATTGTCCAGCCGTCTTTGTGTTGTTTGATGTTCTTGGTTCCCATATTGATCATCGGTTCAATGGCGACTACCATTCCTTCGATGAAAAGTTTACCGCGACCTCTTTTTCCGTAGTTTGGCATCTCAGGGTCTTCGTGCATTTTTTGTCCTACACCGTGACCAACCAATTCACGAACCACACCATATCCGTGTGCTTCGGTATATTTTTGGATAGCATTTCCAACATCTTCCACGCGGTTTCCAACTCGCAATTCGCGGATTCCTACGTATAGTGATTCTTTGGTAACTTGAAGTAATTTTCTAGTTTCGGGAGCGACTTCGCCAATTTCAAAAGAATAAGCGTGGTCTCCGTGAAATCCGTTTTTGAAAGCGCCACAGTCAACCGAAATCACATCACCGCTTTCCAACGGTTTGTTGTTTGGGATTCCGTGTACTACTTGTGAATTTGGACTCATGCACAATGAATTCGGGAATCCATAAAGTCCTAGAAAACTTGGTACGGCACCATGATCTCTGATGAATTCTTCGGCTCTTTTGTCTAGATATAATGTTGTAACTCCTTCTTTTATTTCAGAAGCAATCATTCCTAATGTTTTTGATACGATTAACGCACTTTCTCGCATTAATTCTATTTCCTCACGGGTTTTTTGAATAATCATATTTTCGAATTTTCAGAGTGCAAAAATACACTTTTAAAATTATTTCTTTATGTGTTGGGTTTGTTTTAATTTTTCGATCAAAACACAAAGTTTGCAACGAAGTCTCAATAAGCAGAAAGCTTTGTGAACTTTGCGATATTCTTTGTGGACTTTGCAGTTGCATTTTGAAGGATAGTCGTAAATTAGCTATGAATCAATTTATTACATTATGAATACATCTGTAGAAGAAGAAGGCATGAAAGAGCAAGACTTGCGCAAAATGAAAAGAATTGCATTGATTCTTTTGGGATTTGCTGTGGTTCTTTTTGTAGTTGCCAATATTTATAAATTAGAATGGTTAAAAGCTTTCAGCGAGGCGGCTATGGTGGGCGGGATTGCCGATTGGTTTGCGGTGGTGGCGTTGTTCAGGCATCCACTCGGGATTCCGATTCCGCATACGGCTTTGATTCCGAGCAACAAAGATAAAATAGGTGAGAACCTTGGGGATTTCGTTTCGGATGAGTTTTTGACTCGAGAGAAATTGGAAGTCAAAATTGAACAATTTAATGTAGCTGTAAAAGCTTCGGATTGGCTGATGGAGGAGAAGAATGCTAGTTTAGTTGCTAATTTAATTGCGGAAAATGTGATTCCTGGCGTTTTGAAAACTATAGATGATGACCAGGTAAAGCATTTTGTGCAAACGCAATTTAGCAATAAATTGAGAAAACTGAATTTTGCCGAATGGATTGCTCTTGGTTTGGATTCATTGGCGAAAAGCGAAAAGCAAGAAGAATTGGTTACCAATGTTTTGAAAACGCTTATTGTTGAATTACAAAACAACAAGCATCTGATTGAAGAAAAAGTAAAAAGCTCCACGCCGTTTTTGTCTTTTGGCTTGGCCGATAAAAAAATAACTGAGGGCGTTTTTAACGGGCTTTACAATTTTCTGGAACAGGCAAGTCACGAGGATAGCACAATTCGAAAAAAAGTAAACGATTATGTGATGGATTTCATAACAGAACTGAAAGAGTCTCCCGAAATGCAGCAGAAAGTCAATGACTTGGTTCTTGGCTTTGCCAATAAAAAAGAAGTTCAGGATTACATCAGCGGTATTTGGGAAGAAATCAAAACGGCTATAACTCATGATTTGGTACAAAAAGAGGAATCTTCTATAAAAAAGGGCATCGCGAATATGATTCAGGGTTTTGGCAAAGGAATACAAGCTGATCAGCAGATGATGGACAAGATTAATAATTTTGTCAAAAATGATTTGCTTTCGGTGCTGATCAATAATAAAAAAATGATTGGAGACTTGATTTCTTCTACAGTAAAAGGCTGGGACACTGATGAGGTTTCCAAAAAGTTGGAACTTGAAATAGGAAGCGATCTTCAATACATTCGGATTAATGGAACGCTTGTTGGTGGTTTGGTCGGACTTTTGATTTATGCCGCTGAATTTGTAATGGAAAGTTTGGTGTTGTGAAGTTATAGAATAAAAAAAACCTCAAATTTTCATTTGAGGTTTTGGAGCGAAAGACGAGGCTCGAACTCGCGACAACCAGCTTGGAAGGCTGGAGCTCTACCAACTGAGCTACTTTCGCATTAATCATTAAAATTTACCCTTTACAATCAAAAAATGATTTGATCTTAGAGCGAAAGACGAGGCTCGAACTCGCGACAACCAGCTTGGAAGGCTGGAGCTCTACCAACTGAGCTACTTTCGCATTACTGAGGTGCAAAGATAAATAATAAAAACAGTTATTTGCAAATTTTTTTTTGAAAAATAAATCGACATTTCTTATTCCGGTTTACAACCGTTTTAAAATTAAAATGTTATACTTTTATTTTTTTTAAAAGACTATGCAAAACATCAAAAAAATAACTGATTTAGAGACCTATTCAGTGAGAAATACTGTTCTTAGAAAGGGAAAGCCAATTGAAACTTGTCGTTTTGATGGCGATGATTTGCCTTCAACTAGACATTTTGGGTATTACCGGAATGATGATTTGGTTGGAATTATATCACTATTTAAAGTCAATAGTAACAGTTTTGCATCAGATGAGCAATACCAAATTCGTGGAATGGCCGTTGTGGAATTGCATCAAAAAAAAGGAATCGGAGAATTACTGGTTAGGTATTGTGAAGTGTATTGTAAAAAACTGCAATCCGATTTAATTTGGTTTAATGCCAGAACAGCTGCGGTAGGCTTTTATGAAAAATTAGGTTATGCCAAAGTTGGAACGGCTTTTGAAATCAAAGATGTAGGGGAACATTATTTAATGGCAAAAAGTATAAGGAATGAATAAGTTTTGTTTTTTTATTGTCTTGACAGTTTTACTAAGTTGCAAAAAAGAGCCTATTCTAAATTTGGATTCTTTTAAAATATCGGACCCTACAGACAAAGAAGGGGAAGTTATTGAGATTGACACCGTATTGATCGCAGCTTTTAAAAGTAAGTCACTCATTGATTTTTATAAAGCCAGAGAGAATGAAACCGTTTGGCAATCTGAAAAAAACAGAAAAATAATTCTTGAAACTATTAGGAAATGTGAAGACGAAGGATTGAATCCCTCGGATTACAATGTTGTGAAATTAGAAAGTTTTGAAAAAAAATTTAGTGAATTAGACGAAGAGGAACTCATCGACTATGATTTGCAGCTTACTTATAATTTTGAAAAATACCTTAAACATCTTCATAACGGAAAGCTTAACCCTAGAAAACTATACAATGATTGGGACTTACGTATAGATGAGCTCGATACAAAATCTATTCTGAATAATGCTTTGGAAAAAGATTCTCTCATGGGTGAAATCGAAAAATGCCGACCAAAAGCATTGACTTACGGAAAATTAATAAAAGCTTTGGAACTCATTAACGAATTTCCAGAAGACAAAACGCAGCCAATTGTTAGCGAAGACAAAATAGAACACAATCAAAAGCATCGGGAAATAATCAACATCAAAAAGAAATTAATCTACTGGAAAGATTTGAAAAGTAATGACAGTCTTACTTCTACATACGATGATGAAACCTTTGAAGCAGTCAAAAAATTTCAAACTCGACATGGTTTGATTTCAGATGGTGTAATTGGTAAAAGTACCAAGACCGCATTTAATTTTACCAAAGAAGAGAGAAAGCATCAAATCATAGTTAATCTGGAACGCTGGAGATGGTTCTCCAAATCATTTGCTCCAAATTATGTTCTAATTAACATTCCAGATTACAGCTTAAATGTAGTTGAAAACCAAAACATTACTATGACTAAACGCATAGTTGTGGGAAAAATTAAAAGAGAAACACCAATACTGACTTCAATGTTACAGACGATTGTTTTCAATCCTACTTGGACTGTACCGCCTACTATTTTGAAAGAAGATTATATTCCTGAATTAATTAAAGATAGGAACTATCTAAAAAACAAGGGGATTGGGATTTATAAATCGGATAGTATTGAGATTGATCCATCAAAATGGGATAAAAATCGCCCTAGAGGATATCGATATGTGCAAAAGCCAGGTAAATACAATGCTCTGGGAGTTGTCAAAATTAATTTTCCCAATAGATACAGCGTTTATTTGCATGACACGAATCATCGCAATTTGTTTGAACGAAACAGGCGTTCCTTGAGTTCAGGTTGTGTGCGTATTGAAGAGCCTTTGGAATTGGTTCGGCTTTTATTAGATGATCCAAAGAAATATTCCAGAGAAAAAATGGATTCTATCGTTTCGACCAGAAAGACACTTTTTATAGGGATAACGAAACGCTATGCCATTTATCAATGGTACTGGACGGCATGGAGTGAAAACGAAAAATTGATTTTTAGAGAGGATATCTATAATTTGGATTCCGATCTTTATGCTCAATTACGAAATTAGTTTGGGTTGTTTTGAATTGTTTATGGAAGGATGATAAATGTATAAACACGATTGGCCTTTTATTGTCGAAATAATTTCTGAAGCGAATTCCTGTGGGACTGCTGGACATCCCAGACTTCTCCCTAATCGTTTGTTGGATCTTATAAAGGATTCCGAAACATAATCGGCGCCGTGAATTACAACAGCTCTTTTGCGAGCGTAATCATTAAGACCTTTTTCTAAACCATCCAGTTTTAGTGAAATGCCATGTTTTCCATTATAAACTTCTCCAGTGGCATAAAAACCCAAGCTGCTTTTGAATGATTCTGGGATGTTGGAGAAATTATTTGCAAACTCATCGCCTGTATTTCTTCCGTGGGCAACCAAAGATTGAAGTATTATCTCATTGGTAGCTAAATTAATAATCCAAAGCCGTTTTGTATTAGACGATAAACTAAAATCAACCAAGGTCAATATGTCTTTTTTGATTAATCCTTTTTCTTTTAATTCGTAAAAACCTTTCAGTGCTTCGGCAAAGCATTCCTGTTTTGGCAGATCAAATTGATTGGTTTGTAGTGAATTATAGGTTAGTTGAATCTTGCTGTCAATACTTGAAATAACTTTTGAAACAACGGTTTTGTTTATAGTTAGTTTTTTAGGAGTATTTGTTGTTTTGCCATTAAATGATAATGAGGCAAACAAATAAAAGGTAGAAATAAAAATATTATAAATCATTGTGTGTCATTTTGTTATACAATCATTTGGGGATTGCAAATATATAAACAATTACTACTCGAAGAAATAAAAATAGTATTTTAACGGTTATTTTTAACATTTAATCGATTTTTTTTTGCAAAAAAACAACTTCTGTCAGTTTTTTATTAAAATATTATCTTATTTTTGTTTAAAATCAACAGTTTTTTATGACAATAATTAGAAGTAGTATTGTTTTTTTCATAATTTTTTGTACAAGTCTAGTATATAGCCAAAAAAAAATACTTAATACGAAGTCTATTACAACTAAGATTTCTATTGATGGTAAAATAATGGAGGATGCTTGGAATTCAACCGAAATCGCAACTGATTTTGTTATGTACCAGCCAGATAACGGCAAGCCAATAAGTGAAAACAAAAAAACAGAAGTAAGAGTGCTTTATGATAATGACGCAATTTACATCGCTGCCACATTATACGATGAAGACCCCAGCAAAATAAAAAAGGAGATCACCAACAGAGACAGTTTTGGGGTAACCGATTATTTTTCTGTATTTATTAATGGGTTTAATGACGGGCAACAGGATTTTAGATTTTATGTAACTGCTGCAGGAGTACAATTAGATTGCATCGCTACCGAAGATTACAAAGATTTTTCTTGGGATGCCATTTGGGACAGTAAAACAGTGATGACCGATAAAGGTTGGACAGTAGAAATGAAAATCCCTTATGCAGCAATTCGTTTCTCAAATTCCAGTAAGCAAACCTGGGGCATAAACTTCCTCAGAAATATAGAACGAGATGTACAAGTATATTCATGGAACCGAATTGATACTAAGATTGGAGCAGAGCTTACTCAAAATGGGCTGTTGGAAGGAATTGAAAATATCAAAACGCCAACTCGATTATTTTTTATTCCTTACGGTTCCTTTTACTACCAAAAAGATGATTTTCAGTCGGATAATACATTTAAAGGAGGGCTTGATATTAAATACGGAATAAATGATGCTTTTACGCTTGATGCGATTTTGGTGCCAGATTTTGGCCAAACCAAGTTTGATAATGCCATATTGAATCTCGAACCGTTCGAACAAAAACTGGACGAAAACAGACCTTTTTTCACAGAAGGAACCGAGCTTTTTTCTAAAGGGAATCTTTTTTATTCCAGAAGAATTGGTGGATTCCCCAGTTCAGACCCAACGGTTGAAGAAAATGAGGAAATTACGGATTATCCAAGTACTGTAGATTTGCTAAACGCAATCAAAATTTCGGGACGAACCAAAAAAGGTTTGGGAATAGGTTTTTTGAATGCTGTTACCGAAAAAACATATGCAACTATAAAAGACACCGTAGCTGGGACTGCCAGAAAGGAAGTTATAGAACCGCTTGCAAATTATAATATACTTGTTTTGGATCAACGGTTTAATCAAAATTCATCTGTAACGTTTATCAATACCAGTACGATTCGAAACGGTAGTTTTAGGGATGCCAATGTTTCTGGACTTTTATTCGATTTGAACACTAAGAAAAATAACTATAGTCTGAATGGAGATTTTAAATACAGTACAGTAAATACATTTGAAGATTATGATGGTTATAAAACGTCCTTGAATTTTCAAAAAACAAGTGGTAAAATACGTTTTGAACTTTCAGGGAAATACATTTCCGAAGATTATGATGTCAACGATTTAGGGATAATTTTTTATACCAATTATCATGCGGCTTACGCCAATGCAAGCTACAGGATTCTGAATCCTACTTCGGTTTTTAATACCTTCAAAGTGTTGCAGGAAGCTAGTTTGGAAATACAAAATACAACAGGGAAAATTCAGGATAATTATCTGAGAACAACTATAGGAGCCTCATCTTTAAAAAATACCTATTATGAATTTTCTTTGCTTTATACTCCTCAGGCTACTTTTGATTTTTATGAACCGCGTGTTTATGGGCGTTATGTTTATGTTCCAAAAAGAGTGTCTTCGTATTTTGGATTCGAATTGAACAGGAATCACACTTTTACGGTTGACGCCACTACTTCATTTGTGAAATATGATGAGGAAAACAGACAAACATATAGTATTTACATCAATCCAAAGTACCGATTCAGTAATCAGCTTTCATTAGAATATGCTTTAGAGTACACTACCAAAAGAAATGACAGAGGTCGTGTTGGGTATGATAACTCGGGGATTGTATTTGCCGAAAGAAACCGAGAAATCCTTCAAAATACACTTACCGGTAAATTTGCTATTACCAATAGAATGGCATTAAATCTTGATGTTCGTTATTATTGGTCTTATGCAGATAATCATGAATTCTTTACGCTGCAGGATGATGGTTATTTGACTCCAAATCCTGATTATAACCTTAACAAAAACAGAAATTTTAATTCTTGGAACTTTGACTTATCCTATTCATGGTGGTTTGCTCCCGGAAGCGAAATGATTATCCTGTACCGTAATTATGCTTTGGAAGAAACCAATCAAGTTGAGAAAGATCTTTCAACCAACTTGTCAAATATTTTCAATAGTAATTTGACCAATATTTTTTCTGTAAGTGTCCGCTATTATATTGATTATAACTCTGTTAAAAATAAATTGTAATCTTTTTTTGTGAAACTGTAACATAAACAGTAATCGATAGTCTATTGAAGCAACAATGTATTAAATTCAAATTTTAGAACTAGTTTAGAATCTGATTTGATATTCTTGAGTTTCTAAAATTATCGTTTACATGAAAAAGTATTATTTCTTCTGTTTTCTTCTGTTCTCTGCTTTGATGTATAGTCAAAAGAAATCGTTACAAACAAAATTTACTACCGAAAAAATAATATTGGATGGGAAATTGGATGAAACAATTTGGCAATCGGTTCCTATTGCCACTGATTTTATAATGTTTCAACCCGATAACGGAAAAGTTGTAGCTGAAAATAAAAGAACCGAAGTTCGAGTGTTGTATGATAATGAGGCGATTTATATTGGCGCTTTGATGTATGACGATGAGCCTAGCAAAATTCTAAAGGAAATTAATAAGAGAGACGATTTTGGAACAGCTGATTTTTTTGGTGTTTTCATTAATGGTTATAATGATGGTCAGCAAAATTTTCAGTTTTTTGTAAATGCTGCAGACGGTCAGGCCGATTGTTTAGCAACAGACAGTAATGGGGAAGACTATTCTTGGGATGCGGTTTGGGACAGTAAAGCGGTTATTACCTCTTTTGGTTGGGTGGTTGAAATGCGTATTCCTTATGCTGCTTTGCGATTTTCGAGCGAAAGCAAACAAACTTGGGGCGTTAATTTTTTTAGAGAAATACGAAGAGACCGCCAGAAATATTCATGGAATTTAATCGATACCAAAATAGGTACATTTACCCAACAGAACGGAACGGTTGAGGGAATTGAAAATATAAAAACACCAACTAGGCTTTTCTTTTTGCCGTATGCTTCTTTTTATACCTATGCCAATGCGGATCAAAAAACCTATGGGGAATTAAAAGGTGGTTTGGATATTAAATATGGAATAAACGATGCTTTTACTTTGGATGCCATGCTTATACCGGATTTTGGACAAACAAAATACGATGACCGAATCCTAAATTTATCTCCTTTTGAACAGCAATTCAATGAAAATCGAGCCTTTTTTACAGAGGGTACTGATTTGTTTAGCAAAGGAAACCTTTTTTATTCTCGAAGAATCGGTGGTCCACCGTCTCATAGTCCAGAGACTGAAAATAATGAAATAGTTACTGAAAATCCTGCGAGTGTTGATTTGTACAATGCAACTAAAATTTCGGGCAGAACAAAAGGCGGACTCGGAATTGGGTACCTCAATGCGATTACCCAAAAAACATATGCGACTATTAAAGACACAATCACGCAAGAAATGCGTCGTGTTTTGGTTGAGCCTTTGACAAATTATAATGTTCTGGTTTTTGATCAGCGTTTTCGCAAAAATTCTTCGGCAACTTTCGTAAACACTAATGTTACCAGAAACGGTTCGTTCAGAGACGGGAATGTATCGGCATTGGTTTGGGATTTGAACACTGCCAAAAACACTTATAATTTATCTGGAAATTTTAAATACAGTTATGTAAACGAAGTTGAAGAAATTAAGAAAGGAATCAATACCTTATTGAGTTTTGCTGAAACTAGTGGAAAATATCGCTACTATTTAGAAACCAATATGATTACAAAAGATTTCGACAACAACGATTTGGGAATTAACTTTGAAACCAATTATTATAGTTTTTACGGAAACACCAGTTATCGAATTCTTAATCCAACCAAGATTTTTAATTCTTTTAACACCAATATTAATGCATATACCCAATTTCAAAAAGAAACAGGAAAATTGCAGTCAGACCAAATCAATCTGAATGTTAATTCAACCACAAAAAAGAATTACTATTATGGTTTTGGACTGGAATATCGTCCTGTTGAAACCTACAATTACTATGAACCGAGAAGACAAGGACGTTACAGTATAGATCCAACCCGCTTTGGAGGCTGGTTTTCGCTTTCTACCAATTACAACCACAAATTTGCCATTGATTTTAATCCATCTTTTGCAGTGTTAAATGAAACACAAAGAAGGTCGTATGGGTTTTATTTGAGTCCGAGATACCGATTCAATGACCGCTTAGCTTTAAATTATGAATTCAATTTTTTCCGTCAAAATAATAACAAAGGCTATGTTGATAATGGTTCCAATAATAGTGCTTTGCCTCCGGACGCTATAATTTATGCCAACCGAAACGTCATCAATTACACCAATAATCTTAATGGGAAGTATTCACTGAGTAGTAAAATGAATTTTGATATTTCTGCCCGTTATTATTGGTCATATACGGAAAACAAAGACTTTTATGAATTGAAAGAGAATGGAAGGCTCAGTCCTTATGTTGGTTATACCGATAACAAAAACCAAAATCTGATTACATGGAATTTGGATGTGTCTTATAATTGGTGGTTTGCGCCCGGAAGTCAGTTGACCATTTTGTACCGAAGCAACGCAGCAAAATATGATAATTTAATCAATAAAGATTTTGGGAACAACTATACTAGTTTGATGAATAATGAAGATCTAAGTCATGTTATTTCCGTTAGCGTAAAATATTTCATTGACTACAATCAAGTCAAAAATGTTTTCTAACGAAAGTCTGGATTAGTAAATTTTCTATTCAAAAATCATTTCATTTTAGAGGATAAAAATCTCCTCAAAAAAACCGTTTTACAGACTGTTTTTTTGAGGATTTTTTTTGCACTTTTTTTAGAAAAACTCACTTTTTGCAACACAATTTTAAGTATTTGTTGTACTTCTCTTTTTTATGTATAATAGTGGTTTTGACTCACTTCTATTTTTTGCGAAAGGGTTATCTTTGCAAAAAATTTCACACCATGAACAAAAAAGTAATTTTAATGATTTTAGACGGTTGGGGAAAATCTCCTGACCCGAAAGTTTCTGCAATTGATAATGCAAATGTTCCATTTATAAATAGTCTTTATACAAAATATCCTAGCGCACAGCTTCGTACCGATGGATTAAACGTTGGTTTACCAGAAGGGCAAATGGGAAACAGTGAAGTAGGGCACATGAATCTTGGGGCGGGTAGAATTGTGTACCAAGATTTAGCCAAAATTAATTTGGCTGTAGCCAATAAAACCCTTGCAAAAGAACAGGTTTTAATTGATGCTTTCACTTATGCTAAAGAAAATAATAAAAAAGTACACTTTTTAGGATTAGTTTCTGACGGAGGCGTTCACTCACATACTTCACACTTGCGAGGATTAATTGACGCTTCTCAAGAATACGGATTGGACAAAGTTTACGTTCACGCATTTACTGATGGTCGTGACGTAGATCCAAAATCTGGAAAAGGATACATTCAGGATTTACAAAATCACATCAAAAATACTCCTGTAAAAATAGCTTCCATTATTGGACGTTACTATGCAATGGATCGTGATAAACGTTGGGAACGTGTTAAACTCGCTTATGATTTAGTAGTAAACGGTACAGGAGCCAAGGCTATTGACCCTGTTGCTGCTGTAAGCGCAAGCTACCAAGCAGATGTAACCGATGAATTTATTGCACCTGTGGCAATAGTGGACAGCAGTAACGAACCAATTGCAACTATTGAAAAAGATGACGTTGTTATTTTCTTCAACTTTAGAACTGACAGAGGACGCGAATTGACTGAAGCTTTATCGCAGCAGGATTTCCACGAGCAAAACATGCATAAACTGCAGTTATACTATGTAACTCTTACCAATTATGATGAAACTTATGAAAATGTAAAAGTTGTTTACAACAAAGACAACATCACAGAAACACTGGGTGAAGTTTTAGAAAAAGCAAACAAAAAACAAATTCGTATTGCTGAAACAGAGAAATATCCTCACGTAACTTTCTTTTTTTCAGGTGGACAGGAAACTCCATTTGTAGGTGAATCAAGAATATTAAGAAACTCTCCTAAAGTAGCAACATACGATTTACAGCCAGAAATGAGTGCCTTTGAATTGAAAGATGCTTTGGTTCCTGAATTAAATAAAGGTGAAGTAGATTTTGTATGTTTAAACTTTGCCAATGGCGACATGGTAGGACATACAGGAATTATGAGTGCAGCTATACAAGCCTGTGAAGCTGTTGATGCCTGCGTAAAAGAAGTGATTGAAGCGGCTCTTGCCAATGATTACACTACTATTGTAATAGCGGATCACGGTAACTGCGAAACAATGATTAACCCTGACGGTTCCCCAAATACCGCTCACACAACAAATCCGGTCCCAATCATTCTTGTTGACAAAGATTTGAAAACCATCCACGATGGAGTTTTAGGAGATATTGCCCCTACAATTCTTGCCTTGATGGGAATCGAACAGCCGGCAGCAATGACTTGTCATTCGTTACTATAAATAAAAAAGCCAATTGGCGTTTTTAAACAAATCAAAAAGGGCGTGAAATTAATTTTTCACGCCCTTTATATTTACATTTTATCTAACAGATAAAAATATTCCCGCTCTATGCTTTCCTGATGATCCGAATGAGCAATCCTGACCAGTTCGGCTGCACGTTGTTTTAAAGTCTTGCCGTATAAATCGGCAATTCCATTTTCTGTGATTACGTATTGAATATGTCCTCTGGTTGTTACCACACCGGCTCCCTGTTTCAAGAAAGGAACAATTCTGCTTACTCCGTTTTTGGTGGTTGACGGCAAAGCAATAATTGCTTTTCCGCCATCGCTCAAAGAAGCACCGCGTATAAAATCCATTTGACCTCCAACACCTGAATACATTCTTGGCCCAATAGAATCGGCACAAACCTGTCCTGTTAAATCAACTTCTATAGCCGAGTTTATGGCAATCATTTTGGGATTTTTTCTGATTCTGGCGGTATCATTCACTGTTGAAGATTCCCTCAATTCAATAAACGGATTATCGCTTACAAAATCATACAATCGCTTAGAGCCCAACACAAAAGTGGACAGCACTCTTCCTCTCAATGATCCTTTATAGTTGCAGTTTATCACATTGCTTTCAATCAGGTCAATCACACCGTCTGAAAACATTTCAGTATGTAATCCTAAATCTTTATGATTCCTCAATTTGCTCAAAGCGGCATTAGGAATCGAGCCAATTCCCATTTGGAGTGTGCTTCTGTCCTCAATCAAAGAGGCAATGTAATTTCCTATTTTATCTTCCTCGGCGGTAAAAAGTTCCACTTCATGAGAATAAATAGGCACATCCACGGCCACCATATAATTTATTTCTGAAATATGCAGGATTCCGTCACCAAAAGTTCTCGGCATTTGAGGATTTACCTGCGCTATCACAATTTTCGCATTCTCAATCGCTGCAACCGAAGCCTCCACTGAAACTCCAAGTGAACAATAGCCGTGGCTGTCAGGCGGTGACACATGAATAAAAGCAACATCTATCGGCAACACATTTCTTCTGAAGAGACGCGGTAATTCACTCAAAAAAACAGGAGTATAGGAGCCGTTCCCCGCTTTTAAAGTATGCCTAACGTTCCCGCCAATAAAAAATGAATTGACATGAAAACTTTCCGCAAGGTCAGGATTAGCATATCGCGCCTCACCTTCGGTATGCAAATGACATATTTCTACATTTCGTAGTTCAGCAGCTCTTTCGGTTAAGGCATTCGCTAAAATTGTTGGTGCAGCCGCAGCGGCCTGCAGATAAACCCTATCACCTGATTTTACAACTTTGACAGCTTCCTCGGCAGTTACATATTTTCCCATAAACTAGTATTTCCCACAAATATATTCAATTAGATAAAACCAATATATGACAACGCTCATGTTCAAAGTAAAACAAAATTTAAATAAAAGTTAAAATCTCATAGTTAAAAGTATTACTATTATATTTGCAATTAAAATTATTATAATGGATCAGATATTATCAAACATCAAAATTCAGATAAACAGCAAGCTCTTTGTAAAGGATCCTGAAACCTCTGCATTGGGCAAAAAAATTATTCAAGAAAGTATTTTGCTCATTGATGAAATCGGTTTTGATCACTTTACTTTTAAAAAGCTGGGCGAGAAAATAGGATCGAATGAAAGTTCTATCTATCGCTATTTCGAAAACAAACACAAACTGTTGGTGTATTTGTCATCCTGGTATTGGGGCTGGATGGAATACCGCTTAGTGTTTTCAACTTCCAATTATATCGATTCTTGGGAGAAATTAAAAAAAGCAGTAAGTATTATAACCGAAAAAGTAGAGGACGATCAAAAAACGGCTCATATTAACGAATCGGTTTTGAACAGAATCATTATTGCGGAATTCACCAAAACTTTTCACACCAAAGAAGTGGATGAAGAAAACAAAGAAGGTTTTTATTTCATTTACAAAAGGGTTATCAATAGAATAACGGCTATTATAAACGAGGTAAATCCAGAATATGCTTATTCCAAAAGCCTAGCGTCGAACATCGTCGAAGGCGCATTGCATCAGCAGTTTTTGAGAGAACACATGAAAACGATTACTAATTGTAATGAAACAATATCGCCGACTGATTTTTATTTCAACTTAATTGAAAATGTACTAAAAAAATAAAACATGACTTCATTAAAAAGATTATTCAACCTTTTGGAACTGGACAAGAAAGATGTCTCACAAATTTTTTTCTACGCTATTTTTGCCGGAATCGTGAGTTTATCCCTGCCATTGGGAATTCAGGCGATTGTAAACTTTATTCAGTCTGGGCGAGTAAGTGCTTCTTGGGTTGTCTTGGTCATACTCGTGGTTATTGGAGTTGCACTTGTAGGAATCTTATCTTTAATGCAATTAAGAATCACAGAGAATTTACAGCAAAAAATGTTTGTGCGCTCGTCATTCGAATTTGCCTCCAGACTACCTAAAATAGAGTTCAAAGAACTTTATGGTCATTATCCACCCGAATTAGCCAACCGCTTTTTTGATACCTTAACGATACAAAAAGGGACATCAAAATTATTGGTTGATTTTTCAGCAGCAATTCTGCAGATAGTTTTCAGTATAATATTATTAACGCTGTATCATTCTTTCTTTATGGTATTCGGGCTTTTACTGTTAGGCTTTTTATATGTGATTTTTAAATTTTCATACAATGAAGGAATTACAACAAGCTTGAAAACGTCCAAAAACAAATACAAAGCAGCTGGTTGGCTACAGGAAATTGCCCGAAACAATTTTAGTTTCAGAAATGAACTCAACTATGATTTTGCATTAGAAAAAAACGATGGAATTATAAAAAACTATTTATACAGCCGTGAAAATCATTTCAATGTGCTCAAAAGACAATTTGGGCATCTTATTATCTTCAAGGTAATTATTACTGCAAGTTTATTAATTATTGGCGGTTATCTAGTTTTAAGCCAAGAAATGAACATTGGACAATTTGTCGCTGCCGAAATCATTATTTTACTGGTAATAAATTCCGTAGAGAAAATTATTCTTGGATTGGAAACATTCTATGATGTATTGACCGCAGTCGAGAAGATTGGTCAGGTTACCGATATGGAACTGGAAGAAGAATTTATAGTTGAAAGCAAAAGCTGTTACGCCAATATCAGCCTTGAAACAAACGATGTGGAATTCAGGCTTCCGGAGAGTACTTCCAGAATTTTAAAAAGAATCAATTTGAAAATAGATTCAGGAGAAAAAATTATAATCAGTGGCGAAAATGGTTCTGGAAAAACGACTTTAATCCGCATACTTTCCGGTTTGCTGCATCCTACTTCGGGAAACTTCATTATCAATGACGACACCTTCAGCAAAATAGACATAAAACAATACCGTTCCAGAATTGGCAGTATTATACAGGGAGAAACTCCTTTTGAAGGAACAATTCTGGAGAATATAACTTTTAATGACAAAAATATTGATACCGAAACTCTAAAATGGGCGCTCGATGCCGTTCAGTTAACCGACTATATAAAAACATTGCCCAAAGGTCTGGACACTAAAATATTTCCGGAAGGAAAAGAGCTTTCTTCCTCCAATGCGCAAAAGATTTTATTGGCGAGAAGCATTGTTCACAAACCTAACATTTTATTTTACGAAGAACCCACAGATAAAATGGATATAAAAGTTGCGAATGAAATCATAGACTTTATTCTTTCCGGAAAAAATAAATGGACGGTTATCGTTGTTTCCCAAAATCCGCATTGGTCAACCAAATGTACGCGGGAAATCACAATGCAAAAAGGAACGGTTTTATTAGACACTAAAAAATAAGTTTATGTTAAATATATCTGACAAAAATCCAATAAATAATAAAGCTCTCGAAAAATATTCTACGGTAAAGAATTTGAGCAACAGGCCTCATTATAAAATTCTGAACAGAATAATTCTGGGTGTATCCATATTTGTAGTTATTGTACTTTTCTTTCCCTGGACACAAAACATCTCAGGTTCTGGAGCCGTTACCACATTGAAACCCAACCAAAGACCGCAATCTATTCAGTCCGTCATTTCAGGGCGTATTGAAAAATGGTATGTACAGGAGGGGAATTATGTAAATAAAGGAGACACGATTCTTTTTATATCTGAAATCAAAGAAGACTATATGGATCCAAATTTGGTAAAAAACACCAAAAATCAGGTGAATGCAAAAAAACAGTCTTTAGCCTCTTATGGTTCGAAAGTGACAACTCTTAATGTACAAATGCTGGCCATCGAAAAAGAAAAAGGACTAAAACTCAAACAATCCCAAAACAAGATTAAACAGGCGCGTTTGAAAATAAAAAGCGACAGTATGGATCTTGAAGCGGTAAAAACACAATTAAAGATTGCTAATACGCAGTACAACCGTGCGCTTCAACTGAACAAAGAAGGTCTGAAAGCTCTATCGGATGTAGAAGAAAAACGCTTGAAACTGCAAGAATCTGAAGCTAAAATCATCACGCAGGAGAATAAATTTTACACCAGCAAAAACGAATTAATCAATGCCGAAGTAGAAATCAACAGAATCATTGCCGAGTATTCTGAAAAATTGTCCAAAGCGCAGAGCGACCAATATACTGCAATGAGCAATCAATACGACACAGAAGCTCAGGTTAGTAAATTAGAAAATCAGTATGCTAATTACAGCATCCGAAACGGTATGTACTATATCAAAGCGGCACAAAGCGGATACATAAACAGAGCTTTGCAGTCGGGAATTGGTGAAACCATAAAAGAAGGAACTCCCATTGCCACGATTATGCCTTCCAAATATGATATAGCTGTAGAATCTTTTGTAGATCCAATAGATCTGCCATTAATTAAGAAAGGCGAAAAAGTAAGAGTCTGGTTTGACGGTTGGCCTACAATCGTATTTTCAGGATGGCCGGACATGTCCTACGGTACATTTGGCGGAGAAATTGTAGCCATAGAAAACTTTATCAGTGATAATGGAAAATTCAGAATCCTTATTGCACCAGACAAAAGCGAAACTCCGTGGCCAAAACAGTTGAGTATTGGATCCGGTGCTCAAACGTTAGCATTATTAAATACAGTGCCGGTTTGGTTTGAAATATGGAGAACGCTAAATGGTTTTCCACCAAATTATTATCAAGGAAAAGAGAAACCTTCAAAAGAGAAAAAATAATGAAATACCTTATTATCATACTTTCATTACTGGGAATGACTATTTACGGTCAGACCAATAACGGTGAACAGCTCCCGTTACATCTCAAAGAAATGACTTATAATGAATATCTGGGTTTTGTTAAAAAATATCATCCATTGGTAAAAAATGCCAATTTGGAAATCAGCAAAGCACAAGCCAATCTGATGATGGCGCGTGGCGGATTTGACCCTAAATTAGAATTGGATTATAACAAAAAACAGTTTCAGGGAACAGATTATTATTCTATACTAAACAGCAGTTTCAAAATTCCGACTTGGTATGGAATTGACATTAAAGCGGGGTTCGAAGACAACGAAGGCTATTATCTTAATCCACAAAATAAGACACCAAATAATGGCTTGGCATCGCTGGGAATTAGCGTTCCAATTGGACAAGGATTACTGATTAACCAAAGGATGGCCGACCTGCAAAAAGCAAAAATCCAAGTAAAATTAAGCCAAGCTGAACAAAAGCTTCAGGCTATTGCGGTTTTATACGATGCTTCTGTTGCCTACTTTAATTGGAAAAAAAACTACGAAGAAAATTTATTATATGAAAGCTACACCGTCAATGCCCAAAAACGATATGAGGGAATTGAAATTTTAATCAAGCAAGGTGATAAACCTGCTATAGACAGCATCGAAGCAGGCATTGTGGTCAAAAACAGATTGCTTGCTCTTGAGGATTCAAAATTGAAATTATCAAAAGCTAAGTTGGAGCTTTCAAACTTTCTTTGGATAGAAAACAACATACCGCTGGAACTTGCCGAGGCTATTGTTCCGGAGAAAAGCCTTCAAAAAACCATCCAGGAAACGCTGAATATTAATGACTTGAATCAAGAATTTTTGTTGGACAGTCATCCGAAAATTGAAGCTTTGCAAAGTAAAATTGATTTTTTGACTGTCGAAAAAAAGCTGAAAGCCAATATGCTTTTGCCCAAAATAGATTTAGGTTACTCTTATTTGGCTCAGCCAAATCCAAACATTCCGAACAATTCTGACAATTATAAAGTGGGAATTGATTTTTATTTTCCTTTGTTTTTAAGGAAAGAAAGAGGCAGTTTGAAATTAGCTCAATATAAAATTCAGGAATCCGAATTTACAAGAGATTTAGAAAAAGTGCAGTTAACAAACAAAATCAATGCCCAAAAAATTGAAATTCAGTCTTTGTCTAAACAGCAAAAATTAATAAGCAAACTGGTTATGGATTATGAGACAATGCTAAAATCTGAGGAAAGATTATTCAATTTAGGAGAGAGTTCGCTGTTCCTTATCAACACTCGAGAAAATAGTTTGGTTAGTGCCAGACTATCACAGATTGCATTAGAAAACCGTTTTTACACTTCCAACTCTGAGCTGTATAAAATCATGGCTAATCCAAATTGATAGTAAATCAATTTTAGCATCTTGGTACTACAACGGGTTTGGGACTAGATTAAGCCCATTCTTCGAATTTGCCAAATCATCCCAAATACAAAACCATCTTTCCATTAAGCCAATTGCTCAAATCCTTTGTAGTAGCTGCTAGGCGTTGGCTTTTTTTACTATTGATTTTCAATTTGGTCAATTCGTTCGTTTTTAATAATCAACTGTATTAGTTCAAATCAAACTCTGTCACTTTTGAAGTCCATAAATTCAATTAATCCATGTTCTTTATGACTTTTCTCAATTTGGTTTTACTTAAACCCGATTTTTTACTTATTTATATGTCAATTTGTGTCTAAAGAAGTCAGCCGTGAAAAGTCCTAAACCTGTCAATAGTGCTCCTATAATAAATTGCCATGCATAAAAATCTGCATCAGAATTGCCAAAAATACTTTCAAATCCGAATACTGTAAATCCATTTATGAAAAACATTGTCAGTACGGCAAAGGGTATTTTCATTCCTTTAGTCTTTGATTTGAAATAGACAAAGAGAGATACAATAGTTAAAATAAGATTTAATGGTATTGCTAAGTCAAATCCATCTATTCCTGTTAATTCTTCTGTAACAGCTAATATTCCCCCATTCCAATACATTAAAATGACTTGAACAAATGGAATGAATGAAGTAATCAAAAGTACTCCAAAGAAAATCAGTGATATTATGTATTCGTTCAGTTTCATTTTTTTAGCTTGTGCCTAACACATTACTTTATTTATATGTTATCACTTTGATGTCAAATTCAGTTGTGATTTAATTTAAAAAACTCAAATCACTTCCGGTTGCTAATTCTTCAGGCAATTGGTTTTGTCTAAAAAGGCGTGCCTGTAAATTTCCTTTTAAAATGATTTTTTCTCCTTTTACATCTAGCCAACTTCCTTCTCGTAGTCCTAATACAGGCAAAGTATTAAAGGCGTGGAATTCTTTAATTCTTGTTTCCCTTGTTTCTCCCATATGTTTGGATTGAGTGTCTGGATCCAAATAATGTGGATTCAAATTGAACGGAATCAATCCTAAAGTTTGAAAACTTGGCGGATAAATGATAGGCATATCGTTGGTCGTTTGCATCGATAGTCCGCAAATATTACTTCCAGCACTGGTTCCTAAATAAGGAGTTCCATCTTTGACAGTATCGGCAAGAATAGTCATCAGGTCGTTTTTGTACAATTGGGTAACAAGTAGGAAAGTATTACCTCCGCCTGTAAAAATCCCTTCAGCTTTTTGTATGGCTTCTTTTGGATTTTCAAATTCATGAATACCTTTTACAGCGATATTTATTTTGGCGAAAGCCATAGCTACTTTTGAAGTGTATTCATCGTGTGATATACCGCTTGGTCTTGCAAATGGAATAAACAGAATCGTTTTGCAATCCTTAAAATGCAATTGTAATTCGGGTAATAAATATTCTAGATATTCTCCTTCGTGCAAGGTTGAAGTGCTGGCTATAATGCAGTTTTTCATTTTGTAAGCTTTGTGTAGTTCTGCGTAAAGGTATAAAATGATTGTTTTTTAATATGTCGAAGATTGGTTTTTATCGATTAATTCTAGAAACATTAGCATTTTGTCGAACACTTTGTTAAAACATATAAGTCACATAAGTTATTTGTTTGAAAAAAAATAAGCAAAGCCATAAGCTCAAATAAGCAAAATCACATAAACTCATAAAGAAAGGCTTTTAACTTATTTGCACTTTTTATCAACTTGACATTTTTTTTTCTACTTACATGACTTATATGGTTAGAAATAAACGAGGGCTATTTTAGAATATAGCGGTTTTAATTAACAAACTTTTACCAACTTATTAGTAATTAATTTGGACTGGATTAGGATACTTTTACATTTTGCAAATGAAGTTGCGATGAAGATTTTTTCAACCTAAAAAAATAAAATCTGTTTTACGTACCAAAATCGGACTATTTTTCAACACTAAGGTTCTGAAAATAATTAGTTTTTTTAAATCAATTCCAAAATTGCTCGTGAAGAATAATTTTACTTTTTTATTTATATTCTTTTTTTTAACACATTTGGTTGTCGCACAAGAGGGTGTCGAGAAATGGTTAAAAGGGCAAGTAAGCTCGAATGGAATTCCGTTAGAAGGAATCAATATTACGAATGCAACTACCAAAGTAATGGTGGTGTCTGATTCCTATGGCACTTTTTCTATTCTTGTAAAAGTGGGTGATATCTTAAATTTTTCAGCGGTTAATTATGAGGAGTTGAGAAAATACATAAATATTCAAGAATTTAAAATGGGCAATATTATTGTCGATTTGACGCCGAAAAGTATCGAATTGAAAGAGGTTATTATTAATGAGCACTCAGAGATAAGTGCCGAAAATCTTGGTATAATTCCCCGAGATCAAATCAAACTGACATCTCAAGAAAGAAAATTAAAAACAGCCGGTGATTTCAAACCAATACATCTATTGGGGTTGTTAGGCGGGATGTTGGCGGTTGACCCTATTTTGAATGCCATAAATGGTAGGACTGCAATGCTCAAAAAAGCTGTTACAGTAGAGAAAAAAGAGTTTTTGATGGCTAAAATGGATGGATTGTTTGAAGATAAATATTACATAGAAACTCTGAAAATACCCGAAGAATACATCAAGGGATTCCAATATTATTGTATAGAAGATCAAGATTTTGCTAGGTCTTTAAAAGATAAAAACAAGACCATGAGTATGTTCTTAATTGTTGGTTTGGCCTCCAGTTTTAATAAAGCCAGACAAAATAATGTTGAGAATCGATAGGGGCGTTAATGCTGGAAATTATTTGTTTAAATGATAAAAAAAATAATATTATTGTTGATTTTGCTGTGTCAAAATCAGTTGTTGACTGCTCAAACGAATGCGGAGAAAATCATAGTTGGAACAGTTGTCTGCGATACAAGAGAGCTGGAAGGAATCAGTGTGATTAACTGTATGAATAAAACAATGGCAGTTACCGATAAAGACGGCTGTTTTTCTATCCTAGCTAAAGAAGGAGATATACTAAATTTTTCAGGTATTGATTATAAGTATTTGAAAAAGCATGTTTACAGACATGAGTATAAGTCGGGAACTATGGAAGTTGAAATGGTTTTTAACGCTGTTGAATTGGACGAGGTAATTATTAATAAAAATGCGAATATAACTGCCGAAAATTTAGGAATAATTCCCCGCGGACAAATTAAGTTTACACAGCAGGAGCGAAAATTATATTCCAGTTCTGGTGGAATATTCGGGCTTTATAGCATAATTTCTGGAGAAAAAGAAATGCTTAAAAAAAATGTCGAAGCTGAAAAGAAAGAGATTTTAATGAAAAAGCTGGAATATATGTTTGCAGAGAAATATTACATCAAAACATTAAAAATTCCAGAGGAACTCATCAAGGGATTTCAGTATTATTGTGTTGAAGATACTGAATTTGCAGCATCATTGAATGGTAAGAACAAATCGATGTCAATGTTTCTAATGACTAATTTAGCTACTGTTTATAATCAAAGTAGGTTCAGTAAAGAATAATTTTGATGCAGCTGATCTTTAGTGCGGTATCTAGACCTAATATTTTTCGAATGAAATTATCAAAAAAATAACAATCGTTGATATCATTAAGATTAAAATAAAGTTGTAATTTTAATAAGCGTAAAAGCGTCGTTTTGATGCCAAAATAACTTTTAGGAGTTGTTAAACCTTAAGAAATTACAAATGAAAAATGTATTAGGAATCTTGGTTTTGTTTTTGAGTTGTCAACTTTGTTTTGGTCAGGTGTTGACTCGAAAAACAATGCATGGAAAAGTGGTAAATGACTCTATTGCTATTGAAAACGGATTGGTTTTTAATATAAACGCCAAAACGGGTTCCGTAATTGATACTAAAGGATATTTTAGTATTTTGGCTAAAGTAAAAGATACCTTGGTTTTTAGTAGTTTAGGTTTTAAAAGTAAAAAAGTAGTGCTTACAGAAAAAGATATTACTTCTTCTTTTTACAGAATTAAACTAAATGCAGTTGCCAATCAATTGTTGGCGGTTGTTGTTTATGCCAAACACGGGCCGCATCCAGAATTTGGAAATACCCAAAAAATTGTGGATACTCAATATTATGATGACCAACAATCCAATCCTGATAATATTTTGATGATGCCTACCGGAACAGGTGATCCAAATGCAATGGATTGTATTCGTGTCTACAATATGATTTTTAAAAATTTGTTGAAAAATAATCCGAATAAATCTGATTTGATTTCGGAGGTGGGTTTTACTACAGTTGCCATGCAAAGTGTTAGTTATTCATTTTTTACCGATAAATTAAAATTGAATGACGATCAGGTTGGTTTGTTTCTGCTATTTTGTGAAAATGACCCAAAATCCAAAACTTTTGTCAATACTACAAGCCAAGAATTTGAAATCATGGATTTTTTAATTACAAAAAACAGTGAGTTCAAAAATATTGCTACTTTTGAAAAATGAAAAAAGGAATAGTTATTACTCTTTTGTTATTTTTAGCATTTTCGATAAGCAGTTTTGGTGTACATAAATTTTATATGGCCATTTACCAAATTAATTATGCTCCCGAAAAGAAAATGCTTCAAGTTACTTCCCGAATATTTGTTGATGATCTCGATAAAACGTTAGAAAAAAAATATAACAGAAAGTTTTTTTTGGGAACCGATAAAGAAACTGTCGAATCAATTGATTTGTTGAAAAAATATCTAGCCGAAAGTTTTACTGTTAAAGTCAATGGACAGCCCAAAACCATGAATTTCTTGAGCAAAGAAATGGATGGTGATGTGTTGGTTTGTTATTTAAATGTGAGAGATATTTCAAAAATAAGTTCACTGGAAATTTATAATTCCGTTTTAATAGAGACTTTCCCAGAACAGCAAAATATAGTTCATGTGGCGGCATTTGGTAATAAGAAAAGTTTTCTTTTTACGGAGACTTCTACCAAACAAGTGTTAAAATATTGATAAGAATCAACAATTATGTTTAAAATTGTTATTTTCACCGCCTAAAAACAACTTAAACGCTAGTTTATGAGAAAATTTTCATTTTTATTTATTCTCCCAACAATTTTATTGGCACAAGAAAAAGCAGTTACACCAGCTGTGAGACAACCTGGTAAATCAGATACCAACAAGTTTAGTCAAATGTATGATTTGTTGGCAACCCCAAATATGTTTCGTACCGCAGCAGGAGCTCCTGGTCCAGCTTATTACCAACAACAAGCGGATTATAAAATTGACATAGAGTTGGATGATAAAAATGCTAAATTAAGCGGTTCAGAAACGATTACTTATTATAACAATTCACCTGATAATTTGGAATATCTTTGGGTGCAAATGGATCAAAATCAAGCTGCGAAGAACTCTCAGTCTCCATTGGTTGAAAATGAAAAAATAGAGGCTGTTTTACCTGTAAATAAATTTGCTAATGAATATTTGAAAGAGGGATTGGATCGTGGTTTTAACATTGAATATGTAAAAGATGCCAAAGGAAACCCATTGTCGTATACCGTTAATCAAACGATGATGCGTATCAACTTGGTTACACCAATGAAGCCGGGAACTAGTATGACTTTTTCTATAAAATGGTGGTACAATATCAATAATTACCAGCAAGATGGCGGTCGTTCGGGTTATGAGTTATTCGAAAAAGAAGGCAACAGACTATATGTTATTGCTCAATTTTATCCAAGAATGGCGGTTTACAATGATGTTGAAGGTTGGCAAAATATGCAATTTTGGGGAGGTGGAGAATTTGCCCTGCCATTTGGAAATTTTGATGTAAACATCACAGTTCCTGCTGATCATGTAGTTGATGCAACGGGAGAATTAATGAACAGAAGCGAAGTATTTACGCCGGAACAGGTAAAAAGATATCAATTGGCTCAAAAATCATTTGATAAACCTGTGGTTATTGTGACTCAAGCTGAGGCCGAAGCGGCGGAAAAAGGATTTTCGGATAAAAAGAAAACATGGAGATTTAGTGCCAAAAACGTAAGGGATTTTGGAATAGCTACTTCAAGAAAATTTATTTATGATGCTATGGCCGTTCAATTGGAAGGAAAAGTCGTTATGGCCGAATCTCTTTATCCAAAAGAAGCGAACCCGCTTTGGGGAGAAACTTCAACAATGATGGTAGCGCATACTTTAAAAAGTTATTCTTCCCATACATTTGATTATCCTTACCCAAAAGCGGTATCTGTTTCTGCAGAAGATCAAGGGATGGAATACCCAATGATTTGTTGGAATTTTGGTCGTCCAGATGCAAACGGTGTGACGAGTGAACAAATCAAAAACGGAATGATAGGAGTGGTGATTCATGAAGTAGGGCATAACTTTTTTCCTATGATCGTCAATTCTGATGAGCGTCAATGGACATGGATGGACGAAGGGTTAAACTCTTTTATGGAATATATGGCCGAACAGGAATTGGGAACCAATTTTCCGTCCAGACGAGGTCCAGCCAAAAATATAGTTCCATATATGAGTGGTGACCAAAAGTTTTTGGAGCCCATTATGTCCAATTCCGAAAATATTATTCAGTTTGGAAATAATGCTTACGGAAAACCGGCTACGGGACTTAATATCCTTAGAGAAACAATTATGGGGCGTGAGTTGTTTGATTATGCTTTTAAGATTTATGCTAACAGATGGAAATTCAAACACCCAACTCCAGAAGATTTTTTCAGAACGATGGAAGATGCTTCGGCAGTAGATTTGGATTGGTTTTTCAGAGGTTGGTTTTACACCACTGATTTCGTGGATATTGGTGTTAACGATGTAAAACAATATTTTGTAACAGAAACCCCAACGGCAGCTTTGAAGGAAGCTAAAGTTAGAAAAGGGCGTAGTGGAATCGATAAAGGGCCATTCGTGTACTTAATTGCTGGTGATAATCCAGAATTGAAACCAGCTTCAAAGAAACCGTTGCAAATTGAAGAAGTAAGCACTCTTTCGGAATATGTTAATCAAAAACTTTCTGCCGAAGAAAAAGCAGCTTTGAAAAACCCGAAATACTTTTATGAAGTAGAGTTTAATAAACCAGGGGGAATGCCAATGCCTATTATTGTTCAAATTACTTATGAAGATGGAACAATGGATAATTACAAATATCCAGCTCAGATTTGGAGAAAAAATAATGAAACGGCCAAGAAAGTGTATGCCACTAACAAAGCCATCAAACAAATTTTAATCGATCCAAAACTGGAAACTGCCGATATTGACGTAACCAACAATTCATGGCCAAAAGTGGAAACGAAATCAAAATTTGATTAATTAAGAATAAGATTCTAAGTTTCTAAGACGCTAAGTTTCTAAGGTTTTGAAAGCTAAGAAAAGCTTAGAATCTTAGAAACTTAGCGTCTTAGTTGCTTTATTTAAGACAAATTTAAAACACAAAGTTTTAAATTTTAATATCTTTGCTCATTAAATACAAAAATTATGTTTGGAATAGGAGGAGGCGAATTAGTTTTTATCATGTTCATCGTATTGATGCTTTTCGGATCTGATAAAGTCCCGGAAATGGCAAGAACCATGGGGAAAGCTATGGCGCAACTTAAAAACGCTACCAATGATATCAAAAGCGAAATTCAAAAAGGGGCTGAGGCCAATGGGTTTGATCAAAAAACTTTGGATAGCTTAACTGGTGGTATCAATTCTGAAATCAATAAAGCAAAAGCAAATCTTTTGGGAGATACCTCCAATACGTTAAATGGAATTACCGAAACATTCAGCACAGAAGTTAGTAAGACAAAAGACAGTGTGCTTAGCGGTACAGCAAATCCTGATGGAACAACCGTTTTAGATGATCTCACCGGGCCTGTAAAACGACAAATGTAATGCTCGAAAAAATACTCGCACTAGACACCCAATTATTTATTTTTCTCAACAGTTTAGGTTCCGAAACCTATGATGGGTTTTGGCTTATCATAACAAAACAAGTCAATTGGACTCCTTTTTTTTTGCTGTTATTTTATCTTATTTATAAAAAATTAGGAATAAAGCAAACTGTATATTTGTTGATTTTCGTTGCGTTTTTGGTAACTGCGACAGACCAAATCACTAATTTATTCAAATATACGTTTCAAAGACCAAGACCTTGTAATAATCCTGAAATAAACACTTTTATCAGGATAGTGCAAGTACGCACCTCTTTTAGTTTTTTCTCGGGACATGCCGCTAATACTATGGCTGTAGCAACTTTTTTGTATTTTATTTTCAAGAAACAATTTAAGTATTTTGGGTTGTTGTTTCTATGGCCGTTAATCTTTGCTTACAGCCGCATTTATTTAGGACTGCATTATCCGTTAGATATTCTTTCAGGATATTTATGCGGACTAATCACGGGGTATTTAATGTATAAAGCATATCAATGGGCGATTAAAAAAGGAAATATTTAAGATTGCAGTTTGCAGAAATTAAAGAACCCTGCTCACTGTTAACCCGTCACGAATAGGCAATAAAACAGTTTCTACCCTTGGGTCGTCTTTTAGCAATTGATTGTACTCCACCAATATTTTAGTACTGATGTCATTAGGATGTATCGGCTCCAAGACTTTTCCGCTCCACAATACATTATCGGATAAAATAATGCCGCCTTTGTTCATTTTTGGCAAAATCATTTCAAAATAATTTAAATAATTTTCCTTGTCTGCATCAATGAAAACCAAATCAAATTTCAAATCTAGATTTGGGATGATATCAACGGCTTCGCCCAAATGTTGTACAATTTGTTTACCCCAAGGAGACTTGTCAAAATGTTTGCGCTGAAAATCAATCAATTCTTCCTTGATGTCAATAGTATGCAATTGTCCGTTTTCCTGCATGCCCTCGCACAAACACAAAGCCGAGTAGCCCGTATAAGTTCCAATTTCAAGAATATTTAGAGGTCGGATTAATTTGGATAACATACTCAAAACACGTCCCTGAAAATGTCCGCTGAGCATTCGTGGCAATAATATTTTTTGGTAGGTTTCTTTATTTAAAGCCGCCAATAATGCTGGCTCTCTTTCAGAATGTTGCTCAATATAATCTTCTAAATCTTGGGAAATGAAATGCATTTTGTGAGTTGTTGAAATTTGACACAAAGTTATTCATTTAACATTTATAAAAAAGGGGTTAAATTTGATTTTATGAATGGTTTAATGATTTTGGGCTTTAATCAAAAGCAATTATATAGTATTTAAAAATCTATTAGATATACAAAAAAACTTTTAGAACATTAGTCCAAAGGAAATAGTATTAAAATAATAGTAGAGAAATTCATAATTTATACAAGTTAAAATGAATCACGAATTCATTTTTTACTTTTATGATACCTCCCATTTTTGTTGGTGGTTCAAGTCCAATGTCCGAAAATTTTACAGCTACAGTTCCTTCAAGATTTTCTTTGGTGTTTTTTAGAACCAAGTTTTGGTATGAAAGGGTTTTGTCTGTTATGCGAAAATTCAAACTGCATTTAAAATTGGTTCCGAAAGGTTTTATGTTGGTAATTGTAACGGTGCTTTTTGGAAATTTAACAGCCTTAACAGTAGTTTTAAGGTCTTTGTTCATGATTTTGTTACCGCATTCAAAATTACTCATTGAGATTTCGGATTTCAAACTGTTTTTGGTAGTTGAGTTTAAATAAATGGTGTCTCTGTATGAGTGGGGGTTGACACAATTGTATTTACCCACTGTAGAATTTCCCAGTATTTCTATTTCTATCTTGTCAATAATTATGATGTTTGGGTCGGCATCATATAAAGAAATGGGTTTAGCATTTCCTAACAAAAAGAAAAATGCTAAACCCAAAATTGTAATTAATATTCTTTGTTTCATATTAGAAAGTGATGGCTGCTTCAAACATAACTCCATTGAAGTTACCGCCATATAAGTCGTTTAAACTGCTCCCGCTATATTGGGAGTAGTCAGAATAGTTTTGATTTGTGTAGGCTAATTTAGCAATAATATTTTTAGTCATGAACCAACCAGCGGAAGCTTCAAATCTATCTACATTAACTTTATCCGAAGCGTTAGATAATTTTCCTGAAACGATATTGTATCTACCACCAACATAAAATTGTTCTGTATTTCCAAATCGATATACCAAGTCAGCAGCGTATTGATCCACTTTACGGGTTTCATCAGTTCCTTTTTTGTCTCCACCACTAGTGAATTCAAGTGTTCCGAAGAATTCCAGTCCTTTGTATTTGACAAAAGGGTTAATCATGAATGCGGTGTACCAGTTTCCATATCCAGGACTAAATCTACCTGTTGTAGCATTAGAAGTTGGGTCAAAGTTGTTTGCAACTGGAGTTGTGTTGTAGGTATAGGCTTGGTGTGACATAACTCCAAAATAACGGCTACCCGCTCTGTCTGAACCCCAAGGGTTTGAACTCATGTTAGCATTATGATTGTAAGATCCTGTAATTCTTACTCTCAAATCTTTATCTAATTGTTTGTCATACCCAAGTTTAGCTAAAACAGTTGGGCTTATTGTTGAATTTGGATCTGGAGCTGATACAGTTGCACTCCCTGGAATAAATTCAGCAACACCTTGATTTAACTTACCATTTGTAACTCCTAACATGGTTACCCAGCCATCTCTTTGGTAGTAAACTTCCATTCCCATATCTGTTTGAAAAGAATCCATAATATTTGCCTCGATGAAAGGATTAAGAAGAGCATTACCATTATCGGTTCTTCTAAAGTGTGAATCTCCGTAATTATTCTCCATTTGGCCTATTTTTATGGTAGTGTATTTCATTACATCCTCCATGAATCCCTTTTTGATGAAATCCAATTTGTCAATTTGCAAATAACCACCTTTTACCCATGTTTCGTTATGATGTCTAGAAGCAAGATAAAGGTCTAAGTTTACGCGTACTCCATCTGCTAGTTGCGCTCCAAATGTCAAGTTTGCTGCAGGTAAATTAAAGTTGTTTTCTAATCCGTTCAGTCTGTATCCTGTAGTTCCAGCGTTTCCGGAAATCGATGCTCCATTTGAGGCGATGTACGTTCCTTCTCTCTGGTCGTTAAATGATTTTAAAGCTTGGAATTGCATGGCAAAAGCACCACCTAGATCAACACTCATGCCATCATATTCAACGTCGTCTTTCTTAACGTCAAAAATATTCAATCCATCTTTACTTCGTGGAATCATATTTTGCATTTTTCTAAATGAAACCTGTGCATAGATATCTGTAAGGGATAACATTGCAGCTATAACAAATGTAATTTTTCTCATGGTCTTTTATTTAAAGTTAATGTTGAATTTTATTGTCAAATTCTCTCCAGTTTTTATTGTGCCAAGCATTGCAGTTGGGGATTTCATGCCAAATTCTTTAAACGTTATTTTATTAGATCCTTGTAGATTTACTATTCCATTAGTAACAGATGATTTAACTTGGGTTTTGTGTTCTTTGCTCACTCCAGCAATAGTGTAAGTACCAGTTAAGTTCCAAGTTGTTTCATTTACTTTTTCAGCTGATTTTAAAACATATTTGATGTTTTTGTGTTTGTCCGTTTTTAAAGTTTCGTAAGCAATTTTGTCCATTTTGGTCTTCTCGCTTTTTATTGTCTCTACAGGAAGGGTGATGTCAATACTGGTTATCGCTGTTAATTTTGAGTTTGTTACTGTCAAATTCGCTGTTCCAGTTTTGGAAGCTGATTTCATTTCCCAATCATGAAGCGTTGAGGTTCCGAATACAGAAAAATTTGTTTTGGCATCTAGCGTATAGCTTTTCTGAGCATTTGCTGACAACACTATTGCAAAAAATGCTACTGTGGTGGAAATTTTTTTAAGAATTGTTTTCATGATTTTTTTTAAAAATTTGTTAGTAATTGAATTTGAAAATAATTTTATTTTTAATGGTTCGTCTTTGAATTTTCATAGAAACAGTAATGAATCAGTACAATAATTGTAAATATAGTAGTAATCTTGTTAATATAAAAACAACAAATCTTTATTTTTTTGAATATGGTTGTTTAATAAACAGTTGTGTTTTTCAAAATAATGCTTTTGTTCTATTTAGT
>NZ_MUNX01000048.1 GCF_002001005.1 Flavobacterium sp. A45
CTATTATATAGGTATCATGTTTTAATATTTTTGGATTTACTTTTCAATTACACTCTTACAAAAAATATTAATTACACCTAAATGTAGTATTAATTGTTTTTCTTCAATGTGCTTTAAATGCATTTCAATTCTTTTTGAAATAACCTGATTTTAATGGAGTTTTTGATGTCATATTTTAAGATAATAATTGCTTAATTAATGATAATTTTGAGTTAAAATAAAACTTAATAATAAAATAACTTTATTTTTTTTAGATTGAGTCAAAATGCTGTGTCTGAAAATATAAAACGTTTTAGTTGATAAAGTTATTTTTGCTGGGAGATACTGTATTTCTTGTACTAAAACGTTATCGTTTGAAAGAAAAAAAGCAATTGATAAAAAATGAAATCGTCATTAAAAAATTGTTTGTGCAGACAAATATTTAATTGAAAAAGGCGATGGTATATTTAGGACTTATAAAAGTGAAATTATACATATATGAAAGACAGAATAAAACTAATATTGGCTTCCTGTTGTTTAGCAACTGTTACTTTGTCAAACGCGCAAGGGGATATCATGGCTGAAAATGAAAAAACACCTTATGATTCATACATTGCTCCAAAAGATAAGGCTGTAAAAGAAAATCTGGCTCAGTGGCAGGATTATAAATTTGGTGTTTTGATTCATATGGGATTGTACAGTCAATTGGGAATCTGTGAGTCGTGGGGATTGGCTCCAGAAGATTGGGTGACACGCAACGGTTACGATGATTACGATTCTTTTGCTTCGGATTATCGTGGTGCGAGATTCAGTTTAAACCCGACACATTTGGATTCCGAAAAATGGGCGAAAATGTTTAAAAATGCGGGAGTGAAATATTTGATTTTTACCTCCAAGCATCATGACGGATTCTGCATGTATGATTCCAAATTTACGGATTTCAAAATTACAAATCCGAATTTGGCATCCTCTAAAAATCCAAAAGCCGATGTGTTGAAAAATGTTTTGGATGCTTCTCGAAAAGAAGGATTGTCTGTTGGAATTTACTTCTCAAAACCAGACTGGACTTCTCAGGATTTCTGGTGGAAATATTATCCTCCAAAAGACAGGAATCCAAATTACGACATAAAAGCCCATCCAGAAAGATGGCAAAGTTTTGTAAAATACACCCAAAATCAGTTGGATGAATTAACCACAAATTATGGTAAGGTTGACATTTTATGGCTTGACGGCGGATGGGTTCGTCCAGTAGCTACTGTAAAGGAAAATGAAGGAAAAAAAGGGCGTCAGAATTTAGACATCAATATGAAACTCATTGCTGAAACTGCGCGTAAAAAACAACCGGGATTGATTGTGGTGGATCGTTGGGTACCGGGCGAATACGAGGATTATCTGACTCCTGAGCGAAAAGTACTTGAAAAACCAATTCCGGTGCCATGGGAAAGCTGTGTTACACTTGGAAACGACTGGGGTTGGGTGCCAAATGACAAATACAAATCGGGAACAGAAGTTATTCAACTGTTAACTGGAATTGTTGCCAAAGGAGGAAATTTATTACTTGGTGTTGGTCCTGACGGAAAAGGAGAATTTGAGCCAAAAATCAAGCAAACATTGGAAGAAGTTGGGAAATGGCTCGATGTCAACGGTGATGCTATTTATGCAACAAAACCAATCTTGCCTTATTCTGATGGTAATTTATTTTATACTTCGAAAGGCGAAAAAACAGTTTTTGGAATTTATCTTCCAACTGCAAATGAAAAAGAAATTCCTTCTCAAATTATTATCAAAACCAATTTAAAAGGAAAATTGAACGTTACGCTTCTGGCCAACAAACAAAAACTAAATTACAAAAGTGTAACTGGCGGAATCAGTGTTGCGATTCCCAATTCATTGAGAGCAGAATTGGCAAAACAGGCTGGAGTGGCGATTAAAGTGAATGCTCAGTAAGTGATCTTTAGCTTGGATTGTTTTTCAATCGATCAATCAGTAACTTTAAATATTTAAACCTTAAACGAAATAGAATGGTAACCCAAAAATATTGCCTCGCATTAGACTTGGTTGAAGACCCAACATTAATGGCAGAATACAAAAAATACCATGAGAAAATTTGGCCAGAAATCACAAAAAGCATCACTGGTTCAGGGATTGAAAATCTTGATATTTATTGTGTGGGCAATAGACTGTTTATGATTATTGAGGCCAATGAGACTTTTACTTTTGAAAGAAAAGGGGAGATGGATGCCAATAATCCGAAGGTTCAGGAATGGGAAGAATTGATGTGGAAATACCAAAAAGGATTGCCTTGGGCAAAAGAAGGCGAAAAATGGATGATGATGGATAAAATATTTGACTTGCATAAAAATGGGTAAGTCATTTAAGTTAGAGGGAACAATTTATAAATGCGAATTTCAAAGTAAAAAAATATAGCAGATGAATCTCAATTTAAAAGACAAAATTGTAATCGTTACAGGAGGTGCAAAAGGAATCGGACTTGGAATTTGTAAAGTTTTAGCATCGGAAGGAGCTATCCCAGTAATTGTGGGACGAGTTGATGACGATAACCAAATTGCTATCAAAGAAATCGAAACTGAAGGCGGAAAAGCTTTGTCGGTCGTAGCTGAATTGACCAATCCTGAAGCTTGTAAGAGTGCGGTTGACCAAGTTTTGGCTCTTTGTGGTCGCATTGACGGATTAGTTAATAATGCTGGTGTAAATGACGGTGTAGGTTTAGAAAGCGGAGACTACGAAAAATTTATTTCCTCTATTCATAAAAATTTGGTGCATTATTATTTGATGGCTCAACACGCTTTGCCAGAGTTGAAAAAAACAAAAGGAGCAATTGTAAACATTGGTTCCAAAACTGCCGATACAGGACAGGGAAATACATCGGCCTATGCGGCTTCAAACGGTGGACGAAATGCCTTAACCCGCGAATGGGCCGTTGAATTATTGAAATACGGAATCCGTGTAAACTCAGTAATTGTTGCTGAATGTTATACGCCTTTATACGATAAGTGGATTAAAACCCTTGAAAATCCTGAGGAGAAATTAAAAGAAATTACAGATAAAATTCCTTTTGAAAACAGAATGACCACTGCTGAAGAAATTGCTAACATGACAGTATTCCTATTGTCTGATAAATCGAGCCACACTACAGGTCAGTTGATTTATGTGGATGGAGGTTATACACACCTTGATCGTTCTTTGTAAATTATAATTAAAATTTTAAAATGATTTTTCCCAAAGTAAAGAGCATACTGTTTTTATTTTTCCTGATACCATTTGGTGTTTCAGGACAAGTTGCCGACACTATCAAAGTGACGCAATTTGGCGTAAAATCCAACAGTTACTCCAATGCAAGTAAAGGTCTTCGACAAGCTTTGGAAAAATGCAAAGGCAAACAAAATGCTGTCATTCAGTTGCCGGGAGGAAGAATTGATTTATGGCCTGAAGATGCTGTCAAGAAAGAAATTTATATTTCGAATTCGACAGAAAGCGATACTTTGTCTAAAGTGAAAAGCATTGGTTTTTTGTTTGATAATTTGAAAAATATCACTTTGGACGGAAATAATACTTTGGTGGTTTTACACGGAAAAATGGTTTCGTTTGCTTTGTTCAATTGTCAAAATATTGAGATCAAAAATATTCAATTTGACTATGAAAGACCAACGATGTCGGAAGTTACGATTACTTCGGTTTCGCCGACCGCTATCAAAATGAATATTCATCCCGATTCCAGATATTTTATCGAAAATGGTAAAATTGGATTTTATGGAGAAGGATGGAAAAGTAATTCACATCACACTATTTCATTGGATAAAGAGAAAAACCTGATGCGTTATTCTTCATTTGGTCCATTTTTGAAATCAAAAGCGATTCAGGAAGAAAACAGAACCGTTTTGTTTGAAGGTGATTTTGCAAAAGAAAAATTTAAGGATGGAGATGTGCTTTCTATTCGAGATACGTACAGGGATAATTGCGGCGGATTTATCACTTTGAGTAAAGATATTGTTCTCTCGAATGTGAAAATGCACTTCATGCACGGATTGGGAATCGTTTCTCAATTTGCCGAAAATATGACACTTTCAAAAGTTATCGTTGCACCGCGGGAAGATTCAGGTCGCGTGATAGCTTCATTTGCAGATTGTTTTCATTTTTCGGGTTGCAAAGGAAAAATCTTGGTTGACGGGTGCAAAACATTCGGTGCGCATGACGATCCTATAAACGTACATGGAACACATTTGAAAATAACCGAAATTTCCCAAGATAAGAAAATAAAATTGCAATTCATGCACCATCAGACCTATGGATTTGAAGCCTTTTTTGCTGGTGACAGTATCAGTTTTGTAAGTCCACAAACGCTAAAACCAATTGTTTTCGGCAAATTGAAATCGGCAAAATTGATTAATAAAAAAGAAATGGAATTGGTTTTGGATGGCAAAATATCGGATAAAGTGAAAGTGGGTGACGTGATTGAAAACACAACTTGGACACCAGAAGTTACTATCAAAAATTCAAGATTCGAGCGAACCAATACTCGTGGTTTGTTATTGACTACTAGTAGAAAAGTACTGATTGAAAACAATACTTTTTATCGCACGGGAATGCACGCAATCCTGATTGCAAACGACGCTTCGAGTTGGTTTGAGTCTGGTTCGGTTTCCGATGTAACGATTCGTAACAACACTTTTGAAGAGTGTGCCTACAATTCAGGAACAATCATCAATATCGCACCAGAAAACCACGAACTGGTTGAAGGTTATTATGTGCATCGTAACATCCGAATAGAAAATAATACGTTTAAGATTTTCGACAAACCTATTTTGTCAGCACGATCAACTGACGGATTGTTTTTTTCGAATAATACAATTAATCAATCCGATTTGCTCTCTGCTGGATCCAATGAAAATTCGTTTTCTCTTACGGCATGCAACAATGTTGTGATCAAAAATAACAAGTTTGGTACAACTTGGAAGCCAAAAATCACAACTAACGAGATGGCGAAAAAGCAAATTAAAACAGATATTAAAGATTTGAATAGTAAATAAAAACGACAACTGAAATGCTGTTCGTTTTAAAAACAAAACAAAAAAAATAAATAAATGAATATGAATAAAAAGATGTTTTCGCTGAACAATTGCTTTTCTCTGGTAGTTTGTTTGATGATGGGATTTTCAGGGTTTTCTCAAAATACTGCGATTAAGAGAATGGGTTCCTCCGATACTCAATCATTTGACGATAATTGGCTTTTTTCAAGATATGGGCTGCAAGCCGATGGATTGATTAAAGAAGAACCTAAAAATTTAGAAGCCGTTTCAACCAATGAAACCAATTGGGAAAAATTGAATTTGCCACACGATTGGGCTATCAAAGGACCATTTAGAATTGAACTAAGAGGAGAAACAGGAAAATTGCCTTGGAAAGGAATTGGTTGGTACCGTAAACATTTTACAGTTCCAACTTCAGACTCCGGAAAACAGATTTTTGTTGATTTTGATGGCGCTATGGCGAATGCCAAAGTTTATTTGAACGGAAATTACGTTGGAACTTGGCCTTTTGGGTACAATTCTTTCCGCATGAATTTGACACCATTTTTGAAATTCGGACAGGAAAATATCTTAGCCGTTCGTTTAGATACGGAAAACTGGGATTCCCGTTGGTATCCTGGAGCTGGAATCTACCGCCATGTTTGGTTGGTAAAAACGAGTTCTGTGCACGTCGGACATTGGGGAACTTTCATCACAACTCCAAATATTACCAAAGAAGCCGCCGATATCAGAATGATTGTAAAAGTAGACAATGCCACCAACCAAACTGTAAAAGCGGTAGTTACGACTGATTTATATGAAATGGATATAAACGATGTGGCTAAATTAAAAGTGGGGTCATTAATTCCAAGAACCGTTGAAATTAATGCTAATGGAAATAAAGAAGTCGAAGCACATTCCGTTTTGAATAATCCAAAATTATGGGATTTGAAAAATCCAAATCGTTATGTGGCACAAACCAAAGTGACTGTTGACGGAAAAGTGTTGGATACCTACAATACGCCTTTTGGTGTTCGTACTATCGAATTTACACCAAGAAACGGATTCCTTTTGAATGGAAAAAGAGTTGAAATTTTCGGAACCTGCAATCATCACGATTTAGGTGCTTTGGGTGCAGCCATCAATACTTCGGCATTGAAAAGACAATTAAAAATGTTGAAAGAAATGGGATGTAATTCATTGCGTACTTCCCACAATCCTCCAGCTCCTGAATTGTTGGAATTGGCTGATAAAATGGGATTCTTGGTTTGGGATGAAGCTTTTGACGCATGGAAAATAGGAAAGAAAAAAAATGACTATAACGTGATTTATGATGAATGGCATGAAAAAGATTTAGTGGCTTTGGTTCACAGAGACCGAAATCATCCATCGGTTTTTATCTGGTCAATCGGGAATGAAGTTCCAGACCAACAAAACGTTCCGATGACCAAGCATTTGGCTGATATCATGCGTAGGGAAGACCCAACCCGTCCGATTTCAAACGGGTACAACGATCCTGATGGCGGACGCAGTTCAGGTGCAGTTGTTGCATTGGATATTATGGGTGTGAATTATTTCTTCAGTCAACAACCAAAATGGGATGTTGATCCAAGATACGAGAAAAAGCCAACCATTGGTAGTGAAACGGCTTCAACCGTTAGTTCTCGTGGCGAATATTTCTTTGGTGACCCATATAATAAAACATCTTGGCAAATTTCGTCCTATGATGATGCTTTCCCGGGCTGGGGCTGTTCACCAGATACTCAATTCCGTACCAATGCCCAATTCCCTCATTTATTGGGAGAATATGTCTGGACAGGATTTGACTATTTAGGAGAACCAACACCTTACAATTCTGATGAAACCAATTTATTGAATTTTAGAACAGATCCTTCAAAACAAGCAGAGTTGGAAGCAAAATTGGCAGAATTGCAAAAAAGCAATCCACCTTCAAGAAGTAGTTATTTTGGAATTATCGATTTGGCTGGTTTCCCAAAAGATCGTTATTATAGCTACAAATCGCATTGGAGACCAGATGTACCGACAGCGCATATCCTTCCACACTGGAATTGGATCGAGCGCGTTGGAAAAGTAGTTCCTGTACACGTTTATACTTCGGGTGATGAGGGTGAATTATTTCTTAACGGAAAAAGCCTTGGAAGAAAGAAAATGGAAGCCGGAAAAGATTTTCGTTTGGTTTGGGACAATGTGGTTTACTCTCCTGGCGAACTCAAAGTGGTTTGTTATAAAAAAGGAAAACAATGGGCTACGGATGTGGTTAAAACTACAGATGTTGCAACAAAATTAAAAATGACGGCTGATAGAACCGAAGTATTTGCAGATGATGTTGATTTGG
Organism: Flavobacterium sp. A45; assembly: GCF_002001005.1. Taxonomy (GTDB): domain Bacteria; phylum Bacteroidota; class Bacteroidia; order Flavobacteriales; family Flavobacteriaceae; genus Flavobacterium. Next base: position 7,363 of record NZ_MUNX01000048.1, read on the forward strand.
TTTTCGTAACCGTTGATATTACGGATAAATCTGGATTGGTAGTGCCTCGCTCAAATCAATCAGTTAAATTTTCAATTGAAGGAGCTGGGGAAATTGTGGCAACCGACAATGGTGATGCAACGAGTTTTGTTCCTTTCCAAAGTCACGAACGTCCTGCTTACAACGGTAAAGTTTTAGTGATTGTAAAAGCCAAAAAAGGCAAAAAAGGACAATTTACAGTGAAAGCTGAAAGCGCAGGACTACAAACAGCTTCGTCAGTTATTAGAATTAAATAAAAACAAACTAAAAAAGACTATAGATTATGATAAAGAAATTAATATTAGGGGCTCTGCTTATCGGAACTTCGATAGTGGGCAATACGCAGAATAAAATTCAAACGAAGGATATTGCTGAAAAAATGAAATGGTTTGAAGATGCTAAGTTGGGTATTTTCATTCATGCCGGAATCTATTCAGTAGCCGATGTTTCGGAATCTTGGAGTTTTCATAACGGAAATATTTCTGTTGATGATTATATGAAGCAGCAAAAAAGTTACACCCTGAGTAATTATGATCCAGCAGCTTGGGCACAAATGATCAAAGATTGCGGTGCAAGATATTGTGTGATAACAACGAAACACCACGACGGGGTAGCGATGTACGACACCAAATTGGGTAAATTGAGTTCGGTAAAAACAACTCCTGCCAAAAAAGACATGATTAAACCTTTATTCGAAGAATTGCGAAAAAGAGACGTGAAATGCGGAGCTTACTTCTCATTAATCGACTGGACGCATAATGATTATCCTGACTTTTTGAAAGAAAAGAAACGTTACGACATCAAGAAAGAACCGGCTCGTTGGGAGCGTTTCCAAAAGTTCTTTCAAGGACAAATAAAGGAAATCTCTGATTGGTACAATCCTGATTTGTGGTGGTTTGATGGTGACTGGGAGCACAGTGCCGAAGAATGGCAAGCAGAAAAAACACGTAAAATGATGTTGGACAGAAACCCAAATACCATCATTAACGGTCGTTTGCAAGGATATGGAGACTACGATACTCCGGAACAAAATTTCCCTGTGGTGCGACCTGCATACAAATGGTGGGAATTGTGTATGACAATGAATGAAAACTGGGGTTACCGTGTAAGCGACAATAACTGGAAAACACCTTATGAAATCATTACCATTTTTGTGGATGCTGTTTCAAATGGAGGAAATTTATTATTAGACATTGGACCAAAACCTGACGGAACTTATCCAGAAACAGTTGTTTCTACATTGAAAGAATTAGGGGATTGGAACAAAAGAAACGGAGAAGGTATTTTCGGAACTATCCCTGGAATTCCACAAGGACATTTCTACGGGCCAACAACTTTGTCCAAAGATTCAAAAACACTATATTTATTTGTTCACGGAAAAACTTCCGGACAAGTATTGTTGAAAGGATTGGATAATAAAATTCAGGATATTACTGTTTTGGGTTCCAATGTAAAACTGACTCATAAAGTAGTAGGTAAAATTTCGTGGAGTGCCGTTCCAGGGTTGGTATATATTGACTTACCGGAAACTGCGATTGATAAATATGTGACTTGTATTAAAGTAACATTAGACGCACCAATTAAATTATACAGAGGCCACGGTGGTTTCTTGACGAATTAATAGAGAATATGAAAATGTCATCTTCATTTTTCGGGGATGACATTTTTTTATCAAATTCATTTAAACGATTTAGTAAAAAAGTCAAAATGAATTGAAAATATAAGCAGTATTGAAGGTTTGCTCTTCGACAATTGAACAGGATAATATAATTGAATGGTTATCAGTAACATGAAAAAAACAATTTTATTTTTAGCGCTTTCGCTTTTGCCTTTTGAGGGTATTGGTCAGAAAAAAAGTAAATCAGAGACTCCAAAAGTGAATGAAGTCATCGTGGTTTTCAAAACGCATTTTGATATTGGTTATACCGATTGGTCGGATAATGTGAGGTACAATTATGCGAATTCGATGGTGACCAGTGCATTGAAAACAATAGATGAGTCAAAACATTTACCTAAAGACCAACAATTCAAATGGACTGTTTCGGGCTGGCCAATGAAGGAAATGCTCTTGAAGTCGAATCCGGAAGTGAAAACTAAAATTGAAAAAGCTATAAAAGACGGAAACCTTTTTGTTCATGCACTGCCTTTTTCGATGGAAACAGAAGCTGTCGATTTGGAGCCATTAGTACAATCGTTGGGCTACGCTTCAAAAATACACCGTGATTTAGGATTGCCTTTGGCTATCGACGCAAAAATGTCGGATGTGCCGAGTCATTCGTGGATTGTTCCAACACTGTTGAACAATGCTGGAGTTAAATTCTTGCACATTGGTTGTAATCCGGCTTCGATGTCGCCTAAAGTTCCATTGCTGTTTTGGTGGGAAGGTCCAGACAAATCAAAGTTGATGACTTTCTATTTTGGAGAATATTACGGAACAAGTCCAGCACCGCCAAAAGACTGGGCACACAAAACCTGGTTGGCAATTATTCAGACCAACGATAATTCTGGTGCTCAGACGTATGAAGAGTACAGAAAAGCGGTAGAAGAAATTCAAAAACTTAATCCTGGAGCCAAAGTAAGAGTTGGTAGTCTGGCGGATTTTTACAATACTATTAGTAAAGAAAATCCAAAACTGGAAACCATCAAGGGGGATATGCCAGATACTTGGATTCATGGTTATATGTCGATGCCACGCGAAATGAAAGCGAGTCGTGCTTTGAGTAAATCTACTTTAAATTTGGAAGCGTTCAGTACTTTGTCAACTATTTGGGGACAAAAAGAAGAAGAACCAATACAGAAAATGGTGAACGAATCTTTAGAAGGAATTCATTTGTTTGACGAACATACTTTTGGCTTGGCCATGAGCCATGGACATTCAGGATATTGGGCGTATGGCAATGAATTTGAAAAATTGAGAGCCAAAGGATATTATGACATCATAGAATATTCTTGGAAAGAAAAAGGAAATCACGTTACAGCTTCCGAAAAATTAATTTTGCCAGCGTTCAGCAGGGAATTAAAACGTTTGGCAACATCCGTAAATGTTGAAGGGGAGCGTATTGTAGTGTACAATCCATTGCCTTGGGAACGCAATGATATGGTAACTCTTCAGACAGGTACAGCCTTTAAAAAATCATTGAAGAACGTTACGACAGGTGAAATTATTCCAATTATCAAAAACAAAAACATTTTGCAGTTCCAAGCCAATATGATTCCGGCCATGGGGTATGCGACTTTTGTTTCGACAGATGAAGAAGCGCCTGCAGCAAAATCAAGTCTATCGTTTGATGCTGATAAAGGAATAATGGAGAATGCTTTTTTCAAAATCACTTTCGACAAACAAAACGGAACTATCAAATCATTGGTTGACAAAAAATCGAACAAAGAAATGGTAAATGCCAATTCGGAATACAAATTCGGTCAATATATAAACGAAAGATTTGCCAAAACGCAAACGGATAAATACGCCAAGGATTATATCAAAGCAGGTTGGAATTGGGCGTATCAGGAATTGGGAAGAATCAATCTTGATGATACACCGTACAAAAAATCATCAGGGAAGAATGCTGAAATCGAATTTTCTAAAGATGGATTGTCGGTTTCGGCCACGATGAAATTTAAAGGAGATACTGATTTAAACCACAACTATTCAATGGTTTTTACTTTGTATGAAAACAAACCTGCTGTAGAAGTGATTTGGAGCATTAGCGGAAAACCTGCCGAAGCATGGCCAGAAGGTGGATGGATCAGTTTTCCTTTTAACATTGAGAATACACAGTTTAAATTGGGACGTTTGGGAGGTGTAATCGATCCTGTAAAAGATATTGTGAAAAATTCTAATCTGGATTACGGTTTCATAAACACCGGTGTTGGAGTTTTGGACAAAAACAACCAAGGTTTCGGGGTTACATCTGCAGACGTACCAGGAGTGAGTTTAGACCGTCCCGGATTGTGGAAATATTCAACCGATTTTATTCCTCAAAAAGGAAATGTGTTTTTTAACCTTTACAATAATCAATGGAGTACCAATTTTACCGAATGGGTTGAAGGCTCTTGGACTGCAAAATTCTATGTGTGGAGCATCGAAAATTATACTGACGGAAGTTCAATTGTTGTTCCTTCAGAGGAAATCAGAAATCCATTGATGGTATCGTATGCAGGTGGAGCAGCTGGTAAAATTTCGGCTTCTGCCAAAGGAATTTCAGTGTCAGAAAAAGGTGTTTTGGTTACTTTCTTCGGAAAAAATAGAGATGGTGAAGGAGACTTGGTGAGACTTTGGGAACAAAATGGAAAAGATACAGTTTGTACCGTGACTTTGCCACAAGGTAGCAACTACAAAACAGCTCAATTCTGTGATTTGAGAGGAGAAGAAAAAGGAGAAATTTTGTCGATTTCAAACAATGCAATTCAAGTAAAATTCAGAGCAAATCAACCGGTTTCTTTGATTTTGAAATAAAGCTTTAGTCATTGGCTTTTGGCAATTAGTCAAAAGCCAATGATTTATAATAACTTATGGTTTCGGCCATAATAATATTCAAATGCGCCTTAGCGGTTAGCCAATAGCAAAGACATGAACAAAAAAGCACTTTTACTATTTTTCCTTTTGGGAACTCCGATGTTGTTTTCCCAAAACACACCAAAGTATAAAAATCCGAAATTACCGGTTGAAGAACGCGTTCAGGATTTATTGTCCCGAATGACACCAGAAGAAAAATTCTGGCAGATGTATATGATTCCAGGGGATTTGTCTGACGGTACCGATAACTACAAAAACGGAATTTTCGGTTTTCAGGTAAGTGCCAAAGGTAGTGCCGATGCAGGTAATCAAATTTTGGATTACAGTGCGGCGAGTAACGCTCAGGAAACGGTAAAATTGATTAACAAAATACAGAAACATTTTGTTGAAAAAACACGTCTCGGCATTCCTATTATTGCTTTTGACGAAGCATTGCACGGATTGGTAAGAGACGGAGCAACTGCTTTCCCTCAATCCATTTCATTGGCGGCGACATTCGATACTGGATTAATGAAACGTGTTTCGACTGCCATTGCATTGGAATCTAAAAGCCGTGGAATTCGTCAAATTTTATCACCCGTTGTGAATCTTGCCTCTGATGTTCGTTGGGGACGTGTGGAAGAAACTTACGGGGAAGATCCTTTTCTTTCTTCAAAAATGGGTGTCGCTTATGTGTCGTCTTTTGAAGAAAGAGGAGTAATCACAACCCCAAAGCATTTCTTGGCAAATAGCGGAGACGGAGGTCGTGACAGTTACCCGATTGATTATAACGAACGTTATTTGGAGGAATATCAGTTTCCACCTTTCAGAGCTTGTTTTACTGAAGGAGGAAGTCGTAGTGTGATGACTTCGTACAACACTGTGAGTGGAAGTCCTTGTACGGCCAGTGATTGGTTGTTGAACAAAAAACTGAAAGGCGAAATGAATTTTAAAGGATTCATTATCTCAGATGCAAATGCTGTTGGAGGCGGAAATGTATTGCATTATACTGCCAAAGATTATCCTGAGTCGGGAGCTAATGCCATTAATAACGGTTTGGATGTGATTTTCCAGTCGGCTTACGAACATTACAAATTGTTTCAACCGCCTTTCCTTGACGGAAGAATTGATACCAAAAATATTGACGAATCAGTAGCAAGAGTATTGCGATTGAAATTTGAATTGGGATTGTTTGAACATCCATATGCAGATGAAAAAGAAACCAACAAATGGAACGGAAATCCTGCTCACAAATTATTGTCTAGAGAAGCTGCCGAAAAAGGGATGGTCTTGTTGAAAAATGAGAATAAGGTATTGCCTTTACAAAAGAATATTAAATCAATTGCCTTAATCGGAAACGATATTACCGAAGCACGTTTGGGCGGTTACAGCGGACCCGGAAACGGAAAAGTGAGTATGCTTGACGGAATCAAAAGCAAATTGGGTAAATCGGTTGCAATCAATCTGGCCGAAGGTTGTGCGAGAAAAAGCACTGATTATGTTCCTGTTCCGTCCGCTAATTTAGTCACTGTTGAAAAAGGGAAATCAGTGAATGGTTTGTCCGGAGAATATTTCAATAATGTGCAATTGAGCGGAAGCCCCGCTTTGGCACGATTAGACAACGCTATAAATTTTGATTGGACTTTGTATTCACCGGATCAGACAAAAATTAATTACGATTTTTATTCTGCCAAATGGAGCGGAAAAATAAAATCGCCAGCAACAGGAACTTACAAAATTGGTTTTGAAGGCAATGACGGTTACCGTTTATATTTGAACGGAAAACTAATTATCGATAATTGGAAAAGCCAAACATACTCAACTAAATTGGTCGATTTCAATTTTGAAAAAGACAAAGAATATGATATCAAAGTGGAGTTTTTTGAATCACAAGGTTATACCAAATTCAAATTGGTTTGGAATATTGGTGTAAATAACGATTGGCAAAGAAAAATTGACGAAGCCGTTGTGGCTGCCAAAAAATCGGATGTGGTGATGATCGCAGCCGGAATCGAAGAAGGTGAGTTCAATGACAGAGCCTATTTAGGTTTGTTAGGACATCAGGAAGAATTGATCAACGCTGTTGCTGCAACCGGAAAACCTGTTGTAGTGCTTTTGGTGGGAGGAAGTGCCATCACAATGGACAAATGGATTAACAATGTACCAGCGATTTTGGATGTTTGGTATCCTGGAGAAGATGGAGGAAATGCCGTGGCAAATATCCTTTTTGGAGACAAAAATCCTGCAGGACGTTTACCAATTACTTTCCCTGTTTTTGAAGGGCAATTGCCTTTGGTGTACAACCATAAACCAACAGGTCGTTCGGATGATTATACCAATTTGAATGGTGCGCCTTTATTCCCGTTCGGGTATGGATTGAGTTACTCGACTTTTGAATACAGTAATATTAGATTTGATAGAAAGCAAATCGGAAAGGCAGAAACTACAAAAGTGTATTGTACCATTAAAAACACAAGTAACATTGATGGTGACGAAGTGGTTCAATTGTATGTAAGAGATGTTTTGGCATCCATTGCACAGCCAATTAAACAAATGAAAGGTTTCCAGAGAATTTCGCTGAAAGCGGGAGAATCAAAAGAAATTTCGTTTGAAATCAACAAAGAAACGTTGCAAATGCTTAACGGTGAAATGAAATGGGTAGTTGAAGCTGGCGATTTTAGAATCATGATTGGTGCCTCATCAAGAGATATTAAGTTGAGAGATATTCTTTCGGTTACGGAATAATTATAAATTCAATTCAAAATCGGTTAAGGATTTATTTGAAAGAAGAAACTAGATATTAAAAATAATACTGAAAATGAAAAAACTGCTATTGTCATTCTTCCTATTTTGTGTTGCAATTGTTTTTTCGCAAGATAAAAACAACTTCCCGAAAGAGGAGAACAATCTCATATTACAGGCTCCTATCGGTTCTTGGGATGAAGCAATTCCGTTGGGTAATGGACTTACAGGCGGACTTTTATGGGGAGGAAAAAGTACAATAAAACTTTCACTGGATAGAGGTGATTTGTGGGATGAGCGCACCAATGGTCCAAAAGAGTGGTGGAAAACTCAAACTTGGGTTAAAGGGGGCAATATGTGGGAAGACGCATATTATGGAGCGTATCCAACCAAATTACCTGCCGGTGGAATCGAATTTACCTTGAATAACAACGCTGTCAAATCGTTTGAATTGAACAAACAAAAAGCAACTGGAATCGTTCATCTTGCGAATGGGAAACAAGCCAACGTTTTTTTTAGCGCCATAAGACCGGTGGCAATATTCCGTATTTCGGATCAGGATTTGAAAGGATTCGAAGTCTTGAGTCCGTTACAGGTTTCTGCGAAATACAAAGGAAAATCAGCAGGACCAGAAAGTCATTCTGTGAATGCTTTGGGCTATCCCGAAGCGACAAATAGTTCGGAAGGTAACTCCAAATGGTATCTACAGCAGGCCGCCGAAGGGTTGGTGTATTGTGTGTATACCGAAACCCGTCATCTGAAAGGGGAGTCAATAATCGCTATTTCCGTTACAACAAATCGTGATGGAGGCGACCCAGTGGCATTAGCAAAAAAACATTGTGCAGACGCACTTAATAACGGAATCGATAAATGTTTTTCGGAACATGTAAAATGGTGGAAAGCATTTTGGGGACAGTCACAAATTATTCTGCCCGAAAAAAGGATGCAGGATTATTACACATTTGCCCGCTATTTATATGGCTCGGGTTCAAGAGGCGATGCTCCACCGATGCCTTTACAAGGAGTTTGGACTTCTGCGACTGGTAGTTTACCACCTTGGAAAGGTGATTATCACAGTGATTTGAATACCCAAATGACATATATCGCTTATCAAACTGCAGGAAATTTTGATGAAGGCAGCAGTTACCTGAACTTTCTTTGGAACAAAAGAGATCTTTGGCGCGCTTTCGCTAAAGATTTCTATGAAACGCCAGGATTGGCGGTTCCCGGAGTGATGACTGTTGCAGGTCAGCCTTTGGGAGGTTGGGGAGCTTACAGTTTGTCGCCTACGATGACTTCCTGGAATGCACACTTGTTTTACCTTCATTGGTTATACACGGCCGACGATACTTTCCTGAAAGAACGTGCATATCCTTGGTGCAAGGAAGCCGCAGAGTGTTTGCGAGGACTTTTGAAACTGGATAAAAATGGCAATTTAAAATTATTGAGATCTTCATCTCCTGAAATATTTGGGAACAAATGGTTGGAACCAAATACCAATTACGATTTGATGAGTATGAAAATGCATTTTTTGGCTGTGGCCGAAATGGCCGAAGCACAAGGATTGACTGCCGAAGCGAAATCTTGGAATGAATTGGCTATCAAATTAGGCGATTTCCATGTTGCTTCCGATGGAGAATTGATGTTGGATTCAAAACTACTTTTGAGAGAACATCATCGTCATCTATCCAATATAATCGGGATTTATCCTTTCAATCTGATCACTATTGAAGGAAGTAAGGAAGATCAAAGAAGAATCAATACTACTTTAAACCGCGAGGAATGGAACGCACCAAAACATAACGAATGGTGTGGTTATTCTTGGGCGTGGATGTCCTGTATGCAGGCACGAGTGAGCAATGCGGAAAGTGCTTATCATCATCTTGATGTATTTGAAAAGGCTTATATTTTGAGAAACGGTTTCCATGTGAATCAAGATCAAACTCTTGATGCTCGTTACGGTTGGGGTGGCGGAAAGCCATTTACATTAGAGGGAAATTTTATCGCTATGCAAGCTATGCAGGAAATGTTGTTGCAGAGTTGGAGTGCAACACCTGGTAAACTTGATTCGGGGATTATTCGTATTTTTCCGGCTACGCCAAAAGAATGGGCAGATATCTCGTTTACAGATTTGAGAGCTGAAGGCGGATACAAAGTTTCAGGTACCAGAAAAGACGGGAAAATTACTTGGATTAGTATTACTGCAAAAAAAAGAGGAACTGTAAAAATCAAAGATAATTTTGAAGGGCAAACGCCTAAATGGAATTCTAAAGAAGTAAAATTTCAAAACGGGATCTATGAAATTCCTGTGGAAAGGGGTCAACGATTAGAAGCGCAGTTTTAAAGATTTCTTTTAAAGAAGCTACTATCAATATTAAAAATTTATGACGAAAATTTTTCATTTTTTATTTTATACTCTGTTATTGAGTTCAGCGACTGTACTATCGCAATCTGTCATTTATGTTTCTCCGAAAGGAAATGACAAGGCAAATGGTAAAAAAAATGCACCATTGCAGACAATACAGTGTGCTATTGACAAAAGCCATAAATCAAACGGGAATGTGATTATTGAGCTTTTCGGGGGAAATTATGCTATTGATAAAACAATCGTAATCCAAAAAAATAATCTTATCATTCGACCTTTTGAAAATCAAAAAGTTTCGATTTCGGGTGATGTCACTATTCCTTTATCAAAAATGGGAAAGATAAAGGACAAAAAGGTTCTAGATCGAATCGATAAAGATTTTCAGCAAAAAATAGTTGCCATCGATTTTCAATCATTGGGTATAAAAATTGACGGTTTACATTCTGTTGGTTTTGGACGACCTTCGGATATTGGTTGGAGTGAACTCGTGGTTAATGGCGAACCCTTGCAACTTTCGAGATGGCCCAATAATTCGATGGAACCCATTGGAAAAATTTTAGTCAGTGGAAATGAGAAAGACAAAAAAGAAGGGAATTTACCCATTTTTCAGTTTAAAACAGATAGACCAAAACGTTGGAAAAATGCCAATGAGATTTGGTTGTCAGGTTATTTTGCACACGGTTATGCCGATGATATGATAAAAGTGAAGGAAATGAATTTGGAAGACAACACTTTCCACATGAATGATTTTACTACTTATGAATTTATGACCGGAGCGGCTTTTCGCCAATGGTTTGCCTTTAATTTATTGGAAGAAATTGACCTTGAAGGTGAATATTCTATAGATGAAAAAGAACAGAAAATGTATTTTTTGCCAAAAGGTAAAATCAGTGAGTTGAAATTATTAAGAATGAAAGAACCTTTGATGGCGATTGAAAATTGTGAAAATGTTTCTATCCAAAATATCACTTTTGAGAATTCAAGAGGAATTGGAATTTATATTGAAAATGCCAAAGGGAGTTTGATAGACGGCTGTACTATCCGAAATATGGGAAGTGTTGGAATTTGTATGGGAAAAGGAAATTTACCAGAAATAAAATCAGATGACCATTCGATGGAGGGAGGCGGTGAACAAGCTTCGCGGATCATAGGGAGTATGATGGGAGTTATGTACAAGAATACTGTATTGGACCGTCAGGCTGGTACAAATAATGGTGTGAAAAATTGCCAAGTTTACAATACTGGAGGAGGGGGAATCATCCTTAGCGGAGGAAATCGTCTTACTCTAGAAAGCGGAAATAGCTTTGTTGAAAACTGTAAAATTTACAACTACAACCGAATTGAAAAATCGTATCGACCTGGGGTTTGGATTGATGGTGTTGGTAATAAAATATCAGGTTGCGATATTTTTAACGCACCAAGTATGGCTATTCTTTTTCATGGAAATGAGCATATCATCGAATATTGTAAAATCACCAATGTGTGTACTGAAGTCGATGATCAAGGTGCTATTTATTACGGAAGAGACCCTTCGGAAAGAGGAAATATAATTCGCTACAATTATTTCAAAGAACTGAGTCCTAAACACAGGGTAACAGCTACCTATCATGATGATATGGCTTGTGGGTCCGAAGTTTACGGGAATATTTATTTTAATGCGGGTTCATTGCCTGTGCTTATTGGCGGTGGGAAAGACCATCACTATTACAATAATATTTTTATTAATTCGCCTACAGCAATTCATATCGATAATAGAGGTGAAAACTGGGCGAAAGCGATGTTTGACAAGGATGCCATTATTGATCAAAGATTGAAAGCAGTTAATTACAAAGAAGCTCCATATGCAACCAAATACCCCTTATTGGTGAACTATTGGGAAGAAGGAGCCACTAAACCAATGCGTAACGTTATTGATGGTAATTTGTTTGTCAATATTGGAAATGTTCTTGACGGAAAATCGTCTTGGGGTGAATTCTACAACAATTGGATGACCAATGGAGATGCAGGATTTGTGGATAAAAATGACCCATTGAAAGGTTTCAAAGAAAATGCCGAAGTATTTCAAAAAATAGAAGGTTTTCCAAAATTACCTTTTAACAAAATGGGGAGTACGCTGAAGTAATTAGATAAAAGAAAAAAGAGAAAAGAACCAAGATAGAATTAAATTGAAATAATAATGAGGAAAATAATTTTTACAATGCTGCTGGGAACTTTGATTTTTAGTAATAGTATCACAGCACAGAAAATCGAATTTTTTAATCAGGTAAGAGTAAATCACGATGAAAATCGGAAAGACTTTTCAACAGACAGTAACGGTAATATCTATTACGGTGGTGGCCAGTATGTGTTCAAAAAAGTGACCTTTCCGAAACAGCAATTAAACACCAAAGCCGAAATCAGCGTAACTGTAATATCTGGTGGAGATCGTTACGATCGTGCGGGATCTATTTATGTGCTTCCTGTGGACAAAAACAATTCGCTGGAAGATTTATTAAAAAACAAAAAGTTTGCTTCTAATGAATTTACCAAAATCAAGACGGTTGTTCCAGAAGGGAATTTTGCACCAACCGTTGAATTAATGCGTTTTATGACGACTTTTGGAGTTGGTTTTTTTAGCAATGATTCGTTGCAGCGCAAGCCTGTTTACATTCCGTATTGGGAAAGAGAAGTGAAATGGAAAGAAGATATTTCTCAATTCTCAACCTTATTACAAGGCGAAGTTTGGATTGGTGTTCACATTGGGAACTACACCAAAGGCGGTCACATCGTAAGTGCATCAATAAGTCTTACGCCAAGCGAATTGAGTTGTGATATTGCCAAAAATAAAGTGGTTGTACCGATATTAAACACGGATCCTTTTGGAACCAACCAAGGAAACGACGAACTTTTTGCTTATAAAGATTTTCAGGTGGAATTCAATTTACCAAAAGGAGCGAAAAAACCAAAACTGTATTACATGACTACAGGTCACGGCGGTCATGGTGAAGGTGATGAATTTGTCAAAAAACAAAATATCGTAAAAGTAGACGGTAAAAAAGTAATCGATTTTATTCCGTGGAGAGATGACTGCGCCAGTTTTCGCAGATTCAATCCAGGTACAGGAGTTTGGTTAAGAAAACGAGTAGCACCCTATATACAAGAGGACAAAGGGACTTATACCACCAAAGAAATCGAAGAACCTATTGCGAGTAGCGACCTTAGTCGTTCGAATTGGTGTCCGGGAAGTAATGTTCCCCCGATGATTGTCCCTCTGGAATTGAAAGAAGGAAAGCATTCGTTGATTTTCAGTATTCCGGAAGCCCAAAAAAATACTAACGGAACTTCAAATCATTGGATGGTGAGTTCATATATTGTTTATGAACTTTAAAATTTTAAATCATTTCAAAAGAATAAATAATTATCAAATGAAAAAAGCATTTTTACTTTTACTGTTGCCATTGTTTTGTCTGGCACAAGTACCTTACCGAGTTTCGCTTATCCCGAAACCTCAGAAAATTAGTTTTAGTGAAGGCGGATTTACTTTAAAAAATGGTTCGACTGTTGCCGTTACCGATGCTAGTCTTGCGCCTTTGGCATATTATCTTGTGGCGACTATCTCGAAAGAAAATGGTTTGGATTTGAAAATTTCAAAAGGCACAAAAGCTGATATTACACTTTCATTGGGTTTTAAAAATGAAAATGCGGAGGCTTATAAAATGGAGGTTTCTGCTGAAGGAATTGCCATTAGCGGAACTTCACCAGCTGGAGTTCTAATGTCGGTGGCTACTTTACGACAGCTGATACCCATTGGCGTAAGCCAAACCAAAGTACAGTTTTTGACAATAGAAGATTTTCCAAAATACAGTTATCGAGGAGCGCATTTGGACGTAAGTCGTCATTTCTACAGTGAAGACGAAGTCAAACATTTTTTGGATTTGATGGCAAGATACAAACTGAATAAATTTCACTGGCATTTGACCGACGATCAAGGTTGGAGGATTGAAATAAAAAAGTATCCGCTGTTGACCGAGAAAGGAGCTTGGCGTAAATTGAATAATCAGGATAGAGATTGTATCAAATTAGGCAAAGAACAAGATAATAGAGATTTTAATTTGCCTAAAGAACATTTAAAAATCATTGGAAATGATACACTTTATGGTGGGTTTTATACTCAGGGTCAAATTAAAAGCGTGGTAAAATATGCCAAAGAAAGAGGTATTGATGTTTTGCCCGAAATCGATATGCCGGGTCACTTTATGGCGGCGATTATTGGGTATCCTTATCTTTCCTGTAAAGGCGGAGCACATATGGGAACTACTTTTTCTGACCCATTATGTGTTGGGAATGATAAGTCATTGAAATTGGTCAAAGAAATTTACACCGAAGTAGCAAGCTTGTTTCCTTATGAGTTTATGCATTTAGGCGCTGACGAAGTGGAGAGAACCAATTGGGCAGCATGTCCAAAATGCCAAGCAAAGGTTAAAAAGGAACAATTAAAAGGTGTAGAGGAATTGCAGGCTTGGTTTGTTCACGACATGGAAAAGCATTTCAACAAATTAGGCAAGAAACTGATGGGGTGGGACGAGATTTTAGATGGTGGATTATCACCAACAGCAACGATCATGTGGTGGAGAAATTGGGCGCCAAAAGCAATACCAACCGCAACAGAGCAAGGTAATTTGGCAATTTCAAGTCCGTGTTTCGAATTGTATTTCGATTTACTCGAAGGGCCAACTTCATTGGAATCGACTTATTTGTTCGAGCCATTGAAAGGGCTTACGCCAAAACAATCCAAGAATGTGATTGGAATGCAGGGGAATCTTTGGACAGAAACCGTTCCGACAGTACGTCGTGCTGAACACCAATATTTTCCAAGATTCTTTGCACTTTCGGAAGGAGCTTGGAATGGAGGAAAACGCAATTGGGAAGAATTCAGAAGCAGAGTAGTGAGCGAAATCGAATATCTTGATGCCAAGAAAATCAATTATCGTGTTCCGAATCTAACTGGGTTCAACGATTTAAATGTTTTTACGGAAAACGAAACAGTAACGGTAAATTGTATTTTGCCAAATATTACTGTAAGGTATACAACCGACGGCTCGATTCCACATGCGAATTCAACAAAATATATTTCTCCATTTACGGTTTCTGAAAGTACAAAATTTAGTTTCAGATCATTTCGAACGGATGGAAGCGGCTCGGAAGTGTATAAAGCTGAATTCCGCAAGGAAAGTTATTCAAAATCTTATGAGGGAGCTTTTACCGGCGATGGAATTGTGGTAAAAGAATACGAATCGAAATCAAAGAAATGTGCTGAAATCAAGAACAGCAAGTTGGTTAAAGAATCTAAAGCGGAAAGCATGGAAATGCCAAAAGATTTCAAAGGATTTGCCGGACTGATTTTTGAAGGCTATTTTGAAGTGAAAGCTGATGGTGTTTATACTTTTGAATTGGCTTCGAATGACGGTTCGATGTTATATGTCGATAATGCAATGGTTATTGACAACGATGGCCCTCATGGAAACAAAGCAAAGACAGGACAAAAAGCTTTGGCGAAAGGGTGGCACAAAATGGTAGCAGAATATTTTGATTTGGATTCAGGAGGCAATTTTTCTGTGAAAATCAAATCGGCAGATGATAAAGGATTCACGGTGATGACTAATTTTAAGAATTAAGCGAGAATTAATAAGAATGTGGAGTGAGTTGAATCAGAAACTTTTTTGAGTGAATTTGTCAAAATTAAAAATGTAAAGCTGATTGCTAATAAAGATCTTGTTTCATTTTATTAAACAGATATCATCACGATATTTGATAGAAATTTAGGTGTTTTTCGAAACCTAAAAGCAAGCGAAAACACCAATGGCTTATGTCGCTTTTGCAAAATGGCCAAAAGCGGATGTGAAATCGGGTAAAGTGGTGTTGTTGAAAATAAATAGCAATGGAAGTTTGGAAAAGTACAGTGTTAATTGAATTTAAAATAATTATGTTAAATTTAAATCGCAGAAAGTCATCTTAAACAGTTATGTACTTTATAATTAAAAACGGGGAGTGGGTATTGGATTGAGTAAAATTGAAATAAAAAACAATAATTTATTATGAATAATAGGAACAAATGGATTTTTATGACATTGCTTATGGGTGTATTTTCTATGGGATACGGGCAGTCTCAAAACAAAAATTACACTTTTCGTAATCCAGATTTGGAAATGGAGGTCAGAATCAAAGACTTAATTTCCAGATTGACGCTTCAAGAGAAAGTGAGCATGATGAAGCATCAATCTCCTGCGATTGAGCGATTGGGCATACCTGCCTACAATTGGTGGAATGAGGCACTTCACGGAGTTGCACGTACCACTGAAAAGGTAACCGTTTTTCCTCAGGCAATCGGGATGGCTGCCACTTTTGATACAGAAGCTCTTCAGAAGATGGGGGATATAACTTCTTCGGAAGGGCGTGCACTTTTTAATGAGGATCTTCGAACTGGTAAAACGGGATCAATTTATAGAGGGTTAACTTATTGGACTCCGAATATCAATATTTTTCGTGACCCTCGTTGGGGCAGAGGACAAGAAACGTATGGCGAGGACCCATATCTTACCGCTAAAATGGGATCTGCAATTGTAAGGGGATTGGAAGGGAATGATCCTAAATATTTGAAATCGGTGGCTTGCGCCAAACATTACGCGGTACATAGCGGCCCTGAGTATAACCGACATTCTTTTGATGCAAGAACATCTACCTATGATTTGTGGGATACCTATTTACCTGCTTTTCGCGAACTCATTACAAAGGCAAAGGTTCATGGCGTGATGTGTGCCTATAACCGTTTTGACGGTCAGCCTTGTTGTGGAAACAGTAAATTATTATCGGATATTTTGCATAAGCAATGGAATTTTGATGGCTATGTAACTTCTGATTGTTGGGCAGTAAGCGATTTTGCACAATTCCACAAGACACATGCTAATAATACGGAGGCGGTGAGTGATGCCTTGCTTAGCGGAACAGATCTGGAATGTGGTAATTTATACCAACTGTTGGAACAAGGAGTAAAACAGGGATTGCTTTCAGAGCGAGAGATAAACGTTTCCTTGACTCGTCTTTTTAAGATTCTTTTCAAAATTGGAATGTTCGATCCTGCAGACAGAGTACCTTATGCTTCTATAGGCAAGGAAGTGATTGAAAGTGCAGCACACAAAAAGCACGCATACGAAATGGCACAAAAGTCGATGGTGTTGTTGGAAAATAAAAAAAATGTGCTTCCGCTAAATTATTCCAAAATTAAGAGAATCGCTTTAATTGGGCCTAATGCTGATAATGGACATAGCCAATTAGCAAATTATTTTGGTACGCCAAGTGAGATTGTAACACCATATAGCAGTCTCCAAAAACGTTTTGGCGGGAAGATTAAAATCGATTATATAAAAGGGGTTGGTATTGTAGATAAACTGAAAGAGTCACCTTCATTTGCACAAGTGGCTGCACAGGCCAAGAAATCGGATGTGATTATATTTGTAGGTGGGATCAATGCCGATTATGAAGGAGAAGCGGGTGACGCCGGTGCGGGTGGTTACTCAGGATTTGCCAGTGGAGACCGAACTACTATTGCATTGCCGACGGTACAGACCGAACTTTTGAAGGAATTAAAAAAAACAGGACGTCCATTGATTGTGGTTAATATGTCGGGATCTATTATGGACTTTCAATGGGAAAGCCAGAATGCCGATGCGATTTTGCAAGCATGGTATGGAGGACAAGCAGCCGGAGATGCCATCGTTGATGTACTTTTTGGTCAATACAATCCCTCGGGACGTATGCCATTGACAACTTACAAGAGTGATAAAGATTTGCCAGCTTTTGAAGATTATTCGATGGCAAACCGAACGTACCGTTATTTTACTGGAGAAGTTAGATATCCTTTCGGTTATGGTTTGAGTTATACAAACTTTAGTTATAGTTCGTTGGAGAATGATCCTGAAGTCCAGACAGGAGCAACCATTCAAGTGACTACAACCGTGAAAAATATTGGTAAAATGGATGGTGATGAGGTTGTACAATTGTATCTGATTCATCAACAGGATAAAAATAAAAGAACTCCAATTCATTCCTTAAAGGGATTCAAGAGGATACATTTAAAAGCAGGTGAGTCCGCGAAAGTGAGCTTTAGCCTTAGTCCGGAGGAACTCGCCTTGACTGATAGCGACGGAAATCTGACTGAGAGTGCTAAAAAGGTTGATATATATGTAGGAGGTGGCCAACCAAATAAATCAGCAGGTAGTTTTAGTGCTGTTGATATAAAAGGCGAGCCTTATAAAGTATTCTGATTTTGTCCGAATGTTAGATAATTCTTTTGTAAAGAGGAGAAGTAAAAAAAGTAGTACAATGATTTTCGCAAAGGATAAGAGATTTTAAGTTTTGTTAAAAAAGTCTAATTTTTGAATCAGATTTGGCTTTTTTTGGGAATATAAAGTTTTTACGGGATTCTGATTGTATGTTAAAAAAGAATGCAGAATAATTAAATTGTATATGTTTTATATGTAGGGCATTGCGAATTTAATTTTGAAGAATTTGTACGAATAAAAAAAAATATTTTTTTATGAAAAAAAAATACTAAAACGTTTTTGTAAATCGTTTTATTCTATATATTTGTTAAAAATAACTTAACTTGAGTTTAAGATAGAATTAACGTTTAATGTAATTATAATGGTTACACGAAACAAAAAGGAATTAAGGATGGCGATACCATATTCCAGCAAAAATACAAATATTATCTGCATATGAAAAAAATGATTACTATTAAAGATATCGCCAAAGCAGCAAACGTATCGGTAACAACGGTTTCGTTTGTTTTGAATGATAAAGGGGAGAAGATGGGAATAAGTACAGAAGTAATCAAGAAAGTTATGAAAGTAGCTGAAGATATGAAGTACAAACCCAACATGATTGCCAGTAGTTTGAGAACCGGTAAGACAAGATCCATCGGGTTAATTGTAGAAGATATTTCCAATCAGTTCTTTTCAGAATTAGCAGGAGTGATAGAAAGTGAAGCAATAAAATTAAACTATAGAGTGTTTTATTGTAGTACAGGAGGAGATGATTTACGTGCGGTTGAGTTGGTTAATAGTCTTTTGCAGGCAAATGTTGATGGTTTTATCATCACACCTACCGAGAGTATGAAATCTACGATTGATCGATTGCTAGAACTTCAACGCCCGGTTGTTTTAATTGACCGTTATTTTGAAGGACAAAACGTAAGCCATGTAGTACTGGATAATTATGAAGGAGCGCAAACAGCTACTCGTTATCTATTGGAAAAAGGATATAAAAAGATAGCTTTTGTAACCAATCTTTCGGGATTAGTTCAAATGCAGTTAAGAAAAAAAGGATACGAAGAGGCTTTGAAAGAAGTAGAGCTGTACGATGATTCCCGTATTCTTGATTTGGAATATCATATCACTGAAGAAGAACGAATAGAAAAGATCTCTGAGTTTTTGAAAAACTGTACTGATGTAGATGCCGTTTTGTTTGGAGCAAATTATTTGTTGCTTGCAGGTTTACAGTCATTTAGAAAATTAGGTTTGAAAATACCTAAAGACAAAGCAGTAATCAGTTTTGATGATCATGACAGTTTTAGATTGCATTCGCCTTCTATCACGGTAATGTCACAGCCAATTGAAAAGATTGCAAAAAAAACTGTAAAGTTGTTGATGATGCAGATGAATGAAGGAAGCAATTATAAAATTGAGAAAGAAAAGAAAAAAGGAAGCTTAATTATAAGGGAATCAGTTTGATAAACTGTGAACCTTTTTTTTTAAAAGAAAAGCTAAAACGATATAGTAGAATTTGAAAAATGATTCAGAAAATTAAACAGAATATTAAATTAAAAAAAATGCTTATGATGTAAAAAGAAGTAAAAATAGGTTGATCAAGAAAACTAATTATTACTAATCCTAACAAGGAAAATAGATAATAAAAATTAAAATTTTTTAGTATTCCTTTTTTTTAATAAAAATACTAAATCCTTTTAGTTAACAACTCAAAACAAAACCAAAAACAAAATTAATTATGAGAAAACTGTTATATGAATCGCTGTTAGTTTTTATAATGGCATTGTGCTTCCAGGGGGTGAACGCACAAAACAAAACAATCTCCGGAGTAATTACCGATAATGCAAACATGCCCGTTCCTGCTGTTACAATTAAGGAAAAGGGAGCAAAAGAAGGAGGAGTTATTTCCGACGAGAACGGACAATTTAAAATTTCTGTAAAGGAAGGAGCAACTATCATAGTAAGCTCAGTAGGTTTTAAAACTACGGAATTAAAAGCTGTTGATGGTATAAAAATCAAATTAGCGACAGCTACAAACGAACTTGAAGGTGTTACTGTTACAGCATTAGGGCAATCCAAAAGGAACAAATCGATTGGATATGCAACTAGTATAGTTAAATCAGAAGCAATCGTAAAAACAGCATCACCAAACGTTGCTAACGCTCTGTATGGTAAAGCACCGGGTGTACGTGTTAGTTCTACGCCAGGTGGAGCTGGAGCAATCAATATCCAGATTCGTGGGTTGAACTCTATCACGGGGAAAAATCAACCGCTTATCGTTCTTGATGGTGTGCCAATTCGTGATGGAGAGGTAAGTAATAATAACTATTGGAATGATTCACGTGTTAGAAGCAATGGTTTAGCGGATATTAACCCAGAAGATATTGAAAATATTTCTATTCTTAAAGGGGCTTCTGCTGCTGCTTTATACGGTTCTGAGGCTGTAAACGGGGTAGTGTTGATTACTTCTAAATCAGGTAAAGGGAAAAAAGGATTAGGTATTGATTTCAGTACGAGTTATTCAAATAACGAAATAGCATATTTACCAAGATTCCAATATGAAAGAGGTCCTGGATATGCTAACCCAGCTTATTCTACTTCAGCATTTTTGGCTCCAGACGGTTTTGCTCATTATGATACAAATGGTGATGGTGTTGCAGATACAAGAGGAGTTTCAAATGGAAGTTCTAACTTTGGTATGTGGTTTGATGGCCAGCCTATCATGTCTTGGGATGGTGTAGTTCGTCCTTATTCTGCTCAAAAAGATGGATACAAAAATTTGTTCCAAAATTCTTGGGATGGCGTAACAAACGTTGCGGTTTCTAACAATACAGATAATAGTAGTACTCGTTTTTCATATACACATAATGAATCACAAGGTTTGAGTATGGGTAATAAAAACAAAAAAAATACCTTAAACTTGAATACATCATTCTATACGGGTAAAAATTTGAAAACGGATGTGATTGTAAGTTATATGAATCAAAATGTTCATAACCGTACAGTAGCAATGGATCGATTGGTAAATAACTTTACTGGTATGATTAGCCCATTTGATAATGGTGATTGGTACAAAGCCAAATACCAAACTAGTTTAGGATACAAATATGTAAGAGGTACAGATCAAAGTTTAACTCCAAACGAGAACATCATTCGTAATGGTTTCAAAGCGGATATTGGTGATTATTTTTGGAATACAAATGCCAATCAACAAGACGAGATTACAAACCGTTTGATTGCAAGTGTTACAGAAACATATACTATTTACCAAGATTTGAAAATACGTGGACGTGCTTCTACTGATTTAACTTCAGTAAATGTAGAATCTAAAAATCCAGTGGAAAGACCTTTGGTTTATGGATTTGGACCTGGCTCTTTTGAAATGATTTCCCAAGACTATAATATTCTTTATGGTGATGTGATGTTGACTTACAGCAAAAAAATCAATGAGGATTTCGATTTTGGAGCCGTAGCTGGTTATACTGCAACAAAGGAAACTGGTTCTTCTTTATCAAGAGCTACTAATGGTGGTTTAAGTGTTGAAGGCTGGTATGATATTAATGCATCTGTGAATACACCTACAGGTACTTCTTCAAGATATGAAGTGGTAAAAGATGCTGTTTTTGGTACTGTGAATGGTAGCTACAAAAACTACTTATTCTTAGAAGGAACAATAAGAAAAGACCGTACTTCTACCATGAATCCTAACAACAATGCCTTTACTTATCCTTCTGTAAACTCCTCTTTTGTATTGTCTGAGGCGATTCAATTACCAGAAGTAATTAATTATGCAAAGTTGCGTGCTTCTTGGGGTATCGTGGGTAATTATCCAGAAAAATATCTTGCTAACGTAGCTTTCCAACAATCTACATTAGGAACTCAAGGAACGACTGCTCCAGTATTGATTACTAATTCGATGGCAAAATATGGAAATGAAGGTATCAAACCAGAGATGAAAAACGAGTATGAGCTTGGTTTTGAAACTAAATTCTTTGACAGACGATTAGGATTGGATGTTTCTTACTATAATGCACATGTTTATGATCAAATCTTGGATTTGACATTGGCACCTACTACAGGGGCTAGTTCTATCTTGGCCAACGTAGGTGAATTAAGAAACCAAGGGATTGAAATCGCTTTGACAGGTTCTCCGATAAGAACAGAAAATTTTTCATGGGACATTACTTTGAACTGGGCCAAAAACACTAATAAAATCTTAAAATTGGCTAATGGTGCAACTGAATTATTACATGCTGACTATGATGGATCTGCTGCTCAATTGAAATCGGTAGTAGGTGAGCCAATGGGAGGTATTTATGCACACCCTGTTAAGACAGATGCTAATGGTAATAGAATGGTTGATTCTAATGGATTCCATATGATTGATGGAGATAAATGGGAGAAATATGGTACTGCTATGCCTAAAGGTGTGGGAGGTTTAATGAATACATTTACATATAAAAATTTCACTTTAGATGTGAATATTGATTATTCTTACGGAGGTTATTTGATGCCTACAGGTATTAACTGGATGAAATCTAGAGGATTAACTGAGGAAACTTTGAACTACAGTACAAATGAGCGTGGAGGTTTAACTTACTATAAAGTTGGTAGTCAAGGGATTCAAGTTGATAATAGTGCTACTCAAGGGCCAAACGGTGAAACATTATACCGTGATGGTATGTTGATGGATGGTGTGACTGCAAATGGAGCAACCAATACTAATGTTATCTCTCAGGCAGGTTACTATAATATGACTTACAACTGGGGAGGTCCTCAATACAGTAGCTCACGTTATGAATTGTATATCCAAGAGAATAATTATGTAAAAGTAAGAGAAATGTCATTGGCTTATAATTTGCCAACTGCTTGGGCTAATAAAATTGGTGCAACTAAATTAAGTTTTTCTGCTTTTGGACGTAACTTGTTTTATATCTACAGAACAATTAAGGATATGGATGCTGAGGGAACTACTGCTGGATCTAGATGGTCTCAAAACGTAAATAATGCAGGATTAACTCCATCTACTAGATCTTTTGGAGTAATGCTAAGAGCATCTTTCTAATTTGATAAATCATAATTTAAAAAATATAACATGAGAAAATTATTATATATATCATTAGCGACAGTGGCAGTCTTTCTTGGCTCTTGCTCGCAAGACGATTTTGCTGATGCATACAAAGATCCGTCTACGGTTACAACAACTACTGTGCCGAAACAGTTTGCTGGGTTTATGAAAATAAACTATGAGGATGTAATTCCATCCTATTGGAATTACTTTACAGTTATAAGAACGACTTCTTTAACGTACACTCAGGCACATGGATTTACAAATACAACTGGTCGTTATGTTCCTGGAGCTGCATCATTCGACAGATGGGGAAGATATTACAAATTCATTACTCAATATAGAGAGTTAGAAAAAGTGATGGCTTCTTTGCCTGCTGCTGAACAGGCAGACAACAGAATTTTCACGATTGCTTCAACTATTTATTTGTACGATCATACTGCAAAAATGATTGATAACTTTGGGGATATTCCTTTCTCTGAAGCTGGTAGAATTAGTTCAGTTGGAGGTAATTATAGTAACGCATCTGCTAAGTACGATAATCAAACCGAACTTTATACCATGATGTTGGATCAATTGAAAGCTTTCTCTACTGAATTGAATTCAGTTACCTTGTCTCCTAAGGCTGAGTTGGAATTCAAAAATCAAGACTTGATTAATAAAGGAAACTTGGTGAGTTGGAAAAACTATTGCAACTCTTTGCGTTTGAAACTATTGAACAGAGTTTCTGCAGTTCCTGCAATGGCAGCAAGAGCAAATACTGAAATTGCTGAAATCATTGCAGAAGGAAAAATTGTAGATGAAAATGCAGAAAATATTGCATTTAGAGTTTACACTCAGGATACTGATTTGGACACATCTGGATTTATAGATGCTTTAGAGTCTTGGAACAATAATATTGCTCCAAAACCTATGATTGATCACATGAATGCTAATAGTGATCCTCGTAAAGCTTGGTTGTTTGAACCAGGACAAAACGCTGCTGGTGTATACACAGGACTTGATCCGTTGTTGAATTCTGGAGTACAAGATCAATTAATAGTAGATGGTAAGATTGCGGTCTATAATCGATCTGTAATCAGTAGAAACGACTGGTTGCCTGGAACATTAATCAATGCTGCCGAGGTGAACTTGCTTCTTGCAGAGTACTACTCAAGAAGTGGTAATGCTGGTACAGCAAAAACTCATTTCGAGAAAGCGATTAGACAATCAGTTGAGTATTATGTAAGATTAGGTGATAAAGCTGATATTCTTACTTGGAAACCAGCTACCGAGCCTACAGTTGCTGAAGTGGATGCTTATATTGCTTTAATCAACTTTTCTGGAGCTGCAACACCAGTTGCTCAATTGGAGTTAATCGCTTTCCAAAAGTATATTCACTACAATATAATGCAAGCAGACGAATCTTGGGCTGAACAAAGAAGATTAAAACTTCCTGTTCTGTCATTCCAAGAAGATGAAACAAGCAGTATCAGAAAAACACCACCAACACGTTGGACATATCCAGGTTCAGAGAATACATATAATACTGAGAATTACAATGCTGTTAAAGCAAATGATAATTTAAGTACCAAAATTTTCTGGGACGTAAAATAATTGGTTTTTTAAGTTTATTTGGTTAGTAATGAGAAAACCCCTGAGTCGAGATGTATCTTGATGATGGGGTTTTCTTTATTTAAAATTTAACCCTTTGGCAGTAATTCATAAAATTTTATTTAACACATAGAAACATAGATTTTATTGGTCTTAGATACCATTTAAACCGAGATTGCGAAATAGAAATAAATTCCTTTAAATGCTCAAAAATGACACAAAGATTGGCAAAGAAACAAGCATTTTTGAGATTGAGTTTAAAAAACTTTGTGAATCTTTGCGAATCCTTCGCGTCTCTTTGTGAAATAAAGTCTAATGCTTTTTCTGGGACAATAGTTGAGTGTTGAGATCTTTCAAAAAAAAACGGCTAACCTGTGGTTAATTTCACCGCAGATTAGCCGTTTTTTATTTACTAAGTTTTCCAGTTATTCTTTCTGAATCATCGCGCTAATAACTGAAATTCGGTATTAAAGAATCCTTTTTTAGTTTTGTTTAATAAAGACCAACGGTTGCTCATAGTTAGCAATAGCTGTCAGAGCATTGTAAATGTATTGGCAAACCAAAACCGCACCTTCGCTGTTAATCAAATCAGAATCGTCTTCTGGCGTATGGTATTGCGGGTGTCCGCCTGTGTGTAAACCAATAGCTGAAATGTCATTTTTGTAAAACGTCACATGATCAGAACCGCCCACATCACCTGCAAAAACAATCGGATTAAGTCCGCTGCCTTCTCCCAGTTTTTTCATCAGTTCAACTCCGCCGGGGAAAGTGCCAGCACCACCCATATAGAGTTCTTTTTTGTCGTTCAAGCGGCCTACCATATCCATGTTCAGCATTACTTTTACGGCAGTTTTATCTACAGGC
Organism: Flavobacterium sp. A45; assembly: GCF_002001005.1. Classification (GTDB taxonomy): domain Bacteria; phylum Bacteroidota; class Bacteroidia; order Flavobacteriales; family Flavobacteriaceae; genus Flavobacterium. The sequence continues at coordinate 32,811 of NZ_MUNX01000048.1, forward strand.
AGGTGATTTACAAAATATTTGGAACCTAATAATCCTTCTTCTTCCCCGCTGAAGGAAATGAAGATGATACTTCTTTTAGTAGTGATTTTATCACTGTGGAATTTCTCCAAAATGGACAATAATGCCGAAACTCCTGAAGCATTGTCATCGGCTCCGTTATGAATTGCAAGCGTATCTTTTTTCTTGCTGCCAGAACCTTTTCCGCCCCATCCCCAGTGGTCGTAATGCGCTCCAATCACGATAAATTCCTTTTTTAGATTTTCATCAGAACCTTCGATATAACCCACAACATTTTGCGTGGATACGCTATCGGATTTCATCTTGTTGATGTCGGGTTTTATAAATATTTTGAAAGGTTGGTAATAATTGCCATCAAATTTATTCAAACCAAATTTTTTAAAATATTTTTTGATGTAAGCCGCAGCTTCGTTGTTGCCTTTGGTTCCGGCAAGACGTCCTTCTAATTTATCCGAAGCCAAATAGCGATCGTGTTTAATGAATTTTTCGGCAGAAAATCCAGACTGAGCATTACCTTTTTCAGTTGCCAATAAAGCAACAGCAGAAAGGATAAGAATTTTTTTGAACATTGTATTTCGAGAATTAAAATTTGAATATAAAATTGCTGTATAATTTTGAAATTTTACTGTATTTCCATTTCGATTATCGTATCGATTGAATCGATTTTTACTCCATCCAAATACACAAAGGTTCCTTCAGTTTGTTGTTTGAATTTTAGCTCTTTTTTGCTGTTCATCAAATAACATTTTTTGATTTTTTGTTTCATTTCAGGGATAAAAATATAACCAGCTTGTTTCGGTGCGTTAATGATGTGTGCGTACCAAATTTTATCTTTGGCAGTAAATACACCCCAATCTTGGCTCTTCATCACGCCGCCTCTTGTTCCGTAAATGCTGTTTCCGTTTTTCTGCATCCATGTTCCTATTTCTTTCAAAGTTTCTACAAATTCGGGTTGGATGGAACCATCAGCCATTGGACCAACATTCAAAAGGAAATTGGCATTCAAACTGGCCGCATTTATCATATAATGAAGTAATTCTTTGGTCGATTTGTATTTTCTGTCATTGATGTTGAAACCCCAGGAGTTGTTCATCGTCTCACAGGTTTCCAAAGGCAATTGAGAAACGGATTGACCGCCAAATCCAGATGTGTTTCCGCCCGGTAAATCTTTTTCAAAAGCCTGAAAATCTTCTCCCGGAAGTGGAGTAAGATGATGATTGTTTGAAATCAGACAGTCGGGTTGAAGCGAGTGAATCAATTTGTAAATTTCATCATATTGCCAATTTACTTTTGATAACAATGTTTTATCGGTGTCATTGTCCAATTGATCCCAATGTCCATCAAACCAGATTCCTTCAATTTCCCCATAGTTGGTCAATAACTCTGTCAATTGTCCTTTCATAAAACGAATGTAGCTTTCCCAGTCGCTTTTTTGGGTTCTGCCTGTGCCTTTTCCTGTTTTTCCGGTTTCGTATTGGTAGTCGGTTCTCGTCCAATCCAAAAGAGAATAATAACAAAACAATTTAATGCCTTCTTTGTGACATTCGTCAGCCAATTCCTTTAATAAATCTCTTTTAAAATGTGTATTTGTAATTTTCCAGTCGGATAATTTGGTGTCAAAATTGCTAAAGCCATCGTGGTGACGTGTGGTGAAAGTGATGTATTTCATTCCTGCCGATTTCGCGATTCCAACCCATTTCTTGGCATCAAAATCTTGCGGATTGAATGCATTAATCAACCTTCCGTATTCGGTTACTTTGATGTTTTGGTTGTTCATAACCCATTCGCCATTTCCAAGAACGCTATATGGTCCAAAATGAATAAACATTCCGAATTTATTGTCCTGAAATTCTTTTCTGTTCTTCAAGTTTCCATCAGTAGGGTTGTATGTTTGTGCCTGCATTTCCATCCAACTCATCGAACAGAACATCAGGCTAAGTATTATTTTTTTCATTTTTATGTAATGGTTTAAGTTTTAGAAATAGGCATTGAAACTTCAATTAGCTATAAAATTCGGATGTGTTTAATTTTCTCCAATCAAAAATCCGGAAACATTCCAAGCACTGCTGCTGTTGCCTTCTGGTTTCCCTATCGGGATAGAAACGCGTATTGTATGTTTTCCAGGGGAAAGATTTCCTAAATCAATCAAATTTGGATTTGTTGTTGTACCCGGACACCAGTTTGAACGGCTCAAATCCGATGAGGATAATCCGTTGCCAAAATTTCCTGAAGCTGGATTGCTCAATCGGTATGAACCGCAATCAGTGCGCCAAGGTGTGAATTCAAATACTTCCTTTCCGTCAATCAGAATGGTGTTCTTCTTCTGCAAAAACTCATCACCGTTTTCCCAACCTCCGTGACCGGTTGTGGTGTAACTCAATTTGAAACTTTTGTATCCTTGTGGTACTTCAAAAGTCATTTCGAGTCCTTTTTCGTTGTCAAACATTGTAGAGTATTCCTGTCCCGCCATTTCCATTACGTTCAACGTATTAAAAAGAGGTAAAATGAAATTGTCTTTGGGGTTGTTATCTTCCCCTTGGTGAATCGAGATGTTCAAACTCGCTTTGTGACCACCTGCATCATAATTCCCTATAAACATTCCTATATATACTTCTTGATTGCTTAATTTGGGTTGTAATAGTGAGATTTCCTGACGATAGATGACACTGTCTTGCCAAGCTTTATTTTTTAGTTCTAAATAGTTGAAATGCTTCACGCCAAAAGGGGTGAAAAAACGCATCATTTCCAATAAAGGTGTATAATCATTCGTTGACACGACACCTTGATATTTTTTTCCGTTTCCGTTTTCATAAACTGGCAATGTGTTGGCTCCATTTTTCAATCCATCAAAAAAGGACTGTTTTTTATCCATTGGAATCATAAAAACCGAACCGGTTCTGTCGTAAGCATCACCATTCGATTGTTGGGTAACATCAGCATAAATGGTACTTCCTTTTTTTATTTCAGGAAATTTTATTTTTCGAACAATTACTGTTCCGCTTGCAAATCGGAAAATGCTGTCATTCGATTTGGCATCGGAAACAAAATGAATTTTTTCTTTGTTGAAAATGGGTATGTTCACAAAACGACTTTTCCAGAGTAAATCTTTATAGGTTAATTGGTCAACGGTTTGCACTTTAGGAATTGCCAAAATGGAAGGAATTGTTTTTAGATTCTCAATTTTAGTGGCAGTCAAAGTGCTATTTCCATTGCGGATGGTTTCGAGTACCAAACCTAAATTTTGTCCCAAAACTCCAGGCCCTCCTTTCAAGCCTAATTCGTTGGTGTACCAAATTTCAATTTTGTTGGAGTTTACCGAAGTAGTTGCTTTTTTGCAAGTGTAATTAAGGATTTTTTTGGTTTCATTGCTGAATTCAAATTTTTGTTTTCCCAAAGCTTCACTGTCTTGACTTAGAATTGATTTATCTTTTTTCAAGTCTGCCAATTGGGTAATGGTTTGCGCATTAAAATTAACAAAAGTCTGTTCGAATGGATAATCAGCTTTCTGTTGCATGATTTTGTCAGTCGTAATTAAACTCAAGTCTTTGGAAGCAAAAATAAACATCAAATTTTGGTTTTCAACTATTTTTCCGTTTGAACTTCTTTGATATGTAATTTTAATTGCTTTTTGTGCAAAAGACATCGTAATAGCACAAAATGTCAATAAGGTTAATATGGTTTTTTTCATGTAATTGTTTTGTTTGGATGGTTAAGAAAGAAAAAAATGATAGAAGCGCCTAAAACGTTTTACCAAAAAACAAATATAATTAAATACTATATATAAAAGTAGCGTTAAGTAATATAATTATTTGAAAACATTATATGAACATATTGTTTTTTTTTATTAAAAAAAAAGATGATTTTGTTCACTTATTTGTTGAAAATCAATTCATTTGCTATAACGTTTTAGGTTTTAATATAATTTATATGAG
>NZ_MUNX01000035.1 GCF_002001005.1 Flavobacterium sp. A45
CTCTAATTATATATTATTGCGTGAGCTGATTTTTCAGTTTACTTATTTAGAAATGTTGGGTGAATATTATCAAATAAAATTGCTTCATCTTTTTACTTCCCATGTCTAATATCATCATCTTTAGAAAGACCACAAGTTAAATATTAAAAAAAAAGGATCTTAAATTGTGAAATTAAACTTATTTTTGGATTAGCTATCTAATTCGTATTATAGCAATTAGCCAAACCTATGAAAAGATCTTTACACTTCATTTTTTTTGTTTTTTTTGCCGCAAACTGTTTTGCTCAATTTAGTAAAACCCATTATGTTCCCCCATTAATTTCTGCATCTGGAATGGTTGAAGATCACTATTTATATATCTCAACCCCAAGTCTTACCAATGTAAACTTCAAAATAATTCAAAACGGTGGAAGTGTGATTTATGGAACCGTAAGCAGCAGCAGTCCATATCAATACGATATTGGATCTGGCGAATATACCCAATTATTCACTCCAATAAATAAAACAGGCATTGTAGCCAACAAAGGTTACGTAATAGAAGCCGAAGATTTGATTTATGTGAGCGTAAGAGTCAATGCCGGAAGAACCAACTCTGGAAGCTATAATCACGCCGGAGGATTGGTTTCCAAAGGAAATAGTGCACTCGGGAACACTTTCAGATTAGGGGCGATGTTGAACCCTCTTTTTGACACAACACTACTTAACTTTGCTTCAATCCTAGCCACGGAAAACGGAACTGAAATCACCATTTCTGACCTTCAAAACGGAACCAAACTGTTAGATGGAACTACTGTTACAGGACCAATTACAATTACTCTAAATAAAGGCGAAAGTTATGTACTGGCGTTACAAAATTATAATGACGGCAGTACTGTCTCCAATAGCTCAAAAATAATTGGGGCACTGGTAACATCAGACAAACCCGTTGTGGTCAACTCAGGCTCCTTTGGAGGGAGCAACAGTACAGTAATGGGAATAAATCCAAATGGCGGTTTAGCTCCAGTTGGAAGAGATCTTGGCTTTGACCAAATTGTCTCCTTAGAAAAAACAGGTAAAGAATATGTTTTTGTAAAAGGAATTGGGACAGATGAATTAGAACGTGTTTTATTGGTAGCACATTCCGATAATACTCAAATTTTCCTTAATGGTAATGCAACACCGTTTACAACATTAAACGAAGGTGAATACATTGCACTCGATGGAAGTCAATTCATCAATGGAAATTTATATGTTAACGCAACCGAAAATCTGTTTGCTTATCAAAGCATCGGAGGATCGGATTCTCCAGCCAATCAAAACTTATTTTTTGTTCCTCCCATAAATTGTTCAACACCTAATACAGTCGATAATATTCCGCAAATCCAATCCATTGGTTATACTACATTTAATGGCATCATCAATATAGTCACCGAATCAGGCGCCACTGTTTTATTAAACAACACCCCCATTACTTCTTCCCCGATTGCTATTATAGGGAATTCAAAATTTGTTCGCTATACCGTACCCAATTTATCCGGAAACATATCCATAAAATCAACCAAACAAGTCTATGTATCCTATTTTGGAACCAATGGTGCGGCAACATATGGAGGCTATTATTCCGGTTTTGATTTGAAACCGGAAATTGTATACAGCAAAATAGCTGTTACGAGCTCCGCATGTATTCCAAACGTATCCTTAAAAATAAATTCATTATCATCGTATGATTCTTTCCAATGGTACAAGGATGATATTGCAATTCCTTTGGCCACCAACAATTCGTATACGCCACCTACTCCTGGATATTACCAAGTTAAAGGAAGCATATCCGGCTGTCTGAGTGACGTATATTCAGACAAAATCCCTGTTTGTGAATGCCCTCCTGATTCTGATAATGACGGAACCAATAACAATATCGATATTGATTTGGATAATGACGGGATTTTGAACACAGTTGAAACTTATTTTTCACTAATAAATCAATCAAATCCCCTAGTTAGTACTGATTATACCGCCACCTCAACAGGAGACGGAACAATTTCGGGAAAACCAAATTTTGGTTTCATCTCACAGCTTTCTGCAGGTAAAGACCAACAAAACACCTATACTATTAATTTCAACAGTAAAAGAAATTTATCTTTTACCTATATTTCTTTAGATGTACCGAATCCACTTCCTTTGGGTGAATATATGAATAGTGATGGCGATTTTATTTTGAAAGTACCCACAAATGAAACATTAACTATTTTAGACCCAAACGGTCAATTATTGATAGACACTAATTACGATGGTATATACGAAAGTGGCGTTATACAATTCTCTTCTTTTGAAATTCGTTTTCGATTAAAAAGTGCAACTGCCTTACCATTATATACCGGAACTTTTAGCATTTCCACAAATTCATCAAACCAACTAACTTTTGTTCATCGCAATCTTTCAGAAACCAATCCAAATCAAAGTGTTTTTCAAATAAATTCAAAAGAACAAATCGATTCAGATTTGGATACAGTTCCTGATTTTCTTGATTTGGATAGTGATAATGATGGAATTCCAGACACTATTGAAGCACAGGGAAAAGGATTCAAAACTTACTCGGGTGTAGACACAAATAAAGATGGATTAGACGATATTTTTGAACCAGGACTTCAAAAAATAAATACAGATAACGATGTCAACGGCACAGCTTACTTTGTCACGGATGTTTTTGATCTTGATAGCGATAACGACGGAATTTACGATTTGGTAGAATCAGGAAGTAATGCTCCAGACGCCAATAAAGATGGAATCATCGATGGTCTTCCGGCTGCCTTTGGAGCTAATGGGCTATTCGATGCATTGGAAACTGCTCCAGAAAGTGGTAAACTAATTTACAATCTTGCCGATACTGATACTAATGGTGATTTTAATTACATAGATTTAGACAGCGATGATGATTTATGCAACGATGTCATTGAAGCAGGATTTACCGATCCCAATTCTGACGGACAACTAGGAGCAAATTCAGTTACAGTAAACACTCACGGAATTATAACTGGTACAACAGATGGCTACACTACACCAAATGGTAATTATATAATTGCAACTCCAATTCTTGTGACCAAACAACCCGAAAATCAATCCATTTGTGAATTGCAAAATGCTGCTTTTAGCATTGAATCAAATGCTACTGGATTTCAATGGCAGCTATCCATTGATGGAGGTAACAATTGGAATCCATTAGTAAACAACGCTGTTTACTCAGGAACCAGTACCGCATCTTTGCTTATTACCAGAGTGACTCCTTTATTAAATGGATATCAATACCGTGTCCTTTTGAACAGAACCAATAATAACTGTGGGCTAATTTCTTCAATAGCTACCTTGTCAATTCTTGATTTACCCATTGTTAACACACCAATTTCCATCGTACAATGTGATGATGATACTGATGGGGTCACCAACTTTAATGTAACAGAAAAAAACAGTTTTATTTCTGCCAATTCAGCGAACGAGACATTTACTTATTACACAACTTTAACAGGTGCAACTACAAAAGATACTGCCTCACTCATCACAAATCCTATTGCTTTTACAAGTCCTAATACTACTATTTGGGCTAGAGTCGAAAACGCAAATGGTTGTTTCAGCGTGGCACAATTAAATCTTATCGTTTCGACAACACAAATCAATTCTAACTTCAAAAAAAACTTTGAAGTCTGCGATGATTTTATAGATGAAATTAATGACGACAAAGATGGCATCTCTACTTTTGATTTTAGTACTGTGACAACAGATATTGAAGCCCTGCTTCCATCTCCGAGTTCTAACTATATTATAAAGTTCTACGCCAATGAAGCCGATGCCTTAGCCGAAACAAATTCTATTTCGGATCCTTCCAATTACAGAAACACTTTCCCAAACCAACAAGACATATGGGTACGAGTAGAAAGTAACTTGGACAATGCCTGTTTTGGATTAGGAGCTTATGTCACGCTTCAAGTAAACCCAAAACCAAATATAGACATAAACGAGAGTCAAAATGCCAATCAATTAGTATGTTCCAATTTACCCAGTTTTTTTGTCAAACTCGATGCAGGAATTATTGGCAACACTCCAGCAAGCAATTACAATTATGTTTGGTCAAAAGACGGTAATATTATACCAAATGAAACAAATGAAACTTTAGATGTCAATGAAGAAGGAGACTATACAGTAGTTGTATCTACTCCAAAAGGCTGTGACAGAACTCGAACTATCAAAGTCACTTCCTCCGATATTGCGCATCTGGACTCAGTATCCATCTCCGACTTATCTAGCTACAACACCGTAACCGTAAACATTTCTGGGCAAGGAGACTACGGTTACAGCATCGATTTGCCTAACGGTCCCTTTCAAGAATCCAATTTATTGGAAAATATTCCACCAGGAATACATGATCTTTATGTTTATGACAAAAACGGTTGTGGAACCCTACAAAAGACCATTGCAGTACTTGGGATTCCTAATTTTTTCACACCGAACAACGATGGTTACAATGACTATTGGAATATCAAAGGTGCTAATGAAACGTTCAATAGCGGTGCACGAATCTTCATTTACGATCGATACGGCAAACTAATCAAACAAGTCCTTGCATCAAGCAATGGCTGGGATGGAACTTTCATAGGCAATCCAATGCCTGCAGATGATTATTGGTACTCAATCAAACTAGAAGATGGAAGAGAAGCCAAAGGGCATTTTTCATTAAAACGATAAGTTCACAAAAGGTTTGACTTTCTAAATTCTTTAGGAGTTAAACCTTTTTTCTTCAAAAAAACCCGATTGAAATAACTTAAGGTTTCAAATCCACATTCAAAAGCAATACTATTTATTGTCTTATCTGTTTGCAATAATAATTGACAACTTCTGGTAATCCGAATGATATTCAAATAATCCGAAAAAGTCTTTCCAGTAGCTTTTTTAAAAAAATTACAAAAATTACTTTCCGTCAAATGAATCAAATCAGCAACTTGTTTCAATGTTATGGATTCGGCGAAATGATTTTCCAAAAAAACACAAACCTTATTGATTCTATTTTCACTTTCGGCAGTTTGAACCGTTTGCAAATGATTCGAACATAAAACTTTCTGTTCGGATAATGTTAATTGATTCAGGATATTCATCAAATCAACTATTCGATTAAATCCGCAAGAATCAACGAGTTTTACTAAATCTGCTTTTAAAGCCGAATTTTCGGCAGAGAAAAATAAGCCTTTTTTAGATTGTTCCAACATCATTTTTAATGCATTACTCTCTTCAAATCCCAAAATAGGTGCAATAAAATCTTTCGAAAACTGTATCACAACGGCATCAAAATCTGTATTATCACTCGATTTTCCAACCCAAGTATGAGGCAGATAGGAACCCAATAAAACCAAATCACCATCTCCAAAAGTTTCATGGCTATTCCCTATCAATCGATATCCATTTCCTTTTATAATATAAGTCAATTCAAATTCAGGGTGATAATGCCATTTAAATTCAAAATAAGGAATTTGAAATCTATAAACATAAAAACTGGCTGTTCCTTGATGGGAATTTATATCTTCAAAAATTGGCTTCATAGACTATATTAATTATATATTGATAAAAATATAATTAATAATTGAATATAGTACCATTACTTAATAATTTCGACTTATAAATTATGATTAAAACGAATTATTTTTGACTAAAACTATTTAAAAATGAGACACATACTAATAATCATCAACTTACTTAGCCTGAGTTTTATGAATGCTCAAGAAAAAGAAATCGAAAAATACCAACTATTGCCTTTTGGCAGCATAAAACCCACCGGCTGGATTAAAGCCCAAATGCAGAAAGATCTAAATGGTTTTGTGGGTAATTTGGATCAACTCGTTCCTGATTTAATAAACGACCCCATTTATGGTTCTGGAAGACTGCAAAAGCACAGTAAGTCCAAAGAATTAGGTAATCTAAAGGAAGGAGATGCCGAAGGAAGTGAACAATATATGTGGTGGAACAGTGAAACCCAATCCAATTGGTGGGATGGTTATATCCGTAACGTAATACTACTTGACGATAAAGCTGGTTTAGAAAAAGTTAAAAAATATGTTTACAATATATTGGCTACTCAAGACCCCGATGGGTATTTGGGTATTTATGATCCCGAATTGCGTTATAAATTCAACTCCGAAAACGGGGAACTATGGTCAAAAGCCACTTTGTACCGCGGACTACTCGCTTATTATGAATATTCAAAAGACGAAAAAGTTTGGAACGCCTTGATCAAAGCAGTAGATAATGTGATGCGAAATTACCCCATAAATGCATCGAGTCCGTTTTCTTCAGGTGAAAAATTCAACGGAGGTGTTTCCCACGGACTCACTTTTACGGATGTATTGGATAAAATGTACCAAATTACAGGAGATAAAAAATATGTAAATTATGCTTCGTTTTTGTATCTGGATTTCTCCAAAACGTACCAATCTGAAAAAGATGCTCAATTAGCGAATATTTTAAATCCAAATTACAAATTGCAATCGCATGGTGTACATACTTTCGAGCATCTACGCCCTTTGATTGTGGCCGCTTACGCAAATAAAAAGACGGAATTACAAAATGCATTGTCTATTTATCTTAAACGAATTGAGAGCACAACTACCATTACGGGTGGGCCTATCGGCGATGAATGGATTGCTGAACGTACAGCCGATGCCACTCACACAGGCTACGAATATTGCTCCATACACGAATTACTGGACAGCTACACCGTACTATTACAAAAAGCTGGTCAAGCCAAAATCGCCGATGAAATCGAAACTATTTTCTACAACGCAGCACAAGGGAGTCGAGATCCCAAACATTCTTGTATTGCCTACCTCAAAACCGATAATTCATTTGAAATGTTAGGCACCAAAAATGGAGAAATAGAACCCGACCGTAAACAAACCCGCTATAAGTATTCCCCCGCACACCAAGATGTAGCGGTGTGTTGCAATCCCAATGCAGGAAGAATAACCCCTTACTTTTTAGAAAAATCATGGATGAAAGAAGGAGGCAACACTTTGGTGGCTACAATTCTTTCTCCTAGTATAGTAGAAGCAACTATCGATAACAACCCTATTCGAATTGAAGAAATTACCGAATATCCGTTTAAAAATAAATTCATTTTTAAAATTCAAAATTCAAAAAACAGTAACTTTAAACTAAAAATCAGAAAACCCATTTGGGCAACACAAGTTGAAACAAAGGAGAAATTTACTGAAGAAAATGGCTTTTTAGTTTTGGACAGAAAATTTGCAAAAGAAGATCAAATTGTAATTGAATTTAAAGCATCAATCATTATAAAAGAAGATGCCAATCATGAAAAATATTTCACTTATGGCGCACAAGTATTTGCTAAATCAATTGATGCTACTGAACAGAAAGGAAAAATTTACAAAGGCGATTTTTATGATGTAACCTATGCTCCAAAAACAAACACAAAATATCAATTCATTGAAAACAATAAGGCAAAATTTGAAAATGATAAAATCTCAGTAACCTTAAAAAATAGTACAACAAATGAATCAGAAAATGTTGTTTTGATTCCGTTTGGACAAACCATATTAAGACAAGTTTCTTTTTAAACTAATAAATTAAAAACATGAAAAAAATAGCAGTTTTATTTATCCTTATAGCTCATACCTTAAATGCACAAATCAGTCGTATTGAACCGGCAAATTGGTGGGTTGGAATGAAACTAAATCAAATAACGCTTTTGGTTTACGGAACAGATATTCAAAATTTAGAACCTGAAATAAAATACCAAGGGGTAAAAATTGTAAAAACCGAAAAGGTAGAAAACCCTAATTATTTATTTATAACCATAAATATTAGCCCGGAAACTGTTGTCGGGACTGCCAAAATAAATTTCAAAAAAAACAACAAAACCATAATCACTAAAGATTTTCCATTATTGGCAAGAGAAAACAATAGTGCCAACAGAGCTAGTTTCACTCCAAAAGACGCTGTTTTATTGATTATGCCCGATCGATTTGCCAATGGTGATCCAAAAAATGATAATACGGTGGGTAGTCTGGAAAAAGCCAATCGAAACAACGAAAGCGGTAGGCACGGTGGAGACATTCAGGGAATCATCAACAACCTGGATTATATTCAATCCTTAGGCTATACCCAAATTTGGAATACCCCATTGGCAGAAAATAATATGAATAATTATTCCTATCATGGATATGCTGCCACCGATTTTTATAAAATTGACAGCCGTTACGGAACCAATGAACAATTCAAAAAACTGGTTACAGAAGCCAAGAAAAGAAATATTGGTATAATTTGGGATGTAGTTCTCAATCATTGTGGCTCCGAATATTATTTTGTCAAAGATTTACCCATGAAAGACTGGCTTAATTTTCAAGAAACTAAAAACACCACAAACCATATCAAATCGACTTTGTTGGATCCTTATGCTACAGAAAAAGATAAAATGGGTTATACTGATGGCTGGTTTGATACTTCCATGCCTGATTTGAATCAGAGAAATCCGTTTATGGCGAGTTTCCTTATTCAAAACACCATTTGGTGGGTAGAATATGCTGGTCTTTCCGGTTTTAGAGAAGATACTTTTTCCTATGCCGATAAAGATTTTTTGGCAAAATGGACCAAAACTGTTTTGGATGAATATCCTAATTTCAATATAGTGGGCGAAGAAATGACCACTGTAACGGAGTTGTCCGCCTATTGGCAAAAAGACAAAGTCAATATCGACGGCTACAAATGTTATTTACCGTCTTTAATGGATTTTGCATTGACCGATAATTTAGTCAAATCATTAACTACAAAAAATGACTGGGAATCGACTTGGAAGGAAGTTTACAAGGGAATGGGGCAAGATTATCAATATCCAAATCCAAATAATTTATTGATTTTCCCTGACAATCATGATATGGATCGAATTTATTCTAGGTTGAATAAAGACCTTGATAACTGGAAAATTGCCATGACTTTATATGCCACTATGAGAGGAATTCCACAATTTTATTACGGAACCGAATTATTATTTACCAATGAGAAATCAGGAAATGACGGTCAAAGACGAGCCGATTTTTTTGGTGGTTGGTCTGAAGATACTAAAAATGCTATTACAGGAAAAGGGCTTGACCCCAAAGAACTAGAAGCTCAAAAATACTTGAGTAATTTACTGAATTGGAGGAAAAATGCATCAGTTATTCATAACGGGAAATTTATCCATTATGCTCCGGAAAAAAATGATGTTTATGTCTATTTCAGATACAATGACAATGAAAAAGTAATGGTAATATTGAACAAGAACAAAGAAAAAGTAAATCTTGACATGAATAAATACAACAAAATGATACCAAGCACATTCAAAGCTAAAGAGATTATAAGCAATAAGGAGATTAGCGTAAATAATACTTTGGAAATTGCTCCAAAAACAGCTTTGATACTAGAAATCCAATAAATACAACAATTTTAAAATGAAAAAACACATCACCTTATTCATTGCTGGAATGCTTAGCTTACTTTCAAACGCACAAGAAGTCAAAGTTACGTCAGGAAAAGTACAACGTTTTGAAAATTTTCAATCCAAACTGATTGACGCCCGAAACATAGATGTATGGTTACCGGATGGTTATTCAAACAAAGAAAAATATGCCGTTTTGTATATGCATGACGGACAAGGATTGTATGATGCCGAAAGCACTTGGAACAAACAGGCGTGGGAAGTTGACCAAATAGCCGGAAAATTAATAGCAGAAGGTAAAACTCAAAAATTTATTGTTGTTGGAATTTGGAACAATGGAGCCAAACGTCATCCTGAATATTTTCCTCAAAAACCGTATGAAAGTTTAACTCAAATTCAAAGAGACACTGTCACAGATCAATTACAAAAAGCAGGCAGAACGAAAGAAATTTTCAAACCATACTCAGATTTATTCCTAAAATTTTTGGTAACCGAATTGAAACCATTTATCGATAAAAATTTCTCCACTAAACCCGACCAAAAGAACACTTTTATAGCCGGTTCCAGTATGGGAGGATTGATTTCTATGTACGCCATTTGCGAATATCCAAAAGTTTTCGGAGGCGCGGCTTGTATTTCTACACATTGGCCTGGAACATTTTCTGCCGATAACAATCCCATTCCAGATGCGTTTGTGAACTATCTAAAAACAAATCTTCCCAATCCAAAAGACCATAAAATCTATTTTGATTATGGAGATCAAACTCTAGATGCTTTATACAAACCATTTCAGGAAAAAGTTGATCTCGTGATGAAAGCTAAAGGTTTTACTAACAAAAACTGGGAAACTAAATTCTTCCCTGGAGAAAATCATTCAGAGCAAGCATGGGCTAAGCGATTGGATATTCCGCTGTTATTTTTATTAAAGAAATAGAATCATGAAAAAACTAGCACTTGTCCTATTCATAACATTATTTTCCTTTCAAAGTTGTTCAAATAAAGAAGAAGCCAAAGACTTTACGCAATTTGTCAATCCATTTATAGGAACAGATGGAACAGGTCATACTTTTCCAGGTGCTTGTTTGCCCTTTGGAATGGTGCAACCTAGTCCTGACAATGTAGATATAGGTTGGGATTACACATCGGGTTATCAATACAAAAATCCGGAAATTCTTGGCTTTTCTCAAACCCATTTGAGCGGAACTGGTATTAATGATTTGGGAGATGTTTTATTGCTTCCTTTTGTGGATAACAAAACCAAAAAATTCAAAACCGGCTACAATAAAAAAACAGAAAAAGCCAGTCCTGGTTTTTATTCGGTTACATTAAATGACAGTATAAAAGTAAATCTAACTGCAACCGAGAGAGTCGCTTTCAATCAATTTATCTATCCCAAAAACAAAACAAAATTATTGGTTGACATCCAACATGGATTGCGTTTCCTTACTGATTCTTTGGTATTGGAAAGTAAAGTCAGCATTGAAAACAATACTACCATTTCGGGTTATTGCTATAACAAAAACTGGGTAGAAAGAAAATACTACTTTACGCTGATTTTCGATAATCCGTTTTCAAGTATAAAAGAATTACCAAAAAAAGCGAAAGAAAATGCACCGCGTTATATTCTTGATTTTGAGTTAAAAAACAAAACGTTGCAAGCCAAAATTGCTTTTTCAACCGTAAGTATTGAAGGTGCGAAAAACAATCTAAAAACGGAATTACCCAATTGGAATTTTGAGCAAACAGTAACCAAAGCCAAAGCAAAATGGAACAATTACTTAGCAAAAATCGAAATTGAAGCTCCTCAAAAACAAAAAGAAATATTTTATACTTCCTTATACCATTTGTTTACCCAGCCCAGTAACATTGCCGATGTTGATGGAAAATACCGCGGTGCCGATGACAAAGTCGCTACAGCACCAAACGGGCAGTATTACTCTACCCTATCGCTTTGGGATACTTATCGTGCAGCAAATCCATTGTATACCATACTTGTTCCAGAACGTGTAAACGCTTTTATAAACACAATGCTCCTTCATCATAAGGCTGCGGGATATTTGCCCATTTGGACGGTTTGGGGACAAGAAAACAATTGCATGATTGGTAATCATGCCATTCCGATTATAACGGAAGCATACAACAAAGGATTTAAGGGCTTTGATGCCAACGAAGCTTTGCAAGCTATGATTGAAACAACCTCAAAAAATCATCCTAACAATGATTGGGAATTATACAATAAATATGGATATTATCCGTTTGATAAAATTGATAATGAATCCGTTTCCAGAACCTTAGAAAGCGGTTATGATGATTATTGCGTGGCATTATTAGCCGAAAAATTAGGAAGTAAAACCATTGCCGAAACCTATTACAAAAGAGCTTCTTACTACAAAAACTTATTCGACAAAGAAACTAGATTAATGAGAGGAAAAGATACTCAAGGGAATTGGAGAACTCCATTTGACCCTCTAAAACCGACATCCCCTATGAACAATCCTGGAGATTATACCGAAGCCAACGCTTGGCAATACTCCTGGGCTTCTACCCAACACGATATTCCGGGAATGACAAATCTTTTAGGCGGAAAGGACGCTTTTACAAAACAATTAAACACTTTTTTTACCATCCAATCTGAAAAAGACAACAAGCACTTAGGTCAAGAAGGTATGATTGGACAATACGCTCACGGAAATGAACCTAGTCATCACATATCTTATTTGTACTCATTCTCAAACGAACCCGAAAAAGGTAAAAAATTAATCACCCAAATCTACAACCAGTTTTACAACAACACTCCAAACGGAATTACAGGAAATGATGATTGTGGCCAAATGAGCGCTTGGTACATTTTTACCACTTTAGGATTTTACCCTATTAATCCAGCAACTGGATCATTTGTTTTTGGAGTGCCACAGGTCAAAAAAGCAACAATTCATCTTACCGACAATAAAACTTTGACTATTATTTACAATGGAAGTTCATACAAAAAAATCACTCTTAACGGGGAAAAAATCGACGGCATCGAAATCAATTATTCGCAAATCATGCAGGGTGGAGAATTAAAATTTGAAAAAAAAAACAATTAGAGCATGACCCAGTTAAGTAAAGTGACTAAAACAGGACTCCTCTTGCACAGCCACTTTGCTCAACAGGATCGGGCTACTTCGGTAGCTTCTTTCTATCCCTCAAGTTCACGTACTACCGTTCTACAAGAATATTTTTTGCTAACTATCAAAATTCGTATATTTATAGGGCTCCAAATTATAAAATAATATTGCCACCTTAAATCAATAACAATGTCAAAATTTTTCCTCCCAATTCTATTATTCATTTCCAGCTTTGTATTTGCCCAAAATTTAGATCTTACCGTTTCCGTTTCGGGGATAAAAAACAACACCGGATCGCTAACCGCTGAATTATATAATGCCAAAGACAAATTTCTTAAAGTATCCTATAAGGCTATTTCCTCTCCTATTAAATCCAATTCGGCTACAGTTACTTTTACTGAGATCCCAAAAGGAGAATATACAGTCCTAATCTATCATGACGAAAATAAGAACGGAAAACTGGACAAAAACTTCATCGGAATGCCGAAAGAACCTGTTGCCTGTTCCAATAATGCAAAAGGTTTTATGGGACCTCCTAAATACGATGATGCAAAATTCACAATTACTTCAGATTCAAAAATCATCATCAAAATGAATGATGCGCTTTAACAGAGAAGTCCCAAAAAGCAAAAATCCCAAATTCCAGTACTTAGGAATTTGGGACTTTAAATATTGAAATTTAAATCTTTTAGATTTTAAATCTTTTTCTATCTGTTTCTGTCAAATATATTTTTCTCAAACGAATAGATTTTGGAGTTACCTCTACATATTCATCTTTTTGAATGTATTCTAAAGCTTCTTCAAGAGAGAAAATGATTGGAGGAATAATTCTCGCTTTTTCATCATTACCAGACGAACGAACGTTTGATTGTTTTTTCTCTTTAGTTACGTTTACACACATATCATCACCACGAGAGTTTTCTCCAATTACCTGACCTTCGTAAATTTCAGCATTTGGTTCAACAAAAAACTTACCACGATCTTGCAATTTATCGATAGAATAAGGAATAGCTTTTCCTTTTTCCATAGAAATCAATGAACCTTTGTTACGTCCAGCAATTTCTCCTTTGTAAGGTTCGTATCCTATAAAACGGTGTGCCATAATAGCCTCACCAGCAGTAGCGGTAAGCAATTGATTACGCAATCCAATAATTCCACGGGATGGAATGTTGAATTTTACAATCATACGCTCCCCTTTAGTTTCCATACTCAGCATTTCACCTTTACGCATAGTAACGAACTCAACCGCTCTACCTG
The DNA here is from genome assembly GCF_002001005.1 of Flavobacterium sp. A45. Lineage (GTDB taxonomy): Bacteria > Bacteroidota > Bacteroidia > Flavobacteriales > Flavobacteriaceae > Flavobacterium. The sequence continues at coordinate 13,813 of NZ_MUNX01000035.1, forward strand.
AAAGAGTTTCTGGTAAATCAATTGTCAATTCCTCAATTGGCTCACATTTTTTACCGTCAATTTCTTTGATGATAACTTGTGGTTGACCGATTTGCAACTCATAACCTTCTCTTCTCATTGTTTCAATAAGAACAGACAAGTGAAGTACACCACGACCAAAAACCATGAACTTATCAGCTGAATCAGTTTCACCCAATTTCATTGCTAAGTTTTTCTCTAATTCTTTTGTCAAACGCTCTCTAATATGACGAGAAGTTACAAATTTACCCTCTTTTCCAAAGAAAGGAGAATCGTTAATTGTAAACAACATACTCATTGTAGGTTCGTCAATATCAATTGTTTTTAGACCTTCTGGATTTTCAAAATCAGCAATAGTATCACCAATTTCAAAACCTTCAACTCCAATGATTGCACAAATATCTCCAGCAATAACTTGTTGCACTTTTTTACGACCAAGTCCTTCAAAAGTATGAAGCTCTTTGATACGAGATTTAGATATAGTACCATCTCTTTTTACCAATGAGATTGGCATACCTTCATTCAAAACACCTCTTTCCAAACGACCAATTGCAATACGACCTGTAAATGCAGAGAAATCTAAAGAGGTAATCAACATTTGTGGAGTTCCTTCAGAAACTTTAGGAGCTGGTACATTCTCGATAACCATGTCCAACAATGCTTCAACATTATCAGTTACGTTTTCCCAATGATCAGACATCCAGTTATTCTTAGCTGAACCATAAACGGTTGGGAAATCCAACTGCCATTCTTGAGCACCTAATTCAAACATTAAGTCAAAAACTTTTTCATGAACTTCTTCAGGAGTACAGTTTTCTTTATCTACTTTATTGATTACAACACAAGGTTTTAATCCTAAGTCAATTGCTTTTTGCAATACAAAACGAGTTTGTGGCATTGGACCTTCAAAAGCATCTACCAAAAGGCAAACACCATCAGCCATATTCAATACACGCTCCACCTCACCACCAAAATCGGCGTGACCAGGAGTATCGATAATATTGATTTTTGTACCTTTATATTGAACCGAAACATTCTTTGAAGTAATTGTAATACCTCTTTCGCGCTCTAAGTCGTTATTATCAAGGATTAAGTCACCTGTGTTTTCGTTGTCACGAAATAATTGACAGTGATACATAATTTTATCAACCAAAGTTGTTTTACCGTGATCGACGTGGGCAATAATTGCAATGTTTCTAATAGCTTCCATCTGTGATTTTTAATGGGTGCAAAGGTACACTTTATTTTGATATAAAAAACCTTTACACAATAGTTTGCTATTTTGTTAACACATAAGCACTTATTATAAACTTAAAATTACGATGTCGGAATTTATTTAAAACATCGTTTTAAATTTTAACATTTATTAATTATATTTGATTAATGAAAAACAAAGCCAACCAAATAACCTTAATCTACACCCTTTTCGCATTATTTTTAGCTATCATTAGCTTTAAATTAGCCAAGCAATACTCTTCTTATTTGGATTGCTATAATTTCAGTTTCATCAAAGACATATTCTTCATCACTATCACAGGAATACTCTTTAGATACATCTTGTCCAAAAACGACAAAAGAAACACTGAAATCAATAAAAATCTCAGACAAACTAACGATAAATTAAAAGAGTCAAACGACAAATACGACATCGTTGCCAAAGCCACTAGCGACACTATTTGGGACTGGAAAATTCCAGAGGACCAAATCACATGGAATAAGGGAATCAAAGGGATATTCGGCTATAGCCAAGATCAAGTAGGAAAAAATTCCAAATGGTGGTTTGATAATATCCATCCTGAAGACAGTATAAAAATGTCTGTAAAACTCTATTCTTTTTTAGAACAAAAAACAGAAAAGTGGCAGGATCAATATCGCTTTAAATGCGGAGACGGTACATACAAATATGTATTAGACAGAGGCTTTATTCTAAAAGATGAAAACGGGAAAGCTATCAGAATGATTGGCGCCATACAAGACATTACCAAACAAAAGGAAGAAGAAAACCGCTTAAAATTACTCGAAACCGTTTTCACCGAAGCTAAAGATTCTATCATTATCACCCAAGCAGCCTCAGATGACAATCAAATCCCAAAAATAGTTTTTGCCAACCCTGCATTTAGTAAAATGTCAGGTTATGAACATTTCGAGATTATAGGTAAATCTCCTAATTTCTTTATGGGGAAAGATTCCGATCTACAGGAAATTGAAAAATTAATAAACTCAATAAAAAACAAAAAAGAATGCTTTCTAGAAATCATACTTTACAAAAAAGACCAATCCGAATACTGGGTCAGATTATCATTTATTCCGGTTTACAACCTTGAACACGATCTTTCACACTGGATTTCTATACAAAGAGACATTACTGAAGAAAAAAAATTAGAAAAAGAAAAAGAAATACTCATTCGAGAATTAACCCAAAACAACAAAGATTTAAAGCAATTCTCCTATATCACATCCCATAATTTAAGAGCTCCCCTATCAAACTTGACTGGATTACTGAACCTAATTGACGACTTTACAATTGAAGACGAAGAATTAAAAGAAATCTTAACAGGATTTAAGTTATCTACACTTTTACTCAACGAAACTATCAATGATCTCGCCAAAGTAATAACCATAAAAGACAGCACATCCATACAAAACGAAGAATTACAAATACAAGACATTTTCAAAAACATCCTAAATCAACTCCATATTCAGCTCGATAACACAAAACCTCAGTTAAACATCAACTATGGAAATGTTTCCAAAATACACACTAACAAAGCCTATTTTGAAAGTATCTTCATCAATTTACTTACCAATTCCTTAAAATACAGATCCAAAAACAGAGAATTAGTAATTGATATCACAATAACCGAAGAAGAAAATGATACTATAAAAATCATTTTCAGAGACAATGGTATAGGTATTGATTTAGAAAGAAATAAAAATAAAATTTTCGGTCTTTACCAAAGATTTCATGATTACCCAGACAGCAAAGGCTTAGGCCTATTCTTGGTTAAATCACAAATAGAAACTATGGGAGGTACAATTAGTATACAAAGCGAGATTGAAAATGGAACTGAATTTATACTGACTTTTAAATCCCTATAAAATGTTAGAGTTAATTATGTGCATCGATGACGACCCTATCACATTGATGCTATTCAAAAAAGTAATACAAAAAGGCTCTTTTGCAAGAGAAATAATTAATGCCACTAATGGCTATGAAGCAATTAGACTAATAAATTCAATCAATAATTCCTCTGATCAAGAAAAAAAACCACAATTAATCTTTCTAGATTTAAACATGCCTGTAATGGGAGGATGGGAATTTCTCGACCTATTCAATGCTTCCAATTATTTCAACCTAAACAATACAAAAGTCATCATCCTGACTTCAACTATAGACCCTGAGGATATCAAAAAATCAAAATCATATCCCAATGTCATCGAATTCCTTTCCAAACCCATAACAGTTGAAATGCTAAATTTCTTAAAGACTAAATTGTAATTTTTTTTCAACAACGGGATACACCACCATTCACTTCACAAAAAATAACCATAAAAAAAAGCCCCTTAAAAAGGAGCTTTTTTAATATAAACTTTATTACTTACAGTTTAGCAACATGCTTAGTTAACTTAGACTTCAAGTTTGAAGCTTTGTTATCATGAATGATGTTTTTCTTTGCTAATTTATCTATCATAGAGATAACACTTGACAACTTTGAAGTCGCATCAGCTTTATCAGTTGCAATTCTTAATGCTTTGATAGCATTACGAGTCGTTTTATGTTGGTATCTATTTAATACTCTTCTCTTTTCGTTACTTCTAATTCTTTTTAGAGCTGACTTATGATTTGCCATTTTTTTTAATTTTTAATTGTAATAATTATTTATAAACTATCAGTTAAAAAAGAAAAACCTCCCACAATTATAATTATAATCACTTTGGTTTTAACTAATAAAATAAAAATCGAGACACAACCCTTATTTCACAAAACTTATTTACAACTAATTGTAGTCCGTGGGGGAATCGAACCCCCCTTACCAGGATGAAAACCTGGCGTCCTAACCGATAGACGAACGGACCATTACCCTTTTTCCGATGGATTTCGTTTCTCAATCAAATGAGATTTGTAGTCCGTGGGGGAATCGAACCCCCCTTACCAGGATGAAAACCTGGCGTCCTAACCGATAGACGAACGGACCGCTGCTTTTGTAGCAACACTACTTCTGTAATGCGGATGCAAAAATACAACTATTTTTGAGAAGCGCAATAGTAGAGGCAAAAAAATTTATTTTTTTTTAATATGCCTTAGCAAAAAGCACCCTTCCAACAGAAGAATTACCAGTAAACACACAGCTTCCCACCTGTTCCGCTCTATCCAAAGGAATGCATCTTATCGTTGCTTTTGTCAATTCTTTAATCTTCTCTTCAGTCTCCGCAGTACCATCCCAATGTGCTGAAACAAAGCCTCCTTCACCTTCCAAAACCGCTTTGAATTCATCAAAACTATTTACTTCGGTAATATGTGAATTTCTGTAATTTAATGCTTTTTCAAACAAATCTTTTTGAATTTGCTCCAACAAATCACTTACAAAAGTCGTAATTACATCTTTTGAAACAGTTTCTTTTGCCAAAGTATCTCTTCTTGCCACTTCAAAAGTTCCATTTTCTAAATCTTTTGGACCAACAGCAATTCGAACAGGAACCCCTTTTAATTCCCATTCTGCAAATTTGAATCCTGGTTTTTGAGTTGTTCTATTATCAAATTTAACCGTGATGTTTAATTTTCTTAAAGCTTTAACCAAAACATCCACTTCACTTGAAATTGTATCCAATTGCTCATCACTCTTATATATAGGAACAATAACTACTTGTATTGGCGCTAAATTAGGAGGCAGTACTAATCCTTGGTCATCAGAATGTGTCATTACTAACGCTCCCATCAATCGAGTTGAAACACCCCATGAAGTTCCCCAAACGTGTTCTTGCTTACCTTCGGCATTGGCAAATTTCACATCAAAAGCTTTGGCAAAATTTTGTCCTAAAAAGTGTGAAGTTCCTGCCTGCAGCGCTTTACCATCCTGCATCAGGGCTTCAATACAATACGTTTCCTCAGCACCAGCAAAACGTTCTGTTTCTGTTTTCAAACCTTTTATAACTGGAATAGCCATGAAATTCTCGGCAAAATCAGCATAGACATTCATCATTTTCTCTGACTCTTCTATTGCTTCTGCTCTAGTTGCATGTGCTGTATGACCTTCCTGCCATAAAAACTCTGCTGTCCTCAAGAACAATCGGGTTCTCATTTCCCAACGCACCACATTAGCCCATTGATTAATCAACAAGGGTAAATCTCTATAGGATTGCACCCATCCTTTATATGTAGACCAAATAATCGCTTCACTTGTAGGACGAACAATCAATTCCTCTTCCAGTTTTGCATTCGGATCAACCATTAGTTTTCCGGGTTTGTCTGGGTCATTTTTCAATCTATAATGAGTTACAATTGCGCATTCTTTGGCAAATCCTTCAGCATTTTTTTCCTCAGCCTCAAACATACTTTTGGGAACAAATAAAGGAAAATAAGCATTTTGATGCCCTGTTTCCTTAAACATTCTATCCAACTCCGCTTGCATTTTTTCCCATATAGCATATCCGTAAGGTTTAATCACCATACAGCCTCTAACTCCTGAATTTTCAGCTAAATCGGCCTTGACAACCAACTCATTGTACCACTTTGAATAATCTTCTGCTCTTGTTGTAAGGTTCTTGCTCATTTTGAATAATTTGGCATAATATTTGTTTATAGATAATTTAACTAAATAATTACGCAAAACTAACTAAATTTGTATTGTCCAACAATAAAATAATCTACCGAAATGAAAACAAATGCATTAATTACTCGGAAAATCACACTTTTTTCCTTAATTGGATTTTTGAGTTTAGCAGTAACTTCTTGTGGTTCTTACCAGAATAGCTCCTATTATGACAATGACGGTGTTTATAGCACAAATGGAGAGAAAATTGTGATAAAGGACAATCAACCTAGTTCAGCCTCAGTTCAATACAAACAATACTTTAGTTCATTACAAAGCACTGGAGGGTCAGGCGAAATATTTACAGACGTAAATAGCTACGGCAGTGACTATAATGTAGAAAATGATTCCATACAAGCACCATCGACAGGTTATGCTTCTTGGGGTAGTTCCCCACAAGAAACAACTGTAGTTGTTTATCCGGACAGTTATTGGTCTGTCGGATTTGGTTGGGGTTACCCTTACTATGGATATGGATATGGATACCCATATTATGGATGGGGATATCCTTATTACGGATGGGGATACCCAGGTTACGGATGGGGATATCCAGGATATGGATGGGGTTATCCCGGTTATGGTTATGGCGTAGCAACACCTTATGCTTATAATTATAGCAGAAGAGGTTCCTCTTATGGTGGAAATTACAACAATTCAATTTACAACAATAATAGAGTTAGCCATTATAGCAGAAATGGAGCTACAAGCAGAAACAGTGTTACAAGTAGAAATAGCACCTATAATAGGAACAATACTAGTATAAGCAGACAGGCTCCTACTTTTACAAACCGAAACAGTAATACTGCATCAAGAAATTACACCCAAAATCAATCAAGAAGTTCTTACACACAAAGTAGAACCAACACTTCAACTAATACCCAAAGATCAAGCTACACACCTAGCAACAGCACATACCGAAGCAGTGGCAGCAGTATGTCAAGTGGAGGCGGTACTAGAATGTCCGGAGGCGGAGGCGGCAGAATGGGTGGCGGAGGTCGAAGATAAAAATTAGCGAACTAAAACTATAACCAACCCTAAGCCCAACCAAATGAAAAAGAACCACCTATTGTTATATTTTGTAGCAGGGCTAACGTTCTCTACAATACATTCACAGGAAATTAAAGACGCAATGCGTTACACACAAAGCGAATTGCAAGGAACAGCACGTTTTACAGCCATGAGTGGTGCTTTTGGAGCACTCGGAGGCGATTTATCCTCTATCAATGTTAATCCTGCGGGGTCAGCTGTATTCAACAACAATCAATTCGCCACTACAATGGGGAATTACGACACTGAAAATAATTCCGACTATTTTGGAACCCAAACTTCATCTGGTGAAAGTAATTTTGACTTGAATCAAGCGGGAGGTGTTTTTGTTTTTAAAACCAGAAATCCGAATAATGACTGGAAAAAATTCTCGATGTCCATCAATTACGAGAACACTAATAATTATGACAATTCAATGTTTTCTGCAGGGAGAAGTCCTGTAAACTCCATAGCTAATTATTTTATCAGTTATGCCAATGGCGTTCCTTTGAACTTACTGCAAGATGGCGAATATGCCGTTTTGGATAATGGAGCTCAACAAGCATTCTTGGGTTATCAAGGCTATATCATCAACCCTGTTACAGAAACAGCCAACAATACATTATATACCTCAAATGTTCGTTCTGGTGGTAATTATTATCAAGAAAATAGTTTTTATTCCAATGGCTACAACGGAAAACTGATTTTTAACAGCGGTTTACAATACAAAGATTTCCTGTATTTTGGTTTCAACTTGAACTCACATTTTACAGATTATGTACAAAATACCAACTTTTATGAATCCAACAATAATACTTTAGATTCAAATTACAGAGTCAAGAGTTTAAATTTTTCAAATAGTTTACATACTTACGGCGCCGGTTTTTCTTTCCAAGTGGGGGCCATCGCAAAATTAACCAATGAAATTCGTCTTGGTTTTGCATATGAATCACCAACATGGTATAATTTACAAGATGAACTTTCTCAAAGACTAACTTCGGTAAGCAGCAACATCGTAGAAACACTTCCTCCAGATATAGTTGACCCGTTTGTCATTAATTATTATGCTCCTTATGATTTACGTACCCCTGGAAGTTTAACAGGTAGTTTTGCCTATGTTTTTGGAAAATCAGGCTTGATTAGTGTAGATTACAAATACAAAGACTACAGTTGTACAGAATTTAGTCCCGAAAACGATCCTTATTATAGAGGTTTGAATAATACCATGCATAATACACTGGGTAGCAGTAACGAAGTAAGAGTTGGTGCCGAATATAAAATTCAAAATTTCAGATTAAGAGGCGGGTATCGTTTTGAAGGAAGCCCTTATAAAGATTCAGTTACAATAGGTGATTTAAACAGTTTTTCGGGTGGTTTAGGATATAGTTTTGGTTCCATAAAACTTGATTTTTCGTATGTAAACGTTCACACTACTTCGCAAAATCAGTTCTTTTCACAAGGATTCACCGAAAGAGCTCAAATCAATACGTACAAAAACAATTTTACTATGACTTTTACATTTGAAATGTAAAATACAGACAATATATTAACAGAAACCACTTTTGAACTATCTCAAAAGTGGTTTTCTTTTTTATGCTAAAGAAAATTTAAGACTACATATTTTTGGATTATTTTTTATGAAAATTAAATATCTTTAATCAGCCCCGATGGGAGTAAGTATCCTTTTATGCCAGGGTTCGGCATAAAAGATACTGCGGACAGCGGGAGAAATGCTGTTAAAAAAACGAAATGTGCTGCTCCAAATCATTTTTACACAAACAAAACATCCATTTTAAAAGGAAACAGACAGGGTTTCAGCAAAAAATTGTAATTTTGCAGATTCCTAAATTATCAGGAATATAATATTATGAGAACGAAGTCTTTAAAAAAGAACAAAATAAATGTGATCACTCTTGGGTGTTCAAAAAATGTATATGACAGTGAAGTGTTGATGGGACAGCTTAAAGCCAGTGGCAAAGATGTGACTCACGAAGCCAAAGCCGAAGATGAAGGAAATATTATCGTGATTAATACTTGCGGATTTATTGATAATGCCAAGGCAGAATCAGTAAACATGATATTGGAATATGCTGATAAAAAAGAGAAAGGACTTGTAGATAAAGTTTTTGTAACTGGATGTTTATCTGAAAGATACAGACCGGATTTAGAAAAAGAAATTCCGAATGTGGACCAATATTTTGGAACTACAGAATTACCGGCTTTATTAAAAGCTTTGGGTGCCGATTATAAGCATGAATTACTGGGAGAGCGTTTGACTACGACTCCAAAAAACTACGCTTATTTGAAAATTTCGGAAGGCTGTGACAGGCCCTGCAGTTTTTGTGCAATCCCATTAATGAGAGGAAAAAACGTTTCGCAAACTATCGAAAAATTAGTTAAAGAAGCTGAAGGACTAGCTAGAGACGGCGTAAAAGAATTGATTTTGATTGCGCAGGATTTAACGTATTACGGTCTTGATTTATACAAAAAAAGAGCACTTGGCGAATTACTGGAAGCTTTGGTAAAAGTTGAAGGAATTGAGTGGATTCGTTTACACTACGCCTTCCCTACCGGATTCCCGATGGATGTGCTTGAAATCATGAAACGCGAACCTAAGATTTGTAATTATATTGACATTCCGTTGCAGCACATTGCTGATTCTGTATTAAAATCGATGCGTCGCGGTACTACGCAGGAAAAAACAACACGATTACTAAAAGACTTTAGAGAAGCGGTTCCGGGAATGGCAATTAGAACTACTCTGATTGTGGGTTATCCTGGAGAAACACAGGAAGATTTCAATATCCTGAAAGATTTTGTACAGGAAATGAAGTTTGACAGAATGGGCTGTTTTGCCTATTCGCATGAAGAAAACACACATGCTTTCTTATTGGAAGATGATGTTCCTGCTGACGTAAAACAAGATCGTGCAAACGAAATTATGGAACTGCAGTCTCAGATTTCTTGGGATTTGAATCAAGAAAAAGTTGGAAAAACTTTCAGATGTATTATTGACAGAAAAGAAGGCGGACATTTCGTGGGCAGAACTGAGTTCGACAGCCCCGATGTTGATAATGAAGTATTAATTGATGCTGCAAAACATTATGTAAAAACAGGTGATTTTGCAATGATTAAAATTATTGAAGCAACAGAATTTGATTTATACGGAGAACCAGTTTAAATTTTTAATTTTCAAGATTGTCATTTATGAAAACATTTAAAACAGCATTGTTTATAGCATTTTTGCTTTTGTCTGCCAATACAATTTCGGCACAATATGGAAATGGTTATGGAGGAAACGGTTATGGCGGTGGCGGATACGGTGGAAATGGCTATGGCAGATCTAACCAAATGTCACAAATGGGGCAAAGCAGCCAACAGAGTGCGCCTAAACCGATTCCTGCAGAAGTTACTGCCGCAAAAATTGTAGACTACTATAAAAAAGAACTTAAATTAGATGCACTTCAGGAAGTGGTTGTCACTAATATCTATGTCAAATCGTTAAAAAAGCAAGAGGCTCTAATGAAAAAAGAGATAAGTGACGAGGAGAAAACAAACGAATTTAAAGTACTGAATGAAATGACCGAAATGGAAATGACCCAAATTTTAAATAAAGAACAAAAGGTGAAATTTAAAATCTTGGTTGAAGAACGAAAAAGTAAAATTGAATCACAAAAACACTAGGCTTTTATATTAAGAAATTGAATTTCAATTATGAAAAAATACTTTTACTATATCATTCTAGTTCTTATAGTTGCGTCGTGTGCGACTAAAAATCCACACAAAGCAACCGAAAAAGAATACAATGCCCAGATAAAAAATCTAAAAGAAACCCTATCCGAGAAAGAAGCAACTCCCCTAAAAAACGAGCCATCTGTAGTAATTGACAGTATTGCTTATCGATACAAAAATCAATTATTAAACTATAAGGACACGCTCTCCAAAACCGACACTAATATTTTACAAAATGGTATTTCATCAGAATGGATTGGTACTGTCAATTTTAATTTAAGAAAACCCAATTTCATCATACTGCATCACACTGCACAGGATTCAATACAACAAACCATAAAAACTTTCACTTTAAAAGAAACGAAAGTAAGTGCTCATTATGTGATTGGCAGAGACGGAAAAGTAGTTCATATGCTCAATGACTATCTAAGAGCATGGCATGCTGGAAATGGTTCTTGGGGGAAAAACACCGACATCAACTCCAGTTCCATTGGAATCGAGTTGGACAATAACGGCTTTGAACCTTTTTCAGAGCCACAAATTAATACCCTATTGGCGTTATTGACCAAATTGAAAAAAGACTACAATATTCCAACACAAAACATAATTGGCCATTCAGACATTGCTCCGTCTAGAAAAGTGGATCCCAGTGCATTTTTTCCATGGAAACTTTTAGCTTTAAATGGTTTTGGGGTTTGGCCAGACGAAGAACTTCCCTGCCCTCCGAGTGATTTTAATGCCGAATTGGGTTTGCAAGCGATAGGATACAATACCAAAAATCTTTCGGCAGCCATCACTGCATTCAAACTTCATTATATCCAAACTGAAGTTAATACTATTTTGGACGAAAAAACAATCAGTACCATCTACTCGATTTACAAAAAATAGAAACTTTTCATTTAATCTATAAAAAGCGCCTTTTGAACGATTCAAAAGGCGTTTTTTTTTGTTTCCACATCAACATTCAACATTTTTTTATACATTTAATCAATAAGTATCAAACATTTAGCCCAAATTCTACTTTTTCAACTTCTCTATTTTTAATATAAAAATGGGACTTGGAAACGCGGAGCTGTGAGATGTGGATCGTGAACTCAAATAATCGAATTCAAAAAATCATTAAAACTATTTTTCCTTCTTAAAAAGTGAATTTCATGATAAAAAAGAAAAAAGTAGCTTTTATAATCCCCAATCTTGAAGCTGGCGGTGCCGAAAGAGTCGCAGTCACTCTAGCCCAAAAATTTACAAATGAATATGATGTATTTCTCCTAGTTTTGAATAAAACAAAAGTGATGTATACCATCGATTCTCATATTCAGATCCATTTTTTAAAAGAAGGCTATATTCCAAGCAGGAATTGGCTTATGGCTCTAAAAAGCAATCTAAATTTTGTAAAAAAAATAATCAAAACAGCAAAAGACAATCAAATTGAAGTACTCATCGGTTTTACTGCAACCGGAAATATTTTGGCCATTTTGAGCAGTTTTTTTCTAAAAGCTGCTTCTTATATTTGCGAAAGAAACAATCCTGAAGTATCTCAGCTTTCTTTTTTTCGAAACCTTTGCATACGAATTCTTTATCCTTTTGCTGATGCACTTATTGTTCAAACAGACTTTTCAAAAAACTATTTTCAAAACTTTTTAAACCCTCAAAAAATTCAGATTATACCAAATCCCATTGGTGAAAATCTATTATCAAAAAGGGAAATATATAAAAATAGAGAGAATATCATTTTGACCGTAGGCCGGCTAGACGACAATAAAAATCAGAAACTGCTTTTAGAAGCATTTGCCAATTTGAATACAAAAAACTGGAAACTCGTACTGGTTGGTGATGGTGTTTTAAAAACAGAATACCAATTATTGACAAAAACCTTAAGCATTTCAGATAAAGTTGATTTCGTTGGAACGGTAAGCGACATAGAGAGTTACTACAATCGTGCCAAACTATTTGTTTTTACCTCACAGTCTGAAGGGTTTCCAAATGCGTTATTGGAGGCATTGTGTTTTGGAATTCCCTGTATCTCATCTGATTGTAATTCCGGTCCCTCCGAAATGATTCAGCACAAAGAAAATGGTTTTTTGTTTGAAACCAACAATCAAAAACAATTGGAAATACAAATGATCGAATTAATGGAAAATGATTCACTCTGTTTAAAATTCAGTTCGAATGCAATTCAATCAACGGCTAAATATCATGCTACTGAAGTATACAAGAAATGGCATTCGCTAGTATTTCAAGGAAACTAAAAAGGCTTTAAATGAACAGTGCTATTTTGAAAAAAAAATCAATTTTTCATTACTTAAGAAAACCAATACTGATCAATGTTATCACAGTTGGTTTTTTGACTGTAATTGTAAAAGGAATGGGCTTTTTTAAAGAAATGGAAGTAGGAAGCACTTTTGGGCTTTCTGAAATCCTAGACACTTTCCTGATTGCACTATTGATACCCGGATTTATAAATACCGTTTTTATGTCATCGTTCCAAAATGTTTTTATACCCAATTACATTGCCGAAATCAGAACTTCATCATCAACTGCTTCTTTCATGAGTGCCTGTGTTGCCCTTACTTTAGCCATGGGGATAGTTCTGATGTTTGTATCCTATCTCTTTACCGATGTTTTTTTGGAAGCTGTTTTTAAAAATCACAGCTTGCAGTATTACCAACTCATACGCACTCAGTTTTATATTCTATTACCCTGTATTCTCTTTTGGTCTTTTTCATCCTTATTTAGCGGTATTTTGGAAACAAAAGGATTTTTTGGCTATTCAGCAATATCTCCTATTTTTACCTCTATTGTTATTTTGATTTGCTTGTTTATTTTCAATAATAAAATGGGATACACGCTTTTATCCATCGGAACGCTAGTGGGAAGTTTTCTGGAATTGGTGTATATTTTAACAGTATGTGCTCATAAAAAAACGCTACAATTTGGAACACCCAATTTCAGCTCCATAAATATTAAAATAATATACAGACAGTTGCCCTCAAAAATAGGATCAGGTTTTTTAACGGGTTCCACCGGTTTTGTGAATCAGTTTTTTGCGGCTCAACTGGTCGTGGGTTCTATTGCTTCTTTTAATTACGGAATGAAAATTCCGTTGTTTTTAGCAACACTTTTAGTGATTTCAATAGGAAACGTACTTTTGCCTTATTTTTCGAATCTCGTTCAAGACAACAAACTCAGAGCCTATCAAATTTTATATCAAACCCTAATTACAGTATTCCTTCTCTCGGCGTCAATTGCTGGCATACTGTTTCTTTTTTCGGATGCCCTTATTTCATTTTTATTCGAAAGAGGAAATTTTACTGCACAAAATACTTTGGTTGTTTCTCAAATTCAGAGAATCGTTTTGATATACATTCCATTTTATATTGCAACTATTATCATTGTCAAATTTCTAACAAGCATCAACAAAAACAGTTATATGTTTTATGCCTCGATAATCAATTTAATACTGAATGTATCGCTCAATTATTATTTCGCCAAAAAATATGCCATCTATGGCTTAGCTATTGCTACAACTTTGGTCTATATTTCCAATTTTATAATTCTCTTTTTATTTGTCAGACACCAATATAAAAAAGATCTTTTAAAATGAAATATCTAAAAACTGTCATTTTAATATTGCTGTTTTGCAACCTTCCCAGCTTTTCCCTGGTACATCTGGATTCTATATCAGGAGCTGTTTTAAGTTATGGGACATTCTTGCTTATCATTATTTATTTTTTTTACAAAAAAGAAGCGCCCATTATTCCTTTGGTCATTTTGGGGCTATCCTATTTTTTGATTTCTGTTTTAATTGACTCCCAAAATTCGGATGGATTCCTTGCCACTTTTGTCAAATATATAATCTTTGTAACTATGGGAGCCAGTGTGATTAAAGATGTCAGCAAGAAAGAAATGTTCACATTGCTGCTCATTGGCGCATTGAGCATTATATACGAATCTGTTTTTGTGATCGATATAGGTGGCCGTTATAGCGGTTTTTACCTGAATCCAAATTTTGCCGGCTGTATCTGCATTTTTGGCTATTGTTTCAGTTTTTCTATTTCTGAAAAAAAATTAAAAATTATTGGGCAAATCATATTCTCTTTTGCAGGTTTTGTCACCTTTTCGAGAACATTTTTATTGCTTTGGGTACTCGTCAACATAATGTCATTATCAATCAGCTATAAAAATTTTTACAAGCTTTTTTTAGGAATTGTATTGGTCAGTTTCTTTGTTTCGTTTGGTAATAAATTTGACTTCAACACAAAACGGTTAGAAGCTTTTGCTACAATACTCGACGGAAAAATTAGCCAAGATTTAGCCGAAAATTCAAGAACAGAAACCTGGGCAAAATATTATGATCGAATTTTGGATCATCCTTTATTTGGAAGCGGGTATTTGAGTTTCAGTGGAAAAACTTATGGGAGAGATGGCAATGCTTATGGAATTGAGGGAGTACACAACACGCCCCTTTTGATAATTGGCGAATCCGGTATATTCGTTTTTTTATTTTTTTTATGGTTGTATGGAGGGTTTGTATTCGATGGCATCCATTATTTTAAAAAGGATTTCGTACTGCTGCTGGTCTCTTTTTCACTATTTATTTATTTGCTTACAACCCATAACTTCTTTAACAATTACATCATATTATCACTGTCAATATGGCTTTTTCAGCAAATAGAGTTAAAAAAAACGGAAGAAAACGAAACGTTGAAATCATTAGCATATTAAAACCCCAAATACAATGTGCGGCATTTATGTAACGAATATTCCTTTCTCTGAAGAAGAAATCCAAACCAAATTGTCCTCCATACAATTTAGAGGCCCCGATCATACCGGGATAAAAAAAATAGGAGATTTGACATTCGGCCATCTTCGTTTAGCTATAATCGATTTGGACGCTCGTTCCAATCAGCCGATGCAATTGGCAGAATATACAATCGTTTTCAATGGAGAAATATACAATTTTACAACAATCAAAGAGGAATTAATTGAACTAGGCAACACTTTTGAAACCACAGGAGACACGGAAGTTTTATTGAAAGGATACCAACAATGGGGAAAAAAAATAGTTCCAAAATTGAATGGAATGTTTTCTTTTGCTATCTACAATGCAATTTCAAATACGATCTTTTGTTCCAGAGATCGATTGGGAGTTAAGCCTTTTTATTTTTCCTGGAATGATGGAGAATTTGAAATTTGCAGTCAGCTGCGGCCCATTTGCCAGAATAAAAAACTGAATGAAACAGCCATTTCAATATATTTGGATTGCACTTATATCCCAAGTCCATTTACCATTTTTCAAGATGTGCACAAACTTCCTCCAGGGAGTAATCTGGAAATTGATTTAACCGCAAAAAGGCATACCATATCAAAATATTGGAATCTCGAGCCTGTCCAAATAACTAAATTAAATTATGACGAAGCTAAAGAAAAACTGCACGCCCTTATAAAAGATGCCGTAAAAATCAGATTGCAGGCGGATGTTCCTTTTGGAACTTTTCTTTCGGGAGGAATCGATTCGGCTTTGGTATCCAGCATAGCTTCAAAAATTTCAAAAGTGCCTATTCATACTTTTACTATCGGTTTTCAAGACCCAAAATATGATGAAAGTAAAATTGCCCTTCAATTTGCAACACTTATTGGATCCGAACATTTTGAAACTATCTGCAAACCCGAAGATATCATAAAACTAATTCCTAAGCTTGTTGCTGTTTATGATGAACCTTTTGGAGACAGCTCGGCATTACCTTCGCTATTGCTAAATAAAATAGCAAAACAACATGTAACGATGGCTTTATCCGGTGATGGAGGAGATGAAAGTTTTTTGGGTTACAACCATTTTGATTGGGTCGCCAAATTTAAGAAACTTATAAAAACCCCTTATTTATTAAGAGTTTTTGCCAGTCATTTTTTGATTTTTAATATATTGGGTAAAAGAACCGAGTCTATAAAAAGAATCCTTAAAGTGAAATCCAAGTATGATTTCATAACCGGAATATTTGTTGGGTATAATTCACTTTTGCTAAACCGAAATTTGGATTGGATTTCGCTTTATGATGGTTTTAAAAATAATTCCAAAAATTTACATCAAGCCACAGCCGACCTGAATATCAAATTATGGCTAGAGAACGACAGTAACGTAAAAGTGGATCGAGCCAGTATGGCATATTCCGTAGAAATCCGAAGCCCTTTTTTAGATTACAGAATTGTAGAATTTGCTCGAACGCTCCCGGTTTCCTATCGCTACCAAAAGGGTAAAAAGAAAAGAATTCTCAAAGATATTTTAAGCGAATACATTCCTGAAGCCATTTTTGACCAGCCAAAAAAAGGATTTTCTGTCCCGATGGATTCCTGGATTCGCAATGAACTGAAAGAAGAATTCATTACAAATTTACCTGATGATTTTTTGAAACAGGTTCCCAATTTGAATCTTCCAAAATTTAAAAGAATGTTTCAAAGTCATCTTGCAGGGAAACAAGATTATTCATCTTATATCTGGCGCGTTTATGTGTTATCCAAATGGTATCAGGAATTTGGCTATTTTAAAAAATAATGGATAGAAAAAAAATACTTTTTATTGTTCCCTCTTTGAAAGCCGGCGGTGCTGAACGCATTACTGCTTTTTTGGCAAAGCATATAAACCCTACTCTATTTGAGGCAAAATTGATTGTCATCGGTTACAAGAAAGATGCAGTTTATGAAATACAAAACACCGATATAACTTTTCTGAACAAAGAGAGGCATTTCAAAGCTATTCCAGTGTTGCTGCAAATGATACAAAAAGAAAAACCAGCTGTCGTTTTTAGTTCTTCGGGGCATATCAACAGTACTTTAGGCCTTTTTAGTTTCTTTTTTTCGAATATAAAATTCGTTGTTCGGGAAACCAATATCGTATCGGTGGTCAATGAATTTCCACAGGAAAAAAACCGTTTCTTTTTTTTTTTAATGCAGCAATTGTATCCTTATTTGGATGCCATTGTTTGTCAAAGCCATGATATGAAAATTGATTTGATTGAGAAACTGAGAATTCATCCATCTAAAATAGTGGTGATAAACAATCCAATCATCAGCGAAATTCAAGCCGCTACAACCAAAAAAGAATCAGATACACTTCGCTTTATCACCGTTGGCAGAATGAGTTGGATCAAAGGTCATTTGCGAATTTTAAAAGTACTCTCCCAATTAAAATACGATTTTCAATACACCATAATTGGAACAGGATTGGTAAAAGAATCACAAATTATTCAAGACGAAGTAATGCGCCTCAATTTATCCGAAAAAGTACATTTTATCCCTTTCACACCCAATATTTTAAGCGAAATACAGCAACATGATCTTTTTTTGCAAGGCTCTTATGCAGAAGGTTTCCCTAATGCCTTACTCGAAAGCTGTTCCGTTGGGACTCCAGTTATAGCCTTTGAAGCTCCTGGCGGAACAAAAGAAATCATCCAAAACGGCATTAATGGCTATTTGGTAAAAAATGAAGAAGAATTGCTTTCCCTGTTAACTAATTTGGAACTCATTCGTAAAATTAAACGAGAAAAAGTAATTAATAGTGTTATCAAAAAATTCGATAAAGAAACTATTTTGAATCAATACGAAACTTTGTTTTTATCGCTACAAAAATGAAACCCTTAACCGTTTTCACCACCACTTACAATAGAGGTTATTGTTTGCACCAAATTTATCATAGTTTGGTCAGACAAACCCATTCTGATTTTATTTGGTTGCTAATAGACGATGGTTCAACCGATCAAACAGAATCGCTGGTTCAATCTTGGATGGAAGAAAATAAAATAGAAATTGAGTATATCCAACAAGAAAACAAAGGAATGAATGGCGCGCACAATACCGCTTATGCCTCTATTAAAACACCTTGGAATGTCAGTATCGATTCTGATGATTATATGCCTGATAACGCGGTGGAACTCATCTTGAAAAACATTCAAAATTTAGGCTCCAAATTTGCTGGAATAGTGGGATTGGACAGCGATACTCAAGGAAATTTAATAGGTACCTCATTTCCAGAAGCTCTTACCCAAAGCACTCTTTCAGACCTATACCACAAACAAGGAGTAAAAGGGGATAAAAAAATAGTGTACCGTACAGAAATTATAAAAAAATACGCGCCTTACCCATTAATTGAAGGAGAAAAATTTATTCCTCCTGGTTACTTATATCGGCTAATTGATCAAGATTATGTGCTTAAACCTATTAATGAGGTATTCGTTATTGTAAACTATCAAAAAGATGGTTTTACAAAAAATTTGTTTTCGCTCTATAAAAATAATCCCAAAGGTTTTGCCCTGCATCGGATTCTTAAAATCAATTTAAGCACCAATTGGATAGAGCGGTTTAAGAATATGGTTCACTTAATTTCCTGTTGCCTTTTTTCAAAAGATCTGTCACTTTTAAACCAAACCAAAAGTCCATTATTGATTCTATTGGCTTTCCCTTTTGGACTTGCTTTGAATGGTTACATCAGATTAAAAACAAAAAAACCAACATTCATTAAATGAAAAGAATACTTCTTGTTTTACCCAATGATACCATGGGAGGTGCTGAGCAAATCCTAAAAATGATAGCTCAGTATTATTCAGATTCACTAGTAGAAATACAATTTTTGAAAAGTAAAACGAATAATGAATGGACAATTTGCGCTCCATTTATCCATTTGAAATACCAAGATACAAACTCTGAATATCTAGGTGCATTGTTTTATGCCTATAATCTTTTGATCAAACCAAAAAAAAAATACGATTCTATATTTACTTCACATGTTTTTGCTACGGGTATAATCGGTGTTTTTATTAGGTTTGGGCTCATCCAAAAAAAACATTTTATAGGAAGAGAATCCACTCGAATATTTGAACGATTCAAAGGTTTTAAATTGTTTTTATATAAAAAAATGTACCGATGGGGATATCCCAGTCTGGACTTATTAATTTGTCAGACACAACAAATGAAACAAGATTTAATAGCCAACATATCTTGGATTGACAAACAAATTAATATAAAAGTAGTTGCAAATCCTATTGATTTAATTTCAATAAAAACAGATGAATATTTAGAAATAAAATCGCCATTTATTGTAAGCGCTGGAAGATTAATTCCAGAAAAAGGGTTCGATGTTTTAATTACAGCCTTCAAAGAAATACTCCAAACATATCCAACATATCAGCTTATTATTTTGGGAGAAGGTAAAGAAAAACAAAACTTAGAACTTCAAATAAAAGAACTCCATTTAGAAAACAAAGTGATTTTAAGAGGCCGTGTCCCGAATGTCTATCCTTATTTTAAGGCGGCAAAAATTTGTGTGATTTCGTCAAGAATAGAAGGATTTCCGAATGTCCTATTGCAAATGATGTCTCAAAATAACAGCATCGTTTCTACAAAATGTACTGAAGAAATTATACAAATTCAAGGAATTCAGATTGCAGATATCTGTAATTCAAAAAATTTGCATGACGCCATTATAAAATCATTAAATACAGATAACTCTAAAAACGATATTCTTTTTAAATCATTTCTTGAAGAAAGATCGATAAAAAATTTCATTTCCATAATTGAAAAAGAACTTCAAAATCATTTATTGCGACAGAATAATTTAAATTGATAAACCTATTATTAATTCAACAACAATATAAATATAACAGACTATTGCATATTTTAATAAAAACGCAAGAAAACATTAAGTAAAAAATGACAAACACTGGAAAATTTGTAATCTCCCTAGACTTTGAATTAATGTGGGGAGTTCGAGACAAAAGATGTGTTAAAGATTATGGAGATGCTATTATAGGAGCGAGGACGGCTATAAAAAATATGCTTCATTGTTTTGATAAGCATGAAGTCAAAGTAACTTTTGCCACAGTTGGTTTTTTATTTCATAAAACAAAAAAAGACTTATTAGAAAATTCACCTATTATAAAACCAACTTATTCTAATGAAAATCTTTCGCCTTATCCAAACATAGAGACAGACCTTGGTGAGAATGAAGATGAAGATCCATACCATTTTGGTTTCACTTTGACACAGCAAATAAAAAATAGTCCCCTTCATGAAATCGCAACGCATACCTATTGTCATTACTATTGTTTAGAACCCGGGCAAACTGTCTTGCAATTTGAAGAAGATATAAAAGTGGCTATTGAAATTGCAAAAAAAAATGATATAATCATAAATAGCATTGTATTCCCTAGAAATCAATACAATAAAGATTACTTAGAAATTTGTCGTAATTGTGGTATTACTTCCTATAGAGGTACTGAAAACTCTTCGATTTATGAATCCAATAACGGAAAAGGAAATACACCAATTAAAAGAATACTACGTCTTATAGATTCCTATATCAACATTACTGGACACCACTCCTATCAATTTGATGAAATAAAAAAATCTACACCTCATAATATCCCTTCAAGTCGACTATTGAGACCATACTCAAAAAAACTTTTCTTTTTGGAAAGATTTAAATTTTTGAGAATTAAAAATGCCATGACATATGCAGCCAAAAATAATTTAGTATATCATCTTTGGTGGCATCCACATAATTTTGGAAGAAACTGTAAAGAGAATATCTGCCTACTTGAAAAAATTTTAAGGCATTATGATTTCCTAAATAAAAAGTATAGTTTTCAATCTGTGACAATGAAAGAACTTTCTAATGAACTAAAAAAAACTAAATGAGAATAGTGTTATTGGGAGGTAAAAGTCAAACCACATTATTTATGTATAATGCATTAAAATATAGTTTCCAAATTGATAAAGTAATTATTGAGAATAGTGTACCAAGTATACAATTAATTAAAGGAAGAGTAAAAAAATTAGGAATTCTTAAAGTCATAAACCAACTACTATTTCAATTAACAATTTCTAAACTTGTTCATTTATTATCTAAAAAAAGAATTAATGCTTTAAAAAAACATTATAACCTTTTTGCAGATCCTATAGAATTAGACAAAATACAAACTATCGGCTCTGTAAATGATTTAGAATGCATTATAGTGCTAAAAGAATTAAATCCTGACGTAATAATAGTAAACGGTACTAGAATAATAAGTAG
>NZ_MUNX01000046.1 GCF_002001005.1 Flavobacterium sp. A45
CCTTTTTTTGTGTCAAAACTACACTATATCAGGATTGATTAATTTTCTACGTCAAACAATTGCACCTGACTTTTCAATCTTTCGATCAATAAATTCATCATTCGTTTATTTAAGCTAGACGAGTTTTTAATGTAAAGCGCATATTCATCGGTAGTAAACAAAGCGATAATCATACCTTTTAAAGCATTTCTAAATTTAATGTCTTTTTGGATCGCATTTTCAATAATAGAAAGCTTGTTTTCAACCGTTTTGGTATAAAAATCTCTTTTGTATTTGCTAATATAATTTAGAAAAGAGGCAATAAACAAATCATTCTGCAATTTCAAAATTGGCCTAAGTACTTCATTTTGAAACTGCTCCTCTGAAGACGATTGAATATTGATGTCTCCCAATGATTCTCCGCGAATTCCTTTTATCAATTTATCTCTCTGATCCATCTTTTTTTCTTTAAAAATATAAAAATTACTGTTAGCAATGTATTATTTTAGCATTAATAAATGAAAAAACATGAGATTTCACACTAGAAAATGGGTAAAACCAGAAGATTTAAACCCTAACGGCTCCTTATTTGGAGGAAAATTATTGGCGTGGTTAGACGAAGAATTGGCCTTATATTCTATTATACAATTGGAAAATCCTAGAATTGTTACCAAACACATGTCTGAAATCAATTTCAGAAGTTCGGCAAGACAAGGTGATATCATCGAAATTGGGATTGATGTGGTTAAATTTGGACATACTTCATTGGAACTAAAATGTGAAGCCAGAAACATGATGACCCGTGAGACCATAATCACAATAGACAGCACCGTAATGGTAAATTTAGGCGAAGACGGTAAACCAAAAGCGCACGGAAAAACAGAAATTGAATTTGTAAAAGACAGGATAGGTTAGAAGGAAGATGCTAAGTTTATGAGATTCTATGATTGATAAAAATATGTTTAGAAATAAAAAATCACTAAATCTATAAATTTGGATTTAGTGATTTTTTTATTTCTAATGATATTAATAAGTCTTTGCTTCATTTTCAGAAGGCATCACAAAAATCTCCAAATCAAAGTAGGGAACAGCTGCAATAATATGGTCAAAAATATCAGCCATAATGTATTCGTAATTCTCAAAACGCTTGTCTTTGGAAAAAGCATAAACTTCCAATGGAACACCATAAGGAGTTGGCTGTAATTGCCTGCAAAGCATTAACATATCTCGATTTAATCCTGGATATTGATGTAAATACTGGGTGATGTATTTTCTAAACAAACCTAAATTCGTCAAGTTACGACCGTTTATAGCCAAACTTTTGTCTATTTTATGTCCATTATTATAGTTGTCGATTTCGGTTTTTCGAGTATCTATATAGTCACTTAAAAGATCAATTCTCTTTAAATCAATAAGTTCATTATCTTCCAGAAACCTAATACTATTCGCTTTGATGATAATATGCCGTTTGATTCGTCGTCCGTCTGAATTAAGCATTCCTCTCCAGTTTTGAAAAGAGTCGGAACTCAAACTATAGGTAGGAATCGTAGTTGTGGTATTGTCAAAATTTCGGACTTTCACTGTAGCCAGATTGATTTCTATTACATCACCATCGGCACCATAACGATCCATTGTTATCCAGTCGCCAATGCGTACCATGTCGTTTATAGCCACTTGGACGCTTGCCACAAAACCTAAAATAGTATCTCTAAAAATTAAGATAACAACAGCCGAAACTGCTCCCAAAATGGTCAACAATTCCTTTTGGTCAATGTCAAAAAGTTTCGAAAAAATCAATGCGATACCAAACATCCACAGCACAATCATGATAACCTGAATGAAACTGTCAATAGGTTTGTCACTGTAGCGGGGAATCAATTTTAAATAATCTCTTACCGAATTAAAAATGGTTCGGATAATCCATAAAATCAGTAAAACTATGTATGTGGCAACTGTTTTACCAAAAACGTTCTCCCAATATTCAAATTTATCCAAAATCACTGGAACAGATCTAAAGACAAAAAACAAAGGAACCAAATAAGCGATGTACTTTGCCGTTTTATTGGTTACCAATAAATCATCAAATTTGGTTTTGGTTCTTTGGGCAACAAGAGCCATGATCGTTACCAATATAAATCGGAAAACCACATACAATGCATAAGCCAAAAAACAAAGCAAAATAGTATTGAAAAACAAACTCAGATAAGTCGAAGAAGTTCTGCTCATTCCCCAATCTCTGAAAATAGGGTAGAGGAAACTAAAAATGGAATGAATGAGTTTGTTCATATTTTACAAATATTTTTTCTCCACATAAAAAGTACCAAAAGGAACTAATGAAGCAATCAATATAATGCTAAAGACTTTAAAATTCCATTTTTGAGCCTTTTTCAACAAAAAGGCCAATAAAACATAACCTATAAACAATACACCATGGCTCATTCCGACGGGATACAGTAATGTTTTGTAAAGTTCCATATTTGTTGGTTTAATAAAAAGCATATTCGAAAATAAAACCAAATAAGAGATGCCTTCTAAAATGGCTGTAATCTTAAAAATTTTAAGCATTTGTAGTTGTTTTTTAATTTAAAAGCCCAAAATTAAGTAATAACATTCATTATTACAGTATTCGTTTAAAAACTAAATTACTTTTGTATTCTTAAACTTTGAAAATGAGCAAGCGCGATTTAAAAAAATACTTAAATGAACTTACCAAAGAACAGCTGGAAGAGCAGATTCTTGAATTGTATGAAAAATTCCCTCCGGTAAAAGTATATTACAATTTTGTCTTCAATCCAAAAGAGGAAACGCTACTACAGGAATGCAAACTCAAAATATCACAAGAATATTTCCCGCTACAGACAAAAGGAAAAAGAAAAAAGCCAAAAATGAGGCGCTCTGTTGCTCAAAAATACATCAAACATTTCATTTTATTGGGTGTCGATCCTTTTGTAATTGCCGATATCATGCTTTATAACATCGAAATCGCTCAGACTTTCGCATCAGAAAACATCGTAAGACAAGAATTATTTTACAAAAGCATGTTTAATTCATTCGAACAGGCTTTAAAATTCATTATTTCAAATGGAATTATTGGTGAATTCAAGAGCCGATTAATTGCAGTTTCGGATGAAGCCTCCAATCAAAAATGGATCAATCGCACTGATTTCAAATCAAATATTGAACTTTTGGATAACGAAAAAGACCTTTTATAATTAATATTTATTATCCCCGCTTATATTTTTTTAAAACTTTTTGACCGAATAACTGTTTTTTAGGCGTATTTTTGCAAAAATCGAAAAATATACAATGCATCAAGAGAGTTTAGAAATTGAAATCGAAGCCAAAAAAGAACTTTACGCTTACCAGCAAGGGGACATTGACGCCATTTTTGAGCGTATAGATAATGCTCCTGCACAACATCATTTATTATATCAATTGCCTACAGGTGGTGGAAAAACGGTGATTTTTTCTGAAATCGTTCGCCGTTATTTGTCCCAACACAATAAGAAAGTGGTGGTGTTAACGCACCGTATCGAGTTGTGCAAGCAAACTTCGAAAATGTTAAAAGGTTTTGATGTAAAAAACAAAATCATCAACAGTAAAGTAAAAGAACTTCCGGACCAAAATGATTATTCTTGTTTTGTGGCTATGGTCGAAACTTTGAAAAACCGTATCAATGACGAAAAATTACATTTAGATAATATAGGTCTGGTAATTATCGATGAGGCGCATTACAATTCCTTTAGAAAATTATTAAAATCGTTCAAAAATGCATTCATACTTGGAGTTACTGCAACTCCTTTGAGTTCAAACATAAAATTGCCAATGCACCAAAGTTATGATGAACTGATTGTGGGAGACACCATCAATTCATTAATCGAAAATGGTTTCTTGGCAAAAGCGGTTACTTATAGTTATGACGTTGGTTTAACCTCTTTAAAAGTAGGTATTAACGGAGATTACACCGTAAAATCTTCCGATGATTTATACACCAATATGGCGATGCAGGAAAAATTACTGCATGCTTATACCGAAAAATCTTTAGGTAAAAAAACCTTGATTTTCAACAACGGTATCAATACTTCTTTATATGTTTATGAAACGTTTAGAGAAGCGGGTTATGGCATTCGTCACCTTGATAACACCAGCAGTGCCGAAGAACGAAAAGAAATTCTGCATTGGTTCAAGCACACACCAGACGCCATTTTGACATCTGTCGGAATCCTGACAACCGGTTTTGATGAGCCAACTGTCGAAACCATTATTTTGAACAGAGCAACCAAATCCCTGACTTTGTATTTCCAAATGATAGGCCGTGGTTCTAGAAAATTGCCTAAAAAAGACGAATTTACCGTAATTGATTTGGGTAATAACGCAGCCCGTTTCGGACTTTGGAGCGATCCAGTAAACTGGCAGCACATTTTTAAATCTCCTGAGTTTTACTTGGAGAATTTAAGAGATGACAGCGAAATCGAATTGCATTTCAAATATTCAATGCCACCAGAATTGCGTGCCAAATTTAGCAAAACGGCCGTTGTCGAGTTTGATGTAGATGAAGAACACAAATTGGCGATTGCTCAGAACTTAAGATCCAAAGTGGTTTTAGATAAATCAATTGACCAGCACGCTGCAATGTGTGTGGACAATACCGAGGAACTGCAGGAAGCCAAAGCGCTTTCAAAAGAATTGGAAGCCGATATTGAATACCGTGTAAAACGTTTTTCAAAATGCCTTAGTCAATGTAGCAAAAACTACCGAGAATGGCTAATGGACGATTATAAACTAAAAATGACCTTGTTAATCGGAAAAAAATATCGTGAGAAAATCATGAACGAAGCCGATTAATAAAATATCAAATTTCAACATAGAGACGCAATACAATGTGTCTCTATTTTGATTTATATAAATAATTTTCAGGAGCCAATCCCGCTATCCGTTGCAAACGAAGTTCACTGAACTCCGCTTAAAATGAAAGTTAAGTGAAGTAATCTTATAAGCCGAACCCCGGCTTATAAGGATTTCCACTGCACACGAGCGATAGCGAACTGGCGAAGCAATCGGGGCTAAAACAACATTCTGCTATTCAATTAGCATTTTACAATTAAAAAAACACAAAGCATGTCAGCACAATTCTCAGACTTAGGAGTTTCAAAAGGAATACTAAAAGCGATTACCGAAATGGGAATTGTAACCCCAACCGAAATTCAGCAAAAAACCATTCCGCTATTGTTAGCAAACACTACCGATATCGTGGGGCTTGCCAAAACAGGAACGGGGAAAACCGCTGCTTTTGGTTTGCCGTTATTGCAATTGATAGACACCAATGTTGCTGCTGTACAAGCCGTAATCCTAGTGCCTACAAGAGAATTGGGACAACAAATTTTCAATAATCTAGAAAGTTATGCTAAATACCTTCCTGAAGTTTCAATCGCTGCCGTTTGTGGCGGAATCCCAATCAAACCGCAAATTGAAAGATTAAAATCACCAACACATATCGTCGTAGCAACTCCAGGTCGATTGATCGATTTATTGCAACGAAAAGCCATTAGCCTAAAGGAAACCAAATTTCTAGTTCTCGACGAAGCCGATGAAATGGTTTCTATCCTTAAAGAAGCTTTGGACGAAATCATAACCGAATTACCAAAAACATACAGAACCTTTTTGTTTTCGGCGACTATGCCAGGGACAATTAAGCAGTTAATCCAGAATTACCTAAACAAAAACGTTGTGACGGTAAGCGCCAGTATGGAAACTGTCGGTAATCAAGGGATAGATCACAACTATATTGTAGTAGATCCTATAGAAAAACTGGATGTTTTAATGCATTTCTTGAATTCTAAAGATGGTGAGCGTGGTATTATCTTTTGTAAAACCAAAGCTGCCGTTAATAAATTAGCCAAAAACTTGGCAATCAACAGATTTTCATCAGGAGCTTTGCACGGCAGTCTGTCGCAAGGAATCCGTGACCGAATCATGGAACAGTTTCGTGAAGGGCATATCAATATTTTGGTGGCAACCGATTTGGCCGCAAGGGGAATTGACGTAAAAGAAATTTCTTATGTAGTCAATTATCACTTGCCTGATGTCTATGAAGTATACGTTCACCGTAGCGGAAGAACGGCTAGAGCAGGAGCCAAAGGACTTTCTTTGACCGTATTGCAACCCGAAGAAGTGGCTGAAATTGCCGATTTCGAAAGAGAATTGGGAATCCAGTTTACCAAATACAAAAAACCTTCTGTTGCAAGTATTGAAGAAAACAACACGCTTTTATGGGCGAAGCAAATCTTCAAAACCAAACCCAATCACGATGTTGACGCCGAATTAAAAACAAAAATAAAGACCATTTTTCATCATCTTACCAAAGACGAATTGATCGAAAAATTGCTGGCTAATTATATTCTTCAAAACAAAACCGAAATCGCAGAAAAGCCTGTTAAAAAATTTAAAAACTAAACTATTCTGCACTAAAAGCACATAGATTTAGGTTGCATCACTTCTTTATTAGCCACAAATTACACCAAATAGCACTAAAATAATTTGTGCAAATTTTTGTAATTTGTGGCTAAAATAGTTTCGAAAACAAAAGGAGAATACTCTGAAGTACATAGTTTCAACTATTTCTCGAACAATTTAAATAAAATCTGTGTTAATCTGTATGAATCTGTATGAATCTGTGAAATCCGTGGCAAAAAAAATTATCGGTATACTTTGCAGACTGACATATAAAATAATATTCAAATTAAAATTTGTACTTTTATGAGAAACAAAAACTAGTTGTTCTCATAAAAGTCTCAATATGCAAATAGTAATCATAGGAGGAGGTTTCGCTGGAATTAATTTAGCCAAAGAACTCGCCAACCACAAAGGAATTGAAGTAACCCTTGTTGACAAAAACAATTATAATTTCTTTCCGCCACTCATCTATCAGGTAGCCACTGCCTTTTTAGAACCATCAAGCATCAGTTATCCTTACCGAAAGTTTTTTGCAGGCAAAAAGAATCTGCAGTTTCGTTTGGGCGAATTGCTGAAAGTAGTTCCTGCCGAAAACAAAATCATCCTCAATAACGGCGAGTTGCAATACGACCACTTGGTCTTTGCAACAGGCGCCGAAACCAGTTATTTCGGGATGGAAAATGTCAAGAAAAATGCCATTCCGATGAAAACCCTCAATGATGCCATTGAAATGCGCAATGCCTTATTGAAAAACCTCGAAAAAGCAGCCATTTGCAAAGACATCCGCAAGCGAAGAACACTCTTAACCATTGTAGTTGTTGGAGGTGGCCCCACAGGAGTCGAAGTTTCTGGAATGTTTGCCGAAATGCGAAAAAGCATTTTACTCAAAGAATATCCCGAATTAGACACTACTGCCAGTAACGTTTATTTAATCGATGGGGGAGATGCCTTATTATCCCCAATGAGCGCAGCATCACAGGAAGATACACTCGAAGCAGTAACAAAACTTGGAGTTGTAGTAAAACTAAACACCCGTGTCGTGGATTACAAAGACGATACCGTTTTCTTTGCCGATGGAAAAACAATACAAACCAAAAACTTAATTTGGGCGGCAGGAGTTTCGGCAAGGGAATTTGAAGGAATTCCGGCAGAAAGTTACGGTCGTGGCAAACGAATGGCTACCGATGCTTTCAACAAAGTAAACGCTACCAATAACATCTACGCCATTGGCGATACCTGTATTCAACTCAATGATCTAGATTTCCCGGGCGGTCACCCGCAAGTCGCACAAGTCGCTATCCAACAGGGAATAAATCTAGCCGAAAACTTCAAATTAATAGTTCAAAACAAGCCATTAAAACCCTTTAAATACAAGGACAAAGGTTCTATGGCCATCATCGGAAAAAACAAAGCCGTTGTCGATTTACCAAAACCAAAAATGCATTTCAATGGCTTTTTCGCTTGGATGATTTGGTTATTTGTTCACCTAATGTCCTTAATAACGTATCGTAACAGAATCAATACTTTTTACCATTGGATGATTGCTTATTTCTCCAAAGACCAATCGTTGCGAATGATTATTAGGCCTGAGAAGAGAACGAAAGGGGAGGCGTAGCACTAATTTGTTTTTCATTCAACCTATAATTTCTGATTAAAAAACTATACATTTGAAAAACACAAAGCAAAATAAACATTTCTATAACTTCCAAATTTGGATAGTTTTGTGAAGACGGCTTTCCTATGTTGACTAGTACCAACAAGGCTGAAAAAAGAAATATTTCGAAAAACAATAAAATTGAAACATGAAAATAATTAGAAACACCCTTCCGATTTCGGACATATACAATATGATGAAATCAGGAGAATTAACAGTAAACAGGAGCTACCAAAGAGGTACAGGACTTTGGCCTGACAATGCAAGATCATATTTTATAGATACAATATTGAATGACTTCCCTTTTCCTAAGGTTGTAATTAGACAAATAGTTGACTTGAAAACAAAAAAAGCAAAAAGGGAAATAATTGATGGTCAACAACGACTAACTACTATTCGAGACTTTATCGACAATAAATTTAAATTAACGAATGTTAGTAAAAAATATGTAGGAATGAAATATGAGGATTTACCAGAGAGTATTCCTGAGGCATTTCTTTCTTACGAAGTTTCTACAGATAATATAGTTACCGCTTCAACCGAAGAGATTTTAGAAATTTTCAGAAGACTTAACTCTTATACTTTACCATTAAATACTTCTGAAAAAAGACATGCAACATATCAAGGTCAATTTAAATGGTTTATAAGCAATCTAACTGAGCATGTAACGCCATTTTTCGAAAAATACCAAACTTTGACATTAAGGGATATTTCGCGAATGGGTGATGCTGACTTATTGACGGAATGCTGTCAATTAAAATTAGAAGGAATTCAAAATCGAAGTTCAAAAAAACTAGAAGATATTTACAAGAATTATGACATAATATTTGCTAATGAAACCGAACTTAAAGATATAATCACAACATCTTTCAACTTTATTAAAGATAACTTTTCAGAAGTATTTGAAAATTGTAAAATACAATCATATAATTTTTATTCTCTAATGGGAGCTTTAATTTACAATCGTTATGGATTTCCTGACCCAAAACAAGAACTTGCTGGTTTAAACATTATTAATCAATTTTGTGTAAATGTTAATCAAAGTTCAGACGAACTAATAAGAATTTTTACCGAGGCTGAAGATAAACTTGTAAATGGAAATTATCCAGATTTTGTAAACGCTTCTATTGCAACTACTCATAGTTATAAAAATAGATTAACTCGTATTGCAACCCTAATAAATGCTCTAAGAATTCCGTGAGAGATTTAGCTTATAGAAGAGAAAGGTTTTGTGATGTAATTGAAGATTATTCGATTCTTTACACCTATTCTAATGATAAAGAGCAATTAGCATTATCTGCCGGAGTGTTAAATTTTATATGGAATCATTGGAATAACTTTTGGCGTGACTATTGGCTTGCTCATGTTTCGGGTGGCTACGATTTTAATGGCAATAGAATTACACCAATTTTTAACAATTATAATGACAAGCAAAGCTGTCATTATCTTTTATATGCTTGCGGTAAAAAAAGCAACCATAATAATGGTTCGAGTATAGTGGGGGTTCATCAAGAAGCAACATGGGGTGACCCCAATATTATTTCTAACATCGCCACTAAAATGTTACCTTATCATAATCAGATGACATACGTTTTGGGATTATTAAGCCAATACCAAACATTCATTTTACATTTTCAGCGAATAAGAAACAGTTTTATTCATTTAAATAATGAAAATATTTACAACTTAAATAGCTTAACGGGGCATTACATTTTTAATGACAATCATAGATTAATTGACATACTTGAAACTACAGAAATATCTACGTCAACTCGATGTTTTGACAATTTAGTCAATAATATGACAGGTCTTATTCAAAATTTATAAACCGTGCCCGCAAAGTATAGCTGAAATTGTAAAGAACTCAAGAAACCTTAATTAACAATGATAAAATACTTACTATGCTGGTTTCCTATGGTTCTGCTTGCAATTTTAAATGGAGCAGCTAGAGATTTATGGTATAAAAAATACATAAGTGAATTAGCTGCGCACCAAATTTCAACATTTTCCTTAATTATTCTCATTGGAATCTATAGTTGTTTAGTCGTAAAATGGTTACCTCCAAATACGGCAAAGCAAGCATTAATAATAGGAATTGTTTGGTCAATCTTGACTTTGGCTTTCGAATTTGGCTTTGGAATTATACGTGGAAGTTCTTGGAAGCAATTATTATACGCTTATAATTTTACTGAAGGCCAAATTTGGATTCTTATACCGATTTGGGTGGCAATAGCGCCTTACATTGCTTTTAAAGTTATTTCAAAATAATTTCAAGAAACAACCACACCCGCAGTAGTACCAAAACATTAGACGCAACAATAATTATGAAAAATCTAATTTATTTCCATGTCCTTTTAATTACTATGGCATCATTTGCTCAAGAACGTGGTTTTCATTCGAAAAACGACATGAGCGCTGAAGAACCAAGATTTAGTTTTGGCTCTACAAAACATAGAACTGCATCGATTAGTCTGGGGGACATTAACAATGACGGAAAAATTGATGCAGTTATAGCTAATGGAAGACATTGGCCTGAAACAAATTATATCTTCTACAATTCTGGCAAAGGCTTTAATTCGATGATGGCTTTGGATAATTTAAGCTCAACCAGCTATGCTGCTGAACTAGTTGACTTAGATAACGACGGCGATTTAGACATTGTCGAAATAAACGATAATTCACCTCATAGAATTTACACAAACGATGGTTTAGGTCACTTTAAATTTCATTCAGAAATTGCTGAAGTTTCGGATGCCAGAAATGTAGCATTAGGAGATCTGGACAATAACGGATTCATGGATTTCATTATAACCAATAGAGGGCAGCAGAATATGATTTGCTATAATAATGGAAAACTGAATTTTGATTGTGTAAAATTGCAAACTAATAAGAACGCTACCATTGATATTGCTATACAAGATTTAAATGGTGATAACCTGCCTGATTTGGTTCTTGCGAACAGAGACAATATTCCCAATGAAATTTTCATAAACAAAGGGAATCGACAGTTTACAAAAAAACTTGATTTTGGCTCAGGAACTTTTGAAACTCGTTCGGTAGCAATAGCCGATATGAACAATGATGGAATTTTGGATATTGTTACAGGTAATATAAATGGTTCCAATATTATCTACTTTGGAGATAAAAATTTCACTTTCAATCAAACGCTACTTTTTGGCAGTAAAGACACGGATACCTTTAGCATCGCTCTAGCTGATTTCAATAAAGATGGTTTTATCGATATTGTGACCGGTAATTACCTAAAACCAAATAGTGTTTTCCTTAACCTTGATGGAAAAACTTTTGAGGAAATCAATTTAACGGATAGTTCCTCAAGAACTTATGGTGTAACAGTAGGAGATATAAATTCTGACGGATGGATTGATATTGCAATCGCTAATTCGGATGATTTTAATCTTTATTATCTAAATATTTTCCATAAAAAATAACTAAATCGGATGTACTTTGCGTCTTCGAGTCTTTGCGGGAACCCTATTAAGAAAAACCTAGCAAGAAATTCATGAACATAAAGTAAATCCACAATCAAGATTATCTTGTTGTTTCTCAATAACAAAAAAGAAGCTTCCTGTAATTACAAGAGTTTTCTGCATTTGGCTTAATTTGAAAATAGTTTTTATTGGATCTCGTTACAAATCCGAAGATTAGACTTAATTTAGCAGAAAACCAGCTGTAATAAAGAAATAGTATCATCAATAGTGATTTGTTCAATACCTACTATTTCAAAATAATGAATAAAACAAACCCAATGGAAACCAAACAAAACTTCACAAAAATCCTCAAAAATAAATACATACCAACCGCTGAGTTTTATAGCCAAATAATTGACAGTTTACAAGACTACTCCATTTTTACATTAGACAATGATTTCATTATAAATAGCTGGAGTTCAGGTTCTTCAAAAATATTTGGTTACGAAACGGATGAAGTTATTGGTGAACCTTTTGATGTAATATTTACTGAGGAAGATCTAAAAAATGGTATCCCCAAAAAAGAAATTGAAACCGCTTTAAAAGAAGGCAGAGCGACAGATAATAGATGGCACATTGCCAAAGACAAGAGCTTGTTTTATGCTTATGGATTGGTTTTTCCACTCATCGGTTTAAACGGAGAGATGTTAGGCTATGTTAAAGTTTTAAGAGATTTAACTGACAGAAAACAATCAGAGGACGCCATAAAAAATTATGTCAGAGAATTGGAAGAGCTTAATACTCATAAAGAGAGTGTTATGGCAATACTTTCACACGATTTGAGAAGTCCTTTGTCAGCAATTATAGGAACTGCAAAATATCTAAAAGAAAATTTTCGCAAAATGAATCCTGATACTGTGCAGGAAATGCTTGAATTACTTCATAAATCTTCAACAGATGAATTAGAAATGCTTGACTATTTAGTGGAATGGGCAAGAATAAAATATGCCTCAGACACCTTTTCTCCAACAAAATTGAAACTTATTGAATACATTGAAAAAGTTTTTGAGAGTTTAAACGAAACTGCTTCGGTAAACACTATAAATCTTCATCACGAAATCGAAGAGAACACTTCAGTATTTGCCGACAGTAAAATGTTAATTTCCATCATTCAAAATATCGTTTCAAACGCAATAAAACATACAGAAAAAGGAGGTTCAATAACGATTTCTGCAAGTAGTAAAGAGGATAAAATTATTGTTCAAGTGAAAGATACCGGAATTGGAATGTCTAAAGAAATAATGGAAAAATTGTTCACTCCGCAAATGAAAACACTTTCAGAAACCAGAAAAGAAAATAAAGGCGCTGGAATAGGATTATTATTGGTAAAAGGCTTTTTAGAAAAAAATGGCGGTGAAATATGGGTTGAAAGTATCGAAGGGGAGGGTTCTACTTTTTATTTTACATTACCCATTGAGAAACCTTTATATAAAATAGGAAGTTCAGACGAAATTATGTTTGATGAAAGTGCTTAATTTTAGCTACAGCAAAAAAAGACTTAAAATAGAATATTGATATTGATTTCTAATGCGAGGCCACTGAGAAATCAGCTCTAAAAAAATATAATAACATGTTTTTCAACTAATTGTAAAAAACTATTCGTAAATTAGTCATACAATTAAACTAGTATTAATAATAAAAATTAACATTATGAAAAAGTACATTTTACTATTGGGTTTTATGTTTTCGGTAGCTGGATTTTCTCAAAATATTACATCTAAAATTGAGACTGCAAGTGCGGCACAATATGATTTGCTAAAAAAAGTTAATGAATATTATCCAGATATTAGCTTAAGTGATAAAGTTGTCAATTTTTATGTCGGAGATAAGATAATTGATACAAAACAAGAATTTTTGACAAAAAACACAGGATTTTCCGTTTATGAAGTGAGTATTAACCCTGATAACAAAAGAATTGTATTTACTTTTGAATCCGATAAAAATGGAAAAATTTATGGTGCAGTTGTTCTTTTTAGAGGTAATTATGTCAGAACAACCATTAATGAAAGGACAGGTCAGTATGATGTAATGGTGAATGGCAAATCAGTCTATTTGCAAAAGATGTAGCTTTTTGTCTATGCAATAGATTCCTTTGTATTGCAAAACAAGAAATTAATGCCCCATCATAATTTCATCATCCCCTGAATTCACTACGGTTTCCTTGATTTGTCTTTTCCCAATAATCAAAATAATAAAAGCAATAATCGTCGTACAAGTCATAATTACGACCATTGGTACCATAGAATCTTTAACAAAAACACCAACAGCAAAAGAAGATAAAGCGCCAATCCCTAATTGTATCGCCCCCATCAATGCGGATGCGCTTCCTGCATTTTTTGCAAAAGGAGCAAGGGTCAATCCTGCAGTATTGGGATTGGAAATACCCAAACAAGCTAAAAACAGGAATAATAGTGCCATAGTACCATACAATCCTAAATCATCATTCATTGCCAAAATCAAAAAGGCTAAACTAATTGCTATTTGGACAACCAATGCGCCAAAAATCATCTGTTCGCTAGAGAATCTTCTTAATAATAAAGAGTTCAATTGGCTAGAACCTATAAAACTTACGGACATAAAAGCAAAAATCCAGCCGTAAACCGTGGCATCTACTTTTAAAATATCCATAAACAAAATAGGAGACGCCGCCACATAAGTAAACAATCCAGAGAACGCAATCGAACCTGTCAATGCATAGGTATAAAACTGTGGCACTTTGATAATCGCCACAAAATTGCTAATTATTGGCTGGGGTTTCAATGATATTGTGAGATCAGGTTTGTGTGTTTCAGGCAATCCCAATTGTGATGCAATAAGCACCAAAACGCCTAAGCACATCAGTATAAAAAATACAGGATGCCAACCGTAATAAGTAGTTACATAACTTCCAATAGTGGGAGCCAACATTGGCGAAAGCCCAAGAACCAACATTAATTTGGACAAAACATTGGGGATTTCCTTAACCGGAAACAAATCCCGAACCATCGCAACCGAAGCTACAGTAGCCGCACAGCTTCCAACAGCCTGAACAAACCGAAGCCCTATAAATACATTAATATCAGTAACAAAAACACATCCTAAAGAAGCCAAAATATAAACTAAAAGTCCAACAAACAATGGTTTTTTTCGTCCAAAACGGTCTAATAAAGGGCCATATAATAATTGCCCAGCCGAAATCCCAATGAAATAACTTGACAAGGACATCGAAACTTCGGTAACTGTGGTATTCAAATCTTTGGCAATTCCCGAAAAACCAGGTAAATACATGTCAATTGAAAAAGGACCAAGCGCTGTCATGGAACCCAAAATTAATATCAATTGGAAGTATTTGCTTTTAGTCATAATAATTTTGTGTTTTTGCAAAGATACTATATTGAAACATGACTGCTAAACAGTATTAAATTTCGTCTGTTTTTTTGCTTAACTTTAGATTTTGTTAAAAATCGTAATGATTTATAAATAAATTAAGTATGGCTTTAGAAATCTTCTCAGCGGCACCAGACTGCGAAATTGTAACTACACGAATTGTAAACGCATCAATAAATCTTGCATACAAAGCCTGGACGGATCCAAACCATTTAAAAAACTGGTGGGGACCAAAAGGATTCACAAACACTTTCAATGAATTTGACTTACGGCCAGCTGGTAAATGGCGTTTTATTATGCACGGACCAGACAAAGGAAATTATCATAATGAATGTGAATTTGTAAAAATTGACAAACCAAATCTAATCGCATGGAAACGCATTTCAAAACCGCTTTTTAAAGTACTAGCAACATTTGAAGAAGTATCCAACGACAAAACCAAAATTGTTTTTAAAATGATTTTCGACACAGCGGAAGAAAGCAATAAATTAAGACCATTTGTAGTTGACAAAAATGAAGAGAACTTCGACAGACTTGAAGTTGAACTGACAAAAATGACTGAATAAAGTCAAAAAAGCATCCCTTTTCATCATTTACGATATTATATAAAATGAACTATAATTTATATTATGTAAAATAGAATATTTAAAAGCCCCCTAATCAAAAGTATTGATCAAATGTTTTTCAATTTCAAAGAAATCAAATTGTCTACTCTTTTGATTGGTTTCAAATTATACTTTTACAAACTGTACCCTTTCTGTTATCTCTTTAAATAATTTTGAAAATAAATTAAGCAAAAAAAAAAAACATCGCCATAAATGACGATGATTTAAATATACTTTCGTTAGAAATTATTTCACTTTGAAACCTATATCCCAATTATCCCAACTTAAAACAACATTATCGGAGTTAATTTTATAAATCAACTTTTCTGTGCTTGATTGTGATGCTTTTTGTTTAACAGTAACTCTTAACTGATCTTCCTTTTCATTGTACTTATAAGCGCCCCATTGTTTGGATTCTTTATTAAAAATAAGAATACATTGTTTTTCATTTGGAATCACAAAAAAAGAATATTTACCTGCAGGCAATTTTGAACCTTCAATGGTTAAATCTTTATCCGTTTCGAATGCTGTAGCTTCATTGGCTCCAGCACGCCAAACTTCATTAAAAGGAACTAACTCTCCCCAAATTTTCCGTGCTCTTACCGAAGGACTTCCATAATTAATTTGAATAGTAGCTCCATTAATCATTCCAGTCGCTTTTTCGGCTGTACTCTTTGGTTTCTCTTGGGCATTTGCAAATGAAATTGCAAAAAACGATAATAATACGAGTAATGAGATTTTTAAAATTTTCATAGTTTATTTGTTTATTTAGCATTAAAATTAAATAATTGCATCCAATATGATTCTAACACTTAGTATTTTATGAAAAATTTAACTATACCGCAATTTATCAAAATTAGTTTTTAGAGTCTTACTTTTGAAATCTATTTTTATTATTTTTACAAGCATTACTTTACAACAAAACTATGAATACAATTGCGGAAAATATAGCTGATTTTTTAAAAGAATACCCCCCATTCGACAACTTGACTTTTCAAGAACTATCAGCCATAGCTACAAGTATTCGGGTTTTGAATCTGGAAAAAAACGAAACGTTATTCCAAATAAATGACAAACTACACGATTGTTTCTATGTGGTTGCCTCTGGTATAATTCATTTATCCGTTATTGCAGATGCCGAAGAAACTTTGCTAAATAAATGCCATGCAGGTGATGTCTTAGGTTTGAGACCTTTTTTTGCCAAAAACAATTACATGATGACGGCAAAAGCCCGTGAAGAGAGTATTATTTATGCCATTCCAATTATCACTTTTAGACCTTTTGTTGCCAATAATCCGGATGTACTGAATTTTCTTTTGGAAAGTTTTGCTACCAATACCTGGAATCCAAAGGAAAAAGAAAATTTGAGAGGTAAATTGGCAAATGATAATATGGTTTATATTGACCAAAAGTCTGAAATGCAGTATTTTCAGTCACTGACATATAATAGAGTACCACTAACCGCAACTACCAATGACATTGCCAAAGATGTTGCCTTACGAATGACTGAAAATAGTTCCACCAGCGTAGTGATTTGTGAAAATCAATTACCTATTGGAATAGTCACGCACACGGACATGTGTTCCAAAATTGCCACAGGACTGTTCCCCCTGACCGTTACCATGAAAGCCATTATGTCATCTCCAGTTGTAACTGTTGTAGAAAATGTTTCTTTGGCAGAAGCGCAACTTTTGATGCTAAAAAATAATGTAACCCATTTATGTGTCACTCTGGACGGAACAGATAAATCCCAAGTGAAAGGAATGATTTCTGAGCATGATTTGATTATTGCCCAAGCCAATAATCCGGGTGTATTAATCAAAGAAATCAAAAGAACTTCCAATGCTAAGGAATTAAAACATCTAAGGGACAGATTGACCGAATTAATTCAAAATTCAATCCATAAAAATATTCCGCTTTCCAATATCAATAATATTGCAAGCGAAATAAATTCAGCAATATTAAAACGTGCCGTGGAGTTATCTATTTTAGATCTCGGCTCCCCTCCTGCGCGATTTGCATGGTTAAGTATTGGAAGTCAAGGCAGAAAAGAGCAATTATTATTGACAGATCAAGACAGTATATTGATATTTGAAGATGTAGCTCCTGACAAATATAGAGATGTAAGGGATTATTTCTTGAAATTAGGAAAAAGAACAACTACAACACTTGAAAGAGTCGGTTATGAATTATGTCCAAATGGGCACATGGCTAGCAATATTCTTTGGTGTAAATCATTGACAGACTGGACTAAACAATATGATAGCTGGATGAATACTCCAGGAGAAAACAGCAACGACCTAAGCAGTATTTTCTTTGATTTGGAACTTGTTTTTGGAGAAAAAAAGATATTTGAAACGATAGAAAATGTCATTCTAAAAGATTTAGATCACAACACATTATTTTTTGATTTTCTAGGTAATGATGCTTTAAGAAAAAATTCTCCTCTTACTTTTTTCAAAAAATTTGTAGTAGAAGAAGATGAACCGCATAAAGATAAATTTGATATAAAAACCAGAGCCTTAATGCCGCTTATTGACGGAGCAAGACTATTTGCACTGCATTTTAAGATTAAAGGATTAAACAACACCTACCTTCGATTTAAACAATTAGCCATTATTGACACCAAAAACTCAGATATTTATCTAAATTGCGCTGAAGCCTTTTTGATTTTATCAAAATTTAGAGTCAATGAAGGTCTAAAAAATGAAAATTCAGGACAATTTATAAACCTGAGCGAACTAACAAAATTAGATAAAGAAAAATTAAAGAATGCCTTAGCCCCAATGAGAGAATTAGAAGAATTAATTAAAAGTAATTTCAAACTAACGCAATTTTCATAATGATGCTCGATTGGCTAAAAAATATTAATAAAGAATATCCTGATTTTTGGAAAACTTATCTTTCTAAGTTTGATCATAAATCAAAGCGATATGTCATATTCTCTACTGAAACTTCCGGACTAAATCCTGACAAAGATGTTATTTTATCGATTGGCTCTTTTGCCATCGTAAACAACAAAATTCATATCGGAGACAGTTTTGAATCTATTTTACTACAATACAAGTATTTTCACGATAATGGCTTATCAAATGAATTTATTTTGGAAAGCAAAATGAAAAAATTGAGTGAACCAGAAGCCATTCATGCTTTTATAGATTACATAGGAAATGCAGTTTTAATTGGGCATCATGTTGATTTTGATGTCGATATGATTAATAGCGCACTGATAAGATTGGATTGTGGTCGATTAAAAAACGAAGCTTTGGATATTGATGTCATGTACAGAAAACTGATGGACATTAACGATAAACAATTTTCTCTTGACGAATTATCAGACATTTTTAAATTACCAAAAAGCTACCGAAAGTCCCCCTCAGAGGATGCTTACACAATTGCTTTGTTGTTTTTAAAATTGAAAACAAGATTAGGAATTAAATAGACTATCCAGGGCTATTTGCACAATGTAATTATTTTTTGAAATCGCCCATGATTAGTAATGGAAACTGGACTAATTGTATTTGACGTGGTATCTAAAATATACGGAATCCCATTCTCTTTTTTTATATTTTCTAAAGAATTCAAAGATTTTATTTTATTAAAATAAATAATTTCTGAAACAGCAATTGAATAAATATAAGAATTTTCTATAAAAGTTTGGGTGTAAAAAATATAACCATCAATTGAAACAGTTCCGAAAATTTCATCCTGATAATAACATCGTAATCGAGCCGGAAAATAACCGTTGATTCCGGTTTCTCTGTTGTAAATTTTATAAGCCGCTTCTTTTCTACTCCATAAATTCCAGACCATAAGTTCTGGATTTGAGTTATTCAGAATCAAGTTTTGTTCCTGTTTTGTAAAAATTTTCTCTAAAAAACCTTTCCTTCTCCAATTGCTTTCTTTTCTGGCTATGTCAAGATCAATGATATCATTTCCTATCATCCTTTTAACAGCTCAGTTTCAATAATGGCGATAGCTTCTTTTACGTTTGTCATCTGTTTCATTGATTCGTTATCGATTATAATATCAAACTTTTCTTCAATATCCAAGATCACATCAACCAGATTAGCCGAATTTATTTTTAAATCATTTATAAAATCTGTCTCTTCAGAAATAGATTCAAAAGCTACCTGATCTTGAATATAAGGCTTCACTATATTTTTCAATTGTTCGAATGCTTGTTCTCTATTCATAAAATTATCCTTTTAGTAACTATTTAACATTAAGACCACTAATATATTATTTTTTTAAAAGCTACGCATCCGTTTACATCCCCAAAACCAAAACTGGCCTTTAGAATGATATTTAAATCGGTTTCAATCAATTTTACTGGAATTCTGGAAGAATCGACTATTGCCTCAATTTCGGGATGCAGATCTTCACAATTACGATTCGGAAATACAAATCCCTGATACAGTTGAAAAACAGTGGCTATGCATTCAATACTTCCAGCCGCTGATAAACAATGTCCCACGGTCGATTTCAATGAATTTACATAAGGAAAATCAATTCCTTTACGGCCTAAAGCCGTACTCCAATTCAAAATTTCTAAACCATCCTTCGTAGTTGCTGTAAGATGACCATTAACAGCATCAACATCATGCCCTGTAATTCCTGCATTTGTCATCGCACTTTGAATACAATTTTGAACAGCCACAGGATTTGGCGCAGTTAATGTTCCCAATCCTCTTTGTCCGCCAGAATTTAAGGCCCCTCCTAATACTTCGGCATATATTCTTGCTCCACGTGCCAAAGCAGTTTCTAGATCTTCTAAAACCAAAGCCCCTGCTCCACTACCAGGAACGAATCCCGATGCACTGGCTGACATTGGTCTTGATCCTGTTTCAGGCGATTGATTGTGTTTATAAGTACAGACCCGCATTGCATCAAAGCCTCCCCAAATATAAGGTCCCGAATCACTTGTACTTCCTGCTAAAATACGCTTAGCCTGTCCAGACTGGATGCGTTCGTATCCAAGAATAATGCTTTCAGTTCCAGTAGTACAAGCCGAAGAATTAGATGTAACCCAATTTCCCAAACCCAATTTCCCTCCTAAATAAGCACTTACACCACTGTTCATTGTTTGAATTACTGAAGTGCTTCCTAAATTCCTGACTTTTAAATCATCAATTTTATAAATACTCTCCCGAAATTTATCAATTCCAGAAGTTCCAGAACCAAAAATAGTTCCGCTGTCCCAATCGGGTACATCAAACCGTTCCATTGATAATCCAGCATCTTTCCAGGCATCAATTCCTGCAATAACACCATATAGAATTCCTGTTGAACTAAAGTTTCTAAGTTCCAGTTCCGTAAAATACTGTAACGCCAAATCGATTGATACATCAGGCATTCCGGCAATTTGACACGAAAATTTCAATCTTTCTAATTCTTCAAAATATCTGATTCCAGAAATCCCATTTTTTATTGCATGCTGAAACGCGTCAAGTCCTACTCCATTTGGAGCAACCACGCCAAGACCTGTTATAACAACACGATTTTTCATTTTTAAATAATAATAAACAAAAATGACTGTATAGTCATTTTTTAATTTTCCTGCCCTATCATACCTGCAATTATACCACTGCAGACCACATCACCTTTCTCATTCTGCATACTGACTTTACATTTTAACTTTCCAAATCTAAAATAGATTTTTTCAGAAACTACTATAACTTTTTCGTTTGGATAAACAGGTTTTAAAAAATCAATACCAACTGATGTTAAAGCAATTACTGATATTTTACTAAACTCTTCATTCAATAAAAAAATACCCAGACAAACCACACCAATCTGAGCCATAACCTCTGTCAGAATCACTCCCGGCGTTACTGGATTCTCTCTAAAATGACCTTTGTAGAAATCCAGATTCTCATCAAAAGTAAACTCTCCTTCCACTCCATCTTCATCTATCCTGATGATTTTATCCACAAACAGAAATGGTTTGGAATATGGTAATTTTGAAATTATATCTGTGTTCTCCATCTTTCAATCAAAATTATTCTAAAACTGCAACAACACCCTTTGAGCTGAAAATCCAGGACCAAAACT
Organism: Flavobacterium sp. A45; assembly: GCF_002001005.1. Taxonomy (GTDB): domain Bacteria; phylum Bacteroidota; class Bacteroidia; order Flavobacteriales; family Flavobacteriaceae; genus Flavobacterium. The sequence goes on from NZ_MUNX01000046.1 coordinate 21,600, forward strand.
TAACATCAAGCCTTTTGATCCTTTTTTTGGATTTTTATCCATAAATCGTTCTAAAACATACAATACGGTAGCACTAGACATATTACCGTATAGTTTTAAAACTTCTTTGGTATCATCAATATTTTTTCCATAGCCAGAAAAGAGCTCTTCAACAATTTGAATGATTTTTTTTCCACCTGGATGAAAAATCAAGTGGTCAATGTCTGCTATTTTTAAATTATTTTTTTGCAGAAAAGGATGCACAATAGCATCGAAGTGAGAAGCTATTGTCTCTGGGACTTCAATATCCAAAATCATCTGTAGTCCGGAATTAGTGAGATTAAATCCCATCATATCTATTTTGTTATAAAAATGATACATCTCTTCGTCTAAAATTTCAGGACCTTCCTCATCATCAACTGAAGAAAGCAAAACACAGGCTGCTCCATCACCAAAAATAGCCGCACTTACAATATTTGCCATTGAAAAATCATCCAATTGAAATGTAGCTGTAGGACTTTCTACCGCAATAACAGCCGCTTTTTTACCCCGATTAGCTTTGAGAAAATTCTTGGCATATATAATACCCGAAACCCCTGCAGCGCAACCCATTTCAGTAACCGGCAGCCTTACAATATCCTGCCGCAATTTCAAACTATTGATTAAATAAGCATCCAAAGACGGAATCATGATGCCCGTACAGCTCACTGTAATGATATAATCCAAATCCTCTGGCTGCCAATGCGCTTTTTTCAAAGCCTTATCCAAGACTTTTTCTCCCAAATCGATTACTTCCCTGATGTAAATATCATTTTTCTCTTCAAACGAAGTATTTTCAAAAACGGAAATCGGATCCATTATTGAATACCGTTTATCCACTTCTGCTCCCTCAAATATTTTCTTTACTTTTCGAATAAAACGTTCTTCTTGACCCTCTAGCCAAATATCCAAGAAAGGAAGAATTTCCTCAGTAGTTCTTGAAAACTTAGGCAATTGCTTGGTAACACATTTTATTTTTACGCTCATTTGTTTTGTTTTGGGTCAAATTTTAAATTATAAAAACAACATTCATTTATTTTTCAACAATCCATTGGTAACGAAAAGCCCACTTCCAATTAATATTATATTTTTTAAACTTCAAATTTTCTGAAAACGCAACCAATTCATGTTTTTTAAATCCTCTCAAAATAGAAGTCAATCCATCTTTTCTAGACATTTCATTTAGTCTAAATACAAAACAAAGTGCTTGAAACAATCGATAAGCTACCGTATTTCGGTGCAGATCATTTATAACAAAACCAAGTTTTGAATTTTTATTAAACAGTTTAAGTAATTTAATAATATCCTCATTTTTAAAATGATGCAATATCAACGTACACAAAACTATATCATATTTCATCTCACTGAAAGATTCATCAAAAACATCTTCACATCTATATGTAATATTTGAATATTTCCTAGACAAATCGGCCGCATAATTTACTGTAAACTTATTAGCATCAATCCCAATCAACTGCAGATTTAAATTATTCTGAAAACCAAAATCAGCTAATCTCCGTAACATATCGCCATTTCCGCAGCCAACATCAACTATGGTAACCTGATTGGAGGCAGGAACTTTTTTTAGCAGTTTCGCTGCGCCTCTCAAAGTCAGTTTATTCCCTCCCAAAAGCTGATTTATTTGAGCAATTTTATCCAAAGCCTCCTTCAAGACATCTCCTTCCATCTGAAAATCGTCCATTATTTCTGAATCGTCTGTTCTATGTTTGGCTTTTATAAACATCAAGCTTTTATTTGTCGGCGTTACTTAAATTTACAGCTCATCAATATCTATTAACTGTCCGTGAGTCTGCTTTATTATAATTGGCAATAACTTTGGGAATTTAATCATTATTTTCATCAAAATGGTAGATAACTTTTGTTTTTGCAATATAAATCCTAAAATTCGCCCAATTCTTAATCTTTTCTCAAAGTTTTCCTCCCATTCATTTACATACATTTTCTCAAGTTCATCACGGGTTTTAATCTTATTTGTATAAAAATCACTGATAAGTTCTGAGACAATTTTGGCACTATGAATCGCCATTGCCATCCCGTTTCCGCACAAAGGATGGATTAAACCTGCTGTATCACCAATCATCAAAATATGATTTTCAACCGTTGCCTTTTTACCAAAAGAAACCTGACTAATCGTCAATGGAGCTTCAAAAAGCATTTTACATTTATCAAAAATCAATTTCAGATGCGGATTCTTGATTACTATTTGATTTTGATAATCATCTATGCTTTTGTATTTTTTGAAAGATTCATAACTAGCCAAATAACAAATATTTATCTTATTATTTTCTACTTTTGAAACACCACAATATCCTCCTTCAAAATTATGAAGCGCTACTAAATTATCAGGAAATTCACCTGAATAATGAGCTTTCACGGCCAGCCAATGTGACTTTTTTTGAATAAATTGCCTCTTTAATTCATGATCGATATTGGATCGTTTACCAAAAGCACCGATAACAATTCTGGAGGTAATAATTCTATTATTCGAAGTTGAAACTGTAAAAATATCGTCTTCAAAAACAACATTTTCTACATTGCCCTGAATAATTTCACACCCGTTCTCGATAGCTTTTCTAAGTAAAAAAGCATCTAATGTATATCTGCTGACTCCAAATCCGCCAAGAGGCAAATCACAATGAACCATTTTACCATCGGAAGTTGAGAAATCAAGTTTTGAAATATGAGTAGGTTTTAATTCGGATATATCTATCGAAAGCCAATCCAGATAAGACATAATTTCATTAGAAATATATTCACCACAAACTTTATGTTTTGGAAATTCATTTTTTTCTATCACAATAACTTTTAGACCAATTTTGGACAAATGAATAGCCGCGGTTAATCCTGCCAATCCTCCTCCAATAATTGCAACCGTCTTAGCTGTATTCATAGAAAAATTAATTTTAAAAGGTTGGTTTTCAAAACAAAGGTGAAAATACATAAATGTAAGCTCAAATCCGAATTCAAATCCATTTTTGAAAGAAAAAATAAAGCCTAAAAAATAAATTGCTTTTTGATTTTTCTAATCCTATATTTGCTTTCGAATAAAAAATCTATGGAACAATTTGTAGTATCGGCACGTAAATACCGTCCCCAAACATTTAAAGATGTGGTGGGACAAAAAGCGATTACCAATACGCTTCTCAACGCCATAGAAAACAGCCATTTAGCCTCAGCCCTTTTATTTACGGGACCACGTGGTGTTGGAAAAACAACCTGCGCACGTATTTTGGCTCGAAAAATTAACCAGCCTGGTTATGATGATCCAAATGAAGATTTTGCTTTCAATGTATTCGAACTAGACGCTGCTTCGAACAATTCTGTTGATGATATCCGTAATCTGATCGATCAGGTTCGTATCCCGCCACAAACCGGACAATACAAAGTATATATCATTGACGAGGTTCACATGCTCTCTTCTGCGGCTTTTAATGCTTTTTTAAAAACATTGGAAGAACCGCCAAAACATGCCATTTTCATATTAGCAACAACCGAAAAACACAAGATTATCCCAACGATTTTATCGCGTTGCCAAATATTTGATTTCAAAAGAATTACAGTAAAAGATGCTAAAGAACATCTTGCCGATGTAGCTGCTAGCCAAGGAGTAGCTTTTGAAGATGATGCGCTTCATATTATTGCACAAAAAGCAGATGGCGCCATGCGTGATGCTTTATCGATTTTTGACAGAGTTGTTTCTTTTTGCGGAAATAACCTGACTCGTCAAGCGGTTACCGAAAATCTAAACGTTTTAGATTACGAAACCTATATAAACATTACCGATTTAATTCTGGAAAATAAAATCCCGGATTTATTGATTGCATTTAATGAAATTCTGTCAAAAGGTTTTGACAGTCATCATTTTGTTTCTGGATTGGCCAGCCACTTTAGAGATTTATTGGTCAGCAAAACGCCGTCAACCCTTGTTTTATTGGAAGTTGGCGAGCAAGCTCAAAAAATGTACGGAATTCAAGCTCAAAAATGTACTCAGGATTTTCTGCTGAAAGGGATTGACATTGCCAATGATTGTGATTTAAAATACAAAGCCAGTCAAAATCAACGATTGCTTGTTGAACTTTGCTTAATGCAGCTTGCCTCTATCACTTTTGATGGAGAAAAAAAAAAGTTGAGCAATTTATAATTCCACCCACTTATTTTAGGAAAACTGCTGATTATTCGATAGCAGAAATTTCAAAAGAGAAAAAACAAATTCCAATTGTTGAAGAAGTTACAAAAACAGCTTCAAACGCTGAAATCACTAAACCTGTTGCTCCAATAGAGGAAGAACCCAAAACTCCAAATCCATCAGTATCAAAACCTTTAAGCAACGAAGCAAAATTTTCTGCTTTATCACTTTCTAGCATTCGTGCCAAAAAAGCTTTAGAAGAAAACTTAAAAGGTTTTGTAAAAGAAGACAATACAATACTTCCTACCGAATCATTTACAGAAACAGAAATGCTTTTGCAGTGGACAAAATATGCGGAGCGTCTTGGAAGTAAAGGATTCAAAATAATGGAATCCTTATTGCTAATCAATGATCCAAAACTAAACGGTACAAAAATCACCTTCGAGTTACCCAATGAAGGTTCAAAGTTAGATTTTGAAAAAGAAATGATTGGTCTTTTAGGGCATTTGCGCGGTCATTTGCACAATCACGACATTACTATCGAAGTGACTGTAAATGAAAGCATCGATATCAAAAGAAGCTTTACCGATCAGGACCGCTACAACCGTCTTTTAGAAATTAATCCAAATATTGAATTACTGCGTACTACTTTTGGTTTGGATTTAGATGCTTAAAAAAAAATACATGTGTTTTTTACACAAATGAAAATTTAATACCATAAAATGTTATTTTTGTAGCAACCCATAACGAACTATAACGTTATATTAGACTTTTCTAACTATAAAAAAAACTAAATAAAATGGAGAACAAATTAGCAAATCCTGCGCCTTTAGGCCTTTTGGGTTTTGGAATGACCACAATTTTACTAAACATCCACAACTTGGGATTCTTCCCAGTAAGTGCCGTAATTATCTCAATGGGGATTTTCTATGGCGGTCTTGCCCAAATAATCGCAGGAATACTATCTTTCAAAAACGGAAAAACATTTGCAGGAACTGCTTTTACTTCTTATGGCTTCTTTTGGCTAACTTTAGTTGGCGTGTGGCTTTTTCCAAATACCGGATTTGAAATGGCAGGAAAAACTTCAGCACCCTTTTTCGGCTGTTATTTAACTCTTTGGGGGATTTTCACTGCTTTTATGTGGTGGGGAACTTGGGGAGGCAGCAAAGTGCAGCAATTTGTATTTTTATCCTTAACTATTTTATTTTTCGTTTTGTCTGTGGAGAAATTTACCGGAATTGAATCTTTAGCTCCAGTTGCCGGAGCAATTGGTGTAGTTTGCGGAAGTAGTGCTTTTTATTTAGCAGTAGCTGAACTTTTGGAAGAAGTAAAAAACAAAAGAGTATTGCCTTATTAGACACACTTTTTATATCATACAAAAAGGCTCAAAACAATTATACTGTTTTGAGCCTTTTCTTTTACATGAATTTCATTGATCACAATAAACATCTGTCCTTTTATTTGGGCGAGTCCCTCCGTAAAAACTCCGGGTCGTGCTGTCCGTTCCCGCTTTTTTTTGATAGACTGAAAAAGTCTCTCAAAAAAAGAGCTCCACTTCCATCACTCTCGCAAAAATTGCAAATAACCAATTTTTGTTTTTAATTAAAATACATCAATATTCAAATCCCAATTCTGCTCATTGCTATACCACAACTTTCCTTGTGAAACCTGTAAAGGACAATCAAAATTATTAGTATACAGTGCACCAGTTCCCAATCCTTGCGGCATCGGATTGTTAAGTGTAAAAGTCCATTGGGCGATCGCATTCAGTCCAATATTACTTTCTAAAGCAGAGGTAATCCACCACCCAATATTATGCTTTTCAGCTAACGAAATCCACTCTTGTGTACCACGAAATCCACCCACAAAACTAAGCTTCAAAATAATGTATTGCGGTTTAATTTTAATCAGTAAATCTTCTTTTTCAGCAACAGTAAACACTCCAATTAGCTCTTCGTCCAAAGCAATAGGAAATGGAGTGGTTTTACACAGCTCTGCCATACTGTCAGTATTATTTTTCTGAATAGGTTGTTCTATGCTATGTAATTTAAATTCAGACAGTTGATTTAATTTATATAAAGCTTCATTCGAATCAAAAGCACCGTTAGCATCAACTCTTATTTCTACTTGTTCAGGAGTAAAATATTGTCTGATAAACCGCAATAATTGCAGTTCTTTATCAAAATCAATAGCTCCAATTTTGAGTTTGATGCAACGAAAACCATCGGCTAATTTTTCTTCAATTTGCTGTTTCATAAAAGTCTCTTCTCCCATCCAAACCAACCCGTTTATAGCAATTGATTTTTCGCCATTTGTAAAGCTAGAAGGAAAGAGTAAAAAAGGAGTTTCACTTGCCAATGACAGGAATGCCATTTCAACTCCAAACTGTATCGATGGAAACTCTAATAACGCACCCCAAAGCTGTTCTTTCCCAAGATGAATATTAGCACAAGTCCATTGCAATTTTTCTTCATAATCAGGACGATCATCAATACTCAAACCTCTCAAAATACCACACTCGCCTATTCCTTTTTTACCGTCTTGTTCCAGAATGATAAACCAAGTCTCTTTTTCGGTCATCACACCGCGGGAAGTTCCGGATGGACGTTTGAAGTTTAGAATGTATTTGTGATAAGATGCTTTCATTTTGATTTTTTTTTAAACATATAAGTCATATAAGCAATCCGTACAATTCTGTATCATATGAGGAATTATTTAGAGTTCTCAGTAAACTAAAGAAAGGCTTTGTTTCTACGACATATAGTTAAATATTACTATTCTTTGATTAATCTCAAAACTCTCTCAAAATCCTCGTTCTGAATCCCAGCCTTTTGGAAAGCCTTGAAATCTTGTTCCGTTTTTTGAATCCAGCTCAAACTGTCGGTTACGTTTTGATTTTGGTATTTCTTGTAGATTTTTTTGGCTTCTTTGTAATTATCGTTCAGTAAATACGCGTGGGCCAAATTTAATTGAACAAAAAGCTCAGTATTATCTAATTTTTCACCTGCTTGAAGATACTTTAATGCTTTTCCGTATTGCTTAGTAAAAAGATAACAGCTCCCGATAGCATTATAATCTAGAACTGTAGCTTTATCACCATTGATTATTAGAGCTAATTTCTCAATTGCTGTACCGTATTTACCGTTTTTTATCAAAAGTGAAGCTTCTTTACGCAAATCGGCAGAAATGGCTGGAGATGCGTTTGTTTCGTTTAAACAAACATCGCCGGCATCTTTAAAAACTTTGGAACGTTCCATCGGCAAAAGCTTTTGGAATTCCTGAAACTTGTATTTGGCTTGAATTCTTTCCGATACACAAACGCAAAAATTATCTGAATTACTCATTTTCTGAGCCAAATTGGAAGTTTTGCATTGGTCAATAATCGATTTTCTGTTTTCCAGACTCCAGCCTCGGCTTAATTTTTTATCCACCCAAGGCACAACTTCCAAAACGATTTTTTGCTTCATAATCCAGTTTTTGCTTTCAAAACCAAACCATAAAGCATTTGAGTTCCCGTTTAAACAGCTTGATTTATCAACAGAGAGACGTTTAGCATCTTTACTTACAGGTTCTGCTTGAACCAGACACGATTCTAGTGTTTTTCCGGAATCTTTGTACTCTAAAGCCAATTTATCCGTTGAAAAAATAGCATAAGTACATTTATCGTCACCGGAAATTTTTGACAAGACAAAAACGGCTCCCGCAGAACCCTGACTGATTCCTGTTGGATCTGGAATTGATTTTAAAACAGAAACTAAACTGCTGGCCAGTTGCTGATTTTCGTCCAAAAGAGTGATTCTATATACGATTTCAGTGGTTCCGAGCGGTAAATCCTCGGTTTTGATGATAATTCGGTCTCTGGCCGAAACGTTTATTTCCTTGGTGGTAGATCTGTCTTTATCCCAATAACCGTCTTGTTGCGAGAAAGAAAGAGTTGTAACTAGAAGTGTAACAAATAAAAGAAGTTGTTTGGTCATTATAAAAATGATTAAAATATTTTTGATTTAAGATTGAAAGAGAGTATATGATGTAACAGCTATCTGAAATCAAAAATCGTTAATCTACAATCTTAAATCAATTAAAAAAACAAATAATCTTGAAATCCGGGATGCCCTAGCCCTGATAGTAGTGAAAATCCCACGCTTTTGAGCGTGGATTGTAGCGGATAGCAGGAAATAGCTCCTAATTATAATTCTATGAAACTGCCAATTTCTAGTAACATCAAATCTTTTCCTTTATCAAAGAATTTCTTGATGGCTTCCTCGTGATTGATTTCGATGTACCCAAATGTATCGAAATGATAACCTAGAACCTTATCGCATTCGACAAAATCAGAGGCAATTATGGCGTCGTTCACATCCATCGTGAAATTATCGCCAACAGGCAAAATCGCCAAATCTAGCTTGGTACGCATTGGAATGATTTTCATATCCATTGTTAGAGCAGTATCGCCGGCAATGTAGATATTTTTATGTTCTCCTTCGATTACAAAACCTCCTGGATTTCCACCATAGCTTCCGTCAGGAAAAGAACTTGAGTGAATAGCGTTTACATATTTTAATTTTCCAAAATCGAAATTCCAGCTTCCCCCGTGATTCATGGGATGCGATTGAAAGCCTTTTTGAGCATAATAACCCGCAATTTCAGCATTAGAAACAATTATGGCATTGGTTCTTTTGGCAATAGCTTCGACATCGAGAATATGATCGCCATGAGCGTGAGTTAGTAGAATAAAATCAGCTTTCAGTGTGTTTATGTCAATATGAGAAGCCTTTGGATTTGCTGAAATATAAGGATCAACGATTATGTGTTTGCCACTCACTTCGATTCCCAAAGAGGCGTGACCGTAGAATGTTATCTTCATCTTTTTTAGCTTTTGATTGTTAGACTATAACAGTTGTTTTTGAAATTGATTTTTTTATCTTCCACCCAAAAATACATTCACAATAATATCTGAAATCAATGAAATCATACAAATTGACAATAATATAGAAAGTAAAAATGTACTCAATGCTACTTTCTTTAATTCAGGATCAAGTAATTTTGGGTCTTGATTTTTGGAAACGATGATTAAATGCTTCGTTAGGGGAATGTATGCCAATAAAAATAAGTATTGATCGAAATGAAAACCGCTCAATAATGCAAAAACTAAAACCGAAACCATAGCGCCAATAATCAAGAAAAAATGGTATTTTTTGGCAGCTTCAGCACCTATTTTTACCACAACAGTATTCTTTCCTGATTTGGCATCCGAAGCTTGGTCACGCATATTATTCAGATTCAGAACACCTACACTCAATAATCCAATTGCGATTGCCGGCAAAATAAGCACTAAATCCAATTGTTTGGAGTATAAAAAATTTACCCCTAAAGTGCTCACCAATCCGAAGAATACAAAAACAAAAATATCGCCATAACCGCGATACCCATAAGCTGAACTCCCAACGGTATAACGAATCGCAGAAGCAATCGCTAAAATTCCTAACACTAAATAAAATAAAGAATAAACAAGATTACTCGCTCCGAAAGCAACATAAATCAAGAATATTGCCGAAAACAATGTTAGTACAGATGTAATTACCAAAGCTTTTTTCATTGCTTGTGGAGTTATCACCCCACTTTGTATAGCACGTTTTGGACCTACTCTATCTTCATTGTCGGTTCCTTTGATTCCGTCGCCATAATCATTAGCAAAATTAGAAAGTACCTGCAATCCTAAAGTGGTCAATAATGCAAAAGCAAAGATTTCCCAATTAAAAACTTCAGTTGGAGTCAATACTTCATTAGTAGGGTTTGCCAGCGCATACATACTGCCGACTATAATTCCAGAAACGGATAATGGTAATGTTCTTAATCTTGCTGCTTCAATCCAGTGTTTCATTTTTCTTTTTTAATTGTTTTAAGGATTTAAAAAGTTTATCCTATTTCATCTTAAATTCTCTATTTTCCAACTTCTAATCTCTAACTTCATTTTCTACATCCAATTGCTATCCGAAGTTTCCATTTCGTAAAGCCAAAGATTCACGTATTGTTTTATAGCTGTAAAATTACCTAATTGAAAACTAATATTTCCTCCTGCGGTGTGCAAAGTTAAAGAACCAATGTTGATATTTTTGTGCCAAAATAACTGCGAAGTTGTAATTGCCTGAATTTTACTGGGCATAATAATTTTATTGGTAACATCCCAAGCTCCTCCTTGCAAAATTATAAAGTCATCATTAATATAAAGGCGATTATTTTTAAAAATAAAAAACTGAACTATTCCTATAAAAATTACAAATAACAGCACAAAATAATCAATCAAAGGCAATTGCACTATTACTACACTTCTCAAGAAAAAAAAACCTATTAAAGGAAGTCCAATTGTCAGAAAAATTGAGAACCCCAGTTTTCTAAAATTAGGTTTTAGCATGAATCCTTTTTCGGGAATTTTCTGAAAAAGTAGTTTTAGAATCGCATCTTTTTCCGTTTGATTACAGCCCGGAATTTCAATAAGCTGTTTTTTCCCTTCCTCATCGCCACCTGTCGCTTGTTTTATCTTAAGCTGTAAAACATTCATTCTCTTTTGAAAAAAATTTTGTGTAATGCTTATAATTTGTACTTTTTCGGGTTTTATAATGGTGCTTTTAGTATTTAGCAGACCATAAGAAAGCAATAAAGAGCCTTTTTGTCTAGCAATTTTATAATCGAAATAAGTAAATATGGTTCGAACTAAATTAATGATTATTACTGTCAAAAAAAAGATAATAAATAAAATCAAAAATGCGGTTGCAACTTGGCTTTTATCAACATAATTTTCGATATTTTCATCGTGCAAAACATCTCTGCCAGTAATTTGTTTGATATGGTCAAAAAGTGAGATAAAAAAAGCCAAAAGCACGAAAAAACTTCTCACATAATTAGAAGTAATTCCAATTTTTAATAAACTCAAAAAGCTGATTTTTATAAAAGGAGTTTCAGCTTCAATTAGTTCTTGGTTGAGAAGTTCATCAGAATTGATAGCTTTGTCAATATGATCTGTTTTTTCATTTTCTAATAAACGTGATTTTAAATCCAATGCCAATTCATGTGAAATTGCTTTGATATTTCCCTCTTTTTTATTAGAACCGGCAGTATCGACAGCCAATTCATAAACGCCGACCAATCTTTGAATTAAAGACTGATTGATATTTACCTGCTGAATTTTATAAAGCTGTATAGCTGTTTTGGTTTTGTTAAAAATGCCTTCGGTGATTATAAACTCGTCATTTTCGGGATCGATATAAAAGGTGAAGTTCAAATATTTCAAATATGAAATGATGCCAATGACAGCAAAAACACCAAAGATTCCTACCACCAAATAAATTGTATTGATTTCATCGAATCTAAATATCCAAATTACTAAAATTGGCCAAAACGCTTTAGCATACTGCTGAAGGGAATAAAAAAAAAGCACAAAAATACCTACAATAGATTGTCGCTGAGGCTGATTAAAATCGGCTCCCATTATAACTGTTTTTGAATTTTCCCCATCAATAACTGTTTGATATTTTCGGCCTGATCTTTGGCTATTCCAGGAATTTGAATATCACTGGAACGTCCTCCAGCTGTGAAAATTTCAATTTTTGCCAAACCAAAAAATCTAGAAATAAATCCTTCATGTAAAGCAACATGCTGTATTCTATTATAAGGAATTACAAGAGTATTTGTTGCGATTATTCCGTGTCTGAACAACAAGTCATGACTACGAAATGCAAATCCTTTTTTCTTAAAACTTATCCACGAAAAGGAAACAATAATTAGTAATAAAACCACATAAACTATACTGAAATAAGAAATATATGGAAAAAATTCTTGATTAAAATACAAAACTAGTCCTAATCCTATAGCAACAATCAGAAATAATACTGCAAGGCCTATTAAAGTTACTTTCCAATAATTTGGATGCAAAACAGTAAATTCTACTTCCTCAAATTTTGGCAGTCGAGTCGTATCTATTGTTTCGTTTGAAAAATTTTCCATTTATAATTTTATTTCCATTTTTAAAGTTTAAACCCTTAAATCTTTAAACCCTTTTATGGCAGCCATTTTTTTTCAAAATTCGGTTTGCGTTTTTCAAGGAATGCATTTCTACCTTCTTTTGCTTCTTCAGTCATATAAGCCAATCTTGTTGCTTCTCCTGCAAACACTTGCTGTCCAACCATTCCATCATCAGTAAGATTCATAGCAAACTTAAGCATTTTGATAGCCATAGGAGATTTACCCAAAACTTCCTGCGCCCATTGATAAGCAGTATCTTCCAATTCATCGTGTGGAACAACGGCATTAACCATACCCATTTCAAAAGCTTCCTGAGCCGAATAATTACGTCCCAAAAAGAAAATTTCACGGGCTTTTTTCTGACCAACCATTTTGGCAAGATAAGCGGAACCATAACCTCCGTCAAAACTGGTTACATCGGCATCAGTTTGTTTAAAAATGGCGTGCTCTTTACTGGCTAAAGTCATGTCACAAACCACATGCAAACTATGACCGCCACCAACAGCCCAACCTGGAACTACAGCTATAACCACCTTTGGCATAAACCGAATTAAACGCTGCACTTCAAGAATATTTAAACGATGCTGTCCATCATCCCCAACGTATCCTTGATGTCCACGGGCATTTTGATCTCCACCGCTGCAAAAAGAATACACACCATCTTTTGATGAAGGGCCTTCAGCTGAAAGTAAAACTACACCTATTGAAGTGTCTTCCTGTGCATCATAAAAAGCCTGATACAATTCAGAAGTCGTTTTAGGTCTAAAAGCGTTACGAACATCCGGTCTGTTAAATGCTATTCTGGCAACACCATTACATTTTTTATAGGTTATATCTTCAAATTCTTTGGCAGTAATCCAATCCATTCTATCTATTATTTAAATTATTTTAGCGTAAAAATAAGGCATTTTTTATATTTCTAAAGTATAAAATATTTTTAAATTGCTTCAAAAAATTTGGGCGTGCCACCATTAGAGAATGTGAGTTATTTCACTTAGTGCTTATTCGCCCTCATTCCCTAATGCTGTCGTGCTGTACGCGCTACTTCGGTAACTTGCTTCCATAACTCACGCATATATCAACTTTAAGAATAGTAAATTAATTTAATGATTCAATTTTCTTATAT
>NZ_MUNX01000106.1 GCF_002001005.1 Flavobacterium sp. A45
CTTATCGACTCTATTCTATAATTACTATACCTTTATTAAACTTATGAAAAATATATTTTCAATTTCTTTTATCCTAGTTGCCTCTTTATTTGTGAGTGCACAACAAAAAAATACGCTTTTGGAACAGTCCTTTTGGAAAACAAGTCCAGATGTAGCGACTGTCCAAGCCGAGATAGCAAAAGGCAACAATCCATCTGAATCCAATGACAGATCATTTGACCCTGTTGTCATAGCTATCAATAACGATGCACCAAACGCAACCATAAAATTCTTACTAGAACAACCCGGAAACGGCGTGAATAAATCTACTCATGATAACCGTATTTATCTGCACTGGGCTGCCAATAAAGGAAATTTAGAAATCGTAGAATACCTTATTGCAAAAGGATCGGACATTAATTTAGAAGACAGTAAAGGAGAAATCCCAGTAACATTTGCGGCCAGTAGTGGTCAAAAGAATACTGCTGTTTATGATGCTTTTTTCAAAGCAGGTATTGACCCAAAGAAAAAATATAATGATGGATTAACCCTTTTACTTATGGCTATCCCATCTGATAAAAATCAAACACTAACTAATTATTTCATTTCGAAAGGTTTATCCTTAAACGATGTAGATACTTATGGAAATACCTCCTTTAATTATGCTGCAAAATCGGGAAACATAGTTGTATTAAAATCCCTTTTGGAAAAAGGAGTAAAATTCAATGACAATGCTATCATTTTTGCAGCACAAGGTTTCCGAAGAGATGCTAACACATTAGAAACCTACAAATACTTGGTTGAAGATTTGAAACTTAAACCTATAACAACTAACAATGAAGGACAAAATGCCCTTCATTTTCTTGTGACTAAAGCCAAACAAACAGAAATAATTAACTACTTTATTTCTAAAGGAATTGATGTAAACAAAGCAGATAATGACGGTAATACTCCGTTAATGATTGCAGCTTCCGGCAGAGAAATGAATGGAACTTTAGAACAATTACTTCCAATCGTAAAAAACATAAATGCACAAAATAAAAAAGGAGAGTCTGCATTAACAAAAGCCATTCAATCTGGAACTGTCGAAGCTGTATCTCTTTTATTAGAAAAAGGTGCAGACGTAAAAGTGCTTGATAAAGTTGGAAACAATTTAGGATTTTATATAATTGATTCCTATCGTCCGCAAATGGGAATGGACCGTGGATCTGAAACTGCAAATGCACCAAAAGACCCATTTACTGCTAAAATAAAACTGCTTCAGGATAAAGGATTAAACTTAGCCGCTCCGCAAAAGGACGGAAACACACTTTATCATTTCGCAGTAGCAAAAAACGATTTAAATTTGCTAAAGAAGATTGCTGATCTAAATATAGATGTTAATGCAAAAAACAAAGACGGTTTAACTGCTTTGCACAAAGCGGCAATGATTTCCAAAAACGACACCATCTTAAAATATCTGCTTTCAATTGGTGCCAAAAAAGAAATTACAACTGACTTTAATGAGACTCCATTCGACTTGGCAAATGAAAATGAGTCTTTAACAAAAAACAAAGTATCCATAGATTTTTTAAAATAATATTTTTTAGTGACTAACGGTTAGTTATTAGCTTAAATCACGACACAAAACACATAATCCATAACTCATAACTCAATATGAAGTCAATATTAAAAATAAGCCTGATTGCAGTAATCTGCCTTTCATCATTTCAAGCCACAGCACAAACCAGTAAATACAAATGCATGCTCCAAATGTCCAATTATATGGGCGAAGGTGCTTATATCGTAGTTTCACTTATAAATGCAAAAGGCGAATATGACAAAACACTTTATGTAATGGGTGACGATAAAAAATGGTACAAAACATTAAAAGAATGGCATAAATTCTATTCTAAAAAGCCAACGGATATCAGTGCCAAAACAGGAGCTTCGGTTACTGGCGGAGACCGCAGTATCACTACATTGGAAATTGAAGATTCTAAAATCAACAAAGGATATAAATTAAGATTCGAATCGGCGGTTGAAGACCAAAAGTATTATGTAACTGATTTAGAAATTCCCTTAACCACAGAGGGAATTAGTGCAAAAACAGATGGTAAAGGATACATCCGCTATGTAAGATTAAATAAACTGTAACTTTTCAACTTATATATCTGCAAAATCTGCGTGCTAATATTTTACTTAGATTTCGCAGATTTTTTTTAAAACAAATAATTCCCAAAATAAATTACATCAATGACTCTTTCTTTTTGGCGTTACATACATTTGACTCTGGCTGTATTTTCTGCTGTATTTTTAGTATTGGTATCTATAACTGGAACAATACTGGCAGTCGATGCCATTCAGGAGAAATTACCGTCTTATGGTGTGGTAAATTTCGAAAAAATAACGCTGGAGGAAACCTTGCCGATACTGCGTAAAACCTATCCTGAAATAACTGAAATTACAGTCGACCACAATCAGTTTGTAACGCTGCAGGGTATCGACAAAGACGATAATGATGTCAACGCTTATATTGATCCCAGAACTGGCAAAATATTAGGCACACCCATTAAAAAAAGTGAATTTATTCAATGGACTACGGCACTTCACCGTTCTTTGTTTCTCAAAGAAACTGGACGATTTATTGTTGGTTTTGTATCGTTTCTTTTAGTGCTGATTTCTATTTCGGGTTTTGCTCTGATTCTTAACCGCCAAAGAGGTTTGCGCAATTTCTTTTCTAAAATCATGAAAGACAATTTCGCTCAATATTATCATGTGGTTTTAGGTCGGTTGGCACTGATTCCGATTCTGATTATTGCGCTGTCAGGAGCGTATTTGACATTGGAAAAATTTAATTTTTTCATGCCAAAAAAAGATTCTGAACCAAAAAACGAAATAACCGAAAACATTTCAAAGAAAGAACTAAATACTTCTGTTTTTAAAAGTACCTTTTTGGCTAATGCCGAAAAAATTGAATTCCCTTTTTCAGACGATCCAGAGGAATACTACATCATTAGATTAAAAGACCGCGAAATCGAAGTCAATCAGGTAACTGGTGCAGTTGTCAGCGAAAAAATTTTTCCGATGACAACACTTCTATCAAACTTGAGTCTTGACTTGCACACAGGCCGTACAAATATGTTATGGGCATTCATTTTAGGAATTGCGAGTTTGAATATACTATTTTTTATTTACTCGGGTTTTGCCATGACTTTAAAACGCAGATCAAGCCGAATTAAAAACAAATTCAAAGCCGAAGAAAGCAAATTTATTTTATTGGTAGGTTCCGAAAACGGCAGCACACTCAGATTTGCCAATGCCATTCACAAACAATTGATGGCTTATGGAGAAAAAGTATTTATTGCGGAATTGAATAATTATAAGATATATCCAAAAGCGGAACATCTTATCATTTTTACCTCAACCCACGGATTAGGAGATGCTCCTTCGAATGCGAATAAATTTACAGAACTGCTTAACCAATACGAACAACAGCAAAAAATCAAAGTTTCGGTGGTCGGATTTGGTTCAAAAGCCTATACTGATTTTTGTGGCTATGCACGTGATATTGATGTATTAGTAGCAAAACAGAATTGGGCAGAACGTATTTTAGAACTGCAGACTGTAAACGATAAATCTGCCGAAGAGTTTGTTAATTGGGTAAAATTATGGAGTGCCAAAACTGGAATCCCGCTTTCCACTGTCCCATCAATATACAATGACGCACCCAAAGATTTGGAAAAAATGGTAGTATTGAACAAAACTGCAATTTCGGTGAATGGATTTACATTTTTGGTCACGCTTAGAACGAATAGAATTACCAAATTTGATTCAGGAGATTTACTGGCTATTTATCCAGCAAACGATCCTCGTGAGCGACTCTACTCCATCGGAAATATCAATGGCAATATACAATTGGCGATCAAACTGCATCCTTCTGGTTTAGGTTCAGGCTATTTATATAATCTCGAACCTGGGGAAGTCATAAAAGCAAGAATCATTAAAAACCCTTCTTTTCATTTCCCAAAAAGAGCATCCAAAGTAGCGTTAATTTCAAACGGAACCGGCATCGCTCCTTTTCTGGGAATGCTGCAGCAAAACAAGAAAAAAACAGAAATTCATTTTTATTGCGGATTTCGAAGAGCGACAGAAACTGTTTTAGGTTATAAAAAATTCGCCAATGAAATGATTGAAAAACAACAGCTTCAAAGTTTCCATTTGGCTTTATCCCGAGAAGAGGAGCATCAACATGTAATGGATTTAATAAAGCATGACGCTGCTTTTTTTATCGATTTATTAACGAATGGAGGAATTGTAATGATTTGCGGTTCACTTGCTATGCAAAAAGACGTTGAAACTGTGCTTGATAATATTCTTTTTCAAACATCTTCGACTATTTCAGATTATAAAGCCAAAGGTCAAGTGTTGACTGATTGCTATTAATGTAAATATTCTATTTTACAGAAATGACAAATTGATACTTTTAAATTGTAATATGACAACCAAAAACCAATTCCTATTTCTTTTTTTAATCATTTGCAGTTTTTGCAACAGCCAAGTATTACGAAAAAGAACTACAATGCTGATGGGCGGTCGATTCGATATCACAATTGTAGCCAAAGATTCCCTTTCGGCAGAACAAAGCATTGATGAAGTTATTGCTGAAATTAGCCGCATAGAATATTTAATATCCGATTGGAAACCTAGCACTCAAATATCCGAAGTAAATCAAAATGCAGGAATCCGTCCGGTAAAAGTAGATAAAGAGGTTTTTGAATTGACGAAAAGAGCGATTCGATTTTCTGAAATCACCAATGGAGGTTTTGACATCAGCTTTGCTGCGATGGACAGAATCTGGAAGTTTGACGGCTCGATGACCGAAATGCCATCTGCGGAAGCCATAAAAAAATCGGTCGAAAAAGTGGGTTATAAAAACATTATTCTGGACAGTGTGCAATCGACCATTTTCCTGAAGCTAAAAGGCATGAAAATTGGATTTGGTGCTTTGGGAGAAGGCTATGCAACTAACAAATGCAAAGAAATGATGCTTGCCAAAGGAATCAAATCCGGAATTGTAAACGGTACTGGCGATATGAGCACTTGGGGGAAACAACCCAACGGAAAACCTTGGAAAATCGGTATTACAGATCCTTTTCATCCCGATGAGCTTTTAGGCGTAATTCCGCTAACTCAAGGTGCGGTTACTACCTCTGGCTCTTATGAAAAATTTGTTGTTTTCGATGGTAAACGTTATTCTCACATTATAAATCCTTCAACCGGTTATCCTGTGACCGGTCTTTGCAGTGTTACCGTCGTAGGTCCAAATGCCGAAACTGCCAATGGACTGAGCACATCGATAATGATTCTAGGAAAAAAAGAAGGATTGCTTTTGCTCGACAAATATCCTGATTACAGCTGTATCCTGATTACCGATGATGGCAAAACAGTGAAATCAAAAAACTTTAGAATTAAAAAATTCAAGACACGATTTTAGTTTTTTTTTTAAAAAAATAACTGTAATGATTTTTAGAACGAAAAAAATTGACAAAACTGTCTTATCAACCTATTCTTAGACATGATACTGCCCATTTTTTAAAAGTAAAATGAATCACCTTAGCATTTTCATTCCACAAAAAATCATTTCAAAGACTTTTCAATACCCGTAAAAAATTGAAAAACAAACAGTTAAATATTTACAAAAATATTATTAATATTTAGTCTAAATAAGTTGTGATATCAAAAATGAGGTTTTATATTTGCACTGTTATTTTTAATTATTCCAAATAAACGACATGAAATATATTTTACTCCCCCTCACCTTCATTGCATTCTGTTTCAGCAGCCAAGCGCAAGAAATAGCAAGTAATACTAATAATTCAAATGATAATAAGGACATCTACTATTTTTCTTCGGACACCATAAAATCGGCTAACGATACCGTTAAAAGAAGAAAAGGTGAGGTTTTACGTGAAGTTATCATAACTGGGAATAAACATCAAAAACCAATTTCGGCATTACGTTCTGGATTAAAACCAATGGACACGCCTCAAAGTGTACAAGTAATAGGTTCAGAAGTAATCGAACAGCAGCAAGCTATCCGTTTAAGTGAAGTTCTAAAAAATGCCAATGGTGTTTATGTAGGTTCGGCCCGTGGTGGAGCACAAGAATCTTTTTTCTCAAGAGGTTATGACATGTCTGCCAACAATATGTTTAAAAATGGTTTCCGCTACAATGCTGGTTCTATTCCCGATGTTTCTGGTCTGGAAAAAGTAGAATTTCTAAAAGGCGGTTCTGCTTTATTATATGGAAACGTTGCTCCTGGAGGAATCCTGAATTTAGTTACTAAAACGCCTTCTTTCAAAAGTGGTGGGGAAATATCAATGCAGATAGGAAGTTACGCCTATTATAAACCTTCTTTCGATTTTTACGGGCCTTTAAATAAATCCATTGCCTACAGAATTAATGGTTCTTATGAAAACTCTGAAAGTTTTAGAGATGTTGTAAAAAACGAACGTTTATACATCAACCCATCATTCCTTTTTAATGTAAGTGATAAAACGCAAATTACAGTACAAGGAGATTATTTAAAAGCATATTGGACTCCTGATTTTGGAACTGGAGTTATCGGAAAAGAAATTTTAGATGTTCCGCGCAACAACTATTATGGTGCACTTTGGTCTAATGGAGAGACAAAATCCGCTAGTGCTTCTGTATTATTAAATCATAATTTCAATGATAATTGGAAATTAAACTTCAATAGTTCTTTCCAATCTTACGATAGAGAATCAAAAGGAACGGAGCGTATGCAAATCTTGCCAGCAACTGTACCTTATGGAACATGGAGCAGACCGTTAGGACAAAATAAAAACTTAGAACAGATCGTTGGTAATCAAATAAGTCTGCAAGGAAACTTCAATACAGGAAGTATTAAACACCAATTATTTACAGGAGCAGACTGGGAAAATTCATTTGCAACAGCTTACACTTATGTGTTTACTCCAGCAAATTACGACACTGTTAACATCTTCACATTTGACCCTGCAACTCAACGAACAGATGAACCAACAGCAGTAAACACCCGAATTGTTTATACTGATACGAACCGTTTCGGAATCTATGCGCAAGATTTGATTTCATTTACGGAACAAATTAAAGTTTTAGCAGGTATTCGTTGGTCGTGGCAAGAATCTCAAGCAGACACACACGATGTAACCAAAACCCCAAAAACAGTTAGTGAAGGAGCAAAAAAATTAGACAATGCATTTTCTCCAAAAATTGGATTAGTATATCAACCAACAAAAGATATGTCTTTATTTGCAAGCTATTCGAATTCGTTTACTCCAAACACAGGAACAACGGTTGATTTACAGCCCATAAAACCTTCTATTATTGATCAATACGAAGCGGGGATTAAGAAAGATTTCTGGAAAGGAGTTTTGAGTACCAATATTACTGTTTACCAAATTACAAACAGTAATTTAGCCCAAACTGCCGAATTCAAAGCTGACGGATCGAACAATACAGATACCAATATTAAAACATTGAGTGGCGAAACAAAAAGTAAAGGTATCGAGATTGATATTACAGCAAGACCAGCCGAAGGACTTAGCATAATTGCTGGTTATAGCTACAACGATATGCGCTATTCTAAAACATCAGGATTAAACGGCAGTTTTATAGAAGGAGATCGTTTAGTAAGGACTCCAGCAAACACAGCCAATTTAAGCTTTTTCTACACATTGCCAAGCGGTGTATTAAAAGGCCTTTCTCTAGGAGCTATCGGAAATTATATTGGTGACCGACTTGGAGGCTGGAATGACCAAATTGTAATTAATCCTACAACTGGTGTTAAAACCATTAACGACAGAGACATCCCAATGGAAAGCTACACGACTATCGATTTATCTGCTGGTTATACTTGGAAAAAAATTTCAATCTTGTGTAAACTATCTAACATAACAGATGAATTGAACTATACTGCACACGAAAACTACAGTATTAATCCAATCGCTCCACGACAATTTATGACAAGTTTGAAATACAAATTCTAAAACTATTAGTTAAGCTTTTCATTTTTTTTTCAAAAACTTTTTCTGTTCCTTTCATCTTTTTGAAATACAGAAAAAGTTTTTGTTTTTTTAAGAAAAAACTACATTTACAAGATGTTTTTAAAAATTAACTAACTAGCCCATCACTAAAAACCAAATAAACATGTCCTCTCCAGTTTCAGAATGTCTGTATTGCCAAAACAACGATACTTTAAACCAATTAATGATTAAAATAAGCGATTTAAAAGTGTCACAGCTTTTCCTTTTCAAAGAGCAATCATACTCCGGTCGTTGTAATGTGGTTTACAAAGATCACGGTATCGAACTTTATGAATTAAGCGACGAGCAGCGCAATTTATTTTTTGAAGATGTAGCTACTGTTGGAAGAGCAATCGCCAAAGCTTTTAATCCTACCAAAGTTAATTATGGTGCTTACAGCGATACGCTTTCGCATTTACATGTTCACATCGTACCTAAATACAAAGAAGGTTACGGCTTTGGAACTGTATTCGAAATGAATCCACAAAAAAAGTACTTATCGGATGCGGTATATACCGAAGTAATTGAAAAGATCAAATCGAATTTATAAATCAAGAAAAAATCCCAATTCCGAAAAAATTCAGAATTGGGATTTTTTATTTTTAGAAGAAATGACTTTTATTTCAATCCAGCCAAACTCTGCTCAATAGTAGCAATTTTTGCCAATGCATCTGCTTCTTTTTGTCTTTCGTTTGCTAGAACTTTCTCTGGCGCACCGTTCACAAATTTCTCATTCGAAAGTTTATTCTGAACCGATTTCAAGAAACCTTGCGTATATTCTAACTCAGTGGTTAGTTTTGCAATTTCAGCCTCGACATCAATATTTCCGGTAATTGGAATAAAATATTCATTCGATTTTACACGGAAAGACAAAGCGCCATCCACTTTATCCGAAACATATTCCAATGAAGTAATGTTACCCAATTTGGTTACTACCGAATCAAAATAAGTGGAAGCGTTATCATTGTTTACTACCTTCAATTCAATCACATCCTTAAACGGAATGTTCTTGTCTTTACGAATCGTTCTGATACCCGAAATCACTTCAATTGAATTTTCAAAATCTGTAATTAATTTAGCATCAAACGGTTTTAATTCTGGCCAAGTCGAAACTATCAAAGCTTCTTCTGTCGTTCTCTCTGCAATATGCTGCCAAATTTCTTCCGTTAAAAACGGCATAAATGGATGCAATAATTTAAGATTATTTTCTAGCATTTCTATCGCTTTCGCAAAAGTTACGCTGTCGATTGGCTGTTGGTAAGCAGGCTTAATCATTTCCAAAAACCAAGAACAGAAATCGTCCCAAACCAATTTGTAAATTCCCATCAAAGCGTCAGAAATTCTGTATTTTTCAAAATTATCTTCAATTTCCAAAAGTGTTTGTTGCAATTTGGCTTCATACCATTCAATTGCCACTTTAGAAGATTCCGGTTGTAGAATCGAATCCGAAACTTCCCATCCTTTTATTAATTTGAAAGCATTCCAAATTTTATTAGTAAAACCTTTTCCTTGGTTACACAGTTCTTCGTCGAACATAATATCGTTACCTGCAGAAGCACTCAAAAGCAATCCCACACGAACACCATCGGCACCAAATTTTTCAATTAACTCCAATGGTTCTGGCGAATTCCCCAAAGATTTAGACATTTTACGTCTTTGTTTATCACGAACCAAACCAGTCAAATACACATTTGAAAAAGGTTTTTTTCCTGTATATTCATAACCAGCAAAAATCATTCTCGCAACCCAGAAAAACAAAATATCCGGCCCAGTTACTAAATCATTTGTCGGATAATAGTATTTAAAATCTTCACTTTCTGGATCCATAATTCCACCAAAAACCGACATTGGCCACAACCAAGAAGAAAACCAAGTGTCTAAAGCATCTGCATCTTGTTTAAGGTCAGAGGTAAGAAGTGAGAAGTTAGAAGTTTTTTCTTTGGCTAACGCCAAAGCATCTTCGATGTTTTCAGCAACTACGAAATCTTCTTTTCCATCGCCATAGAAATAAGCTGGAATTTGTTGCCCCCACCACAATTGACGAGAAATATTCCAATCACGAATATTATTTAACCAATGCGCATACGTATTATTAAAACGTGCTGGATGCAATTTAATATCACCATCTTCCAAAACAGATTTAATGGCAGGTTTTACCAAATCTTCCATTTTCAGGAACCATTGATCAGACAAACGAGGTTCGATTACCGCTTTGGTTCTTTCAGAAGTTCCTACTTTATTCAGGTGAATTTCAGTTTTAGCCAAAGCTCCACTTTCTTCTAATTCCTTTGCAATTTCGGTACGAACCACAAAACGATCTTTCCCTTGGTAATGCAATCCAAAACTATTTAAAGTAGCGTCTTCATTAAAAATATCAATAATTTCTAGATTATGCTTCTCACCTAACGTTTTGTCATTCATATCGTGAGCAGGAGTCACTTTCAAACATCCAGTTCCAAACTCAACATCAACATATTCATCTTCGATAATCGGGATTACTCGACCGCAAATTGGCACGATCGCTTTCTTTCCTTTCAAATGAGCAAAACGTTCGTCATTTGGATTGATACAAATTGCTGTATCTCCAAAAATAGTCTCTGGACGTGTAGTAGCTACTGTCAGAAACTCATCTGAGCCTTCGATTTTATATTTTAGGAAATATAATTTTCCTTGTTGTTCTTCATAAATAACTTCTTCGTCAGACAAAGTTGTTTTTGCTTCTGGATCCCAGTTCACCATTCGGTAACCGCGATAAATCAACCCTTTGTTGTATAAATCCACAAAAGATTTAATTACAGAAGCCGACATATCTGGATCCATAGTGAATTTTGTTCTGTCCCAATCACAAGAGCAACCCAATTGTTTCAACTGTTCCAGAATTGTTCCTCCGTATTTATCAGTCCAATCGTAAGCGTGTTTTAAAAACTCTTCACGACTCAAATCGGATTTATTGATTCCTTCTGATTTTAATTTGGCAACCACTTTAGCTTCAGTCGCAATAGAAGCGTGATCCGTTCCTGGAACCCAGCAGGCATTAAACCCTTTCAAACGCGCACGACGAATCAAAACATCCTGAATCGTGTTATTCAGCATGTGTCCCATGTGCAAAACTCCAGTTACGTTTGGAGGCGGAATTACGATGGTATATGGTGTTCTGTGATCTGGTTTCGAATGAAAGTAATTATTTTTCATCCAGTAATCATACCACTTATTTTCAATGGTTTTGGCGTCAAATTGTGCAGGAATTGTCATTTTTATGTGGATTCGTTTAATCGTTAATTTGAATTTCAGTTTAATTGATTAAGAAAATAATCGATTAAAAAAATAAACCTTTTAATCTTTGGTTTGATTTTTGATATTCATACAAAGGACAAAAGTAAATAATTAAGCACAGTATAAAAAGGGAAATAAAAAATTGTGCATTAATTAAAAGACACTATATTTACTATGCCCACAAAAAAACTATGAATATGAAAAATATAAAAGTTATTGTCATAATGCTATTTTTGAGCAACATCAGCTTTGCTCAAGGTGGTCCAAAAATCAACATTCTTCAAGCTGAAAATACTGTTGATTATGGAAAAGTCTACAAATCAAGTGACAATGGTGTTCGAAGCTTTACATTTACCAATAGTGGTGATGCACCGTTGAGCATAACTGGTATTCAATCCACTGCAAGCTGTACGGTATTGTACAAACCTAGCAAAGCAATTGCACCAGGGAAAACAGACCGAATTGACATAAAATACAATATGGTTCCTGGACCAATCCGTAAAACCATTACTTTGGAGACCAATGCGGTAAACTATGAAGAAGGTCGGGTGCCATTAAAAATTAAAGGAGAAGTTCTCATGAACTAGACGATTTAACCAAACGCTTTTATTTTTAAAAGCGTTTTTTTTATAAAATATCGTGAAGTTGGAAGGCAAATTTTAATATTTGATTGTTTCGTTCCACTTCCAAATAAATCCATTTATCGTCTTCAGATTTAAATATTTCATTTATTTTTTGCAATGAATATCGATACGCTGGTGCTTTATTTACAGTAATAATTACATCTCCTACTTGCAAACCAGACTCTGCAGCTGGTGATTTTTTTCGAATGTTGGCAATCTCATAAACCGGTTTGAGTTGAAACTTATATTTAAAATCATTCGTTATATTCTTTCCGTTATTATCAAATGTCACAACTCCTGACAATGGAACCGTTTCCAAAGTCACCGTTTCCTGCACCCATTGTAAACCATTGTGCTTTATTTCAACACCACTCTTATTATAAGTAAATGGATCTTTGAAATAGGAATTTTTTTTCAAATACAGCTTTTCATTTTTATAATCAAAAATCACCGAAAACCGTTTCATAATTTCGCCACCAACAGAACCAACTCGATTTTTGACCATGCGGACACTTTTTATGGAACTGGAATCAGGAAATGCAACAATAGGAAATTTAAAATCGTATCTATCAAATGAAAACTCAGGAACTCTGGCTCTCTTCCCTTCAACATCACCACTGAAGCCCTTTCCTAAAAAATCATCAAAATTTTTGGGTGGCACTTTAATTTGATCCGATATATTTTGAAAAAGCCAAATCGAATCACTATTCCCAATATCGATCAATAATTTCACATTAACATCTGATTCATTCATAACAACATTACCTATTAAATAGGGCTTAAGCCTCTCAAGGGCAATTGGCGTCACTTTGAATTTCTTTTCAAACTTTTTCCGATTTGCTTCATCATTTTTATAAATAATCACTTTCTTTCCTGTGTAATCTATACGAATCAAATTATCTTTAAAAAACTGATATCCAATAATACCGTTTACAGGAATTCCTATTTGTGAAGACAGATTGAAACTTTCATCCAGAATGACATAAACAAGTTGATGATGGGATTTCATACCCTCCAACTCCAAAATATTATTGGTGGTTTTCAAGCCTTCAATAGCGACCTCACTGCCCAGACCTCTTAAGGTAATTTTTTCGGAATTATAAAATTTGACATCAGGATTATCTTCCAAACTAAAAAGAATAGTTTCCTCAACACCGGTATCCAAAAGAAAATTCAACTCTATCCCATTTACTTTTATTGGGATAAAAACTAAATTATTAATCAAAACCATGGGCACTGTTACTTTATCGATTCCCTTGTCAAATACAAAACCATCCTGAGCAAAAACAGGTGTTATTGATATTAATAAAAGAAAAAATAAACATATTTTTTTCATTTAGTTATATTTCTATATTATTACTCAATTATACGATAATAATCAATGAAAAACAACAAAATAGACACCTAGTTTACAGTAATTTTGGAAAATAAATTGCAAATTTGCACCTCAAATTTTACAATCATGCCTGAAATTTCAATCAGAGGTCGAAGAATGCCGGAATCGCCAATCCGAAAATTGGCTCCTTATGCAGACATAGCTAAAAAAAAGGGACATAAGGTTTATCATTTAAACATTGGACAGCCCGATATAAAAAGCCCGGAAATTGCTATCCAAGCGATAAAAAACATTGATTTAGACATTATCGAATATGGCCCTTCTGCGGGCTACGAAAGTTACCGAAAAAAACTAGCCCAATTTTACACCAAACAAGATGTAAAAGTAGACTATGAAGACATAATGATAACAACTGGCGGCTCTGAAGCACTTTTGTTTGCTCTTGGAAGCATCATGGATCCAGGAGATGAAGTCATTATTCCTGAACCTTTTTACGCTAATTACAGTGCTTTTTCAGAAGAATCAAGTGCAAAAGTTGTACCTGTAATTTCTAATATTGAAAGTGGATTTACGTTGCCAACAATTGAAGAATTTGAAAAAGCAATTACGCCAAAAACGAAAGCTATCTTAATTTGTAACCCAAACAATCCAACAGGATATTTATATTCTGAATCTGAAATTAATCAGCTGGGAGAATTGGTTAAAAAATATGATTTGTTTTTGATAGCTGACGAAGTATATCGTGAATTCATATATGACGAAAGAGACCAACACTTTTCTGTAATGAATCTAAAAGGAATCGAGCAAAATGTAATCATGATTGATTCGGTTTCTAAAAGATACAGTATGTGTGGCGCACGTATTGGTTGTATGGTAACTAAAAACAGAGAAGTTATTGCGGCTGCAATGAAATTTGCACAAGCTCGTTTATGCCCTCCAACAATCGAACAAATTGCCTGCGAAGCTGCAATAGACACGCCTCAAAGTTATTTTGACGAAGTAATAGTTGAATATAAAGAACGAAGAGATATTTTGATTAGTGAATTGAACAAAATAGATGGTGTAATCGTAAAGTCTCCAAAAGCTGCTTTTTATTGCATTGCTCAATTACCTATTGATAATGCAGACGATTTTGCACAATGGCTTTTAGAAAAATACGAATTAAACGGCGAAACGGTAATGATCGCGCCAGCTGCAGGATTTTATTCAACACCAGGTGTAGGTCTAAACCAGGTTCGTATTGCGTATGTTTTGAAAAAAGAAGATTTAATCAGTGCTGTCAATATTTTAAAAGAGGCTATAACTGCTTACAACTCAAAATAAAGAATAAAATTCAAAATTTTCAAAAGGCAATAACATTCAGATGATATTGCCTTTTTTTGTTTTGATATCAAATTAATCAATCTTTTCATCAATTTTTGCTATAATTAAAAGCCAAAACGATAGAAAATGTTTCCTTTTTATTAATTATCTTTACCCCTTAAAAAACACACTCATAATAATAGTACCTTTTAATGATAAACAACGAAGAATTTCAAGACGAAATAGGAAACAATCATATTAGTACAAATGCTCAAAATCCTGTAAGAACTGACGCTTTTGACATTACCGATGAAGAAAAGATTGAAAAAATAAAAAAAGACGTCGAAAACATTCTATTAACACTGGGAATGGATTTGACTGATGACAGCATGAAAGGAACACCTAATCGTGTAGCCAAAATGTTTGTAAAAGAAATATTTGGCGGATTAAATCCTGACAAAAAACCAAAAGCTTCCACTTTTGAAAACAATTACAAATACGGGGAAATGTTAGTTGAAAAAAACATTACACTCTACTCTACCTGCGAACACCATTTATTACCAATCATTGGAAGAGCACACGTTGCTTACATTTCGAGCGGAAGAGTTATTGGTCTTTCAAAAATGAACCGTATCGTAGAACATTTCGCCAAAAGACCACAAGTACAAGAACGTTTAACGATGCAGATTGTTCAAGAGCTCCAACAAGCCCTTGGAACAGAAGATGTAGCTTGTGTAATTGACGCTAAACACCTCTGCGTGAATTCAAGAGGAATCAAAGATATCGAAAGCAGTACCGTAACTTCTGAATTTGGCGGAAAATTCAAAGATGCACAAACCAAAAGAGAGTTTTTGGACTATATCAAATTAGATACTAAATTTTAATATTTAGAAAAAAGCTCATTATTACTCTAAAGCCCTAGCCCTGATTGCAGTGAAAATCCTTTTTTTCTGTCCTTTTTTAGGACATAAAAAAAGATTGAAACGGAAAGCAGGATAAAGCTCCAAAAAATAAATTTTATGTCCTTATATAAAAGTCAGACCTTAAAAATATACAATTCTCTTTCGGGAGAAAAAGAAACATTTACACCAATTAACGAAGGAAATGTGGGGATGTATGTATGTGGACCGACGGTTTACAGCAATGTGCATCTAGGAAATCTGAGAACTTTTATGTCTTTTGATGTAATCTTTAGATACTTATTGCATTTGGATTATAAAGTGCGTTATGTTCGAAATATTACGGATGTAGGACATATTGTGGACGATGTGGATGAAGGTGAAGATAAAATTGCTAAAAAAGCGCGTTTGGAACAACTCGAACCAATGGAAGTTGTGCAACGCTACACCGTCAATTTTCATGATATTTTGAATGCTTTTAACTTTTTGCCTCCTAGTATTGAACCTACGGCAACGGGACATATTATTGAGCAAATCGAAATCATAAAAACCATTATTGACAAAGGAATTGGTTATGAAGCCAATGGCTCTGTTTATTTTGATGTGGTTAAATTCAATGAAACCAATCATTATGGAGTATTAAGCGGTCGTAATATTGAAGATATGCTAGCCAATACCCGTGATCTTGACGGACAATCGGACAAAAGAAATCCTCAGGATTTTGCGCTTTGGAAAAAAGCCGAACCACAGCATATTATGCGTTGGCCTTCTCCTTGGAGCGATGGTTTTCCGGGTTGGCACTTAGAATGTACAGCAATGAGCACCAAATATTTAGGCAATCATTTTGACATTCACGGAGGTGGAATGGATTTGAAATTTCCGCACCATGAATGTGAAATTGCACAAAATGAAGCTTGTACTGGACATACTCCCGTAAATTACTGGATGCATGCCAATATGCTTACATTGAATGGTAAAAAAATGGCCAAATCTACTGGAAACAATATTTTACCAGGAGAGATTTTAACTGGAGATAATGCTTTTTTAAGCAAAGCTTTTTCAGCATCGGTAGCACGTTTTTTCATGTTGCAGGCGCACTACAGAAGCATTCTTGATTTCTCTGACGAAGCAATTATTGCAGCCGAAAAAGGATATAAAAGATTGATGGAAGCAATGGAATCTTTAAAAAGTATTTCTGCAAGCGCAACCAGTTCTATTGATATTCCCAGTTGGAAACAATTGTGCTATGACGCTATGAATGACGATTTCAATTCACCAATTCTTATTGCGCAATTATTTGAAGGAGTTCGTTTTATTAATTTATTAAATGACGAAAAAGAGACTTTAAATACATCTGATTTGAAATTATTCACAACAACTATGCAAGCTTTTGTGTTTGATGTTTTAGGTTTAGAAGAAGAAAAAACCAATGGCAATACGGATAAATTAGAAGGTGTCGTTAATATGCTTATTGGTATGCGCAAACAAGCTAGGGACAATAAAGATTTTGCATTGTCTGATCAAATTCGCGATCAATTAATAGCTCTTGGAATTCAGTTGAAAGACGGAAAAGAAGGAACTACATTTAGTGTTCAGTAGTCAGTCTTTTTAGTATTCAGACTGAACACTAAAAACTGAACACTGATTACTTTTTAAAGATATGCTAAACAAAATCCTAATCTATCCATTTGTATTGCTCGTTCGGTTTTATCAGGGAGCTATCTCCCCTTTTACTCCTGCTGCTTGCCGATTTGAGCCGACTTGTTCAAGCTATATGATTCAGGCTTTACAAATTCATGGATTGTTCCATGGAGGTTATTTAGGAATAAAAAGAATTTTGAGTTGTCACCCTTGGGGTAGAAAAGGCTATGATCCAGTTCCTGAAAAAAAATGTAATCACACTCATTAAAAAGAAAATTTCTTACCTTTTAATTAACACAGTCAATCAAATCAAAATAGTATTTTCACAAAAAATAAAAAATAAATGACACACGCTTTAAACATTGTATGGAATCCTTCAGAAGGTATTGATTTAGGTTTTTTCATTATTCGCTTTTACAGTTTGATGTTTGTAATCGCTTTTGGGTTGGGTTGGTACATCATGAAACATATTTTTGAAAGAGAAAATATTTCCATCGAAAAATTAGATTCTTTGTTTGTTTGGACTGTATTGGCCACTTTAATTGGGGCACGTTTAGGACATGTTTTCTTTTACGACTGGGAATATTACCGTAACAATATAGCCGAAATCATTCTACCTTTCCGTTTCAATCCAAAATTTCAATTTACAGGTTACACAGGATTGGCTAGCCATGGAGCGGCCATTTCGATTATCGTTGCTATGTATTTTTTCAGTAAAAAAGTACTTCAAAAGCCATTGTTATGGATATTGGATAGGGTAGTAATTCCTGTTGCCAGTGGTGCCATTTTTGTGAGATTGGGAAATTTTTTCAATTCGGAAATTGTGGGTAAAGAAACAACTTCTTCGTTTGGGATTCGTTTTATTAGAGACCATTTTACCCCAAGAGAAGCAGTGAATGCAACTCAACTTTCTACACCAAAAGAAGCTTACAACGCTATAGCCACCAATCCTCAATATTCAAATTTACTAGAGATGGTTCCTGCCAAACATCCAGCCCAATTATATGAAGCTTTTTGTTACATTTTTGTATTTGCTGCATTGTTTTTCCTTTATTGGAAAACAGATGCCCGTAAAAAATCAGGATTTTTATTCGGTTTGTTCTTAGTTCTTTTATTCACGGTTCGTATCGTTGTCGAATCAGTAAAAGAGAGCCAAGGAGGCTTTGAAAGCGATTTAGGAAACATATTATCAACCGGACAATGGTTGAGTATTCCATTTATAATAGTGGGGTTGTATTTTGTAATTACCGCAAAGAAGACCACAGAAATTTAAATTGAATTTTATTTAATTAAAAATAGCCACTGGAAATTCAGTGGCTATTTTTTTGACTATCCAATTCTTGAAGTCTCAAAAACTGTTATTTTTTCTTCTAAAAAAAGTTCAGAAGCTTCATTAAACTTCAAAAAATGTGATTGTTCTTTATGCAAAACCAATCCTTCTTGATTTTTCCAAACTTCGTGAAGAATGAAGACATTCGGATCTTGCAAATTGTGATGCAAATCATATTGAAGACAGGCAGCTTCTTCTTTAGAATTCTTCGTTAAATCTACCAAGATTGCCTTCAATTCTTCTCTATATTCAGGTTTACTTTTGATAATTACTGTCAAATTTATTTTCATAATTAGTTCAAAAACAATTGAGTCAAATGATTTCTGTACATTTCTAAATCACTATCAACGTTAGCCCCTTTCATAACATCATGAAAATGCAAGCTTTCTAAAGGTTTCATCCCAGTAAAAGCATTCATTCTGTGAAATCCAAATAACACTCCATCGTCAACGCTTGTTTCCCCAAAGAATTCACCAGGCAAGGTGAATGCTTCTTTCGGTGCATTCCAAGAAGAAGTTATCATGTATTTTCTGCCGTGCAACATTCCTCCTGTACCGTAATTAATCGCAGGATTTTTAGAGGAGCGCCCGTCACTTTTGTAAATACCATTAGCATGGCCTTCGGTAAAAACTACATCAATGTATTTCTTGAAAGCATGTGGTAATTGGAACCACCAAATCGGCGTATGATAAATAACAACATCGGCCCAAACAAATTTTTCTACTTCTTGAGCTGGATCAAACTCATCGTTTACATCAGTGCTTTTTACTTCAAAATCTTTATGATTTATAAAAAATTCAGCAGTCGCGTTAGCTATTGTTTGATTGAATCTTCCACCTGAATGTCCGAACTTTTGTCCCCCATTTATTATAAATATCTTTTTCATATCGTTTTATATTAATTTGATAGTGCAAATTTACAACCCACGAAATCATTATTAAAATAACATAATTCATACCTTTGTATCATAATTATAATACTTAAAGAAAATGGTAAATCTGGAATGGTATAGAACTTTTAAATATATTTACAAAACAGGCACTTTAACGGGAGCGGCAGAAGCATTGTTTATTTCGCAACCTGGAGTAAGTTTGCATTTGAGTTCACTTGAAAGTTACGTTGGATATAAATTATTCGACAGAACAAGCAGAAAAATGATTCCTACCGAAAAAGGAAAAGTACTCTATAATTTTATAACCGATGCATTATCAAAATTAGAAGAAGCTGAAAAAAACTTCCAACGCAGTACAGAAAAAAACACACCAACCATTAGCATTGGAATGTGCTTCGAGACCTTTCAGATTACTTTAGAGCCTTATTTGGCAACTTTTCCGTTTAATGTGATTATCCAATTTGGAGAATATCCAGAAATGATTGAGAATCTAGACAAAGGAATTTTAGATTTAATCATTACTCCACAAATGATTGTTAAGAGCACTATCGATTATCAAGCCTTTTCTTCAGAAACTATAGTTCTTATTGGCGGGAATGAAACAGATTCTGATGCTTTTGAGACTTTAAAAAAACAAAATAATTTAGAAGCAATTGAACTTTGGCTAAAACAACAAAGATGGTATGGAACCACAGGAGATATGGAGCATTTAAGACGCTTTTGGCAGCTTAATTTCAACAACCATGCCGATTTTAGACCTAACTACATTGTTCCCAATTTAAACTCCATAGTGCGTTGTTTAAGCAATAGCAGTGGCCTAGCTGTAATTCCGGATTTCTTGTGCAAAACAGAACTGGAAAGTGGAAAAATAAAGCTTTTGTGGCAAGGAAAAACTCCTTTAAAGAATACGCTATATTTTGCAAACAAAAAGAAATCAATTTACACAGATGAAATACAGTTAATAAAAGACACTTTCATGAAAATAATGTAACTGAAATTATCTCCAGAGAACAGAAGTCATTACAATCAAAAGCAAAAAAAAAAAGATTCAACTTTCGTTGAATCTTTTTTTTAAATATATTCTAAGTTAATTAAGCTTCTTGATGATGAATTTCAATGTTTTTCTTTTCTTCTCTAGAAATGGTATCAACCAATACTGGAGTAGCAATAAACAATGAAGAGTAAGTACCAATAACAATACCAACAAGCATTGCGAAAATAAATCCTCTAATAGATTCTCCTCCGAAAACAAACATGATTAACAACACCAAAATCATTGCCAATGAAGTATTAATAGTTCTTGACATTGTAGAGTTAATCGATTTATTCACAATTTCAGAGAATGACCCTTTTGTTTTACCATCCAAGAACTCACGAACCCTATCAAATACAATTACGGTATCATTCATAGAATAACCAATAACGGTAAGGATAGCTGCAATGAAGTGCTGATCAATTTCCATTCCGAAAGGCATGTATTTCCAAAGTAATGAGTACACTCCCAATACGAAGATAACGTCATGTGCTACCGCTGCGATTGCACCTAAACTATATTGCCATTTTCTGAAACTGATCATTAAGTATAAGAATACAATTGCCATTGCACCAAGTACAGCCCAATAAGCATTAGTTTTGATATCCTCGGCTACCGTTGGACCAACTTTTGATTGTTGTACAACACCAAGTTTTTTACCTTCATAAGTGTTTACAAATTTATCATAAGTCATATCAGCAGCATAGTGCTTTTTCAAACTTTGGAATAATATTTTATTTACCTCTTCGTCAACACCAGTACCTGTTTCTTGGATTTTATATTTAGTGGTAATTTTCAACTGATCGTCTTTACCAAATATTTTAACCTCTGCACTACCGAAAACAGCTGTCAACTCTTCTTTAACTTCTTCTGGCTTCATTGATTTGTCGAAACGAACTTGGAAAGTTCTTCCTCCAACAAAATCCACACCCTGGTCAAAACCATGAGTTGCAATCGATATGATACTTACAATAGTCACAACGATAGAGAAAAGATAAGTCCATTTTTTAATTCCCAAGAAATCAAAGTGGAAATTAGTAAAGAAATTTTTAGAGAATTTTGTCACAAAAGACAAATCATTTTTACCCGCAATATTTCTATCAATAAAAATTCTAGCAATAAAGATAGAAGTAAACAAAGAGGTTACGATACCTATTAATAAAGTAGTAGCAAATCCTTTGATTGGTCCAGATCCAAAGATAAACAATACAGCACCTGTCAAAACGTGAGTTACGTTCGCATCAACAATAGAACGCATTGCTCCAGTCCAACTATAAGAAGCATTTACAGCTTCGCCTAAATTTTTTCCTGCCCTTAATTCTTCCTTAGCTCTTTCATATATAATGATATTCGCATCTACCGCAGTACCCATTGTCAAAACGATACCAGCAATACCAGGTAATGTAAGAACAGCACCTAAGCTTGCCAAAATACCAAACATGAATAATAAGTTAACTAGCAAAGCAATATTTGCATACCAACCTGCTTTACCATAATAAATCATCATCCAAAGAGATACCAATAGCAAACCGATTATAGCAGAATTAGTACCGTTATCAATAGCTTCTTGACCTAAGGATGGCCCTACAACTTCAGATGAAATAATTTCTGCAGCAGCTGGTAATTTACCTGCTCTTAATACATTCGCTAAATCTTTAGTTTGTGTAACATCAAATGAACCTGAAATCTCAGATCTACCTCCAGAAATTGGTCCACTAGAAACCCCTGGTGCAGAATATACAATATCATCAAGAACAATAGCAATACTACTTTTTTGAGTATATGCTCTCCCTGTTAATTCTTCCCATTCTTTTGCTCCAACGTTATTCATTTGCATAGAAACAGCTGGTTTTCCCATTTGATCAAATGTATCGCTAGCATCTGTTACAACACCACCACCCATTGAGGCAACATTATCTCTATTTCCTTTTAATGCATACAATGCAATAACTTCAACGTCCTTACCTTTTTCATCTTTATTAGTCTCTGGTATTCCCCATACAAATTTTGCATAACGTTGATCACCTGCCAATAAAACTCTGATATCAGCTCTTTTGAAATAAGAATTGATTACAGCAGTATCTTTCGGAGAGAAAAGACCTAAAACTGGTCCACCACCTTGAGCAACAATTTTGTCAATAATAGGATTATTTCCTTTTTTAGTAGCAGTAGAATCTTTTTCATCAGTCAATAAAGCACTTAATGAATCTTTTGCTACAGTTTTAGTTTCAACTTTAGCAACTTCGGTTTTTTTCAAAGCCTCGTTAGCAGCCATGATAAAATTACCAATCTCTTCAACTTTATAAGTTTCCCAAAACTCTAATTGAGCTGTACTTTGCAATAATTTTTTAATTCTATCAACGTCTTTAGCTCCAGGCAATTCAACAAGAATTCTTCCAGATTCTCCTAATTTTTGAATATTAGGTTGCGTTACACCAAATTTATCGATACGTTTTCTCAATACTCCAAAAGCACTTTCAACAGATTCATCAACTTTTCTCTTGATTACTTTTTGAACTTGAGCATCTGTCATTTGAAAAGTAACCCCACCTTCACCTTGCAAACTTCTATTTGCGAAAATGTCTGGAGAAGCTAATTTTACAGTTCCTTTCGAATTTGCTTCAAAAGCTTCAAAGAAAGCATCAAGATAGGTTTGATTTCCTTTTAGATTTGCAGTGGCATCCGCCAAAGATTTATTAAAAACAGGATTTTTCGAATTATTTGATAATCCTTTCAAAATGTCTTTAACAGAGATTTGAAGAGTCACATTGATTCCTCCTTCTAAGTCAAGTCCTTTGTTGATTTGTTTATCTTTTACTTCATTGAATGTAAAATCAGTAAAACCTAAGCTAAACACTTTTTCTTTACCAATTGAATCCAAATATTTTACTTCTTTTTCTGGGTTTCCGCCAGCGAAAGATTTTGCATCACTTTTAACTTTGCTTGAAACAAAAGTGAAAGAAAGTTGGTAAATACTTACCAATGCAAATAGAATTGCGAAAAATTTAATAAGTCCTTTATTCTGCATTATTACTAAAAATTAATTATTTTTATTTATTTATTTTTTGTTTTAAACCCTATAAAATAAGCCATTACGTCATTTTTGAAAAACAAAAAAGAGCACCACGATTTATGTCATTTTTTTTAAACCGAGCAAATATATAATTAACGGAAAGATTAACCAATTTATTTATTAATTAAAATCAAAAAAAAGACTGCAGAAATTGCAGCCTTCTTTTTTTATACGTAAATTATTATGCCAAAACAGTTTTCAAATCAGCATTCATACTTCTTACGGCCTCTGCACTTTTTGCAAAAGCAGCTTTTTCAGCATCATTTAATTTAATATCGACAATTTGTTCAATTCCGTTTTTACCTATAATACAAGGTACACCGATGCAAATATCACTTTGCCCGTATTCACCGTCCAACATTACTGAACAAGCAATCATTTTCTTTTGGTCATTCAAAATACTATCTACCAAATAAGCAACAGAAGCTCCTGGCGCATACCAAGCTGAAGTCCCTAATAAACCTGTAAGTGTAGCTCCTCCTACCATAGTGGCAGCAGCAACTTTTTCCAATTCTTCTTGAGATAAAAATTCAGAAACCGGAATACCATTATAAGCAGCCAATCTTGTCAAAGGAATCATAGTAGTATCACCATGTCCACCAATAACCATAGCCGAAATATCATTAGAAGGTTTATCCAAAGCTTTAGACAAATAATATCTAAAACGAGAGCTATCCAAAGCTCCACCCATTCCGATGATTCTGTTTTTTGGTAATCCAGTAGCTTTCAATGCCAAATAAGTCATTGTATCCATTGGATTAGACACTACTACTACAATACAATTTGGTGAATGTGCCAATACATTCTCTGCAACAGTCTTAACAATTCCAGCATTGATTCCTATTAATTCCTCTCTAGTCATCCCAGGTTTTCTAGGAATTCCAGAAGTAATCACAACAACATCACTGTTTGCTGTTTTAGAATAATCATTAGTAACCCCTGAAACATTGGTATTAAAACCAGTATTTGTAGCACATTGCATAATATCCATAGCTTTACCCTCGGCAAAACCTTCTCTGATATCCAATAATACTACTTCACTTGCAATTCCTCTATAAGAAATTGAATCTGCACAGGATGCTCCCACATTCCCTGCTCCTACAATGGTAACTTTCATTTTTATTTGTTTTTTATTAATTTCAAATCAAAAACAAAAAATACAGCTCATTCTAAAAACTACGCATCGATATTAGCGTAAACTGCATTTTTCTCGATAAACTCTCTTCTTGGAGGCACTTCATCACCCATTAACATTGAGAAAACCCTATCCGCTTCAGCAAGGCTGTCAATATTCACTTGACGCAAAGTTCTAAAACTTGGATCCATTGTAGTTTCCCACAATTGCTCTGCATTCATCTCTCCAAGACCTTTATAACGCTG
The DNA here is from genome assembly GCF_002001005.1 of Flavobacterium sp. A45. Classification (GTDB taxonomy): domain Bacteria; phylum Bacteroidota; class Bacteroidia; order Flavobacteriales; family Flavobacteriaceae; genus Flavobacterium. The sequence goes on from NZ_MUNX01000106.1 coordinate 24,831, forward strand.
AATAGCTGCGCTTCCTCCCATTCTTGCATTTGCCTGATCGCGCTGATCATCATTCCAAGCGTATTCTTTTTTATTTCCTTTTTTAACCAAATACAAAGGTGGCGCAGCAATATATACGTGCCCTTCTTCAATTAGTTCTTTCATAAAACGGAAGAAGAACGTCAAAATCAAAGTAGAAATGTGGCTACCATCGACATCGGCATCACACATAATAATCACTTTATGATAACGTAATTTTGTAATATTCAAAGCCTTACTATCTTCTTCTGTACCAACAGTTACTCCAAGTGCCGTAAAAATATTTCGAATCTCTTCATTTTCGAATACTTTGTGATGCATTGCTTTTTCCACATTCAGAATCTTACCTCTCAAAGGCAAAATCGCCTGAAAAGCACGGTCACGACCTTGTTTTGCCGTTCCCCCTGCCGAATCTCCCTCGACAAGATACACTTCGCATTTTGCTGGATCTTGCTCAGAACAATCCGATAACTTCCCTGGTAATCCACCGCCACCCATAACGGTTTTGCGCTGCACCATTTCACGCGCTTTTTTTGCAGCGTGACGTGCCTGAGCAGCTAATATTACTTTTTGAACAATGATTCGAGCATCATTTGGATTTTCTTCCAAATAATTTTCAATCATTTCGCTCACCGCTTGACTTACAGGAGAAACCACTTCACGGTTTCCAAGTTTAGTTTTGGTTTGTCCCTCAAACTGAGGTTCAGCCACTTTTACCGAAATAATTGCCGTAAGACCTTCACGGAAATCATCTCCGGCGATGTCAAACTTCAATTTATCCAACATTCCCGAGGCATCTGCATATTTTTTCAGCGATCTTGTAAGACCAGTTCTAAAACCTTGCAGGTGTGTCCCTCCTTCGTGTGTATTGATATTATTTACATAAGAAAAAATATTTTCACCATAACTGGTGTTGTAAATCAAAGCCACCTCAACCGGAATTTCTCCTTTTTCGTTATCCATAGAAATTACATGGGCAATTATTGGCTCACGATTCCCATCTAAATATCGAATATATTCTTTTAATCCTTCAGAAGAATGAAAGATTTCTGAAACAAAATTTCCGTCTTTATCAAGTTCTCTTTTGTCTGTAAAAGTAATGGTGATTCCTTTATTCAAAAAGGATAACTCACGCATACGAGCAGACAATGTATCATATGAATACTCAATTGTTTGGGTAAATATGGAAGGATCTGGATAAAAAGTAACGATAGTTCCTCTTTTAGTAGTTTCTCCAATTTGTTTTACCGGATATAAGGCTTTACCTTTTTCGTATTCTTGCTCGTAAACTTTTCCATCACTACTGTGAACTGTTGCTCTCAAATGGTTTGACAACGCATTTACAACAGAAACCCCAACACCGTGAAGACCTCCAGAAACTTTATAAGAATCTTTATCGAATTTACCTCCTGCACCAATTTTGGTCATTACAACCTCTAATGCAGAAACACCTTCTTTTTTGTGAATACCAACTGGAATTCCACGTCCGTTGTCTTCAACAGTAATTGAACCATCTTCGTTGATATCAACTCGTATCGTATCACAATGGCCTCCCATTGCTTCATCGATAGAGTTATCTACTACTTCATAAACTAAATGATGTAACCCTCTTACACCTACATCTCCAATGTACATCGATGGACGCATTCTCACGTGCTCCATTCCCTCTAAAGCTTGGATACTGTCTGCTGAATAATTGTCCTTCTTGATTTCTTCGCTCATATAATTTAATCTAAAAAAAATGTGTTTTTCGTCTAACACGCAAATATATAAAAATGTAATCTATATAAGTGTTTTATTCCAATTATAAGAGGCTAAGTTATTAACAAATGATGTCAATTTCAATGATATAAATCAGTTTTAATAACATATTCCAAAATTCAGTTTTAATATCATTGGCAATGGCAAAAATCAATTGAAATAACAGTTAAAAAAAGGCCAGTATAATGGTAATAAATCCACAATAAATTGCATTCAAAAGAATTTGGAGCGAAAGATTGGGCATTTTTAGCCAACATCGTTCCCGCCATCATTCCTAAACTTGCGAGTCTCGTTCCAAAAGACGAGACTCACAAGGTTTATCCCTTCTGTCGGGGCTAAAAAGCCAAAATTAGGAATACTAGGGAGCAATATAATTTCAATGGCAATTCCAATGTCTATTTCAATAGCAATAAAAAAAAAGAAAAGGTAATTAAATTCAAAAACTATTATAAAACACAAATTTCCAAAACGAACATTTAAAATGCTGTTTTGGAAATTTGATAAGTTGAACAATTTCTATTTCAAATTGCCATTGAAATTGATATTGATTTTTGATATTGCTATTTAATAATTCGAACATTCATTTCTTCTACCTTTTTATCAGATAAAAGAGATGGTGCGCCAAATAATAGATCTTCGCTCGTTCCTGTCTTAGGGAAAGCCATTACTTCTCTAATAGATGCTTTTTTCTCCAAAATCATCATTAAACGGTCAATTCCCCATGCAATTCCTCCATGTGGCGGTGCGCCGTATTGAAAAGCTTTATGCATCGTTCCAACACTTTTGATCATTTCTTCTTTGTTGTAACCCATATTTCTATAAGTCGCTTCTAGAATTTCTGATTTATGTGCACGAACTGATCCTCCACCAATTTCATAACCGTTTAAGATTATATCATATTGCTGTGCGATGATAGTTCCAATTTCATTGTCATCACCTTTCATATGCTTTTCTAAATCGTAAATCGCAGGCATTGAGAACGGATTGTGTGTAAAAGTCCATCTTCCTTCATCTGTTCTTTCAAACATTGGAAAATCAACTACCCAAGCCGGACATAATTCCTTTGGATTAATCAAGTGAAGCATTTTTCCCATTTCTTGACGAACAGCATCCAAAGCTTTGTTAGCCGTTGCATAATCCGCTGCTGAAAAGAATACAATATCACCCACTTGTGCATCAGTTGCTTTGATAATTCCAGCTGCAATGTCCTCACCTAAAAATTTGATAATTGGTGACTGCAATTCCTCTTCATTTACAATAATATATGCCAATCCGCCTAATCCGTGCTGTTGAGCAATAGCTGTTAGGTTTTCGATTTGACCTTTAGACATACGTTTGTTTCCTTGCTCTTTGGCCGAAACCTTGATGCATTTTACAATTCCGCCATCTTCAATAGGTTTGCTAAATACTTGGAAAGTCGTATCTTTTACAATATCGGTGATGTCCTGCATTTTTAATCCGTAACGTAAATCTGGTCTGTCGCAACCGTAAAAATCCATAGCATCTTTGTATGTGATCACTTCAAACGGACGCAAAATCCACTTGTTGCCATATATTTTCTTCACTACTTCATTAAACATTTTGGTGTTTAAATCTATAATCTGCTGCATACTAGCGTAGGCCATTTCCATATCCAATTGCGTAAATTCCGGCTGACGATCCCCACGAGAATCCTCATCTCTAAAACAACGCGCAATTTGGAAATACTTTTCATAACCGCTTACCATCAACATTTGTTTAAACTGTTGAGGCGCTTGTGGCAAAGTATAAAAGAAACCTGCTTGTTTACGTGTTGGAACAATAAATTCACGGGCTCCCTCATCGGTTCCTGCACTTAAAATCGGAGTTTCAATTTCTAAAAACTCTTCTTCATCTAAAATGTCACGCAATAATTTAATTACTTTATGACGATTCACGATTGCTCTTCTTACTTCTTCATTTCTATGATCTAAAAACTTATATTGAAAACGAATTGCTTCGTTCGTTTTTGCCGCTCTTTTAATCTCAAAAGGCAATGTTTTAGACAAGTTTAAAATTTCTAAAACTGAAGTTTCTAATTCAATTTTACCTGTACGCAGTCCTGCATTATAATCATCTTCATTACGCCCTACTACTATCCCTTTTACAGAAATTACCGATTCTGGTTTCAATTTCACCAACTCATCGATGTTAGGAAATGATTCTCTACTGATTCGTACTTGGAAAATCTCATAACTTGAATCACGCAAATCAATAAACATCAATTCACCATGGTCACGAACACTCGCAATCCAACCGGACAACATCACTTCTTGATTGATGCTTCCTTCAGATAACTGTGAAATTTTATGCGTTCTGTAGGTATCTTTTATAATAATTGGAATTTCAGGAAGTGATTCTTCTTGAGCCTCTTTATTCTCTACAACTGTTTCTTTGGAAACTTTTTCAGCCGCTTCTTTACTTTCTAAAACAGCAGCAGCTCCTAATTTGTCTAAAATAATTTGACGAATCACTTTACCATTCGCACCTTTTCCGATAACACCTAAAACCTTACCAACTAAAATACCTGCTTTCCCTTGGTCTCCAGCTTTAATATCATTGGCAACCGCTTCATTTTCTAAAATTACAGCAGCAATAACTTCTTGAATTTTATCTTCCGAAATAGCATTTTCTTCAAAGTACTTGTTGTAGTCAAAAGTTCGGTCTTTTAAATAAGCCGTAATCGCATTTTGAACTAAAACGGCAGTGATTTTTTCGGCTTTAAATAATTTAAAAATATCCGTTAAATGGGCAATACTATGGATTTCAGCATAATCTTCAGCCTTAATGTTGTTCGCCAACGTTTTAGCAACAAACGAAGGATCTTTAATTTCGTTATTTATCTCCACAAATGTTTGCGAACGCAACTTATCTGCTGTAAAAAATTTAGCATCTTGTGGCAAAACACCACCGTTAATCAAAATAGATTCAACAGCATAAGGCAAGGCGCTTGTATCCACTTTGATTGCTTCAATTTCTGCCTTAATATTTACAAAAGGTAAATCCGGTTCAGAAATAAAACGGTAATCCGCTTCAAATTCTTTTTTACGCATTACTTTGGTCTGCTTTAAATCAGCATCCCATAATACTGTAGTTTGGTCAGGTCTGAACTCTTTGTGCTCAATAAAATAATTGAATTGTTTTTCAACTTCTTCTTTTAAAGCTTCCACCATAAACTTAAACGAGTTCAAGTTTTTTATTTCCGTTCTTGGATTTAATTCGTAACTGTGTTTTTTACGTAAAGAAACCGAAACATCCGATTTGAATTCCCCTTTTTCAAGATTCGCTTCAGATATCCCTAAGTTTTGAACAATACGTTGAATGTATTGTGCGTAGGTTGAAGCGTCTTCAATATTACGAATACAAGGTTCAGTGACAATTTCAATCAATGGCACACCTGCTTTGTTAAAATCGACTAACGAAATCTTCTTTTCGTGCATCAATTTTGCAGCATCCTCTTCAATATGAACCTGAGTTAAATTTACAGTAAATTGAGAACCGTCATTTCGATAACAAGACACGTGCCCATCAGGAATTATCGGATTGTGATATTGCGTAATTTGAATATTTTTCGGGTTGTCCGGGTATTCGTAATGCTTTCTATCCCAAGATATCACTTCATTGCTAAATGACGAATCCACTGCTTTTCCAAAATAAATGGCTTTTGTGATCGCTTCTTTATTCAAGGCAGGCAAAACGCCCATTTGTCCAGTACAAACCGAACATATATTTTCGTTAGGTGTTTCAATTTCTTGATTTGGACAAGAACAAAACAACTTGGTTTTGGTATTCAATCGAACGTGAGTTTCAAGTCCAATTACCAATTCTAAATCGTGGGCTTTTATAGCCGCAGTTAATTGCTCCAATTCCATTATATTGTATCTTTTAAGAAGTTTGCAAACTTCAACACTAATTCATCATTATTTTTTGCCGCAGAAATTTGCAGTCCTGTACTTGTTCCTTGTGGCACTGTTAAAGTTGGCAATTGTCCCAAACTAAATCCAACCGTATAGGCATCGGATAAATACATAGCCAACGGATCTTTCAAACTGTCACCAATTTTAGGTGGAGTGCTTGGTGTTACTGGCGATAAGATAATATCTACTTCTTCAAAATCTTTACTGAAGTTTTCAGAAATTTGATCTCTTAAAGCCAATCCTTTTAAATATATTTCATCCGAAAAACCTTGAGACAATACTTGGTTACCACCAACAATTCTACGTTTTGTTTCTTCTGAAAAGTTTTCAGAACGCGTCACTGCGTAGGTTTCGATTAAATTTTCAGCTTCAATACGGTTTCCATAATTTGTTCCGTCAAGACGAGATAAATTCGAAGCCGTTTCTGCCATTGCCAATGTATAGTAAGTTGAAACTAAAATATCAGATTTGAAAAAATCTAATTCTTTTACTTCAATTCCTTTGGCTTTTATTTTTTCGATGCTTGCTAAAAAATCAGATTTTATCTGAGCATCAATAGCATCGCTTTCAATAAAGTTTTTAAAATACCCAATGGTTTTTACTGTTGAAGTTGCAATTGCTTCTTCACTAATTTCTGATGATGTGATTGACGTTTGGTCTTTTGGATCTTTTCCGCTCATTACATTCAACACAATTCGGATATCTTCAACTGATTTTGCTAATGGACCAACGCAATCCGTAGAGGATGCATAAGCCATCAAACCGTATCTTGAAACTCTTCCGTAAGTTGGTTTTAAACCATAAATATGGTTGTACCCCGCAGGCTGACGAACAGAACCTCCAGTATCACCGCCAATAGAAAAAACAGTGTAATCTTTTGCGACATTTACAGCAGATCCACCACTTGAACCTCCAGCAACTAATTCTGGATTAACAGCGTTTTTTACAGCACCAAAAATGGTGTTTTCACTAGAAGACCCGTGACCAAAACTATCACAGTTTTCTTTTACTAATGGAATAGCGCCTGCATCCAATAATTTTTGAATTGCAGTAGCCGTGTAAGGTGATTTATAATTTTTCAACAAATCAGAACTTGCAGTAGTGTAAGTTCCCTGCACCATATATACATCTTTAATTCCAAAAGGAATTCCTTCCAACAAACCTATTGTTTCACCTTTTGCAATTTTAGCATCCACCTTAGCCGCTAAATCTAAAGCCAAAGTGTCTAACAAAGAATTTACTGAGTTATAAGTATTTTGTTTAAGTAAGTCTAATTTTTCTTGCACCAAAGCTGTACAAGTTATTTGTTTTGACACCAATTCTTGGTGTATTTTTTTTATTTGAGAATCCATTTTTTATCCTTCTATAACTTTTGCAACAACTAAAAAACCATTTTTCTTGTTCGGGAAGTTTTCCAAAATTATTTGTTTCTCAATAGCCGAACTCTCTATCACAACATCTTCTCTTAAATTACTTACAGACACACAATTTCGATTGACAGTATTTGCAGTATTATTATTTGTTGGGATTGCATTTTTAATTACATCAAATAATTGGTTCACAGACTCTGAGGGCTGTGCTCCTTTAATACTCGACAAGATGTCGACTGTCATTGTTTTGCTCATAATTTCATTTAGTTTTAAAGTCAAACTTTTAAGGTGGCGAATTTACAAAAGTTTTATTAGGGAATCACGTTTATTTTAATGATTTCGACGGTTCTCAACATAAAAGAACAACATTTTAACATTATGTTAAATTTAATTATAATATATAACAGTATTTCAAAATAGTTAACGTAGAATATCGAATTTAGCAAAAATACAAAAGAATCAAATTGAGTTTTTGAGTTATAAATTGCAAATTTTTCACTTTTTCCAAAAAAAATTATTTCACTTTTGCTCCCTTCAAAAACACTTGGGTCGGAATTAATTTAACCATTTCATCTTCATTAACTTTCATCAAATCTTGATCAAAAATCACAAAATCTGCCCATTTACCAACTTCAAGGCTTCCTTTTTCTTTTTCTTCAAAATTAGAATAAGCCGCCCAAATGGTCATCCCTCTTAATGTTTCTTCTCTTGTCAAGGCATTTTCCATTTGAAAACCTGCCTCAGGATAATTTTTGACATCCTTTCTGGCTACAGCGGCATGAAAAGTAAGCATAGGATTTACTTCTTCTACAGGAAAGTCAGTTCCCAAAGCAACGATTCCTGCTTTTTGAAGTAGTTTTTTATAGGCATAAGCATTTTTCAATCGTTCTTTACCCAATCTTTCACCTGCCCAATACATATCTGATGTAGCATGTGTAGGTTGTACCGAAGGAATTATCCCTGTGGCAAAATAATCAAAATCTGCTTCTTGCATAATTTGGGCATGTTCGATTTTCCATCTTCTGTCTTTCTTACCGGTCAATGCGTCTTTGTATATTTTCAACAAAACAGTATTTGCCGAATCTCCAATAGCATGTGAGTTCAACTGAAAAGGAGAATTGGCAATTTGTTTAGCTACATTTTTTAATTCTTCAACAGAAGAAAGCAATGCACCATATTGTTTTGGGCTATCCGAATACGGCTTATGCAAACAGGCACCACGAGAACCCAATGCTCCATCTCCATACATTTTAAAAGAACATACATTTAAATTATCTGTTTTGTAAATTCCTTTTTTCAAGTATAAATCAATATTCTTTTGATTCACCGTAATCATGGCATACACATTAATTTTTAAGGCTTTTGCTTTTTGCAAACTATCTATCAAATCAATAACATCCGGATCTAAACCTGCATCATTAACAGTTGTCAATCCATATTGAAACATCACTTTTTCGGCATCCAATAATCCAGCAATTTGTTTTTTACGATTCGGTTTAGGTATTATTTTAAAAACCAATTCCATTGGATTGTCAATTAAAATTCCATTAGGTTCTCCATTTTCCAAAACAATCTCTCCACCAGAGACTTTTGTTGAATTTGTGATTCCTGCCAATTTCAAAACAATACTATTCACAACAATTGCGTGACCATCTATACGATTTAAAACTACCGGAACATTTGGAAAAGCTGCATCCAAATCTTCTTTCGTTGGAAACTTCTTTATATCCCAATCGTTTTGATCCCAACCATTTCCAATAATAAAAGTAGATTTTTTCTCTTCTTGATATTTCTTGATTCTATCAATTACTTCCGCCATGCTTTTAGTCCCTCTCAAATCTACTTCTTGCAGACTCAGTCCATAACTATAAAAATGACAATGTGCATCATACAAACCTGGATAAATAAATTTTCCTTTTGCATCAATAGTATTATTGGAATCATACGAATTTGCTATTTCATCATTGGAACCAATAGCTAATATTTTACCAGATTGAATCGCCATTGCTGAAGCTTTACCAAAATCTTTATTTACAGTATAAATATTGGCATTCGTAATAATAGTATCCACAGCAATCCTATTATTTTGATTACAGGACACCAATAAAATCATTGAAAGCAGAAAAGAAATTTTCTTCATAATAACAGTTTATTTTAGTTGAGCTAATATAAAGAAAGAGCTTCAATAAAACTGTAAATTATAAAATGAATTATTTAAAAGGATATATTATAAAACCTCTTCTATTATGTATTTGGTGGTATTAATCTCAAAAGCAAATCCAACTTTGTTTCCCATTAATTTATTTCCAAGTGGAGATTGTGGAGATAAAGCAATAACATTAATACCATCAACATTGATTTTTGGAAGAGCAAGACTTAGGTATAAATATATTCCATTTGCCTTGACCAAACTACCCAAAATAATAGTTTCTGCCACAACAGAAGAGTCTAACTTATCCAAAACTGCTTTTTGAATCAATACTTCTTTGAGTTTCGTATTGAATTTTTCCTGTTCAATATGCATCATAGACAAGGCTGTTTCATGCTTGTCCCCAGCCGAACCTTTGGCATCGTTTTTAGAATCTTCGGTCAAAGCCGCAATCATATCCCTGAAAGCGTCTATTCTGTCTTGGACTAATTGATTATATTGCTGGTATATTTTTTGTTTGAAAGTCATTTAATTTTAAAGAAGCTAAAATTCTGAATTGCTAATATACAAAGGATCAAAGAAACTAAAATAGTGATTTGAAGAAGA
>NZ_MUNX01000073.1 GCF_002001005.1 Flavobacterium sp. A45
TTAAATATTTTTTAATAATATTATAAAAAATAATTTTTTTTGGCTTGATTTTTGAAATACCTTTATAGAACTTTTAAAACATAATAAAATGAAAAAAATAATTACACTTTTGGCAGTTATAGGGATGTTTGGTTTTCAGGGATGTACTGGACCAGAAGGGCCTCCAGGAATTCCTGGACAAGATGGGGCAGATGGATTGCTTGGTATAGTTTATGAGAATCAGGCTCCTAATTATTATAATTTTACTACTTCCAATAATTTCATGGTTAGATTTAATTTTCCAACTAGAATTTATGACTCAGATGTAGTTTTAGTATATAGGCTGGCTGGAGTTGATTCTGGAAAAGCTATTTGGGAGTTTTTACCTGAAACTTATTATTTTGCAGATGGAACAAGAGACTATTCATTTAATTATAATTTTACTTATACATATGTTGATATTTATTTGAACGGGAATGATCTTATAACTGTCCCAGATGTTGTTCGTCTGAATCAGATATTTAGAATTGTTGTAGTTCCTGCTGATTTTGCTGCTACAGTTAATAAAGCCAATTATTTTGAGGTTGTAAGTAAGTTAAATATCAAAGAAAATCAAATACAAGAAATCAAATTATAATTTAATTTTAAAACAATAAAAAAAGGAAATCTCACGATTTCCTTTTTTTGTGTCTTGACTTAAGTTTAATGTATTAAAGACAGATTAATGTTTATTGTTGTCTTTTTTATTGCTTTCTTTTTTGCTTATCTGTAAGGAAACAATCACTCCGATAATTAGTGCCAAGGCGATAAAGCCCAAGGATGCCCATTCCGGAATTTCGATATAATCATGCAATAACATTTTTAGTCCCACAAAACTCAAAATTGCGATAAGACTGTATTCCAGATGACTGAATTTTTCCAGCATATTGGCAAGGAAAAAGTAAAGGGAACGTAAACCCAATATGGCAAAAATATTGGAGCTAAATACTAAAAAAGGATCGGCTGTAATGGCTAAAATGGCAGGAACGCTATCAACAGCAAAAACGACATCCATTACTTCAATGACTATTAACGCCACAAATAAAGGGGTGGCTGCATTGCCTTTTTCAGTTTTTATGAAAAAATGATCTTTATCAATATGTGTAGAAATAGGGATTATTTTGCCTAAAATTTTATAGATTATGGATTTTTTAGGATTAAATTCTTCTTCATCTTTTGAAGCAAATAACATTTTGATAGCTGTAAATAAAAGGAATGCGCCAAAAACATATGTTGTCCAAGAGAATTTATGAATTAACAAAACGCCGAAGTAAATCATTATTCCTCTAAAAACAATAGCACCCAATATACCCCAAAATAAAACTCGGTGTTGGTATTTTTTGGGTATTTTGAAAGAAGCGAAAATCAAAGCGATTACAAATATATTGTCAATACTTAATGATAATTCAATCAGGTAGCCTGTTATGAATTTCATTGCAGCAACAGAAGGTTTCAATTGGTCAGGATTTAATACATAATCGGTTGAGTATAACCAATAAACCACTCCAGAAAAAAGCATTGACAAGCTGAACCAAATGGCAGTCCATTTACTGGCTTCTTTGGTGCTTATAATATGTGGGTTTTTGTTGAAAACTCCTAAATCAAGGGCAAGAAATAAAAATATCAGTGTAAGAAATAATATCCAAACGATCATAATGGTATTTGTTTTAAATGTGCTGCAAATATAAAATTTTAATTTGCCTTATTAAGTATCTAAAGATACTGTAATTTGTTTAATTTAAAAATAAATGAAGTTCAAGGACATTCTTTTTTGATGCAAATTTGATAGTATGAAAAAGTTTGTAAAATTGTAAAAGCAGTTAATGACCATTAAATTTCCTAAAGAATAGATTTTTATCATCATTTTGTCAAATTGTGCCCATCTGACTATAAGTCAATTTTTTTGTAATTCTTTTAAACGGTTAAATTCTATAAGGCTTTATCTTATGAATAAAGAGGAAATTTTGAAGTTCTAATGTTTTTTATGAGTAGAGAAAACTTTTTTCCGATTGATACCCAGATGACTATTCCTTGGGGTAATTTATTCTGGAAAGTAGAGATGTCTATATTTTTTACAAGCAACACAAATAAATTGTTTAAGTTTTTTATTCTAACTTGAATTTCTTTTTTGAGCCAAATAATTGCGTATTGGGGCGTCTATATAAGTCATCGTCAAATAGGCAATGCTTATCATAATAAGCGTACACAAAGACACGACCGCAAAGAGTGAAAATCCACTAAATTTGTAGATATTTTGATACGTTCCAAAAATCCATATTGCAAAAAAGTGCGACATGTATAATGGGTAGGAAATGTTTCCAGAAAAAGTGCAGATTTTTTTTGTCTTTGAAGAAGTTGTTGCTCCAGCACCTAAGGCAACCAGAAGAGGGAAATAGAACAGGACAATAATTGGCTCTGTCAAAAAGTTCCATTCAGAATTAAAAGGATATGTGAATGCTGGGATTAAAAGTATTGTAAGTCCCAAGAAACCTAACTTTGTGCGGATTATCCATTTGAAACGGTATACTAGCATTCCTGCCAGAAAGGAATAAGAAACACGTGCACAACCATCCCAAAATGTATCACCACCCCAGCCGCCAACAAGACCTCTTGTATTGTACGAAGCATAGGCCAAGACAATTGCAGCCAAAAAAGTCAGAAGTAATAAAACACGACGAGGTAAACGCCATAAGATTAAAACATAAACGATGTTGATAATATATTCCCAAAACAAAGACCAAGCGGGCGCATTCAGGCCAAAATTATTGCCATAACGCTCTTTCATTATTGGAAGCGGAATCAACAACAGAGAACAAACAAAAATAAGCAGTAGTTCAGGAATACTTCTGTTTGCAATATCACCATAAGGAAAAAGGAAATAACCAATTAAACCCAAAATTGATCCAATGATAACCAGAGGATGCAATCGAATAAGACGAGATTTTAAAAATTCGCCAACTCCAATTTTTTCTATTCGGTCATCATAAGCGTATGCAATCACAAAACCAGACAGGCAAAAGAAAAAATCCACTGCTAGATAACTATGAGCAAAAATATTTTTACTGTAATCAGTGTAGACCATTTCCAAAAAGTGAAAAATCACTACCGATATTGCAGCAACACCTCTAAGTCCATCAAGTATTTCATAGTGTTTTTTGGTTTTAATTAATTCGGTGCCTTTCATTTTGGTTTCTTTTTGTGATGTAAAAGTTAGCCCCAAATTCTACGAGTTTATTCGCAAAATTTGGGGCTAAAATTTCAATTCGCATTTATGTTCATAAACTTAATCCTAAAATATTCTGTGCTGAACCTACAAAGCTATATTACTGATTTATTTTTATTAATTCTACTTCAAAAATCAAATCACTTTTTGGAGGAATAGCACCTGGATATCCTCGTTCTCCATAAGCTAAAGTATAAGGTATGTAAAATTTATATTTGGCACCTTCTTTCATTAATTGAAGTCCTTCTGTCCAGCCTTTAATTACCTGATTTAAATTGAAATCAATTGGCTCTCCACGTTCAACACTACTGTCAAATATTTTTCCATCATTAAAAGTTCCTGTATAGTGTACTTTAACATTACTCGTTAATGTTGGAGTTGCACCAGTGCCTTCTTTTAAAACAATGTATTTTAGACCACTTGCAGTTGTTTGTCCGTTAGCAAATTCTTTCAAAGCAATTGCATTTGCTGCTGCTCTTTCGCTTTCTTCTTTCTCAACTTTTAATTTTTCTTCTACCGCTTTATTTGAATAATAATCTGAGAATACTTTTGCAGCATCAAATTTTTTGGCAGCTTCACCTTTTCTAGAAATAGTGATTTTTGTGATTACATCATCTTGAGCTATAGCATTAACTACTGACATTCCTTGAGTTACTTGACCATAGATAGTGTGTTTTCCGTTTAGCCAAGGTGTGTCTTTGTGAGTGATGAAAAATTGACTTCCATTGGTAGCGGGACCAGAATTTGCCATGGCGAGAATTCCTGCTTTATCAAATTTTGAATCGGTAATTTCATCTTTGAAAGCATAACCAGGACCACCAGAACCATTTCCGTCTGGATCACCACCTTGGATCATGAAATCTTTGATTACTCTGTGAAATTTAAGGCCGTCAAAAAAAGGTTTTCCTTTTAGCTTTTCAACTTTTACAAATGAATTTTTTCCTTCGGCTAAGCTGATAAAGTTGGCTACAGTGATAGGTGTTTTTTTATAAAATAATTGAACAGTAATATTTCCTTTATTGGTTGCAATAGTTGCATAAATACCTTCTGTAGGGATTGGGGTTTTTACTGCTGTTGTTGTCGTTTTTTTTGTGGTAACTGTTTTTTTTGCAGTAACCGGTTTTTTGGTAGTTTGTGCGTGTAAATTGAATAACCCTAAAAAGAGTAATAATGTGATTTTAGATTTCATTTTTTAAAATATTTTTGTTTTATTATAAAATATTATGACTTCAAAATAAAAACTTAGAAGCTTAGATTCTTAGTGATTTGGTGTCTTTTTTAAATTAATTAGGCATTTTTTTCATTAATTCGATCTCAAAAATAATATCGGTATTTGGTGGAATAACATCACCTGCTCCAGCTTCTCCATAAGCAAGATGAGATGGGATAAAAAGAACCGCTTTGTCACCAATGGACATTTTTTCTATACCTTCAATAAAGCCAGGTATCAAACCGTCTTTTTTTCCTGCTTGAAATGGAATTGGTGTGTATTGATTGGCGGCTGCTCTTGCAGGGTCAAATTTTCCAAAAGTTTTGGATATGTCTTCAATACTTGTGTCAAATAAAGTACCATTTCCTAAAAAACCTGCATAATGAATGTACACAGTAGAGCCTATGGATGGCTTTTTACCGCCGCTTTTTTTAGTAATTACATACTGAAGTCCAGTTGCCGTTTTGGTAGATTTTCCTTTTAACGCTACAAACGAAGCTACTTTTTCATCGCAAACAGCTTTGTATTTGGCTTCATATTCTTTTTTGGCAGCAGCATCAGCAGCAACTTTTTGTTTTTGAATTTCGGATTCTATTTTGAAATAATCATGAAAAGTTTTCTTTGCGTCAAACTTCTTTGCGTCTTGACCATTTCTGATGATTGTTACGCTTTTTATAAAATCATCTTGCTCGATTTTATTTACGACTTCAAGGTTATAATCTACTACATGTCCAAAAATAGTGTGTTTACCGTCTAGCCAAGGAGTCTCCAAATGGGTGATGAAGAATTGACTGCTATTTGTTCCAGGTCCATTATTGGCCATTGCCAAAATTCCACCTTTGTCAAATTTTAAATCGCTAAACTCATCTTTGAATTTATAGCCTGTATCTCCAGATCCTGTTCCTAATGGATCTCCTGTTTGTATCATGAAATCTTTGATGACTCTATGAAATTTTAATCCGCTGTAGAATGATTTTCCTATCAAAGTATCATTGACAACAAATTCATTTTCACCTTCAGCTAATGTAATGAAGTTAGCAACTGTTACGGGCGCTTTTTTATAATCTAATTCTAATAGGATATTTCCTTTGTTGGTTTCTATTTCAGCATATAAACCATCAGGTAAATTGTTATGTTCTTTGTTACAGGAAATTAAAGTTGTAATGAGTAGTAATATAAATAAAACATTTTTTTTCATTCTTCTTTTTTTTAATTTGTTAACGTGTCTTTTATAGTTGATTTGGCTTGTATAGGTGTATTGTTTTTTACAGAAGTTCCTGCTTGAACTTGTTTGTTATATGCTGCTTCTGACATGAAATTACGAAGTGTTACTGTACAAAACAATGGCTGGTTGGTGCCTATTTTATTATTGTCTCCATGATATCCATATCCCATGTGTGAGGTGAAAAGGAAGTGTACTTTTTCGGTTTTACGCATTAGTTTTATTCCGTCTCTCAATCCCATCATGATTTCTTGCTTATCCACTTTATAAATTTGAGGCTCTAATTCTTCTTGGGAATAAATGATGTTTCCTTTCAAATCTTGTATTTCATAGTCAAAAAAAGCAACATCTCCTTTTTGTGGAGTAAGACTGTCGGCAAGGTTTCTGGTTTCATAATAATACCAATACCCTTTTTTGGAGGCAATGTATTTTTTACTTGGATCGCTCTTGATTATTGCTTCAATTTGGTCTTCTTCGCCAGCAATCATTTTCTTGTTTCGAGCTATTGATTGCTTCATGAAGCTTCCAGAAGATTGTGAAATTGGTTTTCTAGCTTCTTGATGCTGTTTGCAACCCGTTAATAAAAAAGTGGCAAAAACAGTTGTTAATAATATTTTAAAATAGTTCATGGGCTATTATATGTTTAAATTTTGTACTAAACTCTCAAATTTGTGTAGTGTTTCTTCCATTGAAACTTCTGATTTTCCTCCAGCAGCATTACTGTGTCCTCCGCCTTGAAAATAATCTCTGGCAAATTGATTTACATCAAAACTACCTTGTGAACGGAAAGATATTTTAATGATTCCCTCTTCCTTGTTTTCGATAAAAATAGCGGTAAAAACTATTCCTTTTATGCTTAAGCCATAATTAACAATTCCTTCTGTGTCGCCTTTTACATAATCAAAACTGTTTAATTCCTCTTGCGTCAATGAAGTGTAGGATGTTTTATGATCCATCATTACTTTCATGTTTTGCAATGCTCTACCGAGTAATTGCAAACGATTATAAGAACTATTGTCAAATAATAAGGTAGGAATCAAAGTATTCTCAACGCCAAGATCGATTAATTCAGCAATAATTCGATGGGTTGTTCCGGTAGTTTTTGGAAATCGGAATGAACCGGAATCTGTCAATATTCCAGTGTAGATACAGGTTGCAATCGTTTTATCTAAATCTTGTTTTTTATCCAAAAAAGAAATGAAGTTATAAATCATTTCGCAAGTAGAACCATAAGCAACATCCGAATAAGTATAAGTAGCATAATCATCCGGTCTTTGATGATGGTCTATCATGATAAACGGCGCAGTAAGTTTTTCTAAAACTTGTTCCATTTCGCCCACTCTATGTAGTGCATTAAAATCCAAAGTAAAAATGAGTTCAGACTCTTCAAGGATTTTGGTGCAACCTTCTTTGTCTTTTTCGTATATTTTAACCGTTTCAGAGCCTGGCATCCAAGCTAGAAAATCAGGAAAGTCATTGGGGGAAATCACTGTCGGATAGTGATTGTTTTTTAATAAAAAATGATATAACGCTAATGTAGAGCCCATGGCGTCTCCGTCTGGACCTCTATGTGGAATTATGGCAATTTTTTTGGGAGTTGATAATAACAACTGTATCGCTTGTATGTCTTGTGTATTCATAGTTTGCGAAATTACATTTTTTAAACTAAAAGTTAAAAGCTTTTAGGAAATTATAACGAAATCTGGACTACAGGTATTTTAATCCTTTTTTTCTAATGCTTTGGTACAAAATGGATTTAGGGCCTTTCACAATTTGCGATTTGTAAATCCCGATAGAGCCTGAAAAAAAATATGCAATAATACAGGCAATGCCAATGTAAACACCGCTTTCCATACCAAAAAGTTCCATTCCCATAACTGTACAAGCAATAGGAGTATGGGTTGCACCCGAAAAAACTGCAACAAATCCCATTCCGGCCAATAAAGCTATTGGCAAAGGAACAACAACAGATAAGGCACTTCCCAGTGTAGCTCCAACAAAAAAGAGAGGAGTCACTTCGCCTCCTTTAAATCCTGCTCCAAGTGTAAAACCTGTAAAAAGAATTTTTAAAAGAAAATCATAAGGTGCATTCTGAATTGAAAAAGCATCAACAATCATAGGAACTCCCAATCCAATGTATTTTGTGGTGCCAATAAAGTAAATAGTTATGGCTAGTATTATTCCGCCAATAAAAGGTCTTAGCGGTGGATGTTTTATGGTCTTGGAAAATAATTTTCCCCATAAATGAGTACTTCTGGAAAAAAGCAAGGCTGCCAGTCCAGACAAAATACTGACGATAAGTACCCAGAATAATGCAGTAAAATTCATTTCTGGAATTTCTGGAATACTATAATGAGTGTGTTGTATTTCCCAGAATTCCACTGTGAAATAAGCAATGTAAGCAACCAAAAAAGAAAGGACAATACTTCTAAAATTAATTCTGCTAAAAAAAATAATTTCCAAAGCGAATAATGCTCCTGCAAGCGGTGTTCCAAAAACCGAAGCAAAACCAGCACTGATTCCCAGAATAATCAAGGTTCTTCTTTCCGAATGATTTAGTCTAAAAATAGAGGAACATACATCGGCAATGGCACCACCCATTTGCACAGCGGTTCCTTCTCTGCCTGCCGATCCTCCAAAAAGGTGTGTTATTAATGTGCTCAATAGAACCAAAGGAGCCATCAGGAAAGGAATCTTTTTTTCGGGTTTGTTGTATTCTTCCAACAGGAGATTATTTCCTTTTGCGATTTTGGAATCTGATATAAAGTAAAGATATCCAATAAATAATCCTCCAAAAGGCAAGAGCCAAATAATCCAAGTATTTTGAATTCTGACTTGGGTTACAAACTCTAATGAAACTAAAAATAACGCAGATGCAGATCCAGAAAAAATGCCTATCAAACAACAAATGAGAAGCCATTTGATCGTGATAAGCATTATTTGTTTTATTTTTTCAAAATTCATTGATTGTAGTACTTTTTCTGGAATAAATTTTATGCTAAAGTATTACAATTCATAATTATTTCTAGAAATATTATGATGCAATTGCTGTAAATTCGATTTCGACCAAGTATTCTGGAGCGACCAATTGGTTGATACCATAAAAACCGGTAGTAGGTTTTATGTCTTTGAAAAAAGTTGCATGTGCTTTTGCAACAGCTTCAAATGTAGAAACATCAGTAGTGAAAATTCGGGTACGAATCACGTCTTTCATTCCTACATTAAGGTCTTCCAATACTTTTTCTACTCTTTCCAGAATATTTAATGTTTGTGCGTAAGCATCATCAGCTTTTACTTTTTCGCCGTCAACTATTGCAACAGTTCCAGATACTTCAATAATATTTCCAATGCGAACAGCGCGACAATATCCCATTTTGTCCTCCCAAGGAGATCCGGTTAAAATGTTTTCTCTTTTCATTATTTAGTTTTTTAGTTTTGTAATTTGCTGTTAAAGCAAGTAAAGTTTGTAGCTTTTTAGATCCCGCAATTTATAAAAATTAGAATTAAATAAAAGGCGACTTTTGTACTATCTGTTTACTAAATAGGTAATTCAGTTTTTTATAACAAAATCGACAGGATGTTTTACGATTTTTGGGGATAGCGATAATTTTGCTTTAAATTTTTTGAATATCTTAACAAGTAAAGGGAAATAAATTAAGTTAGTTTTGTGATTTTATAACCGCTGTTTTTTTATTTTTGGGAAAATGTTTTTAGATAGAAAACCTACTTTTTTAATACTATGAAGCAATTTTGTTTGTTTGTTTTTCTGATAGGTTTTACAACTTGTACGTATGCTCAATTTGAGTCTGGCACAAAGTTTAAGGCTATTCCGCCCACGAATATAAAACCAAAAGAGAAGAAGGCTACACCTCCACCTCCGATAGACTCTTCTGTGATCATTCCTCCCAATATTTATAAAAGCCCAAATGTACAGTCGCCGCCTAATCCTGTTTCTGACTATAAATTAAAAGTTAAGAGTGAGATTTCGATGATTCCAAAGAATGAGTTCATTAATCCTGGAGATGAAGTAAGGGATAGGTTGAATAAAAAGACAGATCGTCAGCAAGGAATTGCTTACCGTCGTAATCAGAATTTGGGTACTTATAATACTACTTCAGAGTCTGCAAAAGTGATGTATAGGGATGCTCAATATGTAGATGGTGATTTAATCAGGGTGTATTTGAACGGAGAGATTATTCAAACTCAGGTCTATTTGGATAGCAATTTTAAAGGTTTTGAAATTGCTTTGCAAAAAGGATTCAATAAAATAGATTTTGAAGCGTTAAATCAAGGGGATTCTGGTCCCAACACAGCCGAATTCAGAGTTTATGATGATAAAAAAAATCTAGTTTCGGCTAGTGAATGGAATCTTGGAACAGGTTTTAAAGCGACAATTATTATTGTCAAAGAGTAGCCTGAAACTTTTTTAGAGAAAAGATTAGAAAGGATCTGCAGTAACTTTAAATTTCATATCTGCTTTTATAGTTGTCTCTTGTGTCAAGGTTTCTTTTGTAGTTACGGATGTTCGTATTTTGTAACTTGAAGCCTTAATGTATTTGTCTAGTTTTTGTGAAGTGCACGTTAGATTGAGCGTATTTGCTGTTGAGTTGATATTATCCTGAAAAGCCAATTCTATTTCGTCATTGGCATTTGTAGAAATGTACATATGAACTGATTTTAGAAAGCTAAATGTTTTATCGGCAGGACTTGTAATAGTCAATTTTAATTCTTCCAGTTTTACATCTTTGACTAAATCCACATTTGTGTTGTTGTTCTTAAATTCTGAGGTAGAATTGGTAGTAACATCTGGCGTAGCCGCTTCAAAAGGCGAGTTAAAAGGCAATCCACTATTCACTGTAAATGTAGTTTGATTGGAAATATTGAATGTCAATAATTTATCAACTTCACTGCATGAAACTATAATTAAGGCTAAAATAACTAGAATTGTAATTTTTTTTGTTTTCATTTTTTTTTGAGGCAAATTTATGATTTGGAGTTTTTGCAAATGTAATCTAACTAGATATGCAATCTCATCATTTAACGGTTTTGCCATTGAATTATTATAGGAACGGCATTATGTGTAAATGTTATTTCAGTGTCAATGGATGAAAAGTTCTCCAGCTATGCCAGTATTCTTGATACGCTTTTATGGATTTAAGTTCATTAATTAAAGGGTTTGCCGATTTTCCAAGAAATGTATAACTGTTTTGTCCATCATTTAATTGATTTCCTTCAAGAGTGAATTTTTGTTCTTTATTATTTCTTTCTAATGCTATAAAACTCTTTTTTTCATTGGCTAAAACTAATACAATAGGTTTGTTGTTGATTACATCATAAATTATTCTTTTCTTGACAAAATCATTCCAATCATAAGCTTTACTTTGATTGCCAACGGTGATCCCAACGATCCATGATTTATCTTTCCATGAAAGAGTGTCTCTTCGGGTTAGATTTCCTTTTCTTCTTCCAGACTCATAATTACTCAAGCTATCATATTCGGTTTTAAAATTTTTATCAGCCTGCAGGATTAAACTTTTTGGGTTTAAGGCAATCCATTTTTTTAATGACATTTGGCTGCTTTGTAATTCGGGTAAAGATTGCCCTTTTAATGTTCCGGCAATGGCTTCTCCTGTGGCTTGTCTCCACCAACTTTTGGTTGTTTTGTCTTCAAACATAGCGTTAAAATGATCCATTCCAACGAGTCTGAAAGTCTCTTTTTGTCCATTTACTATTGGTTCAAAAACACGCCCAGACCTGCAGACAGTACAATACGTTACGAGTATGGGATGTTGAGCAATGGTGTCGGATATTTGATGATGGTATCCTAAAAACTGTATCGGATATGCTCTGGATTCTCCTTTATATGATATACCAATTATGATTCGGCTTGTGTCAACTTTATTTTTTGAAGCATCGCTCATTTTTAGATTATTGGTTTGGTGGAACATGGAGTCTGCGGCCATGACATAATTTGTGACATATGCTATTCCAATAGCGATAACTAAAAATATAATGGAGAAAATTTTTGATTTTTGAAAAGCAGCTTTGAAGCCATAAAGTAACATCAGAATAAAAACTATTCTAAAAATCCATCTCCAAGAATATAAAAAATAGGCCAAATCTATACTGTTTATTTCTTGACTTCCAGGCATTGGCATAATAAAATAAATATTTGCAATTTCAAATAATAATAACCCGAGTATGCCGAAATAATAGATTTTTTTTGCCATAACTTGTAAACTTGGTTTTAATTAATAGGAGGTTTTAGTTTTTTACAAATAGTTATAAATTGGATAATCTTAGTTTTTTGTTGATTTTTATTGAGTTTATTTAGCCCTTTTGTCTAAAATAAAGAAAAGTTATTCGATAAAAATAAATTAAAAATTTTTCAAAATACCATTTTTCAATTCCGAATATATAAAGTATTTTTGCGCATGCAACACAACGTACTTATTTTAGATTTCGGATCGCAATATACACAGCTTATTGCGCGTAGAGTTCGCGAATTAAATATATTCTGCGAAATTTTTCCTTACAATCATTTTCCGAGTGATTTATCAAGTTATAAAGCCGTAATTCTTGGAGGAAGCCCTTTTTCTGTTAGAGGAGAAGATGCACCACATCCAGATTTATCACAAATTAGAGGTAAACTACCAATGCTTGCCGTTTGTTACGGAGCGCAATATCTAGCCCATTTTAGCGGTGGTGAAGTAGCGGCTTCTAATACAAGGGAATACGGAAGAGCCAATTTATCTTATATCAAAGACGGTGAAACTTTCTTCGACGGTGTATCTGAAAACAGCCAAGTTTGGATGAGCCACAGTGACAGTATCAAAGCTTTGCCAACTAATGGGGTGAAATTAGCAAGCACTCACGATGTAGAATATGCAGCTTACAAAATTGAAGGAGAAACCACTTATGCTATTCAATATCATCCTGAAGTTTTTCACTCTACGGATGGAAAACAAATGTTGGAAAATTTCCTTGTAAAAATAGCTCATGTACCACAGAATTTCACACCAGGCGCTTTCGTTGAAGAAATCGTAGCTGAAATGAAAGAGAAAATCGGAAACGACAAAGTTGTTTTAGGTCTTTCAGGAGGTGTGGATTCAACAGTAGCTGCGGTTTTATTGCATAAAGCGATTGGTAAAAACCTGTATTGTATTTTTGTAAATAACGGATTGCTTCGCAAAAATGAATTTCAAAGCGTTTTAGATCAATACGAAGGAATGGGATTGAACGTAAAAGGAGTAGATGCTTCACAACGTTTCTATGATGCTTTGGCAGGAGTTACTGATCCAGAATTAAAAAGAAAAGCAATCGGAAATGCCTTTATCGAAGTTTTCGATGATGAGTCACATAAAATTGAAGATGTTACCTGGTTAGCTCAAGGAACTATATATCCTGATGTAATCGAATCGGTTTCTGTAAAAGGGCCATCGGCAACTATCAAATCACACCATAATGTAGGCGGTTTGCCAGATTATATGAAATTGAAGATTGTTGAACCTTTGCGTATGCTTTTCAAAGACGAAGTACGTAGAGTAGGAGCAACTTTAGGAATTGATCCAGAATTATTAGGGAGACATCCTTTTCCTGGTCCTGGATTGTCTATCCGTATTTTGGGAGACATTACTTTGGAGAAAGTTCAAATTTTACAAGATGTAGATAAAGTTTTTATCGACGGATTAAAATCTTGGGGATTGTATGATAAAGTTTGGCAGGCTGGAGCAATTTTACTTCCTGTGAACAGTGTTGGAGTAATGGGCGATGAGCGTACTTACGAAAAAGTGGTAGCACTTCGCGCAGTTGAATCCACTGACGGAATGACTGCAGACTGGGTACATTTGCCGTATGAATTCTTAATGAAAGTTTCTAATGATATTATCAATAAAGTTAAAGGTGTGAATCGTGTTGTTTACGATATTAGTTCAAAACCGCCTGCAACAATTGAGTGGGAATAGTAATTTTTTTAACATTAAGTCGTTACATTTGTAACGACTTAATTGTTTAAACCTACTTATTTATGAAAGAATTTTCAAAATTTTTATTGTTTGTTGCTTTTGTATCAAATGTCTCTTTTGGACAGCAATCAACAACTAAGCATGCAGTTTTAAAAGGCGAAACGATTTCCCAAATCGCTCAAAATTACAAAACTACTCCTTCTGAAATTTACAGATTAAATCCAGAAGCTCAAAACGGAATCACAGAAAATCAAATCCTGAATGTTCCTGAATTACTTCCTCTATCCAAAAATACAATTACTCATACTGTTGTCCCAAAAGAAACATTGTTTGGGCTAGCGACTAAATATAATGTCAAAGTTGAAGCTATTCAAAGTGCAAATGCTGTTGCTTTGGCTAATGGATTACAAGTAGGACAGCAATTAGTTATTCCACAGGATAATATTCAGAAAACAGAAACTGGTGTAGCAAAAAATACTCATTTAGTTCAACCTAAAGAATCATTATTTAGTATTGCCAGACTTTATAATGTATCTGTTGAAGATTTAGATAAAGCCAATTCTGCTATTTTAAAAGACGGATTGCAGGTGGGTCAAGAGATTAAAATTCCAAACAAAAAGAAAACGCTTGACGGTAGGGTTAGGGTTATCAATGCCGAAACTGTTTTTTATGTAGTAAAAGCCAAAGAAACTAAGTATTCTATAGCCAAACAATTTGGAATTACAGTAGAACAATTGGAATCTCAAAATCCAGAAATTGTAAACGGATTGACTGAAGGGAATAAATTGGCGATCAATGTAAAAGAAGTGAAGCCAACCAACGAAAATGAGGAGTTGATGCTTGCTTTGGCAGAAAAACAAGTGGTGGTTGAAAAATCCAAAGCGAATACCAAAGAAATCAATAGCCTAAAGCAAAAGTTAGTTTTGCAGGAAGAAATCAATCAAAAAGTAATTAATGTGAATGGTCTTTTGGTAAATCTAAAAGAGATTGAAAACACCACAGAAGGTTCGGCCGAAAAGCTTAAATTGGTTTTGGAAGCTAATAAAAATATTCAGGAAATTCTCTTGGTTAAATTGGATTCACTGGTGAATACGATGAGTAAAGATTTGAACGATTTGAAAAAAACGGAATTGGTCGATCTTGACGAATCTATCCGTTTGCAAAAAAATTCCAATGAAAATATTCAAAAAACGAATGAATTGTCACAACAGCTTAAAAAGCAATTGGCGGAAAACAGAAAAGTGTATTCTGGTTTGATGGACAAAGCAGAGCGAATTGTTGTAGAAGAAAATCAAGAATACAAAAAAAGCATCAGGGAAAACAGTAAAGCGAAAGTTGGTGAGAAGACTGTGAAATTGACTCCAGTAGATTTGAAAAACATGGAAATGGAACAACGCTCCAGAGACTTGAACAACTTGAAGTTGATAACAAAACTGGATTCCTTGAATAATGCAAGTAAATCAGAATTGAAATTGCACATCAGTAAGGCAACTTTTTACAGTAAGCAAGCTCGATTGTTTGATGATAATTTGGCTAAATTAAAAAATAAGAGCTACCAGAATAAAGCACACGAATCTCAAACAAAAGCAAAAACAGGAGTAGTGTCTAAATCTCTTACTTTGGATCAAATTAAAAAAGAACTGGCTAAGCAACCTGCTAAAGTCAAAGCAATTAAAGTTGAGAATGTTGAGGGTATAAAAGATTTAAAACCAGGATATTATGTTGTGGTTGGTAATTTTCAAGATGCAGGAGAAAGAGATGTTTTTATTAGGAAATTGACCGATTCAGGTTCTTTGGACGCAAACTTTTTCTATAATATCAATATACTTTCGTATTATGTTTACTCAAAAATGGTTGATACCAAAGAGGTAGCCCAGTATGAATGTATCCAAAAACAGGGGAAGTCACTTTTTGAAAAAGTGTTTATTGCAAATGTAATTTCCGATTATTCGATTAAGGAATAAATTAACAAGCCTAAAAGAAATGTTTACCATAAACACAGTAATTTTACTGAAATTAAAAATGCACATGAAGCCCATTAATATGAACTGTTTTTCAGTAATAATTTGTACTGTTTTATTTTCTGTGACCACCATTTTTTCGCAAGAAAAAATAGAGAAATATGTTGTTGGCAAAGGAGAAACGATTGCCCAAATAGCCCAAAAGTTTAAAACAACTCCCTACGAAATTTATAAACTTAATCCAGATGCACAGAATGGATTGAAACCCAATAGTATATTGCTGATTCCTAAAAGTGGTGTGAAAAGCGTGACTTCGCCAAAAATAGCAAAACAACAGCCAAAAACACATGTTGTGCTTGCCAAAGAAACTTTATTTGGAATCGAAAATAAATATGGTGTAACTGATGAAGCTTTGAAAAAAGCTAATCCAGATCTTGAAAAATATGGTTTGCAGGTAGGTCAAGTTTTGAATATTCCTTCTAAAAATAGTTCAAAAACTACCGTGGTAGCCAAGAATGTAGCGATTTATCATACGGTACAGGCAAAAGAAACTAAGTATTCGATAGCAAAGAAGTATGACATCACTATTGAAGAACTGGAACGAAAGAATCCTGAGATTGTAGCCAATTTGACAGTTGGATATGAATTATTGATAAAAGGAAATGGACCTAAACCAGCGGTTAAAGTTGTTCCAGCAGAAACAAAAGTGACGAGTGTTAAGCCTCTTGAAAAAAGTGTTCCTGAACCAATAAACTATATTGATTATTCGGTAAAACCAAAAGAAACATTTTATAGTTTGTCTAAAATGTTTGGATTGACTCAACAGCAATTAATCGAATTAAATCCAATTTTGTCAGCTGGAGTTCAAGAAGGAATGGTTTTGAAAGTGCCTTCAAAATCTAATCAAATTGCGGTAAATTCAGCTAAACAGAAAGTTGTTTTGACTACAAAAAGCAGCCAGGACAAAAAGACTTTAGTATTGTTATTGCCTTTCAATATCGCCAAAAACGGTGGAGATACCATCAGTTCTAACGTTAATCGATTGAACAATGATAAATTCCTGAATATGACTTTGGATTTTTATTCGGGTGCTTTGATGGCAATAGATTCTGCTAAACAAGTTGGTGTTTCTATGGATGTTAAGATTTTTGATTCGAATGAAACAAAAACTACTTCAAATGTAGCAACTATTTTTTCTAATAACGATCTTGCAAATGCCGATGCTGTTGTTGGACCGTTTTATCAGAGCAATGTAGAAAAAACGTCCAATATGCTTGAGCAGAGCAATGTGCCGGTTATTTCTCCACTGTCAAAAGATGAGGGCAATCCAGCTCCAAATTTATATCAGTCAATTGTTCCTGTTGCTGATTTGAAATCTGTTATGTTTGATTTCATGAATGCAAAGCAAGGAAATATAATTGCGGTGATTGATAAAAAAAAGGAAACGATCAGGAAGTATATTTTAGAAAATCAAAAAGAGGTTAAAATTGCGCCATTAACAGTTAGTGGAGGTTTAAATGTTGAAGGTTTCAAAAGCCAGTTGGTAAAAGATAGAATGAATTATGTTGTTTTGGAAACCTCAAATACTGGAATGATCAAATATACAATGAATGCTATGCTTGGTGTAATGGCTAATTATCAAGTGCAATTGGTTATTTTGGAACCGAATGAAACTTTAGATACAGATGAAATTAGTTTTGAGAATTTGACTAAATTACATTTGATGTACCCTTCTGCGACTCGTGAGAATAATTCTCCAGAAGCTCAAGTATTTATACAGAATTACAGAAAAAAGAATAAAGTTAATCCGAGTACGTATGCTATTCGTGGTTTTGATATCACGTTTGACACCATGATGCGTTTGTCACAAGATAAAACCTATCAGGAAACTGCCGAAACGATGATAACCGAACAAGTAGAAAGCAAGTTTGAATATCACAAAAAGGAAGAAGGCGGATATGTTAATAAAGGAGTTTATATCCTATATTATGATACTGATTTGACCGTTAAAGAAGCGAAGTAAAAAAAGTTGGCAGTATTCAGATTCCAAAAATCAGTTTTCAGCGTTCTGTAAACTGACAACTATAAACCATCAACCATCAACAAAGAAAATGACTTCAAAAGTAACTTATTTAGGAGATTTAAGAACTTCATCGATACACATACAATCAGGCACTGAAATCCTTTCAGACGCTCCGTTAGATAATAACGGAAAAGGTGAGGCTTTCTCTCCAACCGATTCTGTTGCCAATGCTTTGGCGACCTGTATGATGACAATTATGGGGATTAAAGCTAGGGATTTGAATGTTGATTTTCGAGGTTCAACCGCAGCAGTTACTAAAATCATGAATGCCGAACCAAGACGAATCGGAGCAATCGAAATTGTTTTTGAAATGGTTGGTGTTTTGGAACAAAAAGATAAAACGATTTTAGAAAGAGCTGCAATGACTTGTCCAGTTTTCTTGAGTTTGAACACTGATATTGAGAAACGAATTACTTTTAATTGGAAATAAATTGAAATTATACTATTCTTAAAACAAAGTAAGGCTGTCCGACAAGTAATTTTTGGACAGCCTCATTTTTTTTATTTTAATTATCACTACATATTTTTATAAAAAGTAATAGTGCATTACTTTTTAAACTTCCAGTCAAATTCGTCTTTATCATTGATTATTGCGCCAATTTCGAATTTTACGACTTCATCAAATTCAGTTTGAAGTATCACCCAGTTTTCTTCATTAAAGTAGTTTTCAAATGTATCAAATTCTTCTTGGGTAAATTTGGTTATTCCTTTTTCAGCCAATTCCTTTTTGACTTCCGCTATTTTTCTGTTGATTATTTTATTGCCAAACAACTCCAAAACGGGGCTTGAAGCTACTAAATAACCTAGTTTTAAATCTTCTTCCTGATAAAACGTCAATCTTATTTTAAGTGCATTATAGGCAAAAATCACATTGTCATCTTCGTCTTTGTAATTTCTATCAGGTTTACCGTAAATAGCAATAACATCATTTTGTTTCATTCCAAAAATGAGTTTATCAATTCCGTTTTTTGGGTTTATTTTCATATGTTCATTTTTTTATTTCTTATAGCTCACAAAGGTATCCCTTTTTTAGAGAATTTCATTTTTGGAATCCATAAACAAAAAATTTAGGCTCCAAAAAAAATGACAATTATGTATCATACAAATTTGTAGCTTTACGACAAATAATTTACAAACAAGAATTTAGGTTTAAAATGAATCATAAAAAAAACAATCTTTTTCCAATCTAAAATAATATTCTTTTTTTAATTTAATACAGCAATAAATTGCAAAAATAGATATTAAAAAATAATATTTGCATTACAAAAGAGTAGAAAAATATGTATTACGTCGTCAAAACAGTTGTTTTTGTCTGTGTTTTAATAAATTTGGTACGATTGTTGGGTAATAACTATTCATCATTGCCAATTTTTATAAAAAGACTATAAATGAATATCCTCCATACTATAAATAAATGGATAATATGCCTAATCATAATAGGCAACTTTGCTTATAGTCAAGATCGAAATTCAGAATTGGTAACTACATTAAAAATAAAACTTAATAAAACAACCGTTGATACCGTTAAAATCAACATCTTGAATGAAATTGCCAATACTTACCGATATTCCAATGCGCCGGAAGGACTAAAGTATGGAAACAAAGCATTGGCATTGGCAGAGAATGTACGTTGGAAAAAAGGAATAGCTGAGGCCAACGAAAACTTGGGAATTTGTAACCAAACAGCATCGAATTTTTCCGAAGCAATAAATCATTTGCAGAAAGCACTAGAATTTTACAAACAAGTGCCGAAGCAATCGGCTGTTTCTAGAACACTCAAGAATATTGCCCTTGTGTATTTGGCGCAAAAAAAATATCCTGAAGCGCTTTCCTATTTTGAAAAAACATTAAAAATCAATGAACTCAGAAATGACAAGGTGTTGACAGTCTATTGTTTAAATGATATTGCCGATATTTATTTCAAACAAAACGAACATTCAAAAGCGCTGGAATATTACAATCAATCCATTAAAATAAATGAAGAGATAAAAGATAATAACGGTTTAGCCTATTGCTACACCCGGATTGGTGGTATTTATTCAAATAAAAAAGAATATCCAAAAGCTGTAGATTATTTATCAAAAGCCTTAGAGAAATATGATAAAAATCAAACAGAGAACATAGACAATGCGCTTAAGCAACTGAGTGAAACCTATCTTTTGATGTCTGCATCGGATACAAAAAATAAAAACAGATATGTTGCACTTTCTAAAAAAGCTTTAAAACATATATCATCAAAACAGCAACAATATTCACAATCCATTGATTCTTTGAAAGAATCACTCGAAAAAGCCACTGCAGACACTACAAGAATCAATATTCTAAATAGATTGGCCAGCAGTTATTCTTATACAAATCCAAAAGAGGGAATTCCTTATGGTGAAAAAGCTCTTAAACTAGCGACAAAAATACACTGGAAAAAAGGAATGGCTTTTGCATACAATAGACTTGGAGTTTGCCAGTGGGTATTGACAGACTACAATAAGGCTATCAATTATTTTTACAAGTCTTTGTCGGTATATAAAGAAATAAATGATCAAAATGGTATTTCAGAAGCGTATAACAATTTAGGATTGGTATATGTTGAAATAAAAAAACACAATCAAGGATTTAAATATTTTCATCTGGCATTTGAAATAAATAAAAAAACAGGCAATATAATATCTATGGTATACAACCTGAATAATATTGCCACAGCTCATTTTGACCTAAAAAACTATGACAAAGCGCTGGAATATTACACGAATTCGAAAGAACTGAATCTTTCTATGTTTGATTTAAATGGTCTTGGATATTGTTATTCCAAAATTGGAAAAATATATTCTGCCAAAAAAGAGTATACTAAGAGTCTGGAATATTTTCACAAAGCGTTAAATAGTTATGATAAAGACCAAACTTATAACATCGGTGATAACTGTTTAGAAATGGGGAATGCCTATTATAAAATGGCTTTGGATAATCCAAAAAACAAAAAGCAATTATTGGAACAATCCGTTCGATATCTTAGTGAAGCAGTCGATTTATTTTCAAAAACTGATGTATTAGATCGATTAAGTATATGCAATTTTGAACTTTATAAAGTGAAGAAAGAGCAAGGTCATTTTAATGAAGCCTTATATTTTTATGAAAAACACAACTCTATAAAAGATTCGCTGTTTTCAAACGAAAGCCAAAATAAATTAGCCAACCTTCAGTCCGAACGGGAAATTGATTTAAGAGACAAACAGATTGAGATCCAAAATCTTAAAATAAACAGTAATTCCAGAAAAGTATATTTATTAGTAACTATTACAATCTCAATTGCTATACTTTTTATTTTATTTTTTTGGCTGTATATATCAAAAAGAGCCACAAATGAATTGCTTGTAAACAAAAACGAAGAAATATCAAACATCAATAAACAAAAGGACAAATTTTTTTCCATCATTGCACATGATTTGAGGGGGCCTTTCAATGGGTTCTTAGGACTTACAGAACTATTGGCGGAAGAAATTGATGATATGGATAAAGAAGAAATTCAATTTGCTGCTATCAACATGAGAAGTTCTGCGAACAATTTAAATCGTCTTTTGGAGAATTTGCTGGAATGGTCCAGAATGGAACAGGGATTGATTCCGTTTTCTACACAGGAATTCAATTTGGATGAAGTAGTAAGAGAATGTGTTGAACCATTACAAGATGCTGCCGACAAAAAAGATATCGTAATTGAAACAATTATAGACCAAACGCTCAAGATTTTTGCAGACCATCACATTTTGCAATCAGTCATTCGAAATGTTTTGTCCAATGCCGTAAAATTCACTCCAAGAAGAGGAATAATTGAAATAAAGGCAAAAGAAGACGACAAAAACACGACAATCTCCATAAAAGATTCCGGAATTGGAATGAATTCCAAAATGATTGAAAACATATTCAAACTCGATGTCAAAATCAATAGAAAAGGAACAGATGATGAGCCAAGTACAGGATTGGGATTAATTCTTTGCAAAGAGTTTGTGGAAAAACACAAAGGAAAAATTTGGATAGAAAGCGAAGAGGGAAAAGGTTCTACTTTTCATTTTAGCTTTCCAAAATTCAATACGATTATGACCATTTAAAACGATATAAAAATATAATGAGAAAAATAATCATTTTAATTTGTTTGCTTTTTTTTAGCATTAATTCTTATTCTCAGATAAACCAAGAGCATAAAATTGATTCTTTAAAAAAAGTAATAAATCAAACAACAGTAGATACTATTAAGGTTAAAGCGCTTAATGATTTAGCTGGTTTGTTCTATTATAGTGCCCCCGAAAAAAGTTTGGATTACACCAAATCAGCATTTGCACTTTCAAAAAGAGTTGGATACAAAAAAGGACTCGCTTTGTCATACAATAGCTTTAGCATTTATTATTGGTTAAAAGCCGATTTTCCAAAAGCATTAGAGTACAATTATAAAGCGCTTCATTTATTTGAAGACCTAAATGACAAAAAGGGGATTGCCAAAGCAAATAATGGGCTTGGTACAATTTATGTGGAATTTAAAAATTATAAACAAGCACTATCTTGTTATCAAAAAGCGTTAGAAGAAAGCCAGATAACAAATGACAGAAAATCAATTGCTACATATCAAAATAATATAGGAGATGTCTATTTGAGAATGAAAGAGTATCAAAAAGCACTAGTCTATTTTGACAAAGCTATAAAAATGAATGCTTATGAAAAGGGCAGTTATGAATCTGGGCTAAATTATACGAATATTGCAATTACATTAAATTTTCTCAAGCAACATGAAAAATCAATAGAAGCCAGTAATAAATCTATTGCCATTTATAAAAATGATTCCAGTTTGCTCAATGCTTACAATAAAATAGAGTTAGGAAAATCCTATTATTATCTTGCTCTAATTGAAAAAAGCAAAACTAAACGCGAACAACTTTTGCAAAAGTCTTTGGATTACATCAATAAATCTTTAAAGACCTTCAATAGCGCGGGTTCATTAATCGACATCAGAGATTCCTATTCTTATTTATCTAAAATTTATAAAGCGCAAGAAAAACCAGAGTTAGCTCTTTCTTATTTTGAAAGAAGTTCAAATCTTAACGATTCTATTTTTTCAAGTGAAAACAAAATGCAAATAGAATTTTTAAAATCGCAAAGAGAAATTGAACTGAGAGATAAAAAAATAGAAATTCAAAACCTTAAAATCAAGAATGAAGCCAGGAAGGTATACTTATTGTATACCATAACCATTGCAGTAGTAATTCTTTCAGCGTTGTTTTTTTGGTTATACTTATCAAAAAGAAAAACCAACTTACAATTAGAAGAGAAAAACAAAGTAATATCCAATATTAACAAACAAAAGGATAAATTCTTCTCAATAATTGCGCATGACCTTAGAGGTCCATTCAATGGTTTTCTAGGGTTAACAGAATTGTTAGCACAAGATATTGACAATATGGATAAAGAAGAAATCCAGTTTGCCGCAACAAATATGAGAAGCTCAGCTGTCAATTTAAATCGATTATTGGAGAACTTACTGGAATGGTCGCGAATGGAACAAGGCTTAATTCCTTTTTCGCCACAAGAAAACAAATTTCTTCCTATGGCAAACGAAAGCATAGGTACACTACAGGAAGAAGCTAATAAAAAAAGAATCAAAATTAAAACCACAATACCCGAAGAATTAACCATTTATGCTGATTATAATATTCTGCAATCTATTACTCGAAACATATTGTCCAATGCACTGAAGTTCACGCCAAGAGACGGAAGCATCGAAATTAAAGCAAGTGAAGATTCGAAAAGCACAACCGTTTCTATCACAGATACTGGAATAGGTATGGATGAGAAAATGTTAAATAACTTATTCAAACTTGATGTCAAAACCAACAGAAATGGGACTGAAAATGAACCAAGCACAGGACTTGGATTAATATTGTGCAAGGAATTTGTGGAGAAACACAATGGAAAAATTTGGGTAGAAAGTGAAGTAAATATTGGCACTACTTTTTATTTTAGTTTTCCTAATGCCATTTCATAAATTAGTGTATTTTTGAAAAAAAATACCCGCTTAATGATTCGAAAAATTACTCTTTTATTACTTTTTTTTATCTTTTCGATAGTTCAAGTACAAGCTCAAAATCCTATTTACAAGACTATTGACTCATTAAAAACAGCATTAAAACAAACAAAAGTCGACTCAGAAAAAGCAGTTTTACTAACAAAACTTTCCTCTTATTCGGAATATATCGGACCGGATGAAGCAATAAATTATGCGAAAAAGGCACTCTATTATGCCCAAAAAACAAATAATGAAAAGCAAATTGGTGATACCTATGGAAATTTAGGAACTGCTTATGAAATAAAATCAGACTATGCACATTCTTTGAAAAACCTTTATAAAGCACTAGCAATCTATGAAAGTTTGAATGATATCAAAAGTTTGACTACTGTTTACAATAACATTGGATTGATTTATATTGACCTCAAAAATTATAAGCAAGGACTTGTTTTTTATAATAAAGCACTAGATTTAAGCTATAAATTCAAAAAAGAAAGAAACATTTCGTTGCTTTTGAATAACATTGGTGATGTCTATTTGCAACAAAAAGAATATTCTAAAGCATTAAACAACTTTTATAAAGCATTAATAATAAACAAAAAACTGGACGACACGGAAGGAATTGGTTTAAATCTTTCGAATATTGGCATTTGTTACATCAACTTGAAGAATTATGAAAAAGGGATTGAAATTCTAAAAAAGTCTATAGCAACTTATAATGATGATACAAACTTTTATAATAATTACAATACTCTTGATCTTGGGAGAGCCTATTACTTAATGTCTTTGGATGATCGATATAAAAAAGACCAAAAAATACTTATCGATAAGTCTATTTCATTACTAAAAAAAACTTTGCAAATTTTTGAGAGATACAAATCTTTAAAAGACATCCAAGAAACTTATTTCTATCTTTCAAAAGCATATAAACTAAATGATAATTATGAGTTAGCATTATATTCCTTTGAAAAATATTCCAGAATTAAAGACTCTATATTTTCGAAAGAAAGTGAGAAAAAATTATCTAATCTCGAATTTCAAAGAGAAATAGATTTAAGAGATAAACAAATCGAAATTCAAACACTTAGAATAAATACCGATTCACGAAAAGTATATTTTCTAATTACAATAGTCGCAGCTGTTGCTGCTTTATTGTGCTTATTCTTGTTTCTTTATAATTCTAAAAGAAAAAATAATCTCTTGCTCAAAGAAAAGAACATATTAATTTCGAATATAAACTCTCAAAAAGATAAGTTTTATTCCATAATAGCTCACGATTTAAGGGGGCCATTCAATGGATTTTTGGGCTTAACAGAGTTAATGGCTGAGGATATCGATACAATGTCTAATGAGGAAATAAAATTTGCTGCGGTTAACATGAGAAGTTCCGCCAAAAACCTTTTTACCCTTTTGGAAAATTTATTAGAGTGGTCGCGTATGGAACAAGATTTAATTCCATTTGTTCCAAAAGAATATGCTTTAAAATCAATTCTGTTAGATAGTATTATCACATTACAAGATATTGCAGACAAGAAAGGTATAAGTATCACTACTGCAATTTCATATTCAAAAACTATTTTTGTAGATAAAAATATGTTTCAAGCGATTATTCGTAATATTGTAATGAATGCTATTAAATTTACCCCAAAAAAAGGATCAATTTACATTCAAGAGATTGAAGATGTTGATAATATTATCATTACTGTTAGAGACACAGGAATAGGAATGAATCCAAAAATGATTGAAGACTTATTCAAATTGGATGCGAATAACAACCGAGCAGGAACTGAGGACGAGCCTAGTACAGGGTTGGGATTAATTTTATGTAAAGAATTTATTGAAAAGCACAAAGGCAGAATATGGGTTGAAAGTGAAGAAGGCAAAGGAAGCCTATTTTACATTAAATTCCCCAACAAAAATTCCAAATTTATTTAATTTGTATTATTTCAAATTAAGCATATAACAAATATAAAGCTCTGAAAACCATGTTCAAAAAAACAATTGTATTCCTGATACTTTTTACAGCCCTATCATCATGTACTTCAAATAAAGATACCACACCTGCTAATGTCAATGGTTTATGGACAGATGTAAATACGAGCGATTTTAAGAATTGCTATGTTATAATTGCACAAGACGGAAATAAAATTGTTATGAGTCATTATCTCGAATTTAAAGGTTCAAAAATGGTTGAATACGGTATTGGAGAAATAAAAGATAATACCGTTTCTTATGATGCTGTTGTCACAAAAGCCATCCCAGGTTGGGCAACCAAAGGAAAACATCATCTTACACTAAACAAACAAAGAGATACTTTAAGAGGATTCTATGAAGATGAGCAAGGAAATAAAGGACCAATTGTCTTCGCAAAATTAAAATAAACAAAGAGTATCAGATATTTTTATTCAAATAAAACGATTACAATTTTGATTTCAAGTTTTCTTTGACTGCATCAAACCATTCGTTTTTAAGGATACTTAGCACAATACTATCTCTGCGGACTTCGCTATTTGCTGTTGGCATATGGCTTCGCAAAACCCCTTCAACTTTGCACCCAATACTTTTCATGGCAGCTATGCTTCGTTGATTATTATTGTCCGCTCTGAGTTCAACGCGTTCCATTCCTAATGTTTCGAATGCATATTGAAGTAGAAGATACTTGCAGTGTTTATTGAGTCCGGTTCCCCTAAAATCTTTTCCATACCAAGTGTAACCCAATTGTAAGGTTTTGAATCCAATATTGATGTCATAAAAACGCGTACTCCCCGCATATTTTCCAGTATTTTTATCCAGAATAATAAAAGGAAACTCCGTTTTGCTCTCTTTAGCTTTAAGGGCTAATTGAATATAATTTTCTAGGTTTTCTTTTCCGTTGGCACGAACTAGTGAATACTCCCAAGTTTCCGGTTCATTGATTGAAATGTCTAATAAGTTCTCGACATCGGTAGCTTGCAATGGGCGAAGCAAAACCATTTCATCTTCGAGTATTATATCTTGAGTGAATTGAGATGTAATCATTTATTTTTTCTAATTTATAAAAAAAGACAAATCACGGCGCTACTCTAATATTTGCAGATTGCTTCGTCAATTTTCAATTGCTAACACGAAATAAAACAAAAAATAGCTTCTAAAATACTATTCACTCATTTCGTCATAACGCTCTGGTACTTGGGGGTCATAAAGCGGACACTTGAATTCAGCCATAGTATCTACAAGTAAATTCATGATTTTGCCTTCGGTGCCGTAACAATCTATTTTTATGCTTTGTGAAGTTGTTTTTATTTGAAAAGCGCCTTTACCACTTGGGTTTTTCCAGCTGTCTTCATCAACTTTTTCCCATTTTGAAAAAACAGTGTGAAATCTATTTAGGATTACGTCAACCGGAAGTGTTTCTAGACCTTCCACAAATAGCTGTTCATCTATTGCCTCATACACTTCGTGATGATTTAAATAAACGCCTTCCAAGTATTTCCAGAATATTAATTCGTACATTTTAAAAAAATTAAAAGATTGAATATTTAAACGACTCAACAACTAAACGATTTAACGATTTCTAATACTCAAAAGTACCGTATTCACTGATAATTGTTAGTTTTTTGGATTCTGAAGATTCAACTCTACCCACGATTTGGGCATCAACATTGAACGATTTTGAGATGGCGATAATATCCTCTGCGATAGCTTCCGGCACATAAATTTCCATGCGATGTCCACAATTGAAAACTTGATACATTTCTTTCCAATCGGTTTTGGATTGCTCTTGTATCAATTGAAATAAAGGTGGAACTGGGAATAAATTATCTTTTATAATATGCAGATTTTGTACAAAATGCAAAATTTTTGTTTGTGCTCCGCCACTGCAATGTACCATTCCGTGTACATCCTGAGATGTATATTTGTCTAAAATTTTCTTGATGATTGGAGCATAAGTTCTAGTTGGAGAAAGCACCAATTGACCAGCATCTATTGGAGAATTTTCAACAGCGTCGGTCAATTTTACCTGTCCAGAATAAATCAATTCATTTGGAACTGCGGCATCAAAACTTTCAGGGTATTTGTTTGCTAAATATTTTTCAAAAACATCATGGCGAGCAGAGGTTAGTCCGTTACTTCCCATTCCTCCGTTATAGCCTTTTTCATAAGTGGCTTGACCGAAAGAAGCCAGTCCAACGATAACGTCACCTGCTTTTATATTTGCATTATCAATTACTTTCGAGCGTTTCATTCTAGCCGTTACAGTAGAATCTACGATGATGGTTCTTACTAAATCACCAACATCTGCAGTTTCTCCTCCAGTTGAGTGAATAGTAACTCCAAAAGAATCCAACTCTTTTATCAATTCTTCAGTTCCATTGATAATGGCCGATAAAACTTCGCCAGGAATTACATTTTTATTTCTTCCAATGGTTGAAGAAAGTAGAATATTATCGGTGGCACCTACACACAATAAGTCGTCAATATTCATGATTAAGGCATCTTGAGCGATTCCTTTCCAAACCGAAATATCTCCGGTTTCTTTCCAATACATATAGGCTAATGAGGATTTTGTTCCCGCACCATCTGCATGCATTATTAAGCAATAGTCTTCGTCCTGCGTTAAATAATCAGGAACAATTTTGCAAAATGCTTGAGGGAATAAACCTTTGTCAATATTTTTAATCGCGTTATGCACATCTTCCTTGGATGCCGAAACACCACGTTGCGCATATCTTTTTGAAGTATCTGAACTCATTTTTTAGTTGTGTGTATGTTGGGCAAAGATAATTTTAATGTAACAATTATACAATTAAATTTCAATAGCAATATTAACTGCAATTTCAACTACAAAGGTGTTGACAATAGCAATTTTAAATTCTAAAAAATCTAATTTATAGAAACTCTAAATCTCCTTCCAATTGGCAATAATTTCAATTTCTACTCGACGATTTGCTTCCCTCTCTGCTTCTGTTTTTTCTGGTAAAGCATATAATGGTTTTGAACTGCCGAATCCAATAAAGGTCATTCTACTTTTGTCAACACCATTATATTCCAAAAATTTGCAAATGGCTTTAGCTCTTTGAGTACTTAAATCCCGAATGTCTTTTTTGACACAACAAATATGACCTTGAATTTGTATTTTTAAATCGGGACAGCTTTGCATTACCGTCAGTAATTCGAACATTACCGATCTGGATTGTGGCATTATCGCAAAAGTATCAACAAAAAAATTCATGCTTTCCAATTTTAGCTTTTCACCAACATTGGCAAGACTAACTTTTTTCATAAAGACGGTATCAATTTTGATATTAACTGTAGAACCATCTGGATTTTCATAAACATAAACATCAGGAAATTTAATTTTTGGTTTTTTCTTTTCTAATACAACTTCTTGCTTTTTGGCTATTATTTTTTCTTCATTTGGAAAATCTTTTGGCAAAATATAATACAAAGTTACTTTCCTGTTTTCAGCTTTTATCGGAGAAGAAGTGTGTAGTTCTCCAAAATTTCTTGTTTTGAAATCCTCTCTGATCTTTACTTTATTCTTTATGGTATTGAACACGTAATCGATTCTTTTTTTTGCTAAAGTATCATTATAGCCAACAGATCCTTCTTCATCACAAAAACCATAGACTCCAACAACTTTGACATCTTTATTTACATTTAACCATTTATTCAGTTTTAATAACTCTTCTTTTTGCAAAACAAACTTGTTGCTTTCAAAAAAAAATGAAACTTGTTCCTGAGCGAAAACACATGAAAACGAAAAGATAAATAGTAGGGTGATGAAAAACTTCATAATTGGGGAGATTTATTGTTCAAATTTACGATAAAACTTAAGCCGTAATCTCATAAAAAAGAAAAACGTCTAAACTTTTCCTTAAATTAAAAGAAAAATTTAAACGTTTTTCAACCTTTATATTTTTAGAATTCTACAGCATCTTTATTTCCACTCTGGCATTGAACCACCTGAGAACAATAATGTTCTAGCATTGC
Source organism: Flavobacterium sp. A45 (assembly GCF_002001005.1). Classification (GTDB taxonomy): domain Bacteria; phylum Bacteroidota; class Bacteroidia; order Flavobacteriales; family Flavobacteriaceae; genus Flavobacterium. Next base: position 29,698 of record NZ_MUNX01000073.1, read on the forward strand.
TTCCAGTACCAGTATTTGTGACCGATGCTTTATAAACATTTTTAACTGATATTCCATCATTGGAAGTATTTGTAAAAATAACTTCGGCTTCATTTGGTGAAAATTTTACATCCAAATCATTAAACCCATTTGTTTTACTGCTAGTCAATTCTGTTATCGTATTTGCAGCCTTATCATAAATAAAAATTCTTGAATCAAACCTTCTATAAGTTGAATTTTCATTTCCAGAAACATCCCTGGTAAATACAATTTTTTGCATATCAAAGGACATATTCAAACCACTAACAGCTCCAGTAATTCCTGATAATACACTGTACAGCACCTGACCATTCCATTTGATTACATAAATTTCGACATTATATCCCGAGATGTCATTTACTTTGAGAACAATTTCTCTTCCATCATTACTCCAATCACATTCCGAAATAAATTTCCCATTTGGAGTTTTGAACATTTCAATCAAACCTCCTCCATCAATATTAATTCGGTAAAGTTTATCAAAATTCGGGTAAATAATCTGGCTTCCATTGGTACTCCAACAAAAATTGATATTCTCCATATTGAATCCGGCAATAGGGGTTGTATTTGTTATTTTTTTTACGTTTGATCCATCAAGATCCATCATATAAATTTGATTTTGAGATCCATCTGAACTGATATATGCAATTTTATTAGATTGTAAATTCTTCCTTGGTCTGTAGCTATTAACTGATGACGGGGTCAATTGCAATTCATTGCCGGCTTCATCAGCAGTAAAAATCACATTATTGCTATTCACCTTTTTGATATATAAAAATCTTGGATTAGGGAAAGGCAAAGTAGTAAAAGAACTAACCAAACTATTAACTGGCGTATTAATTCCGTCTGAAGAAGCAACTTGCCAATAATATTTGGTACTGTATTTTAAATCTTTCAAGTCTAAACTTCTTGTTTTTAAATCTTTATAAGTTGTAATTTCATCTGTAGTCCCGTTTTTAACAGTAACAACATATGTCAAGGAATCTTTATCAATATCAGTTGCCGTCCAAGTCAATTGTAGATTTATAGCCTGATTTTTGGCAAGATCGGCCGGTGCAGTTAATACGGGAACGTCGGGAGGTCTATTATCGGCAGTAGAAACTTTCAACTCAAAAATAATTTGAGTGGTTTCATTCAAATCTACATTTGCTGCTTCAAACTTTGCAATGTATTTATCTTTTCTTGCTTCAAATGTATATTTTCCTGTTGCTATTCCCTCAAAAGTGAAATACCCATCTTTATCCGTAAAATAGGTATCTGTAGAGGGATTTGAAGAAACCTTTGCATTTTCAATTGGCGCAAAAGTAACGGCATCAACAACTCTACCTTTTACAGTACCAGTTCCGCCATCTGTTATCTTTTCTTCAGAACATGAAAATAAGATAATCAAGCACATTAAAATTCCGATTCTAAACTTTTCCATTTGTAGGTTTTTTTATAAATAACTTATATTTTTATTTGCAAAATCAATGCATACAAATCCTAGTACTGACTTTTATTTAACTGCTTTTTTACCAAATCGTTGGGGTAAATAATAACTTAAGCCTAGTCCAAAACAATAAAAATAATCGTCTCTTGCTCCAGCATCAATGTAATCGAGTTTATCTGAAAAACTCATATTAAACTCACTATAAACTTTAATTCCAAAATTATTTGACACTAAATACTCTAAACCTAAACCCCCTTGAATTTTGGTTTGTATATTTTCGTACGCTCTATTAAAATAAGTACCAGTTCCCACATAAACAAAAGGACTAAAGGCATCATACGGAAGAATCATAAAATCTAAATTTATATCTATAGAGCCATAACCAACATCTAGTCTATCTTTATTTCCAACTCGAAAAACACTAAAAGAACCACTTATGTCAAAATAGGGAGTAAAAAAATATCTCATTCCAGCTTTCACCATTGGTTTAGGTGTTGGATTTGCATAATCTCCATCAATATATGCTGCACCTCCAGCTAAATCAAATCCGACCTTACCTCTTTTTTCATTTCTATCTCTACCATAAAGCAATGCCAAATCAGCTTCTTCTTTTTCTTTGGCATAGTTATCCAAAAATGCTTTAACTTCATCATTTGTAGCCTTTACATCCCAAATTTTATCTTTAATTCCGTCTACAACCAAGCCTTCGACAGCTTTTTCAATTGCTTCGGTAACTGCAAGTTGAATAGGCTCGTTACGAGTATATCCGGTTTCAACTTCCAAGAGTCGGTTTAGGTTTACATATCGAAACAAACTAGCATCAACACTTTGTGACAGTATCGTTTTTGACACATAAACAGTATTTAGAATTTTACCATTTGAGGTTGAAACTAATCTTAAATAAATAGAAATTCTATCTTGTCGATATTGGGTTGAAGCGCCCGCGCCAAAATATCTTGCTCCATATCCACCAGTTATAATATTGGAGTCATAGGAAATAATTCCGCCTTCTAGTAAAACGCCAGCAAACAATAATGGGGTCAAGGGAGCGTCCTTGGTATTAGAATCGGTTGCATATTCTTGTCTAGTCGAACGAATAATATTTCTTTCGTTCAAAAGATTGCTAAGATTTTCTCTTTCAATGGGAACGAACCATTTAGAGTCTTGAAGTGCTTTAATTAATATAGAAGTAGCCCCTTGTGTAACTGCAGTACTAAAAGTACTTCCTATTTCTGTAGGCTTATATTGACCTGTTTGATCCTTGAATTTGTAAACTCCAACTACGACCTGTTCTTTAGGTAAAGGTAAATTTCTCAAATTTACTGTTGCTGGTGTATTTTCCCCAAATACAGCCTTTTGAACTCCAACAGGCTGATTAAAGTACGCACCGCATCCCGAAAAAAGAAGCGCAAGTAGAAACGTAATTATTATTTTCCGATTCATGAATAAGGTTATTTAATAAAGTTGAGGCAAAATCTTTTTTTTTTTAATATTAACTACCTGGAACAATTACTTGAGTTTGTTCTCCTGTTTCTATATCCAATATATCAACTACTAAACCTAGATTTGAGGGGAAAACATCAACCGATAATGTTCCGAAATTATAGGTTCCTTCTGATATCCCATTACCACCAAATTGATCTTCAAACAACGAATTAGAAATTTTATTCAACAATTGATTATTTAAATTTTCCTTAAATCTCTCCAATTGACTAGGTTGCTTGAATCCGCTAGTTTGATCTTCTTTAAAATCATTTTGTGCATCGGCTGAACTAAGTAACATCTGATAACCAAAAGTATCACCTCCAAAATTTGGATTCATAGGTTTATACACTAGTGCTTGTGCATTTACATTGAAAAAAAAACCAAGCATGCAAATTAAAACTAGATATGATTTCATTACTTTTTTGATTAAATTATTAAAACAATTATTTATAATTTACTTAATTATTAATATCTTATTATGTCCTTATTTTGTTTTTCAATATTTTTAAAATATTTAAAAACATTATTCGAAACTGTTTCTGCCATATACTTCATAAAATCTTCATCGGGTCTTGAAATGAATTCATTAATTAACTCTCCATCTACTGAAACAATAATTTTGGTTGTTCTTCCAAAAGTCAATTCTTCTTGAACTGAAACAATTTTATTGGATTTAATCTTTAATTTAGAATATTCTTTATAAAACAGTTCATAGAAATCATTACCTAATTTCGTCTTGGTATCATTCGATATAATGCTCATCATTTCCAACCCGTCATTTGGTTTTGCTTCACCAACATTTGACTCATCATCAACTCCCATTTCTATTCGATCTTTTCCAATTATCACATTATTTTCATCGTATATGATCAGCAATAGAATTATTTGATCGTCCTTTCCTTCATTTATTTGAGTTTTGGATAAAACAACTTTTTGTTGGGGATCCAAAATAACTCTTCCATCTTGAGCATTTTTAGAACTATTTGAATTGCTTTTATTCTTTTTAAAAACTGTCAGTTTGTAAGAAATGCTTTTATATTCTGATTTTAAATTTTCAACTGTACCTCTTACAGATAGCATATTTTCAACTTTTTCAACTTCAATCTTTGCTTTTACTTCTTTATAAACAGCTTGGGATTGTATTTTTTGGAAACTAAAAAATACACATAAACAAATCCATTTTAGCACAAAGTCTTTCATATTCTAGCGATTATAAATATACACAGTACCTGAATTTCCAGTTTGATTGATTTGTAAATTCTTGGAAATGGAATTGGAGCCAGTACTATAAATGGTCAAATTATTCCCATATTGATTGAATGTCGTATTTACTGGCTCATCTGAATAAACTGAAAAATCACTAATGAAATTATTATTCCCTGTTTGGTTTATATTTTCGTTTACCATGTATGCATTTCTGTAAACATTAGCAAAATTGTTGTCTCCATTTTGGTTTACCTGCACTTCAGCCACATTACTTTTTACATAAATACTCGAATAATTATAATTCCCGATTTGCTGGATTTGAACCAAATTATTGTTTTGAAGGTATTGATTAGTGCTTTGTGAATTTTCAATATTTATTTTATTATTTCTAATTAATAGTTCTTTTGCCATTAATGTAGATACATCGTCAGAAGTATTAAGTAATTCTTCCTGTGCCATTAGTAAACTTGGAAAAATAAGAGATAATAC
>NZ_MUNX01000044.1 GCF_002001005.1 Flavobacterium sp. A45
GTTTTAATATTTGTATGTACAAACGTTAAATAAAAATTAACAAATCTATTTTTAACAATTCTAAAACCTAATTTTGTTTATTCCTTATCAAAGGATACGTTAAACTTCTTTTAATTTTATAAAATGAAAATAAAAAATCTTGTTTATGCCTTATTAATAATAGGGTTTGGTGGATTTATTGCCTACAGAATTGCTAATAATAACTCAAAAAACAGTGGATCAAAAGGTAAAGATGAAAAGGATAAGCCAATGACTGTAACAGGAATTGTAGTTCATCCTACGACATTTGATAATAATTTGTCACTTTCGGGTTCGATTGAAGCCAATGAGCAAATAGAAATACGTTCTGAAGTTTCAGGAATTGTTGAAGGTATTTATTTTCAGGAAGGAAGTAATGTATCCAAAGGACAACTTTTGTTCAAAGTCAATGATATTGAATTAAGAGCACAATTGGCTCAAACCAGTACCAAAGAAGGTTTGGCTGCCGAAAATGAAAGAAGAGCAAAGTTATTGCTACAAAAGGAAGCCATTAGTCAAGAGGAATATGACATTGCAAGAGCCGATCATAAATCAGCACAGGCTCAAAGCCAATTAATCAAGGCACAAATATCTAAAACTTCGGTTCGAGCGCCTTTTTCAGGAAAAATTGGACTGCGTGCCATTTCACCCGGAACTTACATTACACCAACTGTTTTGGTTGCCAAATTGGTTAACAATAGTAAACTAAAAATTACTTTTTCAATACCTGAGAAATATGCTTCGCAAGTAAAAACAAATACACCTTTAAGTTTTACAGTTGAAGGTTCTGATGAAAAATTTTCGGCAAGAGTATATGCTATAGAACCAGAAGTTGCGGTGGCAACCAGAACGCTTCAAGTAAGAGCAATTACAGAAAACAGTCAGGGTAAATTATTGCCGGGTACTTTTGCCAATGTTGCCTTGCCTTTGAGTATCATAAAAGATGCAATCGTAGTGCCTACAGAATCGATTATTCCGGTTCAAAACGGTAAAAAAGTGTATATCGCCAAAAAAGGTATGGCCAAAGAAGTTATGGTCGAAACCGCTACCAGAACGGATGCTTCCATCCTAGTTCTTTCTGGTTTAAAAGCTGGGGATACTTTATTGACGAGCGGTGTTATGTCTTTAAAAGATTCTACTAAGGTAAAAGTAATCATCAAATAAAATGTTTATGTATTGGGTTTTGGTATTCAATCCAAAATCTAAAACCAACACTCTAAAATCTAAAATCATTAAATGAGTTTATCTACTTTAAGCATAAAAAGGCCCGTAATGACAATCGTTATGAACTTAACGATTATTTTGTTTGGTATTATAGGTTACACTTATCTGGGAGTTAGGGAATTCCCATCAATAGATCCGGCCCAAGTTTCCATTCGCACGAATTATACTGGAGCCAACTCAGATATTATTGAATCTCAAATTACCGAGCCTTTAGAAAAAGCTATCAATTCAATAGACGGAATTCGAAATGTAACCTCTTCTAGTGCACAAGGGAGCAGTAACATTACAATCGAATTTAATTTGGATAAAAATTTGGAAGAAGCGGCTAATGATGTTCGTGATAAAGTATCTCAGGCGATTCGGAATTTGCCACAAGATATTGATGCGCCCCCAGTTGTTTCCAAGGCCGATGCCAATAGTGATGCAATTATTTCGATGACGGTTCAAAGTGATACGCGAAGTGCTTTGGAGCTGAGTGATTACGCCGAAAATATAATTGGGCAACGACTTGAAACCATACCGGGAGTTAGTGGAATCCAAATTTGGGGACAAAAGAGATACGCCATGCGACTGTGGATTAATCCTGAAAAATTGTCTGCCTACGGTTGTACAGTGGCCGAAGTTAGAGAAGCTCTTAATAGCCAAAATGTAGAGTTACCCTCAGGGAAAATTACTGGAAGTAATACCGAATTGACGGTAAAAACAATAGGAAACCTTTCAAAAGCCGAGGAGTTTAATAATATCATCATTAGGTCAGATGGTGAAAAAGTAGTTCGTTTTAGCGATATCGGAACTGCTGTATTAGGACCTGAAAATGTGGAGACCAAAATGACTCAATCTGGAACTCCCCTAGTTGGTGTTGCGATTGTACCGCTTCCAGGAGCTAATTATTTGGATATTGCAAGTGAGTTTTACAAGCAATTCGAGCGATTAAAAAAGGATTTACCTAGTGACATCAAACTGAATATTGCTATTGATAACACGGTTTTTGTAAAAAAATCAGTGATTGAAGTTGCCGAAACATTGGGAATATCAATTATATTGGTGATTTTGATTATCTTTTTGTTTTTTAGGGATTGGGCAATTGCCTTTAGACCTTTAATAGATATTCCAGTTTCTTTGATTGCGACGTTCTTCATTATGTGGCTTTTCGGATTTTCGATTAATGTACTTACGCTACTTGCCATTGTTCTGGCTACTGGATTGGTTGTCGATGACGGTATTGTGGTTACCGAGAATATTTTTAAGAAAGTAGAAGAAGGAATGTCACCAATTGAAGCGGCAATAAAAGGATCGAATGAGATTTTCTTTGCAGTTATTTCGATATCAATCACCTTGGCAGCGGTATTTTTACCAGTAATTTTCTTGGAAGGTTTTGTGGGACGATTATTTAGAGAGTTTGGCGTCGTCATTGGAGCGGCGGTGTTGATTTCGGCTTTTGTGTCATTGACATTGACCCCGATGTTGAATGCTTATTTGATGAAAAGCGGAGAACAAAAAAAATCAAAATTTTATATTCGAACTGAACCGTATTTTGTAAAACTAAATACTGGTTACGCAGACGCATTGGGAAGGTTTATGAAAAGAAAATGGTTAAGTTTTCCTATACTTATTGTGTGTTTTGGGTTGATTTATTTGTTTTTTAATCTTTTGAAAAAAGAAACAGCGCCTTATGATGACCGAAGTGGTTTCGTGATGCGTATGACCACACCCGAAGGAGCTTCCTATGATTATACAGATCGCTTCATGCAGGAAGTTTCCAAATTGGTAGATGATTCCATTCCAGAAAAAAAAGTAAGCTTGGTGATTACTTCCCCAGGGTTCGGTTCTTCTTCTGTAAATAGTGGTTTCATTCGTGTCTCTTTGGTTGAGCCAGATAAAAGAGAAATATCTCAAAAGGAAATTGCCGATAAACTGACCAAATGGACAAGTCAATATTCCGAAGCTAAAACATCGGTTATCGAACAGCCGACTATTGCAGTTAACAGACGTGGTGGTTTACCGGTTCAATATATTATTCAGGCTCCGAATTTTCAGAAATTAAGAGAAAAAATTCCATTGTTTATGGATGAAGCAGCAAAAAGTGATGTTTTCTCTGTTACCGATGTGAATTTAAAATTCAACAAGCCCGAAATCAATGTTTCTATTGACAGAGAAAAAGCAGAAAGTTTGGGGATTTCAGTAAAAGATGTTGCTCAAACCTTACAGCTCTCCTTGAGTGGACAACGTTTTGGTTATTTTATCAGAAACGGAAAACAATACCAAGTCATTGGTCAGTTTGAAAGAGAAGATCGTTCAAAGCCTCTGGATTTGACGTCTATGTATGTCAAAAACAATAAAGGTGAGTTGATTCAAATGGACAACGTTGTTAAGATTGAAGAACAAAGTAATCCGCCACAGTTGTATCACAATAATCGATATATGTCGGCAACGGTTTCTGCTGGTCTTGCTCCAGGCAAAAGTCTTAGCGATGGTATTGATGCCATGAACGAGATTAAAGCCAAAGTTCTTGATGATTCATTTACCACTGATTTAGGTGGGGAATCGAGAGATTTTGTTGAAAGTAGTTCAAATACTTCTTTCGCTTTTGGGTTGGCTTTACTATTGATTTTTCTAATATTAGCTGCTCAGTTTGAAAGTTTTGTAGATCCTTTTATTATTATTTTGACAGTACCTATGGCGGTTGCCGGAGCCTTATTTTCACTTTGGCTGTTCAATCAAACTTGGAATATATTTAGCCAGATTGGAACTATTATGTTGATTGGATTGGTAACCAAGAATGGCATTTTGATTGTTGAATTTGCGAATCAATTACGGGAACAAGGAAAACCAAAATTGGAAGCGATTTTAGAAGCTTCAGAGTCAAGGTTGCGGCCGATTTTGATGACCAGTTTGGCCATTTCATTAGGAGCTTTACCAATTGCATTATCACTAGGTGCCGCAGCAACAAGTAGAATTGGAATGGGAGTTGTTATCGTTGGAGGAACTATTTTTTCTTTGGTACTTACACTATTTGTAATTCCAGCTCTGTATTTAATGTGGTCAAAAGCCCGTAAACATTATCCAGAATTTGACCATATCGATGAATATGAAAAAGAAGTAAAAAAGTAAATTTGAGTTGCTAAGACTCTAATTTTCTGAATCACTAAGTTTTTTTGAAAAGAATGTAAATTTAACTTAGTCCCGATAATTATCGGGAAAGCCGCTTAGAGTCTTAGTATCTAAATTAAAAATATAGTCAAAAAACTTAGAATCTTAGCCACTTAGTGTCTTAGCATCTATTTAAACAAACAACAATGATGAATACCAAACTTTTTCTTAAAAGCCTCCTGCTGTTTTTCTTTTGCTTTGCAATAGGAAATGCACAAGAATTGCTTACTCTTGAAAATGCCGTTAAAATAGCATTGGAAAACAATTATGAAATAAAAATTGCCGACAATAATTTAAAAATTGACAAAACAAATGTAGCTATTGGAAATGCAGGAATGCTACCTTCCATTAGTGCCGTGGCTACTGATAATAACAGCATTCAGAACACTTCCCAAACCCGATTGGATGGGAATACGGTAGAATTGGAAAATGCTAAAAATAATAGTTTGAGTTATGGTGTGGCTTTGGATTGGACTATTTTTGACGGAATGAAAATGTTTGCTAAGTATGAGCAATTGAAGGAATTGCAAAAGATGAGTGATGCCCAATTGAAAATGACAATTATTAATAAAATAAGCAGTGTCAATTCGGTTTATTTTGATTTGATTCAGGAACAGCAAAAATTATCCGATTTGGATTCTACAATTGTAATTTCCCAAAAGCGATTGGAATTCACAAAAAACAGATACACTATCGGAAAAAGTTCAAAACTCGATGTGCTGAATGCTCAAGTGGATTTGAACACGGATCTTGGTAATTTGTTAAAGGAAAAACAAACTTACGCCAATGCCAAAACACTTTTAAACCAAATATTAGCCCGAGATTTAAACACTGATTTTAAAGTTTCTGAAGGAATCAATGTGGATCGAAAATTGAAATTGGTAGAACTAATAACATTGGCAGAAAATCAAAATCCGGAATTAGTGATGCAAATCATCAATAAAAAAGTGTCGGAATTGTATTTGAAGCAAATAAAAGGAGAACGATATCCAATAATTAGAGTAAATACTGGGTATAATTTTAATGAATCAAAATCGAGTCTTGGTTTTACGACCCAATCTTCTTCAAATGGTTTGAATTATGGTTTTACAGCTTCTTTGAATTTGTTTGATGGTGATGCACAAAACAGAAATGAAAAAATTGCAAAAATGCAAGTTGACAATTCTCAATTATTAATTGACCAACAGTTAATCCAATTAAGAAGTAACTTGACTGTTGCTTTTCAGGTGTATTTGACCAACTTGGATTTAATTGATTTAGAAGTAAATAACACAGCTATTTCTAAGCAAAATCTTGAAATTACTGCCGAAAAATTTAAAATAGGAACTATTACATCTGTTGAATTTAGAGCAGCTCAGTTGAATTATATCAATTCAAGAATTCGTTTAAGCAGTGCCCAATTTCAAGCAAAATTATCTGAAATAACATTAAGGGAATTGGCCGGTAATCTTAATTTTTAATTATTTTTGACAAAAAAAAATAATGATTTCATACAATCCAAAAATTTGGTTGGCTTACATTTTTCGTTTTCACAAATCAGATACTTTTAGAAATTTATTTCCATTATTACTTATAATCGCAGTTTATTCGGGTATAATAGCTTATCTTGAGATTGAATACTTCAAATTAACTGAAAACAGCCACGTAAAAAACCTTTTTGTAATTCATACAACTTTGGGTTTTGTAATCTCTTTGTTATTGGCCTACCGAATCAATTCTGCTTATGACCGTTGGTGGGAAGGTCGTAAATTATGGGGGGCATTGGTCAATAATAGCCGAAATTTAGCCATCAAACTTTCGGTTATATTAAAGGATGAGAAAGATTTGGCCTATTTTAGAAAATTAATTCCAAGTTATGCTTCAATGCTGAACAAGCATTTGAAAGATGAAGAAACAAGTATGCAATTGTTTGAACATGTGGATTTAGCATTGGATCTTCACAAACACAGACCCAATCAAATCGCAAAAATGTTGTTTCAAAAAATAAATGACTTGTATCTTACTCATAAAATATCAGGAGATCAATTGATTATCTTACACAATGAAATACAATCTTTCACAGATATATGTGGTGGCTGTGAGCGTATTAAAAACACGCCTATTCCCTATTCTTACAGTACATTTATCAAAAAGTTCATTTTTGTTTTTGTTTTAACGCTGCCCTATGCTTATGTATTTACTTTAGGGTATTACGTAATTCCAGTAGTAACTTTTATATTTTATGTTTTGGTTAGTATCGAATTGATTTCGGAAGAAATTGAAGAACCTTTTGGTTATGATGAAAATGATTTGCCAACTACAAAAATTGCTGAAAACATTAAAAAACATATAGAAGAAATTATATAAAAAAGTGCGTCAAAATTTGTTGCAATAGATTTGATTTTTGGCGTGTACTAACTTTGACCCTCAAAAAACATTGATTATATTTGCCCCCGAGGCCGTAAGGCAAACGGACGAAGTAATATTGAAAATAACTTAAAATGAAAATATCTTATAACTGGTTAAAACAGTTCCTTAAAATAGATTGGAAATCAGATGAAACTGCTGCATTGCTTACTGATTTAGGACTTGAAGTAGAAATCGTAGAAAAATACCAATCGGTAAAAGGCGGATTGGAAGGAATCGTTGTGGGACATGTTCTTACTTGTATTCCACATCCAGATGCAGATCGATTAAAAATCACTACCGTTGATTTGGGTGATGGGATTCCTTTGCAAATCGTTTGTGGAGCCAGTAATGTTGAAGCAGGTCAAAAAGTTCCTGTTGCTACCATTGGAACCGTTTTGTATGATAAAGAAGGGAATGCATTTACCATAAAAAAAGGAAAAATTAGAGGGCAGGAAAGTCATGGAATGATTTGTGCCGAAGATGAATTAGGTCTTGGCGAGAGTCATGACGGAATCATGGTACTTGATGATGTGATTGTAGCAGGATCATTGGCTTCAACCGTTTTTAAAATAGAAAATGACGAAGTTTTTGAGATTGGTTTAACACCAAATCGTGCCGATGCCATGAGTCATTTGGGAACTGCACGTGATTTAAGAGCTGGGTTAATACAGAAAGGGATTAATGTAGAATTAATCACTCCATCAGTAAGTAATTTTAGAGTTGACAAAAGAACATTGAAAATTGATGTTGATGTCAAAGATATTCATTTAGCGCCAAGATATTGTGGAGTTACTATTTCTGGAATCTCAGTAAAAGAATCTCCAGATTGGTTGAAAAATAGATTGAAAGCCATTGGTATCAATCCAAAAAATAATATTGTGGATGTTACCAATTATGTATTGCATGATTTAGGGCAACCCTTGCACGCTTTTGATGCGGCTAAAATCAATGGAAAAATTATTGTGCAAACACTTCCAGCAGGAACTAAATTCACTACTTTGGATGATGTGGAAAGAACTTTGCATGAGGAAGATTTGATGATTTGTGACGAAAAGGGACCAATGTGTATAGCAGGTGTTTTTGGTGGTAAAAAATCAGGAGTGACTGAGACAACCAATTCTATATTCTTGGAAAGTGCTTATTTTAATCCAGTGAGTATTCGTAAATCAGCCAAAAGACACCAACTGAATACAGATGCTTCTTTTAGATTTGAAAGAGGTATTGATCCTACAATTACCGAATATGCTTTGAAAAGAGCAGCTTTGCTGATACAAGAAGTGGCTGGTGGAGAAATTACATCAGAGATTGTTAATATTTATCAAAAGAAAATTGAAGATTTTCCAGTCTTTTTAAATTTCAATAATGTAGCTCGTATTATTGGGCAAGAATTACCAAAAGATACCATCAAGCAAATTTTAGCTTCTTTGGAGATTAAAGTCAATAGTGTTTCGGATGCTGGTCTAGGATTGACTATTCCTGCATATCGTGTGGATGTACAAAGGGAAATTGATGTGATTGAGGAAATTTTGAGAGTGTATGGTTATAACAATATTGTATTCTCCAAAAAACTAAACGCGACAGTTTCTAATTCTCCACGAAATGAAGATTATAAAGTACAAAATACAGTAGCAACTCAATTGAATTCTCAAGGTTTCCATGAGATGATGGCCAATTCACTGACTACAGCTTCTTATGTACAGCTTTCCGAAATGTTAAAAGAAGAGTACAATGTAACGATGTTAAATCCATTAAGTAGTGATTTGGCAACATTGCGTCAGTCTTTATTGTTTTCTGGATTGGAGGCGATATCGTATAATATTAACCGTAAAAATTCCGATTTAAAATTATTTGAATTTGGGAAATCATATCATAAATTTTTAGCTGGTTACGAAGAAATTAAGCATTTAACTTTGTTTCAAACTGGTAACAGAAATCAAGAGAGCTGGACAAATGCTCAGAAACCTTCTGATTTCTTTTTATTCAAAGGGTATGTGGAAGCTATACTTTCAAGATTAGGTATTTCTAGTGCAAAAAGTGTAGCAGTTTCATCGGATGTTTTTTCAGAAGGAATTGCATTAGGTTTCGGAAGTGAAACTTTAGTTGAGTTTGGTGTTGTTAAAAAATCAGTTTTAAAGCACTTTGGAATCAAACAAGAAGTTTTCTATGCTGATTTTAATTGGGCTACGGTTTTAAAATTAATGTCTAGTAAAATAAAATATACTGAAATTCCAAAATATCCAGAAGTTCGCAGAGATTTGGCTTTATTGGTTGATCAAAATGTAACTTATGATGCCATTTACACTATAGCAAGACAAACAGAAAAATCTTTATTAAAAGAGGTGAATTTGTTTGATGTTTACGAAGGCCAAAATTTACCTGAAGGTAAAAAATCCTATGCATTGAGTTTCACGATTCAAGATACTGCCAAAACACTTGAAGATACACAAATTGATAAAATCATGAATAAACTAATAAAGAATTTTGAAACAGAACTTGGAGCAAGTTTGAGATAATTTCTTTATAATAAATGTAAAATCCCAATGCTAATTTTTTATAGCATTGGGATTTTTTTAAGTTCTGGTAATCAATCAGAACTTAGCAATAAACTAATTAACATCAAACAAACAATTATTGTTTAGGTAAAACAACTGTGTCAATTACATGAATTACGCCATTAGATTGATTTACATCGGCAATTGTTACTTTAGCTTTAGTTCCATTTTCGTCAGTAATATATAAATCTTTTCCTTGCATCCAGGCAATTAATGTTCCACCACTCACTGTTTTCAACATTGTTTTTCCATTTCCTTCTTTAATTGCATTTGCTATATCAGCAGCATTCATTCTTCCGGCAACTACATGGTAAGTTAAAATGGTTTGCAATGTTTTTAAATTTTCAGGTTTCAGTAAGTTTTCTACTGTTCCTTTTGGCAATTTGTCAAACGCAGTATTTGTTGGGGCAAAAACGGTGAATGGTCCGGCACTTTGTAAAGTTTCAACTAAACCTGCTGCTTTTACAGCAGCAACTAATGTGGTGTGATCTTTTGAGTTTACTGCATTTTCAATAATATTTTTGGTAGGATACATAGCTGCTCCTCCAACCATAACACTTTTTTGAGCATAAGACGTTACTCCTAACATTAATCCAAAGAATGCAATCGATAAAAATTTTCTAGTTTTCATAAAAATCTATTTTTAAAAGTTATATAAAGACATTTACGCAAACAGATTGCTTTTGGTTTTACTAAAATGATTTTTTTTTTAATTTTATTTCTTAAGAAGATGAAAAAAAAAAAATTAATTGATTTTCAATTTGTTATATTTTTTTAATAGAATAAAAAAAGGCAATAGGTTTTAAAAACCGATTGCCTTTTTTAAATGATACAGTTGTATGTTATTATTTATTACAAGTTTTTTATCACAAACTCACTTCTTCTGTTTAATTCGTGTTGTTCTTCATCACAAGAGTTATCAGGAATGCATTTTACAATTGGAACTGATTCTCCATAACCTTTGGCAAGAACTCTATTTTTAGGAACTCCTTGTTCCAAAATATAATCTCTTGTTGCATCGGCTCTTTTTTGAGAAAGATCCGCGTTGAATTTTGCATTTCCACGATTATCAGTGTGTGAACCGATTTCTACAACCATTTCAGGATATTTGTTCATTAATTCAACAACACGATTCAAAATTCTTTTCGATTCTTTTCGAATATACCACATATTATAATCAAAATAGATTGGATCGGTCTTGATAATTAATCGGTCTTTATCTTTTACTACATCTTTTTCGGCAGCAACGATAGCAGCCGTTTTTTCTTTTTTCTTGGCGGCAGCAATTTCTTTATTTTTTTTGTCTGCAGCAAGTTTGTCTTTTTTCAATTGTTGAGCAGCTTCCAAGTCCGCCAATCTTTTTGACTCTAGAGCAATTGCATCATCTTTTTTCTTTTGCTTTAGGGCATTAGTATCAGCTATTTTCTTTTCCTGAAGAGCAATTGCATCAGCTTTCTTTTTTTGTTCAAGTGCAACTAATTCAGCAGCTTTCAATTGTTGCGCTATAATTAAATCGGCAGCTATTTTTTTCTCCAAAGCTATTTGTTCTTCTTTTTTGATAATATCCATGGATCGAATTTCCATAGAACCATCATTCGATTTATTTCTTTCTCCCGAAATATGGAACGATTTTGAATTCTCGGTATAATTTTCTTTGGTAGCCAATAAAGAATAGTTAGACTCACATGCAATTGTAAAACTAAATTTTCCATCTGCTGTAGTAATTGTTTTTTCAAGCTCTTGATTGGCAGAGTTTTTCAATATTACAATAGCATTTTCTAATGCAAGATGCGAATCGACATCTGTTATTATACCGGCAATATATTGTTTGCAATCTTCGATAAGTAATTCTTTGGTTTCTTTCAAAGAATAAATATCATCTTTCCCTTTTCCACCGGGTCTGTCGGATGAAAAATAGCCTTCCTTCGTGTGAGAATCAACAAAATAGGCAAAATCGTCATAACCCGAGTTTACTGGAAGTCCTACATTCGAAGCTTTAGAATAGGAATTGTCTTGAATATCCGAAACAAAAATATCTAAAGCACCATAGCCTTCATGACCATTGGAAGAAAAATATAGTTTATTGTCTTTAGAAACAAATGGAAACTGCTCTCTTTTGGTGGTATTTATTTTATCTCCCAAATTTATTGGTTTTCCATAAACAGAGCCATCAATTGATACGCTAAAAATATCCAATGAGCCCAATGTACCTGGCATATCAGATGCAAAATACAATGTCCTTTCATCAGGACTTAGAGCTGGATGTTCAACCGAATAATCTGGACTATTGAAAGGCAATGGCATAACATTTGTCCATTTGTTCTTAAGTAACTCAGCTTTGAAAATTTGAATGTTTGATATTTTAGATGCATTCTTCCCTCTTCTACCGTTGTTTGAATTGTTTCGGGTAAAATACATGGTTTTGCCATCCTTTGTAAAAATAGCATTCGATTCGTGCATAGGCGATTTTAAATCTTTTGAAAAATATGCAGCAATAGAATCTTTTGAGTTTGCATTTTTTAAGGGAATACTAACTAAATTCAGATACGATTCATTATTCCATTTATAGGTTTTGTCAAATAGATTGGGTTTCTTTTTGACTGCTGCAAATACTAAATTATCTCTGAAAATAACAGCGCCAAACTCAGAATTTTCAGTGTTAATGGCTAAGTTTTGAATGTCAAATCTTTGTCCTATAGCACTAACATTTTTTAAGGTTTTGATGTCTTTATCTAATTTTTCAATAGCTGTATTGTTATTTGAAGCTAAATAAAATTCTCGCAGGATTTTATTAGCTTCATCATATTTTCCTTTGGCTTTTAATGTTTGTGAATATCTAAAATAAAAATCTTCATTGAGATTTTTGTTGTTGCTTAAAATTGCATATTGAGCTTGTGCTTTATCATAATCATTGGTATAAAAATAACAATCCCCTAAATTTTGAATAATTTCAACAGTTTGGTTTTTGGCACTTACTTTTTCATACAACGGAATTGCGGCACTATAATAGGTTTTGCCAAACAATTGATTGGCTCTTTGCAAATCCTGTTGTTGGGCTTGCATCAATTGGATTGAAAATACGATAAGGAGTATATATATTCTGTTCATTTTTTACTTTTTTAGAAAAACCTAGGTGATTTGTCGTATCCTTTGCCTAATAAATCCAAGTTATACAATAATACAATTTCATGGGATCCAGAACTGAATTGACTAAGATTTGAAGTTACATAATCATAAGAGTAACCAACTCTTAAATTTGGTGTTACATTGACATTCATCAGTAAGCTAACAGAATCGTCAAATCGATAAGCTACTCCAAGTTCGAACTTTTCATTATATAATACATTTGCCGTTAAATCAACTGAAACTGGTGCTCCTTTTACAAATATGGCCATAGCAGCGGGTTTGAATTTGAAAGCTTCATTAATGTCAAAAACATATCCTCCGGTCAAATAAGTATGAATTTCTTGAGGACCAAAAGAATTAATATCTGCTCTTGATTTAATATGTTCTGCCGAAAGCAGGTTTGGTACAGAAAGTCCAACATAATAATTATCGGTAAAATAATAGGCCCCAACTCCAATGTTAGGTACGGTTTCATTTATATTTTCTGCAAATGCTTTATCGGTAGAAATATCACCAGAATTCAATTGAAAACCATTAAAGTTGGTACTTATTGAAGAGAAGCCAGCTTTTAGTCCAAATGAAAGTTTCTGTTTTTCATTCAATTGAAGCACATAGGCAAAATCGGCAAAAAGATTAGTTTCTTTTTTGGCTCCATCTCCAATATCATCCGATACTAATGAGAAACCTCCTTCGATCTTTTCACTTATTGGAGTATGTGCAAACAATGTAAGGGTTTTTGGGGCGCCTTTAATTCCAGCCCACTGATAACGATACAAACTTCCTAAATTAAGTATTGAAGGGGTTGCTGTTGCATACGCAGGATTTACCACACTCATATTGTTCATGTATTGAGTGAAATGGGGATCTTGCTGAGCGGTTGCCTTTAGTATGGAAAGGAAAAAAAACACTAGAAGTATTATTTTTTTCATTAGAATAAATTTAATAGGTAAGAAAATGAATTATCGATTTAAATAAAGTTGGCCTTGTTTTGGAGGCAAATTATCTTTATTATAGTTGATAATATAAAAATAGACTCCAGCAGGTGCATCACCATCTATAAAGCTTGAATTGGAATTTTTTCCATTCCAATCCGGTTTATTGATGTCTCCTTTGAATAAAACATTTCCGTATCGATTAAAAATTTCTAAAGTGTAATTTGGAAAGGAAAATTCAACATCAATGATTTGAAAAGTATCATTTATACCATCACCATTTGGAGAAAATCCATCAGGAATCTTTAATTTTTCGGGAGTTACATTACAATCGGTTAGGGAAACGGTTACCGCTAAAGGACTGGAAAAACATTGAGTTGTTGTATTATAATCGAAACCAAAATACGTTGCTCCTTCTGTAAGTAAGTCTGTACTAGGAAGTAATATTCCGTTTGTTGCAGCGTCATACCAAGCTAAATTTGTTGATGCCGTGGTATTGTTTGATAAATTTAGAATTGTCGGTTGGTCAATTCCGCAAAATTCTTCTCCATTGGGTTGCAAAACGGGTGTTTGAACCGAATTTATTATCACATTAATTGGAGTTGCTGAAGATTCACACCCTGTGACAAGGTGCTTTTCTTTAACAAAATAATTTCCTGTTGCCAAAATTGCGGTTAATGGCAAAGGTGTTGTGCTAGCAGATGTGTTATACCAATTGTATTGATTTCCGTTTGGAATTAAATTAGCTACTGTTGCCAACTCTGTTTCACAAAAACTTTGATCGCTAGCAGTTGGATTGATAGGTATGGAATTAACAGTGAAATTTTTGGTTACAGTATTAATTATTGCAGAGCAGCCATTGCCAGTATTGGTTAAATCTGTTATAGCCAAGATACTACTCCCTGTATTTAAAAGATTGCTCGCAGGTATTGAAAAGCTTGTTTTTCCTGCATTAACAGTCAATGAAATTGTTTGAGAGCTTATTGCATTTACTCCCGACACAGTATAACTCAATGTAATATTCGTTAAGGTTCCCAATCCAGTAATATCGACATTTAGGGCTTGACCCAAACAGGCATCTTTTACTGTCACAAGCATACTGGAAACATCAGGTAAAGCATTTACAGTAAAGACTTTTGACAACGTTGATGCGTTCGTACAATTGGTTGTTATGTTGGTAATATTTGTAATAACAATAGTTGTGTTTCCAGAATTTGGAATTAAATTGGATGCTATAGTAAAATTGGCTAACCCAGCAGTAATATTTAAAGTCGATGGAATTGCATTAGCTATATTACTTCCTGATAAATTATAAAGAATATCATAGATCCCATCAGTAAGATTGGATGTGCCGGAGAAATTTACACTTGCAGTATATCCTTGGCAAATAGGTGTAATATTTAATGTTGCATTATTGATTTGTGGAGTGGTATTTATTGCTACCATAATAGTTTTTAAACTAGATTCACAACCTGTTAGTGCATTTACTTCTTTTACATAATAATTTCCACTAACTAAAGGTGTTGTACTAATTAACGGGACTGTGCTTGTTGCCGAATCAAACCATTGATATTGATTTCCTTGAGGGCTTAAATTGGCAACAGTTGCGTTTTCTGAAGTGCAAAAATTTTGATCATTTGCAGCTGGAATAGCAGGTATTGGATTTACAGTAAAATCTGTTTTATTATTTATGGCTAAAGTACATCCAGTTACTGTATTGGTCAAATCAGTTATTGTGAAAGAGGTCAGCCCAACATTTGGGATATCAGTTGCCGGAATAACAAAATTAACTTCACCAGCTACTACTGCTAAAGGAATAGTTTGTGATGTCAAAGTATTAAATCCTGAAAGATTATAAGTAATAGCAATAGCTGTCAAAGTTCCTAAACCCGATAATTTTACACTTATGGGCTGACCTTGACATACATCATTAATTGTTGCAACTAAATTGGTTGCGTCAGGTAAAGGATTTACCGTAAATTGCTCATTAAGTGCAGATGTATTGGTACAACCAGTTGCAGTATTGGTAATTCGGGTAATAGTAATGGTGCTCGTACCTACATTTGGAATCAAAGCTTTTGGAATTGCAAAAGAACCTAAACCACTTGTAATACTTAGAACAGAAGGGATTGCTACGGCTGTATTACTACCGCTTATATTGTAAAGGATATCATAATTTCCATCGGTAAGATTTGATGTTCCAGAAAAATTTACTAATGCGTCAAAGGTTTGACAAACTGGAACAATAGTTAGTGTAGCATTATTGATTTTAGGAATTGGGTTAATATGGAAAACATCGAAAATTGAACCTATTATATTTTTACAAATACCCAGACTTGACGTACTAACTATATTTGTAATTGTAATAGTATAAGAACCTACTCCAGAAAAATTACTTGATGGTATAGGCAACTGCATTTTTCCACCAATAAAATTCTGTGTTGTAGTAATTGGTAAAGGAACTCCAGTAATTGTATAAGTTACTTCATAAGCTCCGTTAGGAATGTTTTGAACTCCTTGAAATAAATCTCCCCAAATTGTTGGTGTTATAAGGTCTTCACAAATACTATCAACTACATTAAATGTCGCGCCAGTAAAATCAAGTTGTTTTTCAATAGTGATATCTACAGATGATGACTGATCGGAACAAACCAAATAATTTGATGGCACAGTATAGGTAAAACTATAAACACCTGGTCCTCTAGTATTGTAAATATTTTGAATATTAATATTAGAATCTGTAGCACTAGTTATTTCTCCAAGCCCAGCATCTGTCCATGCTCCACCAATATCTTCTCCGTTCAATTGTTCGAATAAATCAAAATTAGTGTAGGTGCCTAATACATTAGAACATAATTGCAAATTCGTTGGTGTGCCTGATTCAGGTCCTCTGAATATTGAAACATTTACAGTAGAAGAAACAGATGAATTACAAGTCGATCCTAACGGAGATGGGACTGTGTAAGTATAAGGATAAGTGTTTCCTGAAGGAGGAGCAGCAGTATTAAGTGTATTGCCCGATAAACCACCAGCACCAGAATCATCATTCCAAGTACCATTTGTTTGTGGTGATGGTGTTGGAACCCCTTTAAAAAGCTTGAACAAATTCAAACTTTCATTGTTACAAACAGAAAAATCAGGACCAGGAGTTCCGGCATATCCCCCAATTGTAACTGTTACAATAGCTGAATCTGTACAACCTAACCCATCTGAAACGGTATAGGTATAATTATAAATACCACTTTTTTTGATTTGCTGAGCATTTAAAATACCAGATGTTGTATTTAAACCTAAAGATTTATCATCATCAGACCAAGTTCCTCCAAGTGTGTGAGGCCCTAATTGGGCATTCAAATCTACAGAAATACTCGATGGATTTGCAATGTCGCAAACATTTAAAGTATTATTATCACTTCCTGCAATTCCGGTACATTGAGCATTAACATCAATAGAATAGAAAAATAGAAAAAGAAATGTCAGAAAAGAATAAAATGTAAAATGAGTAGGAAAACGTAGTTTTGGAACCATAAATTTTATTTGATTTCACCAAAAATAAACATTTCCATATAACTTAACATACTTTTAACCTTTTATTTAGTACAAGCTATAAAAAAAAATTGAGTACTAAAAACTATAAGTATGAATGGTTTTTTAAAAACATAAAAAAAAGCCCCGCAAATTGCAGGGCTTCCTATATTCAAAAAATCAAGAAATTATTTTTTCTCTGATTTTTCCATTTTAGCTTTTAATGCAGCTAATACATCATTGTTATCTCCTAAAGTTGCAGCTGGTGCGTTTGTAGTAGATGCGGATGAAGTATTTTCAGTAACAGCTTTCACGTTTTTCTCTTCTTCTTCACGGAAGATAGCAGTGTGAGATGCAACTACTCTTTTGAATTCTTTGTTGAATTCAATTACTTTGAAATCAGCAGAATCTCCTTTTTTCAATTTCTTACCGTCTTCTTTTTCAAGGTGACGAGTAGGAATGAAAGCAACGATATCATCTCCGAATTCTACAGTAGCTCCTTTGTCAACGATTTCAGAAATTTCACCTGTGTGGATAGTTCCAACTGCGAAAGAATCTTCGTATTGATCCCAAGGATTAGCAGTAGTTTGTTTGTGACCTAAAGATAATTTACGTCCATCAACATCTAATTCTAATACAACTACGTCTAATTTTTCACCAACATTTACAAATTCAGATGGGTGTTTGATTTTCTTAGTCCAAGATAAGTCAGAGATGTAGATTAATCCATCAATTCCTTCTTCTAATTCTACGAAAATTCCAAAGTTTGTAAAGTTTCTAACGATACCTGTATGTTTAGAACCTACTGGGTATTTAGAAGTAATGTCAGTCCAAGGATCTTGAGTCAATTGTTTGATACCTAATGACATTTTACGGTCATCTCTATCTAAAGTTAAGATAACAGCCTCAACAACATCTCCAACTTTTACGAAATCTTGAGCAGAACGTAAATGAGTTGACCATGACATTTCAGAAACGTGGATTAAACCTTCAACACCTTCAGCAACTTCGATAAATGCACCGTAATCAGCGATTACAACTACTTTACCGTTTACTTTGTCGCCAATTTTCAAATCAGAGTTCAAAGCATCCCATGGGTGAGCGTTTAATTGTTTCAATCCTAATTGAATTCTTGTTTTCTCATCATCGAAATCAAGGATTACAACGTTTAATTTTTGGTCTAATTCAAGAACTTCACTTGGGTGGTTGATTCTACTCCAAGAAAGGTCAGTAATGTGAATTAATCCATCAACACCACCTAAGTCAATAAACACACCATAAGAAGTAATGTTTTTAACAACACCTTCTAATACTTGTCCTTTTTGTAATTGACCGATGATTTCTTTTTTCTGTACTTCGATATCCGCTTCAATAAGCGCTTTATGAGATACAACAACGTTTTTGAATTCGTGGTTAATTTTTACCACTTTGAATTCCATCATTTTGTTTACATATACATCGTAGTCTCTAATTGGCTTAACATCAATTTGAGATCCTGGTAAGAAAGCTTCAATTCCGAAAACGTCAACGATCATACCACCTTTAGTTCTGCATTTAACAAAACCATTAACGATTTCTCCTGTTTCGTTTGCAGAAATAACTCTATCCCAAGATTTAATAGTACGTGCTTTTCTGTGAGATAATACTAATTGACCTGTTTTGTCCTCACGGATGTCGATTAATACTTCTACTTTGTCACCTACTTTTAAAGCTGGGTTGTAACGGAATTCATTTAAAGAAATAACACCTTCAGATTTAGCATTGATATCAACGATAACGTCTCTATCTGTAATTCTAACAACAACTCCTTCAACTACTTCTTCTTGATCTGTAGCGATGAAAGTTTTAGATACTAGTTCTTCAAACTCTAATAAGTTTTTCTCATCTACTGCATCGATACCTTCTTCGAAGTTATGCCAGTTAAAATTTGCTAAAAACTCTTCTTGTGATTTTAATTGTTCAGACATGCTGATAAAAAATTTGTATTCTGTTTTTTCTCGAGTTTCTTCATGCGATAGAAAAATACAGAAGTTGTTTTACTTAAATTGTTGATACCTAAAGGAAACTCTTCTCTACCAAAAGGTGTGCAAAATTAATTCTTTTATTTAATATGGCAAAATATTTATAGAGAGATATTTACAGAAAACGTTAAACAGCCCAAAAAAGGGTTTAGAAGCGAATGATTAGGCGTATTTATTGACATTGTTCCCGCTATTCGTTGCAATCTTATAAGCCGAACGCCGGCTTATAAGGATTTTCACTGCACACGAGCGAAGCGAACTGGCGAAGCAATCGGGGCTAGTTAGGGTATATGTGAATTATCGGAAAAACAATAAAAGGTCAATCCAAAATAAGTTCAAATAACTTGGGATTTTCAATTTTAGTTTCATCCAATTTAAAATTTTTATCATAAAACTTCCAAGGCGAATTGCCAAAAAAATACAATTTGTTTTGAACTAGTGTAGCCAAAGCAGGCTCATTAAAAACTTCCCTATTATTGTCCATAACAACAAAATCAATTATTTTAGCACCACTCTCATTCAATTTATACCTCACAATCCGAATAGGTACTACACCATTCTGGATGGCAATTAAAGATTTTTTATAAAAAACTAACCCATCTATTCCTTTTTTTGAAGTTTCTTCAGGAAAATCTAACCAAGAGTGTTCTTTAGTTTTAATATAAATAACCAAAACACCTTTCAAATAATCAGCAATAAATAATTTGGATTCATTTTCATCAAGCGTGATTCCCTGTAAATTAAAAGCTTCCTTTTTTAAATCTTTCCAAAGCAACAAGCTATCCTTTTCGATTTTATAGATAAGCGGATCTGAACTATCGGAAATATAAACATCATTATTTTTGGCTACAATAATATCTCCAAAAACATGACTCCCTTCCACACTATAGCGTTGAACTAGTTTTTGAGTTGCAATTTCAATTTTCAAAATTTCGCTTTTCCCTTCATCTTTTTTAGTAAAACCTTTCATTTCAGGTATAGCTGAACAAGCAACCCATAAATATTTTTGGTTATTGTCTGTTTTTAAAGCAAAAACGGAGTAAGAACAATCGGTAAACCAATCAGAACATTTGCCATTTGCGTCAAAGGCAACAATTTTTTTATTACGGATACTAGATGCCAGCCATAGTTTGTGTTTTTGCAGATAAAGTAATCCTTCAGGATGCAAATTATTTTCCGAAAGACTTATTTTTTGAGCGGAACTTTCAATTACAGCTGATTGAGAAACCTTCAATTGCAATAATTCTTTAAACCCTTTGTCTTCTTTAATAGATTCAAAGTCTGAATCACCTTCAAAAGCAACTGTATTGTTAGCTAAAACAATGCTTTTTAAAACGGATAAAGCCTCTTGCTTTTTCCCATTCAAGGAATAAGCAGAGGCTAAATTATAAGTAAAAGTTGGATGCATTGGCCGAATACTGTCTAGTTGCTTGGCTAATTTTAAAAACAAATGATAATCTTTGTTTTTATATGCATCTAAACTTTGATCATATATAAGTTTTGTTTGAGAAAATCCTGAAATCCCTAACAAGAGCAATAGGTATAATTTAAATTTTTGCATCTTCTAGGATTTAAAGTTATTTAATGACTCAAATTATCCACTACATCTGCATTTGGATTGTGTTCGTGTTTGAACATAATGGCAAAAGCTATAGCAATAACCAAAGAATAAATGGCAAAAGCCAACCAAATCGTATGCCAATCTTTCATCATTATTACGTTTTGCAACAAACCATCGGTAGTGACAGAGTTCCCTTGGCCTTTTACAAATTCAAGCATTTTTGGATTAGCAACATCTGTTTGTAGAAAAGAAGCCAACTCGGTTGTATTAGTAAAAGATTTTGTAAAAAAGCGGTCAATTGCCCAACCCGAAGTAAAACTTCCCAAAATTGCCCCTACTCCATTGGTCATCATCATAAACATTCCTTGAGCCGAAGAACGATTTTTAGCATCTGCATGTGTCTCCACAAACAATGAACCTGATATATTAAAGAAGTCAAAAGCCATTCCGTAAACTATACAAGACAAAATTATCATCCACAATCCTTGAACAGGATCTCCAAATGCAAAAAGCCCAAAACGCAATACCCAAGCCAGCATACTAATCAGCATTACTTGTTTGATTCCAAAACGTTTCAAGAAAAACGGAATTGCCAAAATAAATAAAGTCTCCGAAATTTGAGAAATTGACATTATAATTGTAGAATATTCCACTACAAATGAATCCGCATATTTTGGAAAATGTTTAAACTCATCCAAAAAAACATCGCCATAAGCATTTGTCAATTGCAAAGCTCCTCCTAAAAACATGGAAAAAATAAAAAACAAAGCCATTTTGTAATTGGCAAATAATTTAAAAGATTCCAGTCCCAAAGTTTCCATCAAGGAAGCATCCTCTTTGATTAATCGCTGTGGTTTACATTTTGGTAAGGTAAAAGAATAAATTCCCAATACAACTGCAGCTATTCCGGCAATATAAAATTGATAAGCAGTGGCTTTATTCCCCGTCAAATTGGTAATCCACATAGCAGCGATGAAACCTATTGTACCAAATACACGTATTGGAGGGAAGCTTTTAACGACATCCAAACCGTTTGTTTTTAAGGCATTGTATGAAATTGAATTACTCAAAGCTATCGTTGGCATATAAAAACACATTGCCAAAAGCATGATGTATATAAAAGTATCTGGTGTAGTAACTTGGGGAATGTAAAACAAAACAGCCCCGTATGAAATTTGAAGAATACCATATAATTTTTCGGCATTAACCCATCTGTCGGCAATAATACCTGCAATAGTTGGCATAAAAAGTGACGCAATTCCCATGGTTCCAAAAACCAAACCAAATTGAGTTCCTTCCCAGTTTTTGGTTCCAAACCAATAATTTGCAATTGTAATCAACCAAGCTCCCCAAACAAAAAATTGAAGAAAACTCATTATTATCAATCTGTTTTTAATTCCCATGTGACGAATTGTATTTTTTTATTTTAAGATTTTGTGGCGCGTAAATCTACCATTAATATTAATATTAACAAAAAATTTATAAGCTATTAATTACCTCATTTACCAACTCCAGAACAACGTCGAATTGTTCTTTGCGATCCAAATAAGAATTGTCTACTTCTATAGAATCCTCTGCCATTACTAATGGAGAATCATCTCTGTGAGTATCAACATAATCACGATCTACAACATTCTTCAAAACCTCTTCGTAAGAAACCGAATCGCCTTTTGCCTGCAATTCATCAAAACGTCTTTGCGCACGTGTGTCTGCTCCTGCAGTCATGAAAATTTTAAGCTCGGCATTAGGAAAAACAACGGTACCAATATCTCTTCCATCCATAACGATTCCTTTTGCTGCGCCCATTTCTTGTTGTTGCTCCACTAATTTAGAACGTACTTCTGAGATAGCGGCTATTGCGCTTACAAAATTGGAAACTTCCAAAGTTCGGATCTCGGTTTCTACATTGACATCATTCAAGTACATTTCGGCAAAGCCTAATTCAGGATTGAATTTAAAACTCAATTTTATGGAAGGTAAACTATTTACCAATTTCCCTTTATCCAAAAAATCAGCTCCGATACAATTGTTTTGCATAGCAAATAATGTCACAGCACGATACATAGCTCCAGTATCTACATATACGTATCCCAAATGTTTGGCAAGTTGTTTGGCTAAAGTACTTTTTCCAGTGGATGAAAATCCGTCTATTGCTATGGTTATCTTTTTCATGTTTTTATTTAAAAATAAGTTTAGGTCTTTATTCTGTATTCTTAGCTCTTTCGTCTAATAATTATTCCCCAAAATTAACAATCATTCCAAACAAACTGGTGTTTCCTGCTAAAGTATATTTGGAATAGGAATAATTGAATTTTAATTTATTCAGTCTAAGTCCAAAACCCAATGAGAGTCCTGAGAAATTTCTTTGGTCTTGAATTTGCAATTCTGCAGCCCTTCTAAAATTATAACCAAATCTAAGGTTAAACGCTTTTTTTGGAAAAAGCTCTGCACCAAAAATCATGTGGCGCAGCGCATTATTAAAAAATGACACTTTTTCTTCAGTCACAGTGCCATCAATAGAAGTTTCAGCATTAACAGGGTTTGAAAAAGCCAAATTCCATTGCTGTAAATTTTCGAGTGTAAAATGCCAGCGTATGGGAACGTGTTCCAATTCCTGGGAAACTCCAGCAATAATTTCAAAAGGTATTTTTTCTCTAGTACCGTCGTAGGTGGTAAATTGAGTTCCAATATTCATTAAGGTCAATGCCCAATTTATATCATTTTTTTCGTCGATATATACCATTCCCAAATCTACTGCTGCTCCAATTGAGTTGTAGCTTTCCAGCGTGGATTGAATAAGTTTTGCATTGGCTCCCAAATGAATATCTGTATAAGGAATATTATAGGCATAACCCAAAGAAAGGGCAATTTCACTTCCTGTAAATGAACTTGTGGGCAAGCCATTCTCATCATATCCATCAAATTTTCCATAATTGATGTAATTGATGCCAGCCTGAAATGTTTGTAAATGTTGATCGTAGGTATAGGCATATGAAGCCGTACCGTAAGTGACCTCTTGGTAGTAATTTCCGTAATTTAAGGATACACGATTATGCATTTCACTATTAATGGAAGCAGGATTAAACAGCGCCTGATTGACATCTTCATCATAAATGGTAATAACTTTTCCGCCTAATGCTGCTTGTCTTGGTGAGGTAATCAAGTTTAAAAACTCATAAGTGTACTTGCCTCCTATTTGTCCGTAAGTAACAGAACAGATTAAGAGTAAAAAGTAGAAAATAAGTTTTTGGGACATACAGTATTTGAAAAGTCAAAATTTAAAATTCCAAGCGTCAAACTTACGAAAATTAAACAGAAAAAGGATCAAAAAACAAATTCCAAATTCCAATAGTCCTGCTTAATTCAGGATTGGAATTTGGAATTTAAATATAAAAATTCAGTATTGGGATTTACTTCAAATCTTTTGCGTTTTTAACTTTGTCCTTGGTTATTGCCAATTCCAAAACTTCACTCATTTCTTTCACATAATGAAAGGTAAGACCTTCTAAATATTCAGCTTTGATTTCATCAATATCACTTTTGTTTTCATGACATAAGATGATTTCTTTGATATTAGCTCTTTTGGCTGCCAATATTTTTTCTTTGATACCACCAACAGGCAATATCTTTCCTCTCAAAGTAATTTCCCCTGTCATTGCTAGATTTTTCTTTACACGTTTTTGAGTAAATAAAGAAACTAAAGAAGTCAACATGGCAATACCGGCACTAGGCCCATCTTTTGGTGTAGCTCCTTCTGGAACGTGTAAATGAATATTATATTTTGAAAGTATTTCTGGATTTAAACCCATTAATTCGGCATTGGCTTTAATGTATTCTAAAGCAATTGTAGCCGATTCTTTCATTACTGTTCCTAAATTACCAGTAATAGTCATTGATCCTTTACCTGGAGAAAGTAATGATTCAATGAAAAGAATATCGCCACCAACACTTGTCCAGGCTAAACCTGTAACAACACCGGCAACTTCATTGTTTTCATATTTGTCTCTTTCCAATCTTGGAACTCCAAGTACTTTTACAATATCTTCGTCGGTCACTTTTTTATTGTACTCCTCCTCCATCGCAACCGATTTGGCAGCATTACGAACGATTTGTGCAATTTTATTTTCCAATCCACGAACACCAGATTCACGAGTATAACCTTCCACAATTTTTTCCAATTGTTTTTTGCCAATGCTCAAATCTTTGGCTTTTAATCCGTGAGCTGCCAATTGTTTTGAAAACAAATGCTTTCTTGCAATTTCTACTTTTTCTTCAATAGTATAACCGGACATTTTTATAACTTCCATTCTGTCCACCAAAGCTGGTTGAATAGCAGCCATATTATTTGAAGTAGCTATGAACATCACTTTGGATAAATCATAACCCATTTCAAGGAAATTATCATAGAAAGAACTGTTTTGTTCTGGATCTAAAACTTCTAATAATGCCGAAGACGGATCACCGTTATGACTAGAAGATAATTTGTCAATTTCATCCAAGACAAACACTGGATTTGATGTTCCAGCTTTCTTTAAACTCTGAATGATTCGCCCAGGCATAGCACCAATATAGGTTTTTCTATGACCTCGAATCTCAGCTTCATCACGTAAACCGCCTAATGAGATACGAACATATTCTCTTCCCAATGCCTCGGCAACAGATCTACCTATTGAGGTTTTACCAACTCCTGGAGGTCCTGTCAAACAGATGATCGGAGACTTCATGTCGTTTCTTAATTTAAGCACCGCCAAATGCTCGATCATTCTTTTTTTGACATCTTCCAATCCGAAATGATCTTTGTCTAATACTTTTTGAGCATGCTTTAAATCAAAATTATCTTTAGAATATTCGCCCCAAGGCAATTCTAAAAATAATTCCAAATAATTTCTTTGAATTCCAAAATCAGGAGCTTGTGGATTCATTCTACGCATTTTGGACAATTCTTTTTCGAAATGTTTTTGCGTTTTGTCATCCCATTTTTTGCTTTTTGCTTTCACACTCATTTCGTCCATTTCTTCCTCCTGCGAAACGCCTCCCAATTCTTCTTGGATGGTTTTCATTTGCTGATGCAAGAAATATTCTCTTTGCTGTTGGTCTAAATCAAAACGAACTTTTGATTGAATGTCATTTTTTAATTCGAGTTTTTGTAACTCCACATTCATATAACGCAATGTTTCCAATGCGCGGTCTTTTAATCCATTGATAGAAAGCAAATCTTGTTTTTCCTTTACGGACAAATTCATATTCGAAGAAACAAAGCTGATTAAAAACGATGGGCTTCCTATGTTTTTAATTGCAAATGTGGCTTCAGAAGGAATATTGGGGCTTTCATTTATAATTTGAACAGCCAATTCCTTTACAGAGTCAATTATGGCGTTGAATTCAGAATCTTTTTTAGCAGGTCTTTTTTCAGGAACTTCTTTAATTTTAGCTTTTAAATAAGGTTCTTCAGAAACCATTTCAGATAATTCAAAACGCTTTTTTCCTTGCAGAATAACGGTAACGTTACCATCAGGCATTTTTAAAACGCGTAGAATACGGGCTACAGTACCAATTTTATGAATATCATCAAATGTAGGATCTTCATCTTCTTCGTTTATTTGAGCTACTACTCCAATTACTTTTCCGGCTGCATTAGCATCATTAATCAATTTGATTGATTTATCTCTTCCAGCCGAAATTGGAATAACTACACCTGGAAATAAAACCGTATTCCGCAAAGGTAAAATGGGTAAAGAATCGGGTAATTCTTCGTTATTCATTTCTTCCTCATCTTCTGGAGTCAATAATGGAATTAATTCGGCTTCAGAATCAAATTCTTGAAGTGACAGATTGTCAATAGTAAGTATTTTATGATTTGACATAGTAGTATTTAAGTCTTTTTGTCATTAATTTTATAAATCGGAACGCAAATATAAGGTATCGCAACAATATTTTGAGCTAATATCGATGCATAAATACAGTATAGCATTGAGGTGTAAAATAAGGCAATCATTATGCCAAAATCAAATCTGATTTGAATTTTTATCCGGTTGTGAATCCTATTTTTCATTTAAGACGTTTTTTGTTTGAAATAAAAATGAAAAAAAATAAACTAATTTTATAAAACTGTAACAAACCAAAAATTTTCATGTCTTTACTACAAATCATTACTATTTAATTGAATCTGACCAATCAAAATATCGAAGAATTAATTGCGCTTTGCAAAGAAAACAATCAGAAAGCACAATTCGAGATTTATAATCGCTATTGCAAGGCGATGTATAATGTGGCCTATCGAATTGTGAAAGACGAGCATTTTGCCGAAGACGTCATGCAAGAAGGCTTTTTGAAAGCATTTACTAAAATAAATGATTTCAAACAAGAAGTAGCCTTTGGCGCTTGGCTGAAACGGATTATAGTTAATTACAGTATTGATTTTTACAAAAAGAATAATCAATTTAAAACAGAAGATTTTGAAAAAACACTTTACAAACTAGAAGAAAACGATATTGACAGGGAAGAAAAGTTAGATTTTAATGATTTAAAAGTAAAACAGGTTTTAGAAACAATCCAGTCCTTGAAATACAATTACAGCATGGTTCTTACCTTATTCTATATTGAGGGTTATGATCAAGAAGAAATAAGCGAAATTCTTAAAATTAGTTATGCCAACTGTAGAACAACATTGAGCAGAGCTAAAGAAAATTTAAGGAAAAAATTAAATGAGTTATGAAAAATGAAAATGAGAAATTAGATCAATTGTTTGAAAATTTAGAAGATCAGTGGGACATCCATGAAATGGATAGTCAACATGAAAATCGGTTTTCAGAAAAATTAGCTCTAAAAAAGCGAAAAAAGAATTTTGGATTTATCTATGCTATAGCAGCTTCTGTGGTTGTCATGCTTGGGGTTTCATTGTTTTATACGAATAATGAAAAACCCAAAGAACTGAAATTTGCTTCTAAGGAAACCAAGCAAACGGATTCTATTTTCACCATTTTGATTGAGCATCAATTGGAACAAATTAAAGCTAAAAAATCACCCGAGAATGAAAAAATCGTAAATGATGCATTACAACAAATGAAATCGCTAGATAGCGATTATGAAAAAATCAAGCACGAATTGGAAGTCAATGGTGAAAGTAAACCTATTATTTATGCTATGATTAGCAACTTACAAACCCGAATTTCATTTTTGCAAAATGTTTTGCAACATATTGAAGAAACTGAAAAACTTAAAAAATTAAGCGATGAAAAAACTATTTAACATACTACTATTACTTCTTCTGTTAACCCCTTTTTTAGGATTTTCGAATGATGATTTTAATTATACCAAACAAAAAGTAATCAATAAAGCCTATATCGTGAACAGCGATGCCGGAATAAATATTGAGAATTCCTATGGAAGCATTTTTGTTACCACCTGGAATGAGGATAAAATTGAAATCGAAGTTCTCATTAAGGTCAGTGGTGATAATGAGAAATGGGTTAACCAAAAATTAGCTGGAATCGATGTGGATTTTGTAGCTTTGAAAAGCATGGTTAGCGCCAAAACTGTCTTTGGGAACACCAGCACAAAAAATAATGGAAGGAATAATAATTTCGAAATCAATTACACTATAAAGATTCCTAAAAACGGAACCGTAAAATTGAATAACAAGTACGGAAATATTGGTACTTCAGATCTTTTTTCTACAACTGATATCAATTGTAAATACGGTAAAATTAATTTGGGAAAATTAAATGGTAACAGCAATACAGTACAAATTGGTTATTGTTCAAGTTCTACTATTGAATATTTAAAAAATGGTTCAATAACCTCAAAATATTCTGGATTGAAAATGAATGAAGTTACCAAGCTTGATCTGCTTTCGGATTATTCTGAAATTGAGATTAACGAAGGCAATGATGTAAAATACAACAGTAAATACGGAAGTGTAAAGATTAAAAAACTCAATTCATTGGATGGAATTGGAAACTATCTGACAATTGATGTAGGTTCTGTCTCAAATCAATTGAAAGTAAACACTAAATATAGTAATATCACTATTGATGCGATTCAAGGCAAAGCCAATAATATAAATATTGTAGCAGGATATACAGGTGTTAATATTGGTTTTCTACCTAATTATAATTTTGATTTTGATGTTTCCGTAAGATATGGAGATTTTAGATATGACAATGAGTTGACTGTGAACTCCAGAGAAGAAACTAATTATACAAAAAGAGTTAGTGGTTTTTACAAGAAAAAAGGAGAAAATAAAATTTCAATCACATCTGATTATGGTAATGTAAAATTGTATAAAAAAGAAGGTCAATAAAAGATTCTTTGTCAATTCCAAAAAAAAAAACAAAAGAGGTTTCAATAATCAATCTATAATTTAATTAATCAAAAATGAAAAATTCAATTCTATTAGTCGTTTTTAGTGCTTTGTTTTTTACAACAATTGCAAATGCACAATGGTCAGATAACAAAGTTAAAGGAAACGGAAAGATAATTACCGAGAAGCGTACAACTGCTAGTTATGACGAAATAAATGTTTCCGGTTTTTTTGATGTGGTTTTGGTTTCCGGAAAGGAAGGTGCAATTTCCATTCAAGCCGAAGAAAATATACTTCGTTATATAAAAGTGGAAGTAGAAGGGAATGTATTGAAAATATATACCGAAAAAAACGTAAACATTAGTACTAACAAAAATATTATTTTGACTGTGCCATTTGAGCAAATCAGTTTCGTTTCCCTTTCCGGATCTGGCGATATTATTTCCAAGAACACAATTGTAAGCCCTACTTTTAAAGCTAAATTATCAGGTTCCGGTGATTTGACTTTAGATGTTAAAAGTTCCGATTTTGAAGTTAATTTAAGCGGTTCGGGTGATGTTGTTTTAACTGGAAATTCTGATAATTTTGTTTCCAAAACGTCAGGTTCTGGTGATGTGGATGCAACCAATCTGTCTGCAAAAAATGCGAATCTTACAATTTCAGGCTCAGGTGATATGAAAGTAAATTGTACGGAGAGCTTATTTGCAAGAGTTTCTGGTTCAGGAGATATTGAATATAAAGGAGATCCAAAATCAAAAGATACCAAAGTAAGTGGCTCAGGCGAAATTTCGAAAATGTAATTTTTTGAGTAGTGGTTTTTAAAATTACGAAATAATTTAAGAGGCTTTTATTCATTTAAAGCCTCTTTTTTGTTTTCCAATTTAATGTAATGACATTAAAAGACTTGTTTTTTATACTATATGGTTTCGTTTATACAAATCCAAATTATTATTTTCTAGGAACTCGTCTTAATAACAAGATACTAATCACAAAAAAGACTGCTAAAATAACAATCGCCAGTCTCGGGCTTCCTGTAATTTGATCGATAATACCATAAACACACATTCCAATTACGATTCCAATTTTCTCTGCAACATCATAAAAACTAAAGAATGAAGTAGTATCGTCAGTCTCAGGTAATAATTTTGAATATGTTGAACGTGATAATGACTGAATTCCTCCCATTACAAATCCAACTACTGTTGCCATGATGTAAAAATGCATTGGTAGTGTTATAAAAAAGGCAAGACCACAAAACACAGCCCAAATACTATTGATGAAAATTAAGGTGGGAATATTTCCAAATTTAGCAGAAACTCTAGAAGTTAATACAGCTCCGATTACTGCTACTAATTGTATTAATAAAATGCAAATAATTAATCCAATAGTACTCTCTTCTTTGGAGGACCATTGAATTTCCTGCGCACCAAAATAAGTAGCAACCAGCATAACGGTCTGTACTCCCATGCTAGACACAAAGAAGCCTCCTAAATATCGTCTCAAAGGAATATTCTCATTTAATAATATCCAAACCTTTTTTAATTCTTTGAATCCATTAAAAACAACTGATTTAGTCAGTTTTTCTCCTGCTTTATTATTTCCTTTTGGTAAATAATAATAGGTATATTGACTGAATAAAATCCACCAAACTCCTACCATTATAAAAGAATAACGCATGGCTTTCATTGCTGCTTCACCATCAGTTCCTGAAATTCCAAAAAGTTTCGGTTTCATAATCATCGCTAAATTGATGACCAATAAAATCACACTACCTATATATCCCAATTAAAGTTACCTGAAGATTTTAGATTATACCCTACAGTAATATCGTATCCTGTATTGCTCATTGTACCCAAATTAGAGTATGGTGCAGAAACCCCACCGTATTGATTTCCGCCTCCTGTTAAGTAAAGAGGCAATGGTACTTGAAACAAAAATCCTTCCGACTTTTTATCATAAAAATCAACGCTAGCAAACAATTTAGATTCAAACATTGTAAAATCAATACCAAAGTTAGTTTGATTCAATGATTCCCAAACTAAATTTGGATTTGGATAATTCGCTGGTAAAAACCCGCTTCCCAATCCTGAATTTTGAACATTCAACATCGCAGAATAGCTATTGTTCGGAATCTGTTGGTTACCAGTTTCTCCATAACCCAATCTGAATTTAATATTATCCACATATTGACGGGTTCCCTCCATAAAAGATTCATTAGAAAGTTTCCAAGAACCTGAAATCGCATTAAAAACACCTTTTTGGTTGTCTGTTGTAGGATCAAATTTAGATGAAACGTCTTGTCTTGTTGAAGCCGTGATACTGTATTTGTCATTAAAGTCATATATCACACGAGCAAAAAGAGACGAAAGTGAAGCGCTCCCTTTGTATTGAGTTACCGTATTATTATCAACATCGGCCAAGTTTAAGGTATGAATAGAATTTGTTTTAAAACCTTGAGCAGATGCAATTACTCCTTCCCAATGTGAATCATTTGCTTCCTGACCTAACAAAACTGTAAAATGATGTTTATCGAAAGTTCTATCATAAGTCAACAAGTTTTTAATATTCGTAGAATACCAATTTTGTCTTCTAACATCCAAATCAGCCAATATATTTTCTTGACTACCCCATTTGTAAGAAGGTCTAAAATCATCATTTTCTGAAAATTCCGTATTTGCAGCAATCTCAATACGATACTTAAATCCTTTAAAAAGATCCGCTTCTGCATATATATTTCCTAAGAAATTTTTACGAACCAATTTATTTTCTCTTGTCAAAGCTTCCGCAACTGGATTATAATAAGTTACACTTTGCTCTGATGATGGTGGGCCAGCAAATGATCCATCAGCATTTCGAACCGGTATATCTGGAGCTTGTAATAAAGTATTCGAAATTAATCCTGAATAGCTTTGATTCACAGTAATATCTTCATTAGTAATACCTCCTGATAGATTTCCTCCAACTCTAAGCCATTTTTTAATTTTAGAATCCAAATTTAAACGTACAGTATATCTTTTTAGACCAGAATTAATGATGGTTCCTTCATTATCCATAAAACTTCCAGATAAGTAATAACTAGTGCCCTCTTTGGCTCCCGAAAATGACAATTGGTGACTTTGCGAAATGGCGGTTCTGTATACTTCATCTTGCCAATCTGTTCCTGGGCCTAACAATTCAGGATGTGAAAATTCCTGACGTGTTTGAAAGCCCCATAATTTAGCCAGGTTTGTTTTTAAAGTAGCATATTCCGGCAAAGTCAAAACATCTAGTTTATTCGTAACATTACTTATTGAAGTGAAATTTTCATAGGCAACTCTGCCTGTTCCTTTTTTTCCTGATTTGGTAGTAATAATAATAACCCCATTAGCTCCTCTTGAACCATAAATTGCCGTTGCCGAAGCATCTTTCAAAATGTCCATAGATTCAATATCACTAGGATTTATCATTGATAATGGGCTAACTGCATTATTTCCACTTCCTCCAGATGAAGAAAATCCATCTCTACCTGCCAAAGGACGGCCACTTGTAGATTTTCCCGTAGCATCACCAGAAACTGGAACGCCATCAATAACATATAAAGGTTCATTCGTCCCTGAAATTGAAGTAGTCCCTCGAATCCTAACGGAAGCTGCACTACCAGGAGCACCAGAGTTGTTAGTAACACTTACACCAGCAGCCTTACCTTGAAGCATTTGGTCAACACTTACTACTTTTAGGTTCTCAATATCTTTTGCTTTTACAGTAGAAACAGATCCATTGATATTACCTCTTTTTTGAGTTCCATAACCAATTACAACGATTTCTTTCAAGTTTTCAGAAGAAGATGTCATGGTAACATTGAGCTTAGTGTTTCCTTTAACCGCTACTTTTTTGTTATCAAAACCAACAAACGAAAAGGTCAATATAGCATTTGCAGGTACATCGATTGCGTATTTCCCATCAAAATTAGAAGAAACTCCTTGAGACTCCCCTTCTGCTTTTATATTAACTCCAGATAATGGCAGATTGTTAGCATCTGTAACAATCCCTTGCACCTTTAGCTGTGCATTCATGATACCACAGGTAAATAATAAGAACATCAATGGAACCTTTCTGTGGTTTACTTTCCAATGAATTAAGTCGGATAATAATTTTTTCATAATAAAAATTTGTTAGTTAAGTTTAATAATTCCGATAGGTAATTCGGTCATTATTTTTGGCATCAATAAGTATGACATATAATTAACAAATTTATAACAGTAGTTGACATCAAATTAATATTATTATAT
>NZ_MUNX01000066.1 GCF_002001005.1 Flavobacterium sp. A45
CTCCATATTCATATTTGATGGACTTAAAAATAGTTCCAACGCAGCAAGGTAGACTAATTAAAATCAGTATTACGTTATTAAAAATAAATAACACGTAAATAACTGATAATCAAGTTATTTTTGTTAAATTTAATTCTTTTTTTAACTAAAAATTTAAATAAACATGAAAAACTTTATTGCAACAGTATTGTTGATTGCGACTTGCATCACATACGCCCAAAAAAAACCAAATGGAACTATTTATGTAGAGCATCCAGCTATTACTGCAGTAGAAGACATGACACAAGCATTTGTTAGTGGAAACACTGATAAAGTAGCCAGCTATTTAGCTGATGACTTCAAGTATTATAGCGGAACAACCACAAATAAGGATGATAAAGGAATGGATAAGACGGCTTATTTAAAGACGGTTAAAACATGGAAAGACAACATAGATTATCCTAGTATTAAAAGATCCAAAGGTGCTTATCCTGATGCACTAGAGTATAAAGATGCCGATCAAAAAGATTTAGTTTGGGTGCAAACATGGGAAGACGTAAAAGGAGTTCAAAAGGAAACTGGTGTCAAAATTGATCGTCCAATTCATCGTTTATTTACCGTAGATAAAAACAATAAAATAAAAATGATGATTAACTACTCGACCAGTACTGTGAGTGATGAAATCAATGAAAGTTTTACAGATAGAACCAATGGAAAAATTTACAATCATCATGAAAATATTAATACGGTACGAAAAATGGTGCATGCCTTTGAAAATAAAGATTTTGACAAATCCTATAGTTATTATGACGAGAAGGCTACTTTTATAGATATTAATAACCCAGACATTAATAAACAATACACCTTGGCAGAACAAAAGGAAAACGATAAAAAATTATTTGAAGCATTTGATGTTACAAGTATTGATCAAGTGGGATATCCTGATTATCTACATTATGAATTAGACGATGCCAGAGTGGTACAATCCTGGTGGAAATTTAGATTAATACGTAAATCAGATAAAAAAAGTATTGTGTTACCGATAATGCTAATAGATACTTTTAATGAAAAGGGTAAAATTACCAATGAGATTTTATATTACAGTCAAAAAGTATTGGAGGTGAAATAAATGGAACTATGAGCAACTCAAATCTTAACCTAATAAAAACACGGATTACACTAATTAGCACGAATTCTTTGTATCCTTTTAAAAAAGATACTAATTCGTGCTAATTAGTGTAATTCGTGTTAACTTTTACTAATCCAATTAGTTATAATTTGCTGATATAACTTCCAAAAATATCTTTGAACTGATAGCCTTCTGAAATACGGTCTTTACTTAGTTTTTTGTATTCGACCAATCCCCACAAAATGAACTCTTTCATAAAATAACGATCTCTTTTTTCTAACTGGGGCTGGTATTTTTCTATTAATTTTTCCATAGGAGCAATACCGTCTAAAATAGTTTTGTATTCTTCATCGGAACAGTCATCCAATAATTCAAAACCGCTTTCGGTGAAAAACCAATCCAAAATATCGGAATAAGGTGTTTTTTCTCCTTGTTTTTCCAGTTTCTCAATTTTTGGAAAATAGGCAGGGAAAAAAGTATGGATAGCATCATTTATAAGGTGTTGGGCTACAATAGCAGATCCCTCCTGCTCGCCTTCGTAAACCAACTCGACTTTACCGGTTATGGACGGAATAATTCCCATAAAGTCAGATAAACGCAAAGTAGTTTTGTCTATTCCTGATCGTAAAGCACGACGCTCAGCGGTACTCAATAAATTTTCGTAAGCCGTAATGCTCAAACGGGCGCTTACGCCACTTTTATTGTCTATGAATTCGCTTTCTCGTGCTTCAAAACTGATTTGTTCCAATAAATCTTTAGCCAAAGACGGAATATAAACCGATTCGCTTTGGGCTTCATCAAGCTTTGCTTCCTGAGTAGTAATTGTTCTGGCCGTCTTGATATCTTGGGGATAATGAGTTAAGATTTGTGAACCTATCCTGTCTTTTAGTGGTGTCACAATACTTCCTCTATTCGTATAATCTTCGGGATTGGCGGTAAAGACGAACTGCATATCTAGTGGCATTCTTAATTTGAATCCGCGAATTTGTATATCACCTTCCTGCAGTATGTTAAATAGTGCTACTTGAATCCTTGCTTGTAAATCAGGTAATTCATTAATTACAAAAATAGAGCGATTGGCACGAGGAATCATCCCAAAATGAATCACGCGATCATCGGCATAGGATAATTTTAAATTCGCTGCTTTTATAGGGTCGACATCACCTATTAAATCAGCGACAGTTACATCTGGAGTGGCTAGTTTTTCGAAGAAACGTTCGCTTCTGTGTAGCCAAGAAATTGGAGTTTCGTCACCTTTGGCAGCAATGACATCTTTGGCAAAACGGGATAATGGATAAAAAGGATCATCATTGATTTCGGAGTCCGTCACATACGGAATGTACTCGTCTAATAATTCTACCATTTTTCGAGCCAATCTCGTTTTGGCCTGACCACGAAGTCCCAATAAATTGATATTATGGCGCGACAAAATAGCCCTTTCCAATTCTGGGATTACAGTATTTTCAAATCCGTGAACTCCTTCAAAAGTGGGTTGTCCTGATTTGATTTTTTCCCTTAAATTGTGACGTAATTCATCTTTGATGCTCTTGCTTACGTATCCTGATTTCTTTAATTCTCCGAGTGTGTTTATGTTTTCTATTTTCATATTTTTATTTAAGTTACTTAGATTCTAAGTTTCTAAGTTTCTAAGAATCTAAGTTTGATTAATTTTTTTTTAAATCCTGGCAAAAATGCAAATCTCTCCCTCTAGCCCCGATTACTTCACTATACTTTTATTTTCATTGGAGTTCAGTGAACTTCGTTTGAAGTGGAAATCCTTTTGTGCCGGTGTTCGGCACAAAAGATTGAAACGGAAAGCGGGAGGATGTTTCTAAAAATGCCAAATTTTTCTGCTTCAAAATAATAATTGACCTCTATTTTATTCTTTTTTTACGATTCGTTTCATAATCTTCAAAAATCATTTCTCCTAGACCTTTCAATCCGGTGTAGAAAGCTTTTCCCTGATTGGCTTCGGTAAACTTATTTACAAATTTTTGCAGATAAGGATCATTGGCAATCATAAAAGTGGTTATTGGAATATGCAGTTTTCGTGCT
Source organism: Flavobacterium sp. A45 (assembly GCF_002001005.1). GTDB lineage: Bacteria > Bacteroidota > Bacteroidia > Flavobacteriales > Flavobacteriaceae > Flavobacterium. The sequence continues at coordinate 3,164 of NZ_MUNX01000066.1, forward strand.
TGCTGTGCTTGGGTATAACATTTCTCGACGATGTAATGATCGAGACCGTTGCTGTTCATATAATAACTTCCGTCTTTTTCTCTCACACAACTCGGTTTACCATCGGTAATCATGAAAATCTGTTTATTGGTATTTCGTTTTCTTCGCAATAAGTCCATTGCCAATTGCAGACCGGCGACAGTATTGGTATGAAATGGACCGACTTTGAGATAAGGCAAATCCCGAATGGAAATCCTCCAGGCGTCGTCACCAAAAACAAGAATATCGAGTGTGTCTTTTGGATAGCGAGTAGTGATTAATTCGGCCAAAGCCATTGCCACTTTCTTTGCGGGAGTAATTCGATCTTCTCCATAAAGAATCATACTGTGACTGATGTCAATCATCAAAACAGTACTCATTTGGGATTTGTATCGGGTTTCTTCAACTACCAAATCATTTTCGGTAAGCATAAAATCGGCAACTCCGTTATTGATTTGTGCATTTTTTAAACTTTCGGTCAGCGAAATACGTTCTAATCCATCCCCAAAATGAAACTCTCGAAATTCTCCCGTATGTTCGTCGCCATTTCCAACATGTTTAGTTTTGTGGTTACCAGTCCCCGACTTTTTAATGTTTCCAAAAATGTTATCCAAAGCCTGTTGCCGTATAGCTCGCTCTGTTTTGGCGGTAATTCCTAAACCTGAAGTTCCATCATCTTTGAGTTCTTCTCGTAGATATCCTTTTTTCTTCAAATCTTCAATAAAATCATCGATGGTATAGGATGGATCGGTTAGTTTGTACTCTTTGTCCAATTCGCGCAACCAATTGATAGCTTCGTCAAAATCTCCTGAAGTGTGTGTAATAAGCTCTTTGAAAATGGCAAAAAGCTTATCAAATGGAGATTGAAACGGAGCTTCGTAGCTTTTAAAATAGAATCCCTTTTTTATAGTAGTGTTCATAATCATAAATTTAGATTATTTTTAAATGAACTCGCTACTAACAATTAATAATTTTACGTTAAAAGCCTTAATTGTTGATTAGTAAATTGTAATAAGTGAATAGCTAATTGCAGCATTGAAAAAAAAATCCCTCCCAAAAATAGAGTACCCCCAAAAAGTTAGACACTATTTGGGGGCACTCTAAAAATGGAAAGGATTCATTACTTATAGAATTACTAATTACTTCTAACTAATTACTATTCACTTGAAAATTAATCTACTTTTCTAAAAACCAATTCATTTCCTGATTGATTAGTAAGCGTCAAACGCAAGTTTTCAACCTTATAAGTGGTCGTACTTTGTAATGTTTTGAGGAATTCAGTTTCTTTGTTATTTTCACCGCAAAACATTCGGGTGGTGATCGCATTAGTGAATCGAAGCAATCCTCTTTCAAAGAAAATAGTGCCATTCATTCTGTTGCAGCCCGCAAATCCCATAAATTTATTGGTCGAACTATTTATTTCAATATTTGGTAGCTCTTTGGTGAAATCTCCCAAACTCACCTTTTGTCCATTTAATTGTTCCAAAACCCAAATGTCGTGTAAACGAGAATCCGTGATATAATTTCCGCAGCCACTTATAAAGGTTGAATTGTTGTCTTTTGCAATTTCAATGCGAACTGAATAAGCCGATTTATCACCAGACATGGTATTGATACATTCCTGTTGCATAATCTGGATAATCATTGTAACCAATTTATCTGTAACTCGGTACATTTTTACATTCGCATCCATCGCTTGAAGAGGTTCAACGTGATTGCCTGTTAATGCTTCAAAACCAGGCATCAAAGAAGTGAACTCAATGGTTTTCTCTGATATTTTTAAATTCCAATCAGGTTCGTTACCATTTCCCCGGAAATAAATACCTTTCTCTAGATTTTCCATTTGCTGTTTGTAGGCAAAAGTAGGTTCTACTTTCGTAGCCTCATTCGGAACTGTTACAGCACTTTTGCAACCAATAATCAGTAAAATAATTGGCAATAATTGAATCCACTTTTTCATATTTTAGTAATAAAATCTTAATTATTTAAACTTCCCATCCACATAAAACCAACTGCCATTTTCCTGTTTAAAAGTAGAAAACTCATAATGCACTTGATTCACATTATTTGAATCAATAAAATAAGCTTTAAATTCAACCGTATTTTCTGTTGCCGAGATGATTTCCAGTTTTTGCCATTTATTGGCTGTGGCCCAATGTAAAATTTCTTCACGAGAATAATATTTCCTTTCGGAACTGTGTGTTGTTGCTAATAAATAATCAACCTGATTAGTGGCATAGGCAGAATATCTCGATTTCATTAATGCCAATGCTGTTGGAGCCTTTTGGATTCCTTTAATATAAATATTGCAACACAAATCAAATGATTTATCGGAACCGCAATAACAATTATCAGATATCATAAATCAATTAAGTTGTACATTAATCAAAACAATTTTTTGTTGCAATTGATTAAGCAACACCTGATATTTACTGATTTCAATAAGTTCTTCATCTTCATCTGTATGATCTAGGAGTTCATCCAATTGCTCGCTAACTTCCACCAATTTATTATTAGCTTCTTTTGTGTTTTTATTGGCTATAAAGTCAATTATTTCCTGAACGCCATTTTTTAATTCGCTAAATTTATCTTTTTCCATTATTGCTCTATTTGATTATCCTCAGAAGACTTTCCTTCATTAAATTTTTTGGTGATTTGTTTTAGTTTTTCTTTACGATCCATTACTGCTTTCTTGGCTTTGTCTTGCGCTTTGTGCAGTTTGTCGTTGTGTTTCTTAATGTTCCTCTCGTTGTTTCTGCCCATTTTATTTTTTTTATTTCTTTCGATTTTTATTTGAATAATAATCTTATTATAAAATTGTTACCATTAAAGTACGGCTACAAAGTTCGGGTTTATTATTGAAATGACTGAAGTTTTTATGTTGAAACCCCATCTTTTTTATGCTTCAATGTTAAAAATAAAACAAGTATTTCTTACTTTTGTGTATTAGAAATGGTATCTTTAGAAACCCAAATTTAGTTTTTTACTCAAAAAAACACCTTTTCCAATCTTTACTAAGTGATATGCAATGGAGTATAAAAACAAATATCCCAATTATATTCGATGGTTTTTTGCAAAACCTAAGACAGCAGGATTTCTTGTTTTTTTAATCTTGAATATTGGTGTAGCATTTTTCATTGAACAAAGAGTTCAAATTATTAGAGAAACAGAGCATCGTGAGATGCTGACAACTCTCGAAAATTTGTATCTAAATATAGATCAATGTCTTAAGAGTTGCTATACTACAACACTTACACTGGCATTAACTATAAATGATAATGGTATTCCTGAGGATTTTGATTACATAGCTTCAAAACTTGTAGAATCAAATAATTGTATTAGTACAGTTCAGTTGGTACCAAATGGAATAATCAAATATATCTATCCTTTGAAAGGAAATGAAGCTGCATTAAATCAAAACCTTTTAACAAATCCAAACGTTAGAAAGGAAGCGTTAAAGACTATTGCAAATAAAAAAATGTATTTTGCAGGTCCTTTGGTTTTAAAGCAGGGTGGAATTGGGATAGTGGGTCGATTGCCAGTTTACAAAAAAAATAAGTTTTGGGGTTTCTCGGCAGTTGTCATCAAATTTGAAGATTTATTAAAAATTTCCAAAGTTAATTTAATTGACACTAATAAATATTATTTTCAGTTTTCTAAGATTAACCCCAATACCCAAAAAGAAGAGTTTTTTCTTCCTCTTAGAGTAAAGTTTAATGAAGACAAGCAAATTTCAAAAATAATTCCAGACGGAAATTGGAAGTTGTATATAAGTTCCAAAAAGCAAGAAAATCATTATTCTATTCTTTTTCTTCCATCAATTTTAGGTTTTATTCTAGCATTATTATCAGGTACTTTTGTAACGATTTTGTTAAATAGACCAAAACAGTTACGGGAATTACTTGATGTTCAAAAACAAAAGCTTAGAAATAGTGAAATGAAATTTAAAGCCGTTTTTGATCAAGCTCCATTAGGAATAGCCCTTGTAGATGATAATACAGGTAATTTTCTGGAAATCAACAATAAATTTTGCGAATTAATGGGATTCTCTGAGCAAGAGATGAAATCCAAAAATTACCTATCTATTACACATCCTAAAGATTTATCAATATCCAAAATATTCGCAAGTGAACTAAGAGAAGGAAAAAATGACGGCTATACTATTAAAAAAAGATACATAACTAGCGCTAATAAAATTATTTGGGTAAATCTAATTGTTTCGTCTCTTTCTAAAAATAATGATGTTTCAAATACAACTATTGCAATTGTTGAAGACATTACATTGCAGAAACAAATTTTGGAGGATCTTAAAAAAAGCGAAAAACAATTTAAAAACCTCTTTAAAAACTCCCCTATTCCTATGTGGGAAGTTGATTTATCACTAATCAAAAATTATCTGAAAGATCTAAATCTGATTGGTAAAAACGCATACACTGTTGAGAATTATTTTAATGAGAATCCGGATGTGGTGCTTAAATGCTTCAACTTCGTCAAAGTTATAGCTGTAAATTATAAATGTCTGGAACTTCTTAATATAAAAAAAGGACAGGAATTACTTGAGAATCTGGAACAGGTGCTTGATACCGATACCATAAATGGGTTTATAAAACAGTTAATTGCAATTACGCAAAATAACATGCAATTAGCTTATGACACCAAAATTAAGAACAGTGATGGAGAATCGATTGATATACATTTTAGATGGAATGCAATACAGGGCTATGAAAAAACTCTGGAGCGCATGATTATTTCTACTGAGGATATTACTTTTCGGAAAAAAAACGAAAAAACTATTTTTAAGTCCCAACGAAAATTAGAATCACTTATTAATACAATAGACGGAATTGTTTGGGAGTGTGATATGAAAACCTTTGCATTTACTTTTGTTAGTAAAAAAGTAGAACAAATTTTGGGCTTTACCTCAGAAGAATGGTTGAGTAATCCTAATTTTTGGAGAGACCATATCTATCCTGAAGATAGAGAATTTGTGCTGAAATATTGCTCAGAAAAAACTAATGAGCTTTCTAATCATGATTTTGAATATAGAATGATTTGCAAAAATGGGGGTATAATATGGCTTCGGGATATGGTAACTATTGTTTATGAAAATGGTTTAGCAAAAAACCTTCATGGAATAATGATTGACATAACAAATTCAAAAAAAATAGAAGATGATTTAAATAATTCATTCAATTTAGTATCCAAACAAAATGAAAGACTGTTGAATTTTTCCTATATAATTTCACACAACCTAAGATCGCATACCAGTAATATATCCTCCATCGTTGCATTACTAAAAGCCTCAGAAACAGAGCAGGAAAAAGAACAAATGATGCAATTATTAGTTTCTGTTTCCGATTTGCTTAATGAAACAATCTTGCATCTCAATGAAGTAATCAATATACGTACCAATGTAACCTTAACAACCGAGTCATTGAACTTAAAAGATTATGTTGAGAATGTAATGAAAGTCTTTTCTAAACAAATAATATCAAAAGAAATTACGATTAATAATTTAGTTCCAAATGATTTATTAATCGATTACAATCCTGCCTATTTGGAAAGTATTCTTTACAATATGATTTCAAATGCAATTCGGTACAGCCATCCGGAACGTAAAACAATTATAGACTTAAAATGGATAACAAAAAAAGATAAAAAAATCCTTCAAATTTCAGATAATGGAATAGGTATTGATTTAGTAAAAAACGGGAATAAAATTTTTGGTATGTATAAAACTTTTAGTAATTATCCTGATTCTAAAGGAGTTGGTTTATTTATTACCAAAAATCAAATAGAAGCCATGGGCGGAACTATAAGAGTTGAAAGTGAACTTAACGTAGGTACAACATTTAAAATAGAAATAATATGAGCCAAAAAACAATATGGGTAGTTGATGACGACCCGATTTATCAAATTATAGTTAACAAGATTATTAAGAAGTCAGAATTATTCTCAAGTGTTTCCAGTTTCAAAAACGGGAAAGATGCTATAGATGCGTTGAAAAAGGCATTAAAAAACAATGAAATGCTTCCTGATATAATTCTCTTGGATATTAATATGCCTATTATGGACGGTTGGGAATTTATGGAAGAAAAGCTACTCTTAAAACCCCTAATCAAAGATCCTGTACAAATATATATAGTGAGTTCTTCTATCGCATTAGAAGACAAAAACAAGGCGAAAAACTATTCCGAAATTATTGCTTATTTATCAAAACCCATCAATGACAATGACTTAATATTAATAGCAGCAAATCATTGAGTTATCTGTCTTTTTATTTCCTCCAATGTTTTATTGGTAAAAATTAGCTCATGAATAATTTCCTTGCGAAGTTCGTCAATATCATCATAATCAAAATACTTAGCCCACGAAGTCAATTCAAATAAATTCCGAATCTGCTTGATTCTTTTTGCAGTGGCAAAGCTCGTTCTCAATATGGCTTTCGAATCGTAATTTGGATTGTTTCGGTGCTGGTAGTTAACTGTTTTTTTAAAGTAATTGGCTTCCAGATAATACAATTCTTCTTCCGCATTATCGGGATAAAATTCATTCCAAGAAGCAAATCCAACTTTGAATTTCGATTCGGTCTCTGGTTCCATTGGCTCCAATCGCCATTTGCTATTGGCCAAACGCCCCCAATGATTGGACAATCGATACATTCCTTCCTTGGTGTAATAATATTTACTCCCCGATTGACTGTCATATTGTACCGGCATTCCCGCAATTCGATCCGGCAACACTTCATGAAAAACACAAAATGTATTTTTGAATGATTTTGGACTTGGACGAAATATTTTTTCCATAAAACAAAGGTAGCCACAAACGGTAGTAAATTCCAAATCCGTTCCAAATCAAAATAATTTGGACGTAACCCCATCAGGGCAAAGAGCCTAATGATAGCAACGCATATTCGGCTCTTTGCCCTAATGCGGTCGGGCTATTGCCATTACTTCGGTAATTTGGCGCTATCCCTTACGCGTTCGCTATCGGCTTTAACATTAAACCAAGAGTAATACTTTTCCGAAAAATCATTTCAATTTTACCATTCAGCATTAGTTTCTAATAATTCCTTAACTTTGCAATCAGAATTATTTTAAAATAAACAGATTATGACCAAAGCATCAGAGGAAAGAATGTTACAAAAAGGCGTTTTTACAGGAATAATGGAGCAAGATGAAAACAATAATTATTTTTGTGGAATTTATCTTTTGGACTTCAAGATGGCTCAGAAACACAACCTTGGCGATTGGATTACCATTAAAAGTGTTATTGAAAACCCAAGTGATATTAGCTACAATAAATATCCAAAAAAATCTAAAAACTTTGACAAGGCCAATATGAAGCCTGAACAATAGGCTTTTAGCTTATAATTATTATTTAAGAAAATCAAAAAAACTACTTTTTTTGATTTTTTTTTTGCTCTAAACTAAAAAGTTAAAAAAAAGTGTACCTTTGCAAAAAATTGTCGATTTCCAACCAAATACATTTGGTTTGATAGTAAAAGACAAGTAGTTACCTTATTTATGAAAAAAATAGTTGAATACCGCAAACTACTTAATGTAGAGAAAACAGTAGAGCTTAAAGAATTGAAAACCATCTATCGTAATGCGATGAAAGATGCACATCCCGATAAATTTCAAGGTGATGAAGCTGGTTTAAAAGAAGCTGAAGAAAACAGTAAAAAAATAATTGAAGCTTACCACTTTTTGGTAAGTATCAATCCAGAAACGATTAAACAAAATTTACCTGAGTACACAGAAACAATCTCAACATCAACAATTACAGATTATAAATTTGTTGAAGGAAGATTGATTATCAATTTCTCTAACGGAAGTGTTTACGAATATATCAGTGTTCCTAAAGCTACTTATGTGAAAATGGTTAACGCTGATTCTCCTGGAAGATTTGCAAAAAGACATATTCTTAATGCATTTACTTGGAGAAAAACTATAAACCAAGAATAGTTTTTCAAAATTTTATATACAAAAGCACTCTTCTAAAAGGGTGCTTTTTTTGTTTTACAACGAATTTGAGCATTCATTGAGCACGTTGCTAAATCTTAAAAAATAAGTCAATTAACATTTATTTAACAGGTTTTTTAATAAATTAGCCTACCCAAATTTAACTAACTAAACCTAAAAACCATGAATGATTACATTAACCGGTATCAAAGGCAATATAAAAATGCCTTAAAAACCTATGAAAAACTTGAAAAAGTAAAAGCTGAAATTGATTTTAAATTAAAATCAAACCCTGTTTGTTCACATCTGCATAAAGATTTAAGAACGGTGAATTTAGATATTAAGATAACATTAAATGAAATCGAACATATTGAATCACATATTCATCAGCACGAATCCTAAAATCATTTAATTTATTTACACATTTTACACGTCTGCAGAGTGTGTATTTAAACTTTTATAAAATTATAAACATTGATTTTACTGGTTTTTATGAACTTTGAAAACTAGCAAATTATAACATAAATTTAGGGACTAAAGTTATTGTTAATTTATAATTTTAAATACTTTTGTAACCTTAAAACAATTAACTAATAAAAATGAAAAAAATTATTTTATTTCTTACTGCTACAGCATTACTTACTTCTTGTAGCAAAGACAAATACACTATCTCAGGAACTGCTGCTGGATTTGAAAACGGTAAAACAGTAATCTTGGAAAGACAAGATGATAAAGGTATGGGATTAATTGCTGTAGATACAGTAAAAATCGAAAACGGTAAATTTGAAATCGAAGGAAAAACCACTGAGCCAGTTTTTCATACCTTGCAAATTGAAGGAGCTCAAGGAAAAATTCCATTTATCTTAGAAAATGGAGATATCACAATCGTTGTAAACAAAGATACAATTCAAAAATCTAAAATTTCAGGAACTTACAATAATGACGAGTACGTGAAATTCAACGATGAAATCACTAAAATACAAAAGCCTTTAATGGATTTTCAAACAGCGAATATGCAAAAAATGCAAATGGCGCAACAAACTAAAGATACTGCAACTATCAATGGTTTAATGAAAGAGTACACAAAAATTCAAACTGAAATTGGTGCTAGTTCAAAAACTAAATATGTAGATTATGCAAATACACACCCAAAATCTTTTATCAGTGTATTAATCATCCAAGGAATGAGTAATGATCCTGCTGTAGATTCTAAAAAAATAGAAACTATGTACAACAGCCTTGATGAGTCTTTGAAAAATTCTAAACCAGGGAAAGCTTTAAAAACAAAACTTGCTGAATTAAAAACTCCTTCAGTTGGTGCTACTGCAGCTCCAGTTGCACCTGCAGCTAAATGAAGGACTGATTTCTCTGCTCCTAATCCACAAGGCAAAACTGTTTCGCTTAAGGAGAGTTTAGGAAAAGTAACAATCGTTGATTTTTGGGCTTCATGGTGTGGTCCTTGTCGAAAAGAGAATCCAAATGTAGTAGCGATTTATAATCAACTGCATTCTAAAGGTCTTAACATAATTGGTGTTTCACTAGATGAAGATCCAGTAAAATGGAAAGAAGCTATTGCAAAGGATAAATTAACTTGGACACAAGTTTCTAATCTTAAAGGTTGGGAAGATCCAATTGCAAAACAATATAAAGTGGAATCAATTCCTGCAACTTTTATTCTTGATCAATCAGGAAATGTAGTTGCACAAGATTTAAGAGGCGATGAACTTAAAGCAAAAATCATAGAATTACTAGGGAAATAATCCTTTTTAGTATTCAAAAATAAAAAATCTCCCTAGTGGAGATTTTTTATTTTATTCAATACCAATACATTAAAAATAATACTAAAATAAAGTGCAAAAAAAGTTTGTAAAACTAAAAACAGTCTCTATATTTGCACCCGGATAACGCAATAAGCGTTACCAAATAAGGCCTGGGGAGATACTCAAGCGGCCAACGAGGGCAGACTGTAAATCTGCTGTGTGAACTTCGCAGGTTCGAATCCTGCTCTCCCCACAAAACGTTTCAAGAAATTGAAGCGTTTTTTTTTGCTCAAAACTTACCAAAAAAAAACACATCTTATTTTTTATAAGATGTGTTTTGATTTATAATTCTATTTCCTAGTCCAGTTTAAAACTCACACTCACATTGGCTATAATCTCTATTTCTCCTACAGCCATTGTTTCTCTTGGTGCAGTGCTATCTGCTTCCGTTCTCATCGATTTCATGGCATATACTGGTTGTGGATAATACGTTTGCGAATTATCTGTAATAGTAAACCCTACTCCTACTTTTTGCCCTAAAACAGACACATAGTCCTCTGCTTTCATTTTGGCTTCTTTCATGGCTTGTTTGCGAGCCTCTGATTGGTATTGAGCCAACTTTGACGATTGAAAAGTAACATTGTCAATTCGATTGATTCCTTGGTCAACCAATCCTTCCATCAGTTCATCATATTTTGATAAATCTCTCAAAAGAATCTCAATAGTTTGAGTGGCATTATATGAATGTTTCTTTTTTTCATAATCATACTGTGGATTCAACGAAACTCTTTTTGTTTTATAATCAGCAGGTGCCAGATTCATACTTTTGACTAATTTTAAAACAGCCTCCATTTGCTGGTCATTTTGTTTCTTTACTTCTTTTGCATTATTTCCTTTGGTTTCCACCGTGGCCAAAATAGTAACCTGATCCGGAACTACTTTGATTTTTCCTTCACCCGAAACATTGATTTGAGGAATTGGCTTAATTTCTTGGCTGTAGGCCAAAACCGTAAATAGGCAGATAGCAAATAAAATTGATTTTTTCATGATATTGATTTTAAAGATTAAAAAATTAAAGTTTACCCATTTTTGCCATTATAAAAAGAATAACAATGGGAATAGCTAATAAAACGGTCATTAAGGTGTGTTCTTGTATTAATTCAGGATTTCGTAAAAGGGTAATCAAATATCCTCCCATAGCTCCTCCAAAGTGAGCTGTATGTCCTATATTATCATTTTTGGCTCGCATTCCATAAATTGAATACAATAAGTATATAATCCCGAATAGATAGGCAGGAATTGGAATAACGAAAAATAGACCCAACATCATATCGGGGCGCAATAAAATTGCAGAGTATAAAACTCCTGTTACAGCACCGGAAGCCCCAACTGCTCTATAGCTGTAATCGTCTTTGTGAAACAGCATCGTTAATAAACTACCAAAAATTAAACTGCCAAAATAGACCATGATAAATGAAGTATTTCCCAAATAATTTGACACAACCGGCGCAAAGAAATACAATGTTAGCATATTGAACAATAAATGAGTCATATCAACATGCAGAAATCCCGAAGAAAGCATTCGGATTTGTTCTCCGGCACGAATACTGCCTATATGGAATTCATATTTTCTAAAAAAAGAAATATCATTAAATCCTTTATAGCTAATAAGGACATTAGCAATAATAATTCCAATCAAAATGGCATTCATAAAATGTAGGTTTAAAATTTTACTGTAAATCTAATTAATATTATAATTTTTACTAATAAAGAAATCATAAACTATCTTTAATTTACTTTTTAATAAACTACATTTGGCAAAACCTACAAAATGAAATATGTCCTTTATCTGTTAATTTACCCCATTTTATGGTGTATTTCAATACTTCCTTTTCCTTTATTATATCTATTTTCAGATTTTGTTTACATTATAATATACCGCATTATTGGTTATAGAAAAAAAACGGTGAGAGCAAATCTAGCGTTGACATTGACTCATTTAAACGCCAGTGAAAGATTAGTTATTGAAAAGAAATTCTATCATCACATGTGTGATATGTTTTTAGAAATGATAAAAACAATGACAATTTCCAAAGAAGAAATATGCAAAAGATATGTCTTTTTAAATTTTGAAGTTTATGCTGAACTTGAAAAGCAAGAGAAAAGCATTGCTATAATGTGTGCTCATTACGCCAGTTATGAATGGGTTGTTTCAATGAACTACTTCACTAAATTTCACGGCTACGGAATTTACAAACAAATTAAAAACCCCTACTTTGACAAATTAGTTCATTCGATTCGGTCAAAATTCAATGCTACATTAATAACAACAAAAGAAACAATTCCAACAATCATAACGAATAACAGAAATAAAAAACTATCAGTGTATGGTTTTGCTAGCGATCAATCGCCAAAGGAGAGCAATTCTCATCATTGGACAAAATTTATGGGGATTGAAGTGCCAGTATATACAGGTGCCGAAATGCTGGCTAAAAAATACAACATGAATGTTATTTTTCTTAAAACTAAGAAAATAAAGCGTGGCTATTATGAGGCAACTATGGAAGTACTATCTGAAAATGCAAGTGAAATCCCCAACTATGAATTAACCGATTTGTTTTTAAGACGAGTTGAAGAGCAAATTTATGAATCTCCAGAATATTACTTGTGGACTCACAAGAGATGGAAACACAAAAGAAAGGTTTCATAAAATATATTATAGGATCAAAAAGCAATAATTCTCAAATTTGAAGCAATTCTGAAAAAGATAATTTATTTATATTTGCATAAAATTTGAATAAATGCAATATCTGATATATTTACTGGCCTATCCAATAATCTGGCTTATTTCGATGCTTCCTTTTCGTTTATTGTATTTATTTTCAGATTTTGTCTATATCATTGTATACCGAATTATTCGATATCGTAAAAAAACGGTTCGTGAAAACCTTATCTTAGCATTACCTCATTTATCCGATCAAGAGCGATTGATAGTTGAAAAAAAATTCTACCATCACATGTGTGACATGTTTCTTGAAATGGTAAAAACAATGAATATTTCCAAAGAAGAAATTTGCAAAAGGTTTGTCTTTAAAAATATTGATGTATATAAGGAATTAGAAAAAGAAGGCAAAAGTGTAGCAATAATCTGCTCTCATTATGCTAGTTATGAATGGATTATTTCGATGAATTATTATTCGGATTTTGTCGCTTATGGTATTTATAAGCAATTAAAAAACCCCTATTTTGATAGATTAGTTCATAAAATACGTTCTCGATTTAAGGCCAAATTAATCACTACCAAACAAACTATCCCTACTATTATTAATAATGATAAGAATAAAGTATTGGCTTTATATGGCTTTGCAAGTGATCAATCACCGAGATTAAATTCTGCTTTTCACTGGGCAAAATTTATGGGTATTGAAGTTCCCGTTCATACAGGAGCCGAAATGTTATCCAAACGATACAATATGAATCTGGTGTATCTAAATACTAAAAAAGTAAAACGAGGTCATTATGAAGCTACATTGGAAATTCTTTCAGACAATCCAAAAGAAGTTCCAAACTATGAACTTACGGATCGATTTTTAAAACTTTTGGAAGAACAAATCTACGAAGCTCCAGAATTCTATCTATGGACACACAAAAGATGGAAATACAGAAGGGACTAGATTGCAGATTTCAGAATTTAGATTTAAATAAAAAACTCACCTTTTCAAAAGTATTAACTTGAAAGGGTGAGTTTTTTATTTCTTAAAAACTTAGCATCTTAGTTTCTCAGAATCTTAGCAACTTATAAAGAAAACCAATTCTCCACTAATCTATCTTCAAAAGCTTTTGCATTTTTATGAAGAAACTCATTTGTTTCTTTATCATAAACATAATCTAAAGACCAGTTTTTATGACTTTCTGCTAAGGATTTTATGCTATTGCATACATATTCAATTTCATCAGTTGTTGTAGTTGGATGTATCGACATTCTAATCCAGCCTGGTTTTCTGATTAAATCGCCTAAACTGATTTCATCAATTAATTTATTAGAAGCCTCCTGATCCACGTGCAATAAAAAATGGCCGTAAGTTCCTGCACAGCTGCATCCTCCGCGAGTTTGGATTCCAAACTTATCGTTCAATAATTTTACGCCCAAATTAAAGTGCAAATCTTCGATAAAAAATGAAATCACTCCCAAACGATCATGATGCTGTCCAGCAAGAATCTTTATATTTGGAATATTTCCCAATGCATCAAAAACGTATTCTACAATTTCGTGTTCACGTTCAAGAATATTTTCAATCCCCATTTGCTCTTTCAATTGAATTGCCAAAGCTGTTTTAATAACCTGCAAAAAGCCTGGAGTTCCACCATCTTCCCTATCTTCAATATTGTCAATGTATTTATGCTCACCCCATGGATTTGTCCAAGAAACGGTTCCTCCGCCCGGACAATCCGGAATCATATTGTGATATAATTTTTTATTAAAAACCAAAACTCCAGAAGTTCCGGGACCTCCTAAAAATTTATGGGGCGAAAAGAAAATTGCATCCAAATACGATTCTGGATCTTCGGGATGCATATCAATTTTCACATAAGGACCAGAACAGGCAAAATCCACAAAACAAACACCATTGTGTTCATGCATAAGTTTTGCTGCTTCATGGTATGGTGTTTTGATCCCAGTCACATTCGAACAGGAAGTTATGGAAGCAATTTTATAGGCTCTATCCTTATATTTGTCTAATAAAACGGCAAGATTATCAACGCTAAAAAGTCCTTCTTCACATGAAGGAATAACTTCGACATCGGCAATGGTTTCGAGCCATGAAGTTTGGTTGGAGTGATGCTCCATGTGCGAAATAAAAACAATTGGTTTTTTTTCGACTGGAATATTGATGTAATCTTTAAGGTTCTCGGGAACTTTTAAACCCAATATACGTTGAAATTTATTTACGACACCTGTCATTCCGGTTCCATCAGTTATTAGAACATCGTCAGTATTGGCATTAACATGATGCTTAATAATATGGCGGGCATGATGATAGGACTTGGTCATTGCTGTTCCGGAAACAGTGGTTTCGGTATGCGTATTGGCTACAAAAGGACCAAATTCATTCATCAGTTTTTCTTCGATGGGGCGATACAATCGGCCGCTTGCAGTCCAATCGGTATAGATAATTTTTTGCTGACCGTAAGGTGATTCAAAACCTTGTTCAATTCCGATAATATTATCTCTAAATTGCTGAAAATACTGTTCTAATGATGTTGGGACTTTTGTTGTGGACATTGCGTTTTAATTTGGCTTCAAATATATTGATTTTTGATTAAATTTAAATTTCATTATTTACGTTTTTACAAATTTTACCACCATAAACGGCGATTATTCTCAAATTACCATTTGCGGTCTTAAAGTTTTTGACAAATATTTAAAAAATCAATCTTTAAATAATTGTCTGTTTTCCTTATTTAATTTTAGATTATAAAAAATGTTTAAAAATTTTGATTTTAAATTGAATTAAAAAATAACAACAAAGAAATACAATATTTCCAAAAAGTGCCATCCGATTGATAGCGAACAAGCGAGCAAATCATTTTTTTCCTAAAACTAATAATTCAGTCCTTTTTAGAAAAAAAAAGAGTTTTTAAATTTCTATTATTTTCTACAAAAAAATATATTTGCAATCGAAAATCGGGATGTAGAGCAGTCTGGTAGCTTACTAGCATGGGGTGCTAGGGGTCGCTGGTTCGAATCCAGTCATCCCGACTAAGCAAAAAAAAACCGACTATTCTGTCGGTTTTTGTGTTTTAGATTCCAGCGACTGCTTTTATTTCATCTATAATGCGTAGAGCCAAATCATCTGCCAATTTCTGGCTTGAAGCTTCGGTATAAATACGAATAATAGGTTCTGTATTTGATTTTCTCAAATGCACCCAATTATCTGCGAAGTCAATTTTTACGCCATCTATCGTAGTTATATCTTCATTTTTATATTTCTCCGTCATTGCAACAAGAATTGCATCAACATCAATTTGCGGTGTCAATTCAATTTTGTTTTTGCTCATGTAATATTCAGGATAGGAAGCACGCAAAGCCGAAACTGACATTTTTTTATTAGCCAAATGAGTCAGGAACAAAGCCACGCCCACCATACTGTCGCGTCCATAGTGAGACTCTGGATAAATGATTCCGCCATTACCTTCACCGCCAATAATGGCATTGTTTTTCTTCATCAATTCTACTACGTTTACCTCGCCTACTGCACTGGCTTCATAGCTTCCGTTGTGTTTGTTGGTCACATCGCGCAAAGCTCGTGAGGATGACATATTCGAAACTGTATTTCCCGGAGTTTTGCTCAAAACATAATCGGCACAAGCTACCAAAGTATACTCTTCACCAAACATTTCTCCATCCTCACTGATAAAAGCCAAACGATCCACATCTGGATCAACAACAACTCCTAAATCCGCTTTTTCTTTAACCACCAATTCCGAAATATCCGTTAAATGCTCTTTCAAAGGTTCTGGATTGTGAGGGAAATGACCGTTGGGTTCGCAGTATAATTTTACTACTTCAACCCCCATCAATTCTAATAATCTAGGAATAATAATTCCTCCAGATGAATTTACACCATCAACGACAACTTTGAATTTAGCCGCTTTTACAGCATCAACATCTACCAATGGCAAGTTCAACACTTCATCGATATGAATATCCATATAGGCATCATTTATAGTGATTTCGCCCAAACTGTCCACATCTGCAAAATCAAAAGCTTCGGCTTCGGCAATCTCAAGAATTTTTTCTCCAGCTGCACCACTCAAAAACTCTCCTTTTTCATTCAATAATTTCAAGGCATTCCATTGCTTTGGATTGTGAGAGGCTGTCAAAATAATTCCACCATCTGCTTTTTCCAATGGTACGGCTATTTCTACAGTTGGTGTTGTTGATAAACCTAAATCTATTACATCAATTCCTAATCCTATAAGTGTATTAATAACTAAATTGTGAATCATTGGTCCAGAAATACGGGCATCACGACCTACTACAACAGTTAGTTTAGCTTCGCTCTGTTCGGCTACGCCTCGGGTTTCTTTTTTGGAATAATTTTTAAGCCAAGTTCCATAAGCAGAAGCAAATTTTACGGCATCAACCGGAGTTAAATTGTCTCCTACTTTCCCTCCTATCGTTCCTCGAATTCCGGATATTGATTTTATTAAAGTCATTTTTTTTAATTAATGGTTATTTGTTACAAATATAAAAAAGTTGCTGAGTTTCTGAGTTGCTGAGCAGCTAAGTTTTTATAAAATTTGGCTCTTTGAATTTGAGTTTCTAAGAATGCAAAAATGAAACATTTGTATAGACAGTTTTATTTTTGAAATAATCAATAAAAAAGTTTTTACATTTACGAGAGTAAACTTAGAATATCAGTACCGAAGAACCTTATCAACTCAACAAAAATGAACTTTTTAGCTCACATTTATTTATCAGGAAACAATGATTTGATAAAAATCGGAAACTTTATGGCTGATGGAATTCGGGGGAAACAATTCGAAACTTATCCTTTGGAAATCCAAAAGGGAATTATACTGCATCGTTTTATTGACACTTATACTGATGCTCATCCTGTTTTTAGAAAAAGCACCAAACGTTTACATGAAAAATACCATCATTATGCCGGAGTGATTATAGATGTATTTTATGATCATTTTTTGGCTAAAAATTGGAAAAACTATTCAGATGAAAATCTTACAGATTTTACTAATCGTTTTTACCAATCATTACGTGATAATCATGATTTTCTATCAGAAAGAACTAAAGGAATGATGCCATATATGATAGAGTTCAATTGGCTTGTTAGTTATGAAACTGTTGAAGGAATCACTAGAATCCTTACCCAAATGGACAGCCGAACAAAAAATGAGTCCAAAATGCGGTTTTCATCTAAAGAACTGATTGAATACTACACCGAATTTGAACAAGAATTTGCCACTTTTTTTGAAGACTTACGAATTGAATCCCGCAAAAAATTAGAATTATTATGAAAAAAATAGTGTTGTTGTTCCTTATCCTAAATAGTTATTGTTTTGCTCAAAACAAGGCTGTCACCGGACTTATCGCTGACAAAGCCATGGTAGTTTCGGCTCGTGAAGAAGCTTCTAAAATTGGTGCCGAAATTATGCAAAAAGGAGGAAATGCCTTTGACGCAATGATAGCAACTGAATTAGCATTGGCGGTAGCTTATCCTTATGCTGGAAACATTGGCGGTGGCGGATTTATGGTTTTTCGCAAAGCAAATGGAGAAGTCGGATCGTTGGATTATCGTGAAAAAGCACCTTTGGCCGCAACCAAAAATATGTTTCTTGACAAAGATGGAAATATAATTAAAGGAATGAGTACCGAAAGCCCGCTTGCAATTGGCGTTCCCGGAACTATAGCCGGAGTTTTTGCCGTTCATAAAAAATACGGTTCAATGCCAATGTCCGAAATTTTGAAACCAGTTATAACTTTAGCCGAAAAGGGAGTTATTGTTACCAAAAAACAAGAGCGCACGCTGGCTAATTATAAAGAAGCAATTATCAAAGCCAACGGAAAGAACACTAAATTTTCTACTGAGAACAAGGAAAATGACACTGTCAAATATCCTGCTTTGGCCGAAACTTTCAGGCGTATTGCAAAAAATGGAAGAGATGAATTTTACAAAGGACAAACAGCTAAAACATTAGTAAAATACCTCCAAGAAAAAGGCGGCATTATTACGATGAAAGATTTAGCTAAATATGAGGCCAAATGGAGAACTCCCCTAACCTTTAATTACAAGGATCTAAAAGTCATTTCGATGTCACCACCAAGTAGTGGCGGTATTTGTCTGGCTCAGATTTTAAAAATGATTGAGCCATACGATTTGTCCAAAAAAGGACATAATTCGGCTGAATCGATTCAAGTAATTGTAGAAGCTGAGCGAAGAGCTTATGCAGACAGAAGCTATTTTCTAGGTGATCCCGATTTTGTAAAAATACCCTTGAAAGCGTTAATGGCTGATGATTATTTAAAAGATCGAATGTCAAGTTTTAATTTAGATAAAGCCTCTTTGTCTTCTGAAATTAAAGAAGGAAAAGTAACCTATAATGAAAGCGCCGAGACTACGCATTATTCTATTGTTGACCCATTCGGGAATGCGATTGCGGCTACTACAACCATAAATGATGCTTATGGATCAAAGTATTATTGTGACGAATTGGGATTTTTTCTAAACAATGAAATGGATGATTTCAGCGCCAAACCCGGTGAGCCTAATATGTTTGGTTTAGTCGGAAATGAAGCCAACAGCATTGCTCCGCAAAAAAGAATGCTAAGTTCCATGACACCAACTATTGTTGAGAAAAATGGGAAATTATTCATGGTTGTTGGATCACCTGGCGGTTCGACCATTATCACTTCGGTTTTGCAGACGATTCTCAATGTTTATGAATATAATTTAGGAATGCAAGAGGCAGTGAATGCGTCTAGATTTCATCATCAATGGCTGCCAGATATCATTACATTTGAGCCTAATACTTTTGACACAAAAACTTTTGAAAAATTAAAAGGCAAAGGTTATATTATCAATGAAAAAACAACTCCTGTTATTGGAAAAGTTGATGCTATCTTGGTTTTGCCTGACGGAAAAATGGAAGGCGGTGCCGATTTTAGAGGTGATGACAAAGCGGTGGGATTTTAGAATTCAGATTACAGATTTTTTTATCATTGCCATTGTTATTGAAATTGTTATTGCTATTTATTTTTTGTTCTATGAATTTTATTCCTTCTTTAGAAAAAGCATTCCAAGAAAACAGCAATGCTGAAAATGCAGTTGCTATGTCAAAATATATGAAAAATAATTTTGACTTTTTTGGAATAAAAACTGATGAAAGAAGGCTGATTTTTAAAACTATTTGGGCAGAAAACCAAAAAGAAGTTTCAGAGAATCCAAGAGAAATAACAATGCTTTTATATTCAAAAAAAGAGCGGGAACTACATTATTGCGCTTTGGAGATTTTGATAAAAAAGCTAAAAAACAATTATATAAAAGAAGACATTCAGCTTATCGAAAAACTCATAATCAGCAACTCCTGGTGGGACAGCGTTGATGTTATTGCCAAATTTATTTTGGGCGACTATCTGAGACAACTCCCTTTAGAAACAGATGCTGTCATTAGTCGATTTTCAAATTCCGAGAATATGTGGCTTAATAGAAGTGCCATTCTTTTTCAACTTGGTTATAAAGAAAAAACCAATTTTGACTTACTAAAATTAGTTTGCAAGAAACACAGAACATCGACTGAATTTTTTATTCAAAAAGCCATTGGCTGGGCGTTGCGGGAATATGCCAAAACAAATCCCGAAGCGGTTCGGGATTTTGTGTTCAATGCTGATTTAAAAAAATTAAGTAGAAAAGAAGCCTTAAAAAACATAAAATAATGAGGAGGAGTTATTTTACAGAATAAGCAATGTCTTGGTGGAATAATTCACCTTTTTAAAGCTAAAAACCTTATTTTTGTGATAAACCAACTTTAGAGTAACAATGTTTAGAAAGTTTTTTTCAAAAATAGAAATGCTGCTTGCTTTATCGCAATCGGTTTTAACGCCCAAGCAATTTATCTTTTTATCAAGTGTTTTAGTTGGAATATCATCTGCTATAGCGGTAATCATACTAAAAACATTTGCGCATTGGGTTTTTATATTTGCAACGTATGTAACCGTACATACCAACTTTCTAAAAGTGGGGCTTCTTAAAATAATGCTGCCAGTTATTGGTATTATGCTTACTGTATTTGTTGTAAAGCGATTTTTAGGAGGAGCTATCGAAAAAGGCACATCACAAATCTTATATGCTGTTGCAAAGAAAGCGAGCATTATTCCTAGAAAGCAAATGTATGCCCAAATTGTTACCAGCTCGCTTACGGTAGGACTGGGAGGTTCTGCTGGTCTTGAAAGCCCAATCGTGATTACAGGTGCAGCGTTTGGTTCTAATTATGCTCAAAAATATAAATTGCATTATAAGGACAGGACTTTACTGATAGGTTGTGGTGTTGCAGCCGGAATAGCAGCAGCTTTTAATGCTCCAATTGCGGGAGTGTTGTTTGCAGTAGAAGTTTTATTGGTAGATGTCAGTATTGCAGCATTTACACCAATTATGATAGCAGCTGCAACTGGAGCTTTAGTTTCTGCAATTGCTCTTGATGAAACTATTTTATTAAATTTTTCAACTAAACAGACCTTTGATTATCACAATATTCCTTATTATATATTTCTTGGTATATTTACAGGGTTAGTAGCTGTCTTTTACGCTCGTAATTTTCAAAGAACGGAGCATTTTTTCAGTCATATCAGATTTTCTCCTTATAAAAAAGCACTTTTTGGAGCATCTATTTTAGCTCTTTTGATCTTTATTTTCCCAACTCTTTTTGGGGAAGGATATGAAAGTATTAGAACACTAGCCGATAAAGACCCGAGTGAATTACTAGAAAACACACTTTTTAGAGAATTTAGAAATAATAGTTGGGCATTATTAGCTTTTGTAGGGTGTTCATTTATGCTAAAGGCCTTTGCTACAGGAATCACTTTGGGAAGCGGTGGAAATGGAGGGAATTTTGCTCCATCCCTATTTTTGGGTTCTTATGTTGGTTTTTTCTTTTCAAAATTATTGAATTTAACGGGCTTAACCCATTTGCCAATCGGTAATTTTACAATGGTTGGAATGGCAGGTATTTTGAGCGGATTGTTTCATGCTCCAATGACGGCTATATTCTTAATTGCCGAAATTACGGGTGGTTATGGGCTAATGATTCCGTTAATGATTGTGTCTTCTATCAGTTTTGCAATTTCTAAAAGATTTGAAAAACATTCTTTGGATGTTAAGGGTCTAGCTAAAAAAGGACATGCCTTTACCAGTAATAAAGATTCTAACGTACTTTCGACATTGGACACAAATTCAATTATTCATACGGATTATTTGAAACTGTCACCGGACGAAAATCTAGAAAAATTAGTTGATTTAATATCCCATTCCAATCAGGTTATTTTCCCGGTGGTTTCAAAAGAAAACCACTTATTAGGAATTGTCCATTTTAATGATATTCGAGAAATTATTTTCAATCCATATAGAGTGAAATATACTTTTATTAAAGAAATAATGGTTCAGCCCGTTGCTATTGTCCATCCTTCAAATAGCATGGAAATTGTCATGGACAAATTTGAATCTTCCAAAAAAGCATTTCTTCCTGTAATTCGTGATGATAAATATTATGGTTTTATATCAAAATCGGAAGCTTTAGAAGCTTATAGAACTAAGTTAAAATCTATGACGATCGAATAAAATTAAATATCATTTTAACACAATCTTCCATAGTGTTCTATCAAAAGAATCAATCAAAATGGTAACTTTGCTTTTTTGCAAAAATTATGCTAGATACAGACAATACGATTGAAGTTCAAGGTGCACGCGTTCACAATCTGAAAAATATAGATGTTTCCATTCCTAGAGAAAAACTGGTAGTCATTACAGGTCTTTCGGGATCTGGTAAATCCTCATTGGCATTTGATACTATTTATGCCGAAGGACAACGCCGTTATGTAGAAACCTTTTCGGCTTATGCGAGGCAATTCTTGGGAGGATTGGAACGTCCTGATGTCGATAAAATTGACGGACTCTCTCCTGTTATCGCCATCGAACAAAAAACGACTAGCAAAAGTCCACGTTCTACTGTTGGGACCATAACCGAAATTTACGATTTCCTCCGTTTGCTTTATGCGCGTGGCGCCGATGCTTACAGTTATAACACTGGAGAAAAAATGGTCTCCTACTCTGATGATCAAATCAAGGAACTAATCATTCAGGATTTTACTGGAAAACGAATCAATATACTCGCGCCGGTTATTAGAGCAAGAAAAGGACATTATGCGGAGCTTTTTCAGCAAATAACCAAACAAGGATTTTTGAAGGTTCGTGTTAATGGAGATATTTTGGACTTGGTTTCTGGGATGAAATTAGATCGTTACAAAACCCACGATATCGAAATTGTTGTTGACAGAATGGTAATCGAAGATACTCCTGACAACGAAAAACGTCTATCCGAAAGTATCAACACTGCCATGCATCACGGAGAAAATGTATTGATGGTTTTGGATCAAGATACAAATGAAGTTCGTTATTTCAGCAGGAATTTGATGTGTCCAACTACTGGAATATCATATCAAAATCCAGAGCCGAATTTATTTTCTTTCAACTCTCCAAAAGGAGCTTGTGATAATTGTAATGGTTTGGGAACTGTTAATCAAATCAATGTTGGCAAGATTATTCCAAACCCTAAATTATCGATCAAAGCTGGAGGATTTGCCCCTTTAGGCGAATACAAATCTTCTTGGATTTTTAAGCAATTAGAGATTATAGGTGAAAAATACGGCTTTAAATTGACTGATGCTATCGAAAAAATTCCTTCCGAAGCAATGGAAATGATTTTGAATGGAGGAAAAGAAAAGTTTACCATAAATTCCAAAGATTTAGGAGTTGCCCGCGACTACAAAATTGATTTTGAAGGCATTTCCCATTTCATAAAAAACCAGCACGACGAAAGCGGTTCGACCAGCATTAAACGTTGGGCAAAGGAATTTATGGACGAGGTAAAATGCCCCGTTTGTGAAGGTTCTCGTTTAAAAAAAGAAGCCAATTATTTTAGAATCTATGAAAAAAGTATATCCGAGTTGTGCGATATGGACATTTCGGATTTGACGGCTTGGTTTTTGGATTTAGACCACCATTTATCCGACAAACAAAAAAGAATAGCTACTGAAGTCATTAAGGAAATCAAAGACCGTTTGGCTTTCCTGATGAACGTCGGTTTAGATTATTTGGCTTTAAGCCGAAGTTCTAAATCTCTTTCCGGTGGTGAAGCACAGCGTATTCGTTTGGCTACACAAATTGGATCGCAATTGGTGGGCGTTCTTTATATTTTGGACGAACCGAGTATTGGTTTGCACCAAAGAGACAACGACAAACTGATTCATTCGTTGGAACAGTTACGAGACATTGGGAATTCTGTAATCGTGGTGGAACACGACAAAGACATGATTGAACGCGCCGATTATGTAATTGATATTGGTCCCAAAGCTGGAAAATATGGTGGTGAAATCATCAGCATTGGAACTCCTGCAGAGACTTTGGCATCGAATACGATTACGGCTCAATATTTAAACGGAAAAATGAAATTGGAAATTCCCGAAAAACGCCGTGAAGGCAATGGTAAATTTCTAAAATTGACTGGAGCAACGGGAAATAATCTCAAAAATGTTTCAATTGATTTGCCTTTGGGCAAAATGATTTGTGTTACAGGAGTTTCGGGAAGTGGAAAATCGACATTGATCAATGAGACCCTCTACCCTATTTTGAATTCCTATTATTTTAATGGCGTTAAAATTCCGAAACCGTATAAAAAAATAGAAGGTCTGGAACATATCGATAAAGTAATCGATATTGACCAAAGCCCGATTGGACGAACGCCCCGTTCGAATCCAGCAACATATACCGAAGTTTTTAGCGAAATACGAAACTTGTTTACGATGACTTCCGAGAGTATGATTCGGGGGTATAAAGCGGGACGTTTCAGCTTCAATGTCAAAGGCGGACGTTGTGAAACCTGTGAAGGTTCCGGAGTTCGCACCATTGAAATGAACTTTTTGCCCGATGTGTATGTAGAATGCGAGACTTGTCAAGGGAAGCGTTTTAACAGAGAAACATTGGAGATTCGTTATAAAGGAAAATCCATTTCGGATGTGCTGAATATGACGGTAGATGAAGCGGTTCCTTTCTTTGAAAACATACCAAAAATTTATCGAAAAGTAAAAACGATTCAGGATGTTGGTTTGGGGTATATTACTCTTGGACAACAAAGCACTACACTTTCTGGTGGAGAAGCACAACGTATCAAACTAGCAGGAGAATTATCTAAAAAAGATACTGGAAATACATTTTACATTCTTGACGAACCAACAACAGGTTTGCATTTTGAAGATATTCGGGTACTTATGGATGTGATTAATAAACTGGTTGACAAAGGAAATACCATCTTGATTATTGAGCATAATATGGATGTTATTAAACTAGCAGATTACATCATAGATATTGGTCCAGAAGGAGGAAAAGGAGGCGGACAGCTTGTTGCCAAAGGAACACCAGAGGAAATTGTAAAAAATAAAAAAAGCTATACAGCACAGTTTTTGAAAAAAGAGTTATCTTAGATTAACATCTTCAACAAAGATAAAAACTAAATTAAAAACAGATGCCCTAGCCCGATAGCAGTGAAATCCTTTTGTTTTGTTCCTTTAACAAAACAAAAGATTGCAACGAATAGCGGGAAATAGCTCCAAAAAAAATATACTAAAAAAAAATATGAGATTAGAAGATTTTGACAACGATGAAGACAAAGTAATTCAAGATAGTTTAAAGCAAAAAACTTGGAACGAAATAAGATCCAATGACAGTTGGGGAATTTTTAAAATCATGTCCGAATTTGTAAACGGATATGATGCCATGGGTCGTATTGGTCCTTGCGTAACTATTTTTGGTTCGGCTAGGATAAAACCAGAGGATCATTACTATCAGCTGGCTGAAAAAATTGCTTTCAAAATTAGTAAAGCGGGTTATGGCGTGATTACAGGCGGCGGTCCCGGAATTATGGAAGCGGGTAATAAAGGTGCACATTTGGGAGGCGGAACCTCGGTAGGACTGAATATTGAATTACCTTTTGAACAGCATTTTAATCCATATATAGACAGAGATAAAAACCTGAATTTTGATTATTTCTTTGTTAGAAAAGTAATGTTTGTGAAATATTCACAAGGATTTGTGGTTATGCCTGGGGGGTTTGGTACTATGGACGAATTATTTGAAGCTATTACCTTAATCCAAACTAAAAAGATTGGCAAATTCCCGATTATACTAGTTGGTACCAAGTTTTGGTCTGGTTTGATTGATTGGATAAAAGAAGTATTGGTAGAAAGAGAACATACGATAAGCCCGGAAGATTTGAACTTATTTAAACTAGTCGATACTGAAGACGAAGTAGTTGATGTTTTGGATAAGTTTTATAAGAAATACGATTTGAGTCCAAATTTTTAACACAAAAGAGCCGTTTTAAAAACGGCTCTTTTCATTTGACGTGTTTTGATGTATTTTGACTATTTAATACTGAACTTTTCTTAATTTTTTGTAAATTGTATTAGTTTTATTCTTTTTTAGAAACTTATATATTCCCCAGATTGAAAACTCAAGGTAAAATCATCCTATTCTTAATTGTTTTGTTGGTTTTCCACAAACAATATGCACAGCATCACTCCAAAATGACTGTGACTGTGAATATGAATTCAAATACCCTGACAGTTGACCAAGAAATTACCTTTTACAACCAAACGAATGATACTTTAACTTCTATTGTACTAAATGACTGGAACAATGCTTTTTCAGAAAGAAACAGTCCTTTAGGAAAACGTTTTTCGGATGAATTTTACAATAAATTTCATATGGCGTCTGTAGATGAACGTGGCGGCACTATTAATCTAATTATTGAGGATAAAAATAAAAATTTTTTTGCATGGGAAAGAACTGAAAAAAATCCTGATTATATCAAGGTAATTTTACATCAAATGTTGGTTCCAAAACAAAAGTTAGTATTGCATCTTACTTATGTTTCCAAGATTCCAAGTAACAAATTTACCAAGTACGGTCATTTTGAAAAATATGGCATGCATCTCAAAAACTGGTTCCTTACTCCTGCCCGTTATGAGAATCATCAATTTATAAAATACAGTAACGAAAACCTAGACGATATTGCCAATGGAGTTTCGGATTTTGATATTGAATTGAAAATTCCCAATAAAAATGGAATTACTTCGGATTTGATCATTTCTAATTTAGCGCAAACTGAATCTGAAACCCAAGTAAATCTTACTGGTAAAAACAGAACCGATTTTGATCTTATTATTGAAAAAGAGTCCAGTTACAGAAGTTATAAAATTGGTGATTTGGAAGTCATAACCAACTTAAGTTCAGGAAGATTTGAAGACTCGTTGAAAACATCAATTATAAAACGAGTGGTTGACTTTACTAACACTCAAATTGGGCAATATCCATTTGATAAAATCATCATTTCGGAAGCAGATTACGATAAGAATCCATTTTATGGACTAAATCAATTGCCTAAATTCATGCGGCCTTTCCATTCTGATTTTTTATTCGAAATAAAATTTTTAAAAACCTATTTGAATAATTATCTCAAAAATAGTTTGCTGCTAGATTCCAGAAAAGACAATTGGATTTATGATGGAATTCAGATTTTTACAATGATGAATTATAATGATCAATACCATCCCGAAAGCAAGATGATGGGATCGGCTTCCAAATATTTTCTGTTTAGAGGCTTCAAAATGGCACAAACGGATTTTAATGAACAATACAGCTATTACTATATGTTTATGGCACGAAAAAATCTGGATCAACCACTTAACGCTCCAAAAAACTCATTAATTAAATACAATGTTCAAATTGCGAACAAATACAAAGCTGGCTTGAGTTTGCATTATCTAGACAACTACCTTGGTAATGATTTGGTCACTTCTGGAATTCAACAGTTTTACGACTTAAACAAGCAAGGGCAAACCAACAGAATTGATTTTGAAAATATTTTAAAATCAAAGTCTTCTAAGAATATTGACTGGTTTTTTAAATACATTATCGATAGTAGAAAACCAATAGACTATAAATTTGGTGATTTTTCCAAAACAAATGACAGTATTACTTTTACAGTAAAAAATAAAGGAGTTCCATTGGTTCCAATGCCGGTATTTGGCATCAAAGACAAACAGATTATTTTTAAAAAATGGCTTGATACCAATGAGATAGACACAACATTAACATTGGAGCGACAAAGCGTAGATAAGCTGGTGTTAAATTATAATAATGAAGTACCCGAATTCAATTTGAGAAACAATTGGAAATCATTGAATTCGTTTTCACTAAATCGTCCATTGAAACTCACTTTCTTCCAGGATTTAGAAGATCCGCATCGTTCTCAATTATTTTATGTGCCTACCTTATTCTTTAATAAATATGATGGTTTTGCACCAGGAATCAGTTTTTACAATTACAGTTTCTTTGACAAACCTTTTATGTTTTCCCTTAACCCGATGTACTCCATCAATACCAAATCCGTTATAGGTAGCTCTTCATTTACAATAAATCAATATTTGAGAGAAGGCAGACTCTACAATATTCGTTATGCGCTAAATGGTTCCTATTATCATTATGCTCCAGATGCCGCTTATTTAAAATTGTATCCTAGTTTGTCATTGTACTTTCGTGAACCAAGATATAGAGACAATAGAAAACAAGCCATATTTGTAAAATATAATATAATCTACAAAGAACCCACTGCCACTACCGTAATTGACAGCACAGACAACTACTCCATTTTGAACTTAAAGTATTCCAATGTAAAAACGGAAATTACGAGCCATGTCAAATTCCTGACCGATGTACAGTTATCGGGTTATTTTGGAAAAGTTTCAGCCGAAATGGAATATCGTAAGTTGTTTAATGACAACCGATATTTTAATGTAAGGGCATATATCGGAACTTTTTTATACAATACCAACAACACTCAGAATTATAATTTCGGGGTTTCAAGAGTAAATGATTATTTGTTTGATTATCCTCTTTATGCACGATCAGACACAACCGGAATATTAAGTCAGCAATACATTATGGGACAAGGAGGATTTAAGTCCTTTGTCAGCCCTCCACAATCCAATCAATGGCTTGCTACAACAAATTTGAGTTATAGCCTATTGTGGAATTGGGTGGATGCGTATGCCGATTTTGGTTTTGTAAAAAATAAAGGAATAAAAAACGAGTTTGTTTATGATAGTGGAATTCGGCTAAATTTAGTTCAAGATTACTTCGAATTATTCTTTCCTGTATATTCTTCGAATGGATTTGAAGTTGCACAAAAAAATTATGGAGAAAAAATACGATTTATCTTCGTTTTTAACCCAAAATCATTAATTAATCTTTTTACCCGAAAATGGTTTTAATTCAAAACAAAAACTTTAAAATATTGAACTATTACGCAATTTTTTAAGTTAAAATTAAATATATGAT
>NZ_MUNX01000047.1 GCF_002001005.1 Flavobacterium sp. A45
TCATTTTATCGATTATTTAAACTTATTGTAAATAAAATTGCTTGATAAAAGATAGAACATGACCCCCATTTTACTTCTTCAACTACGAAGCATTATCACTTCACCATTAATTTCAATATTTTGTAAAAAATTTGAAGAAAATGAAATAGTTTTAAAAAAATCTATTGATGCCAGTATTTGCACAGTTCTTATTGGTCTCGAGAACGTAATGAGCAACAGTATATTATTTGACAAAATTATTGACTCTGTCACTTTTACTGAATTTTACAAAACTACAGAATTTGAAAACGGGAAAATTTCTTCAATAAATTACTCTTTTGAACAAGAAGGCTTCATTCCACTGAATTTAATTTTTTCCAACAAAAAAAGTCGTATATCCGAAATGATATCAAATGAAGTTGGCATTAAAAGTGAAACAGCTGGAGCTATTCTAAATTTTTCAGTCATGTTGATATTATCTTATTTTGTAAATGAACGACAAAAATCTACAATTATTCAAAACGATTTAAATTCACAAAAAAAAGTGATCCTATACAATGTTCCAGAAGGCATTAGAGTACTTCTCGGATATTCCAATTTTGAATATGAAGCAACATACACCGATTCGAGTACAGCAATAAAAACAAATTCAAAACCACATTTCTTAAACAAAATTTTCAAGTTCTAAATAACACTTCTCTATATTATTTTAGAAAAACAAACCCAATTCTTTTTGAAGAAATCAATGTTTAAGCAAAATATCTATAGTTTCATTTTGCGATCAATTACTATCCATGATACACTCTTGAAGCTATAATTTTATCTTCTTTAACCACAAGAACCTCCGCGACAAGCATATCATCTTCACCCTCTACAGAACGTATGTATTCCATAAAAACCCGATCTGCATTGGCTGTTAGTGAAGTCACTTTATAATGCAGACTTGGCAATCGGTCAAAAGCATCTTGCCACCAGGAACTTAAAGCCTCTTTTCCAGTTACCAAACCTTGTGTTTCAGGTTTACGAATTTTTAATTTTGGACTAAAATGTTCCGCTTCATCATCATAAAGAGATAATAATTGTTCCAAATTATGATTATTAAATGCCTCAAACCATTTGAAAGCTATTGATTGTAATTTTTCTGCTGTCATTCTGTATGCTTTTAAAATTAAAAAATCCCTTTACATTTTGTCATGAAAGGGATTTTGAAGTTATTTCTAAAAAAATTATACGTTCTTCAAATTGATAATTTCCTGTTCTGTCAGTAGTCTCCAATTTCCTCGTGGCAAATTTTTCTTGGTTAACCCTGCAAAGGCAACACGGTCAATTCTCAATACATCATAACTGAAATTTTCAAATATAGAGCGTACAACTTTTACGTTTGCAGATCTTAATTGAATTCCTATTTCGCTTTTGGCCTCACCATCAATATAACTCACATCTTCTACAAAAACGCGGTGTCCGTCAAGTACGAGTCCTTTGTTTATTTTCTCTAAATCCTCAAACTTTAAGTTTTTATCTAACGAAACCTGATAAATCTTGGATGATTTTTGACTTGGCAAAGTAAACTTACGAATCATATCGGTGTCGTTTGTAAACAATAAAAGACCCGTTGTATTTTTATCCATTCTGCCTATCGGAGCAATTTTGGAAGTGGTAGAACCTTTAACCAATTCTAAAACATTTCTGAATTCTTGCCCTTCATCAAGTGCAGTGGTAAAATTTTTAGGTTTGTTTAAAAGTATGTACACCTTTTTCTCAGGAGTTAAAACGGCACCGTCAAAATTTACTACATCTCCCGGTTTTACCATATACCCCATTTCGGTAACTGGAATTCCGTTTACTTTTACATTTCCTGACTGAATATAAATATCGGCATCACGTCTTGAGCAGGTTCCTGAGTTTGAGATGTATTTATTCAAACGAATTTCATCTTTTACTTTAGGTCTCTTTGGCGCTTGATTAGGTTTTTTTTCTACTTTATTTGCTTCTGCTTCTGCAACTTTAGTGTTTACTTTTACTTTTTTTGGCCCTTGTGCCCTTTTTTGCATCGCAGGTTTTGGCTTATTGGAACTTGGTCTAGAACTAGTTGGTCTAGCGCCACTTCTTTTATTATTGCCTTCCTTATTGTTCATAATATTCTATAATTTGGTGCAAAGATACTATTTATATCATTGAGAAACGATTTTTGATAATTAGAAAAAGATAACTACTTAATTTAATGCCTTTTAAAACATTATAGATTAGCCTTTAATATGATTTCGAATGTTATAATAACAAATATGCCATATCTTTATCTTTAGCCCCGATTACTTCACTTAACTTCTATTTCCAGCGGAGTTCAGTGAACTTCGTTTGAAGTGAAAATCCTTTTTGTTTTTCTTTAAAACAAAAAGATTGTAACGAATAGCGGGAACCATGCTTCCCGAAAAGGCCTAATTTTTTTGCTTCAAAATTACATCCACCTAAATCGTCATTAATACTTTTTTTCCGTGCCATAACACGCTAGGATTGATAAGTACAATACAAAAAACGCCTGACACAATAAGGAATTTCAAAACATTGTGGAGTAAAACATACTGCTCTTTGGATTTCCATTTCCACAGATACAGTAAGAAAAAAATCATGATTATAAAACCAAAATAAAAGTAAATATCCATATAACCGACATCATATACATTAATCAAAAAATAAACTGGTATAATAGTCAATAATGCCAAGGCTGTAATTATTTTTTTAGAAACTGGCTCCCCGTAAATAATCGGAATGGTTTTGTAATTATTAGCAAAATCTCCTTTTAAATTTTCTAAATCCTTTATCATTTCCCGGATTAAGATTAACAAGAATAAGAAAGCGCCATGAGAAAGTATTACCGCAAGTTTACCGCTATTGCTTTCGATTTCATACAAAGGCATTTTTAAATAGTAATACAATAGGATTCCGAAAAAAGGAAGAACGGCCAAAAATGCAGCCATTAAATTCCCGATTAGAGGATATCTTTTAATTTTATGAGAGTAAAACCAAATTAAGAAGATATAAGCTGAGTAGAATAAAACTGCTCTAAAAGAAAGAAAAAAGGCTATGAGAGCTACAAAAAAATTAAGACTGAAATAGACCTGCAGTTTGGTTTTCTGACTCACTAAACGGTCCAATTGTGATTTATTCGGACGATTAATTAAATCCTTTTTACTGTCATAAAAACTATTGATAATATAACCCGAAGCAATAGTCAGACTTGAACACAACACAATAATAAATAGACGAAAATCCAATAATATTGACAAGGCTCTCTGCTCTGGTGCCAGTATGAAAATAGCTGATAAATATTGTGCTAATGCTATAATGGGAATATTATAGCCTCTTACAACAGAGAATAAACTGATGATTTTCCATATAAATAGTTTATGCTTTCTGCTTAACATGGAACTGGTTTAGAATTTATAATGGCTGTTTATTAATTTCTTTATACTAAATATTAAAACTGATAAACGACTTCCAATTTAAAATCTTTCAATGATGCTTTTGCTCTCTCTAAATCTTCGGTAAATCCTAAAATATAACCGCCGCCTCCAGAACCACACAATTTCAAATAATAATCATTTGAATCGATTCCTTCCTGCCAGATTCCATGAAACTGTTCAGGAATCATTGGTTTGAAATTATTAAGAACAACTTTAGACAGTTGTTTCGTGTTTTCGAATAATGACTTTATATCGCCTCCTAAGAAATTATCTACACAAGCATCTGTATATTTTACAAATTGATTTTTCAGCATGGTACGGAAACCTTGGTCTTTTAGATTTTCCATAAAAATGTTAACCATTGGAGCCGTTTCACCTACAATCCCTGAATCTAATAAAAACACTGCTCTTTTTCCGTCAAGACTTTGAGTAGGAATTCCTGTAGCTTCAATATTATCTTTTGAATTTATTAAAATCGGAATACTCAAATAACTGTTCAATGGATCAAGCCCAGAACTTTTTCCGTGAAAAAAGCTCTCCATTTGGGAAAAAACAGTTTTAAGCGTCAATAATTTTTCACGCGTTAAATTCTCTAAAACCGTAATTTTATTTTGTGCATATTTATCATAAATAGCCGCTACCAAAGCACCGCTGCTCCCTACCCCATATCCTTGCGGAATGCTGGAATCAAAATACATTCCGGTTTGAACGTCATTATTTAAAGTATCTAAATCGAATGTCACCAAATCCGGCTGCTCTTTTTGCAGTTGCTCCAAATAAACAACAAAACGCTTCAAATGTCCATTTGACTGTATCGCTTCGTCCGAAGGATTTTCATCTTTCTTCAAAGCTCCGTTATAAAAATTATAAGGAATTGACAGCCCTTTAGAGTCACGAATGATTCCGTATTCTCCAAAGAGTAATATTTTTGAGTAAAATAAAGGTCCTTTCATTTGGGATATTTATTGTTTTTTATAGGTCAAATGTAATTCGCAAAGAGCAATTTAGTTTTTAATTAATATCGTTTTTGCTAATTTCATGTGTGTGTTTAAATTATCAATTTGGGATTGGTAATTGGTATTGCTGTTTTTTAAAAATCGACTACATCTCCACGATTTTCATTTTGTATTCCTATGTTAATTTCTTCCTGCTGTTCGGGCGTTAACTCTTTCCAGACTTCTTTTTCTCTGTCTTCAAAAACAGCCTTAATTTTCTTCAGAATATCAATATCCTTAGTCTTTACTATCTTCTTGATTAATTCCAATTTTTCGGCATTCAAGTCCATAATTACAAAATCAATTAAGAACTAAAGATACAAAAAAAAGGATTACCCCAACAAAGCTCCGTTTCCGATTTCGTCGCAAAGGTACTGACCATTTTGGCAATAGCCAACTAATTCGGCTTTAATAAATTGCATCACTTTTTCTTTTACTTCATTCGGATACAAAACATGTACGTTGGCCCCAGCATCCAAAGTAAAACAAACAGGGATTCTAGTTTCATTTCTAAATTTCCAAATCGCATTTATAATCTGCAATGTATTTGGTTTCATCAAAATGAAATATGGCAACGAAGTCATCATCATTGCATGCAGAGTCAAAGCCTCGCTTTCTACAATTTTAATAAATTCTTTCAGATTTCCGTTTTCAAAAATAGGAATCAGTTTGTCTAGATTTTCATGTGCTTGGGCAAATCGCCTTTCGGCAAATGGGTGGTCGTGCATCAAATCATGACCTACAGTACTGGAAACTTGTTTTTCCCCTTTATCAACAAGCAGAATCGTGTCTTGAAAATTTTTGAAAGTATCATGTATCGCATACGGATATTCTACACCATATAAATCGGTACTCCCTTTTATATTGGCTTGATTTCCCCAAACAACTACTTGACCTTTTACGCTTCGGCAGGCACTTCCTGATCCTAGTCTTGCCAAAAATGAGGCTTTACTAAGAAAATAATCTTCGGTCATGTCAGGATACAACGCTTTTTCCAAACTCATGAAATTCATTGCTAAAGCCGCCATTCCGGATGCCGATGAAGCTATTCCAGAACTATGGGGAAAAGTGTTTTCGGTATCAATTGTAAAATGATAGTCTTTCAGAAACGGTAAATATATTTCAACTCGCTCCAAGAATTTTTGGATTTTTGGTTTGAAATCTTCTTTTGGTTTTCCTTCAAATAATAAGTCAAAAGAGAAATTGCCATCGTTTTGTTTTTTGGCGAAAGCCAAAGCAGTAATCGTTTTACAGCTGTTCAATGTAAAACTAACCGATGGATTTGCCGGAATCTGATTCGGTTTTTTTCCCCAGTACTTTACCAAAGCAATATTACTCGGTGCACTCCAAGAAAAATTTCCTTGGTCTATTGAATGGCTATATTTTGATGGTATAAAATCGTCAGCTTCAAACATAAATAGTAATTTTCGGCAAAGATACTTTTTTTGTTAAATCGTACAGCAAACAAATGCGTTTAAAAAATGACCGCAGATTCGAAAATTAGTCTCTTGAAAAGTTGAATTTTCTAATTTTAAAAAAAAATAATCTGCGGTGTTTTAGCTGGAAACTATTAATTTAATTGATGAGAATATTAATTAAAATCTGCGAATCTTCGGTAAAATAGTTCACGAGCTTAACCTTGCAAGAATCGTTTATTCTTTTATTTGATAATCCTTCGAAAGTTTTAAGTAATTTTGGCTTCGCTAAAATCATACGAAATGAATAAGATTACCCGAATATTATCTATTGTTGTTACTTGCCTAGTTGTGGGCTATTTTTCTGGAATAGTTACCCGATCTGCTATAACAACTTGGTATCCCACATTGATTAAGCCAAGTTTTAATCCGCCCAATTGGGTTTTCGCCCCTGTTTGGAGTATGTTATATATTATGATGGGACTTGCAGCAGGGCTGGTTTGGAACAGAATTGATTCCGAAAAAGAAGCCGTTAAAAAAGCACTGCTTTTTTTCGCCATTCAACTGGCATTAAATGCTTTGTGGTCGTATTTATTTTTTGGTTTAAAAAACCCAATGTTGGCTGGTTTAGAAATCATTATCCTATGGTTGATGATTTATGAGACCTACATTCAATTTGCCAAAATCAACAAAATTTCGGGTTATTTATTTATTCCCTATTTACTATGGGTAAGTTTTGCGACGGTTTTAAACGCGAGTATTTGGTGGCTGAATCGATAGTTGACAGTGGTCAGTTTTTAGTAATCAGTCAGTATTATATTCTAATGAATTTATTTCTCAGCATTATTTAGTTTTTGGAACTCAATGTTTTTTGCTAATAAAAAATCCATCATGCTGAGTACATTATGATGCTCAATCAGTGCTTTTGATTTAGGATCGGTATCGCAAAATTGAAGAAAAAGATCAATCTCATCAGGTTTTAATTTTAAAGTTTCAAGATAGAATTTTTCATCACAGGTGTTTTTTGCCAATACTGCAAATTCAATTTCCGGAGGAGCTTCTTTTTCTGGTTCTTTTTCTTTTGAAAATAAATCTAAAATCTTTTTGCCAATCGCAATAAAGTTCATTCCATTATCTATATTTCCTTCATAAACAGTTCGCTTTTTTATAGATTCAACCGAGTTTATTACGTCAATTTCATCCCGCTTCCCTTGTTCGTATTTCTTATCTTTATTAAGTTTAATGCTGTGTGTTTTTTCAACTACAACCTCATCTAACTCTTCGGGTTTTTTGATCATTAAAACTTGCAGATTGCTCTGTCCAATTTGTTCTTTAGTCACTTTCAGCCTTTTCAAATAATAATCTTTAGCATAAAAAAGCAGACTGTCATTAGCTTTAACAGTAACTACAAATTCACCTTTATCGTTCGTTTTGGTACTTTTTTGAGAATTTTTATTGATGACATCCACGTTTTGCAATAAGAAATTGTCTGACGAAACTACTCCTTTAAGAAGCTTTTCTGTTTGTGAAAAAGCAAATTGATATGCAAATAAGGACAATACCAAAAGTAATTTTACTTTCATAAGTAAGAATTTTTTGAAAGTAAATATATTCTAATACTCCCTAAAAAAAGCTTATCGATGATGTAAATTTTTGTTAATTAATTCTTTTACTAAATAGCATTCGCCACAATAAATCCGCTTGTCCAGGCATTTTGAAAATTAAATCCGCCTGTAATGGCATCAATATTTACAATTTCACCAGCAAAATAGAGATTTTCATGCAATTTGCTTTCCATGGTTTTGAAGTTGATTTCTTTTAAATCGATTCCGCCAGCAGTTACAAACTCTTCTTTGAACGTACTTTTGCCATTGACTTGAAAAGTGCTGTTTGTTAATTGATTTACTAAATTTTGCAATTGCACTTTGGACAAATCGGCCCATTTAGTTTCAAGTTCAATATTAGATGCTAGAACCAAACTTTCCCAAAGACGATTTGGAAAATCAAAAGGTGATTTTTTGGAAACCGCTTTTTTGGCGTGTTCCTGTTTTAATGTTTTTAGAATTTTCTCGGTGTCTTCAGCATCGACATCGTTGAGCCAATTCACATAAATGGTAAACTGATAGTTTTTATCGAATAAAATTCGCGCTCCCCAAGCTGATAATTTCAAGATTGCAGGACCGCTCATTCCCCAATGTGTGATTAACAATGGCCCTGACGAAACCAATTTGGTGTCTTTTACCTTTACCGTAACTTGAGCCGCTACACCAGGTAATTCTTTAATTCGGGAATCTTTTATATTAAACGTAAATAAGGAAGGAACGGGACTCACAACTGCATGACCTTGCTGTTGCAACATTTCCCAAATTTTCGGGTTACTTCCTGTTGCAAGAACCAATTTCTCTGCAATATAATTTTCGTTCTGCGTTTCCACTTTCCAAAAATTGTCTTTTTTGAAAATGGATTGAACGCTTTGTCCTGTGAGCACCATAATCCCAAGTTTTTGGGTCGCTTTCACAAAACAATCAATTATGGTTTGCGAGGAATTCGAAACTGGGAACATTCTCCCATCCTCTTCAATTTTTAACTCTACTCCATGTTTTTCAAACCATTCTATTGTATCACCCGAACAAAATTGATGAAAAGGACCTCGCAATTCTTTTTCGCCTCGCGGATAAAATTTTACCAATTCATTAGGCTCAAAACAGGCATGCGTCACATTGCAGCGTCCTCCTCCGGAAACGCGAACTTTCCCTAACACTTCAGCTCCTCTTTCGAGAATGGCGACTTTAATTTTCGGATTTTTCTCCACGATATTAATAGCAGTAAAAAAACCAGCAGCGCCACCGCCTACAACGAGTATGTCAAAATTTTGATTCATGATTGTGAAATAGAATTGGAATGCAAAGGTAAGTTTTTGAAGGGATAACCGCAGATTAGCAGATTATATTTTGAAAACTAGCCGGCCTATGTAAATTCCATGATTGAGAGACGGCACACGGATGACACTGATGAAACAGATTAGTTCGGATTTTTAAATTTTAGAAATCAGTGTAAATCCGTTTAATCTGTAAAATCTGTAGGCTATTAAATCCTCTCCAAAAAATCGGTGATTATGCCATCGACTTTAAATGATTTCATTCTTTCAACATCTTCTATTTCATTTACTGTCCAAGGGAAAACCTGAATTCCTTTCTCTTGAATTTTGGCAGTATATTCATCGGTCAATAATTGAAAATCGGGATGTATGGCTTCGGCTTTCATGAATCTGGAGAAGGAAATGGCTAGATCCAAATCGGTTTCTGTTAAAACTCCAATTCGGATATTTTCATTTAAAAACCGAACTTGTTGCAAAGTATTCCAATCAAAACTCGAGACTATAAAATGAGTTTGATTCCAATTTTTGTTTGAAATATAATGCTCAATTAATTGCACCACTTTCTCGGCAGTATCCTGATTTTTCAATTCAATATTTACAAAACATCGTTGATTGACCAAATCCAAAACTTCTTCCAATGTTGGAATCGTATATTTTTCATTGATTTTAAAAGATTTTAGTTCCTGCAATGTCAATTGGTTTACGATTCCTTTGCCGTTTGTAGTTCTGTCTATGGTTTCGTCGTGGATTACGATTAAATGACCGTCTTGGCTTAGATGCACATCCAATTCGATGCCGTCTGCTCCCATTTCGATTGCCTTTTCGAATGAAATCAGAGTATTTTCGGGTTCGTAGCCTTTGGCTCCGCGATGTCCTATTTTCAGAATTTTATTCATTCTACTAAAATAAAAAAATGCCTTCATTTCTAAAGGCGTTTTGGTATAATTTATTTTTTTTAACCACATAGAAACATAGAATCATAGAATTTATAGTTTTTGGAAAGCGCTTGATAGTCGTTTCACTTCTCACATAGTCAATCTATGTGACCCGAGACCGAAGGGCGAACTGACGAAGTAAAAATATTGCTATTTCTATTCTTTCTTTAATGATTTACAATTTAATCTATGTTTCTATGTGGTTAATTTTTCATCGAACGAATTACACCGAACAGTTTTTATTTAATTAATTCCAACAGAACGATATCAAACTCACTGTCAACATTAACTTTTCCATTCAAAACAGTTGCCAGTTTACCAGAATAAGCATCCTTTACTTTGGCACCTTCCTTGAAAGTAGAACCCACAGGAATTTCCTTTTTCCCGATAACCAAATCCAATCCGATTACGACTGTGTCAGAATAATTTCCTCTTGTAAAAGCTCTCGAACACACATACGGTTTTGATGAAATTTCGGTATTCACTCCCGCTCCCACAGCTGGATGATTTCTTCTAAACTGCCCTAGTTTTTGCCAATGCAAAAGGACTTTTTGAGTTTCGGGATTGGTTTTTAAATCGTTCCAATTCATCAAAGAACGCAATGTTGCATCGCCTTGAGTTCCTTCTATAACTAGAGATCTAGCAGATTCATCGCCATAATAAACCTGTGAAATTCCCGGGGACAATAATAATTTTGTTCCTGTTTCGATGCTTTTGGTGCGTTTCCCATCAAAAGGGCCTCCATCATCGTGAGATGACAAATAATTCAATACGCTGTGGCCTTTCAATTGATTATTAAGCAAATCTGAATATTTTGAAAATAAAGTGGAATAGTCTTTTTGGGCATCGCTTTTGAATTCAAAATTAATCATAGCCGTAAAACCATTCTCGTAGTAATTCACTTTTTTATCCCCAAAGTCGAATAATTGTCCGCTGCTGATATTGTAATTATAGACTTCGGCAATGGTGTAAAATGGATTATTGTCCAAAACTTGGGTTGGATTTTTCTTTTTCCAATCGGCAAATGCAAAATCACATTCGGTTTTGAAATCTGCCCAAACGCTTTCGTCAGTATGTTTAACCGTATCGGCTCTGTATCCGTCAATTCCAAACTCGGTGATATAATC
The DNA here is from genome assembly GCF_002001005.1 of Flavobacterium sp. A45. Taxonomy (GTDB): domain Bacteria; phylum Bacteroidota; class Bacteroidia; order Flavobacteriales; family Flavobacteriaceae; genus Flavobacterium. The sequence goes on from NZ_MUNX01000047.1 coordinate 10,791, forward strand.
CGTCAACCATTTTATGATGTAATATTTTGGTGTTCTTGGATAGCCCGTTCTTTTGAAAAAATCATCCAATGAAGCCACTTCTTTTTCATATCTTCCTTCTGCTTTCCATTTTTCTATTAAAAAAGGAGGCAGCTCAACGGCAACTTTGCTTTCCGTTTTTACATCGGGTAAATTGGCAACCAATGTGCAGGCGGTTGTGTTTTCGAAATTACTGTATTGGCATTTCGGTTCTGTACGAACCCAGCCTTCCGGCCAAACCGAATCGACAGGAGTAACTGGTCCAGTGTGGTTAATAACGCCGTCAAGCATAATGCGGATTCCTTTGGCGTGGGCTTTTTTTACTAATTCAGCCAAATCTTTTTTAGTTCCAAAATTTGGATCCAATGCCGTCCAATCTCTTGTCCAATAACCATGAAAACCATAACTGAAACCCGTTCCTTCATCAACTCCATCGTGAATTTGCTCTACAACCGGCGTAAACCAAATCACGTTGATTCCTAATTTTGTAAAATAACCTTCGTCAAGCTTTTGGATAATTCCTTTAAGATCCCCGCCTTCAAAACCACGAAGTTTTCCTGCAGTTTTGTTTCTGCTATAATTTACATCATTCGATTTATCTCCGTTATTAAAACGGTCGGTCATCAAAAAATACAAATTGGCTCCTTCCCATACGAAAGGCGTTTTCTCTGTTTTTACTTTCGAATTTGCTTTCGATTGTTTTTTTGTTTGAGCTACCGTCAATGTTGTAGCCAGTAAAACACACAACGACACTAATATTTTTCTATTTATCATCTTATAATTGTATTTTAATTTCGTTATCCAATCCTTTTTTCAATACTACCGGAATTTCAAGTGTATTAGCATTCATCTTAAATTCAACATTAGCACCATTTAGGGTAACCTTAGTTGGTTTTGCACTGATATTATGAACTAATAAAGTAACATTTTTATCTGTACTGGTAAATGATTTTCCAACAGTTGTATTCATTTTCAGTGTAATTACTTTGGCAGTTGAATTACTTGAAAAATTCAATATCTCGTATGCTCCTTTTTCAAAAGCATTTGGCGTCTGTCCGTCATCATTGTATAATTTTCCAGTACTTGAAGTTGCTTTTTCATCAAAATAAAAATGTAAATCAAAATTAGCCAACGAGTATTTTGTCGTATTTTGGATCGTTTTAATCATTGGGATAAAAGCGCCTCCGCGAACAAAAACCAGAATATTATCTGCCGAAACTGCAACATTCCCTGTAGCTCCACCTTCATGTTTCACGCCAGTATAGAAATCATACCAATTGTTACTTTTTGGAAAATAAACAGTCGTATTCGTAACTCCTGCTTTAGTAATTGGAGTCACTAAAAAGTCATTCCCCCACAAATAGGAATCGCAAGAATTCAATAGCTTTACATTGGTTGGCTCATCAAAAAATAAAGGACGCATCAATGGTAAACCTTCCTTATTGTTTTCGAAAGCTAAAGTATAATTATAAGGCAACATCTGGTAACGCAACTCAATTTGTTTTTTAGCTCTGGCCTTTGTCAAAATATCTTTATACACCGGCTCCGAAGGCACATCTTCCTGCGCGTGCGGACGATAAACCGGCTGAAAAACACCATACTGCAACCAGCGGACATACAATTCATTATCAAAATAATCTCCGGCAAAACCACCCAAATCCGAGTGCATATATGCCATTCCCTGCATACCCATTTGCAGTGCAATTTCAGGCTGTGATTGTAATCCTTCCCAAGAACGGCTCACATCACCAGACCACGGAATCATACCGTAACTTTGCGAACCCGAATACCCAGCTCGCATTAGAATAAAAGGGCGCACATTTGGAAAGTCGTTTTTATATCCTTCGTGAATCATTTTAGCCCAAGTATGCCCATAGATATTATGAACTTCATCAGCTTTCCCTTGTGCCGTAAATGCTGCTGAGGGGAATACTTCTGGCTCTCCCAAATCTCCCCACCAACCACCAACTCCTTGGTTGATTAAATCTTTATAAATATTCCAAAACCAAGTTTTCCCTTCGGGTTTAAAAACATCTACAAGTCCTGTATTTCCAAAATAAAAATCATATTTAAATGGATTTCCAGCATTGTCTGTCGCTAATACTTTTTTATCAACAGCTTCCTGCCATTTGCTTGAAGTTGTCAAAATAAAAGGCTCGGTAATCAATACAGTTTTGACTCCTTTGTTATTCAAATCGGTTATCATTTTCTTTGGATCGGAGAAATTTTCTTTGTCCCAATCCAAATTCCCCATCGTTCCTTGAACGGTTTTTCCAAACCAATACAAATCAAGAATTATTGCATCTACGGGGATTTCGTCTTTGATGTATTTGTCAATCGTTTTGGTTACTTCTTCTTGGGTATGATATCCAAATCGGCTCGAAAAATTTCCCAGAACCCAACGCGGGACAAGAGGCTGTCTTCCTGTGAATCCTGTATAATTCGAAGTCAAATCTACCCAAGAATCCCCAGCAATTACCTGATAGGTTTTTCTGCCTGAAATGGTTTCATAAACCAATGAATTATCTTTTTTGCTGTCTAAATCCAAATAACCGATAGCTCCATTATCAAAATGTACCGCATAAATTTTGGAAGACATTACCAGCGGAATGGAGAAATTCATTTTTTTCGAATGCGTTCCATATCCATAATCGGCTTGGTTGTATAATTCTAAACGATTCCCGCGACGGTTCATTCCCAATGCGCGAGCTCCGGCACCATAAAGCGCTTCAGTTCCATCCAAATTAAACTCCAAAGTTTCTTTTGGCTGTTCTTTGCTCGAATTCTCTCTTCTTACATATCCGTTTTTCTCCGAAATCAACGGTTTGTTTTTGTACAAATAGCTAATTTGAAATGGGCTTTTTATAACAGAAACCGTTATCCCATTAGAAGAATAAGTAATTTCATTTTGCGTTTGCTTTACTTTAAAATCAGCTTTCGCAGGAGTCAAAACAACGGCATGCGAATTGGAATTCAATTTTTCGCCAATAGGCAAAAAAGTGGTCTCGACAATTTTATCGGAATAGGGTTTAATGAAATACTGTCCATCGGATGTTTTTATTTCCAAAGTATTTTGGACAACTTTATAACTTTCAAATTTCCTGTTTGCGTTTTGAGCAAAGGAGAAACTTGAAATTAAAAGAAATAGAATTATTTTTTTCATGGCTGGTTTATTTTTTTGAACCATTGTAAGGATTAAGTTTTGCTTATTCTCGCGAAGGCGCAAAGTCGCAAAGTTTAGAACCGATTTCTTTGCGTCTTCGCGTCTTTGCGAGAACTATATCTAGAAAGCCTAGCAAGAAACTTTAATAATCTTATTTTTTAAGGTTTAATTTTTACTTTAATTCTAAAATCAAAACGGATTTTCCTTCGATGGTGATATCGTTTTTCAAATCAATTGATTTTCCAGTAAGCACGTCGTTTCCTGTTTTATAATTGGCAATACTTTCCTGAAAACGATTGGTTGAAAAAGTTTTAGATTCTTTATTGTTATTGATAACCACCATAACCGATTTTGAATCGGTATATCTGAAATAGACGTACACATTGTTTTCTGGAATATAATGTTTCATTTTTCCAAAATGCACTGCGTCATTGGTTTTTCTCCAATTGAATAATTGTGCCGAGAAATCAAAAAACTGTTGTTGTTCAGCCGTTCTTCCTGCTTTTGCGAAAGCATTATTAGCATCTCCAGCCCAACCTCCCGGGAAATCCTGACGAATTGCTGCATCGCCATCTTTGTCTTTATTTCCTGCCATTCCAATCTCGGAACCGTAATAAATCTGAGGAATTCCACGAACTGTTGCCAATAATGTCATTGCCATTTTATATTTTGACAAATCTTTTTGATAAATTTCATTGAAACGGTTAGTATCATGATTTTCGACAAAAGTCATAATATTATTGATATTTGGATATAAAAAGTCATTGGTGAAATTCTCGTATACTTTTATCATTCCTTTATCCCACGCTCCTGCATCTTCATTAAAAATAACACTTGTTGCATCTTGTAAAGTAAAATCCATAACAGAAGGCAAGTAAGAATTGTAGTTTTGAATAGCCGCAATTTTACTGTCCTTTTGCCAATATGCCATTTGAGCCTGATCGTGCATCCAAACTTCCCCAACGATATTAAAATTTGGATATTCATCGGTTACGGCTTTGGTCCATTCGGCGATTCCTTTTTTGTCGCAATACGAATACGTATCTACACGGAAACCATCCAAATCGGCATATTCAATCCACCAAATTGCGTTTTGTTTCAAATAAGTATTTACCAATGGATTGGACTGATTCAAGTCGGGCATTGATTTTACAAACCAACCGTCCATACACATTTTGGCATCAATTTGAGACGCATTGGAATCAAACTGTGTTGTCATTCTGTAATTAGTTTGAGCATAACCTGGAAATTGGTGAATCCAATCATATGTAGGCAAATCTTTCATCATCCAGTGTTCGGCTCCCCAATGGTTTGTTACGTAATCCATGATTAATTTCATGTCGCGTTTATGCAATTCTGCAGAAAGCTGTACATACTCTTCATTGGTTCCGAAACGCGGATCAATTTTGTAAACATCTGATTGTCCGTAGGTATGGTACGAATAGGCTTTGTCATTATCCTCGCAAAGCGGTGTTGGCCAAAGTGCGGTAGCACCCAATTCTTTTATGTAATCCAAATGCTGAATCATACCAGCGATATCACCGCCATGTCTTCCGCCAGGAAGCGCTCTGTTTCCTTTTTCAGTAACTGATTTATCACTGTCGTTTTTAGGATTTCCATTGGCAAAACGATCGGACATGATCAGATAAATTAAATCGGAGGCATCATAACCTTTTCTTGAAGCTGAATTTTCTCTCCTTTGTTTTAGACTGTACTTTTTGGTGAAAGTGACTTTTTTGTTTTTAGAAAATGAAAAAACAAAATCTTGTGCCGTCACATTTTTAGTATCGATTGTAACAAAAAGGTAATTAGGGTTCTCCGTTTTTTTTACATCTTTGATAAGAATACTATTGGAAACCGTTACTTCATTTTCAGCAATATTTTTGCCATAAAACATAATCTGCAATTCCGGATTTTGCATTCCTGCATACCAAAAAGGAGGTTCAACTCTATCAATTTGAGCAAAAACTGATGTAGAGATAAAAACTAATAGAATAATTACTTTCTTCATTTCGCTTATAATTTAAAACCCTTTCGAAGTAATACTAAGAAAGGGTTTGTTATTGATCGTTTTTAGTTTTTTGGTTGAACCAAAACTGGAACGCCGTTTACAAAAACGGTTAATTCTTTGGTTCCTTCTAAGGACAATTTGGTTTCCTTATGATCAACCGCAATTTTCAAGATTTGATTTCTAAAATTGATTTTGAACGAATAACCACTCCATTCTTTTGGAATTTTTGGAGAGAAATGAAGTGCATCATTTTTTACTCTCATTCCACCAAATCCTTCAACAATACTCATCCAAGTTCCTGCCATCGATGTGATGTGGCAACCTTCTTCAACCTCTTTATTGTAATCATCAAGATCCAAACGAGAAGTTCTTAAATAAAAGGCATACGCCATATCCATTTTGTCTAGCAAAGCGGCTTGAATGGAGTGTACACAAGGAGAAAGTGAACTTTCGTGCACCGTAAATGATTCGTAGAAATCGAAATTACGTTCCAATTCGTCTTTAGTAAAGTGATCTTCAAAGAAGTAAAAACACTGCAACACATCGGCTTGTTTGATATAAGGCGAACGTAATACACGATCCCAAGACCACTTTTGATTGATTGGTCTTTGAGAACGGTCTAAATCTTTTACACGAACTAAATCTTTGTCCAAGAAACCGTCTTGTTGCAAATAAATACCCATTTCTTCCGATCTTGGGAAATACATATTACCTGCTACTTTATTCCATTCTTGCAATTCCGTTTCAGATAGTTTTACTTTTTCCATAATACGTTTATGGTCTGAAGGATATTCCAATGAAACTTTTTGAATTTGCTCATAAGCATAATCAATACACCATTTGGCAATATAATTGGTATAGAAATTATTGTTTATGTTGTTTTCGTATTCGTTTGGTCCAGTTACTCCCAAAATCATATACTGATTTTTGTTTTTGGAGAAAGAAGCTCTTTGGTGCCAAAAACGGGCAATACCGATTAAAACTTCCAATCCTTTTTCAGGAATATAAGAGTAGTCACCAGTGAAACGGTGGTAGTTATAAATCGCAAAAGCAATAGCTCCGTTTCTGTGGATTTCTTCGTGGGTAATTTCCCATTCGTTATGGCATTCTTCCCCATTCATGGTAACCATTGGGTACAAAGCAGCTCCATTTTTGAAACCCAAATTTACTTCCGCATTTTCAATCGCTTTGTCTAATTGATTGTAACGATACGTCAATAGATTACGCGCCACTTGTTGATCTTTTGTTGCCATATAAAATGGAATACAATACGCCTCAGTATCCCAATAAGTAGATCCACCGTATTTTTCTCCTGTAAATCCTTTTGGTCCAATATTCAAACGAGAGTCTTTACCTAAGTAGGTTTGATTCAATTGGAAAATATTGAAACGAATTCCCTGTTGTGCTTTTACATCGCCTTCAATTGTGATGTCTGACATTTCCCAAATTTTTGCCCATGCATCAATTTGGTCTTGCAATAATTGGTCGTAACCTTTTGCAAAAGCGGTATGAATAACATTTTCGGCTGCGGAAACGGTGTCAGTGTGATTTAACGAAACGGTATACCCACCAATTTTTTGGATACCGGATTTTTCTCCTTTTGCCACAATAACATCATAGTAAAATAAAATCTTATCTGCTTTTGTATCTACCGATGTTGGCGACAGATTTTGCTTTTCTCCTTTTGCAAAAATGGTATTCTGCATAAAAGTCGTTACTTTAAAATGCGTTTTGAAAGTTTGAGCCGTAACAAAAGCTTCATTCCCTGATTTTTTAACATCCAATGGCTCCCAGAATTTTTCATCCCAGTTTGCATCTTCATTGGTTACGCCTGCATCAATATATGGTTTATAAATGATTTTGGCATCTTTATTCAAAGGTGTGATTTCATAGTTAATTACACCTACTTCGTCTAAATCCAATGATAAAAAACGACGGACATCAACAGCAACTTGTGTTCCGTTTTTAAGAGTCGCCTGAAAAGAACGGTGGTACCAGCCCTCTTTCATATTCAATTCACGACGGTAATTTGAAACTTCGGTACAGGTATTCAAATCAAAATCTTCACCATTAATTTCAATATTAATTCCAATCCAATTTGGAGCATTTAATACTTTGGCAAAATATTTCGGGTATCCGTTTTTCCACCAGCCCACTTTTGTTTTATCCGGATAATAAATTCCCGCAATATAACTTCCTTGGAAAGTTTCTCCTGAATAATTCTCTTCAAAATTGGCTCTTTGTCCCATCGCACCGTTCCCAATGCTAAAAAGACTTTCAGAAGACTTTACCTGCTCTTTATCAAATCCTTCTTCGATGATAGACCAATTGTCTGGTTTTATATAATCTTGATTCATTTTTATTTAAATTTAAGGGTAAGGTTTGAAGTTCAAGAATAAAACACCTCTTTGCTTCATTCCTCTTTCACCTTATTTTTTTGTTTTAGTTGTTTATCAATAATTCCAAGAAAGTGGAATTCATTTCGGTAAAATCTTTAAAATTGTATTGTGCTTCATGCAACGTTTCTTCATCACCAATACCAATACTCATCATTTTGGCAATATTTGCGGCTTGAATTCCTGCTACAGAATCTTCAAAAACAATTGAATCTTCATTAGTTACATTCAACAAACGTGCTGCATGAAGAAAAACTTCAGGATCTGGTTTTGCATTAACGACATCATTCCCGTCAACAATAACATCAAAAAAAGGCAGAATTCCTGTTTTCTCAAGAATAGGTCTTGCATTTTTACTGGCAGAACCTAAAGCAATTGGTTGGTCATTCGCTTTTAAAAACTTTAAAACTTTCATCACTCCCGGCAAAATCTCAGTCTCATTCATATCTACCAGATAAGAAAGATAATCTTCGTTTTTTTGAATTAACCATTTGTCTTTATCCTCTTGTGTTGCTTCCACTTTTCCTAATTCCAAAATGATATCTAAGGAACGAACACGACTCACTCCTTTTAATAATTCATTATGTTCTAATGTGAAGTCAATACCTAACTCATTGGCTATTTTTTTCCATGCCAAAAAATGATATTTGGCAGTGTCAACAATTACACCATCTAAATCAAAAATAAAACCTTTTCTCTTTTTCATTATAATTCTGCTTTTTATTTTATTTTAATGCTGTCCTTTTTCTTTTACAAAAAATACAGCTGAACCTGCAATTAACATAGATACTCCAGCAATTACAATAATAGTCATTGGATTACCTCCAAAAAGGGCTATCAAAGTACTTCCTAATAGGCCTGCTGCAATTTGAGGAATGGTAATTGTTGCATTAAAAAGTCCCATATAGACTCCCATTTTATCTGCTGGTAATGAACCTGAAAGCATTGCATAAGGCATTGCCAAAATAGCGGCCCAAGCTAATCCAACCCCAGAAATCGATAACAATAACATGTTTTTGTCCTCAACCAGAAACATAGAAATCAATCCTAAACCTCCTAACACAAGTGAAAAACTGTAGGTTTTTTTTCTTCCAATTGATTTTGCAATCGAAGGGATTAACAAAGAAAACAAAGCAGCTACTCCACTATAGAAAGCAAACATTACTCCTGTCCAATCCCCAGCTTCGTTGAAACCAACTGATTTTGCATCGAGAGCAACTCCATGTCCCCAAACTTGATTGGCAATGGCTCTTGTAGTGTAAACCCACATTAAAAACAAGGCAAACCAAGAGAAAAATTGGACAACTCCCAACTGCCAAAAGATTTTTGGCGCATTTCCTATCAATGTAATAAAGCTTGTTTTTTCCTTTTCGCCAGAAGCATTTAGATCAATTTTATTGTATTCTGCATGCTCTTTGGGAGCATACTCTTTGGTTCTTAAAACAGTCCATAGAACACTTCCTAATAATATAGCCCCTCCAATATAAAAAGACCAAATAACCGATTCGGCAACTTTTTCACCAGCTTCCGGTACATTAGACATTCCAATTTTAACTAAAATCCAAGGTAATAGTGATCCAAAAACAGCTCCAAAATTGATTAGCGCGCTTTGAAGCGAATACCCAAGATTGCGTTGTTCGTCATTTACCATATCTCCTACAAGAGCTCTAAATGGCTGCATTGTTACATTAAAAGAAGTATCCATTAACAATAACATTACGGCTCCAAATAACAAAGGCGGTAATAAAAATGTGAAATATTCCGCATTTGGCATAAAGAACATTGCCAAAGCCGAAACAATCGCTCCAAAAAATATAAATGGAATACGACGTCCTAATTTTGTCCAGGTTTTGTCACTCGAAAGACCTATAATAGGTTGTACTACTAAACCAGCCAATGGGGCAGCCAACCAAAAATAACCTATGCTATGAACATCGGCTCCTAAAGCTTCTAATATTCTACTTGTGTTTCCATTTTGCAAAGAATAGCCTATTTGAACCCCTAAGAATCCAAAACTTAAATTCCATATTTGCCAAAAACTTAACTTTGGTTTTTCCATTATTAAAAATTTACATATTTACTTGATAAACACACTGTTTATCCCATAGTTTTTTTTTGATTAAATCAACTAAGATTGATAATGAAAAATTACAAACAATACAAAATGAAGTTTGGTTCAAATTATTTTTATCAAAACAAACTTGCCTATCGAAACAGATCTGTTCATTATTTTTAGAATAATTAAGATTCATTAACTTCAAAAATGACATAAAATAGCCTTTCTTGAATTTAACAACTTCTATAAAAATTTGATTTGATAAAACAATGGAATAGTTAAAGAGATTTATCTTAATTGACAAACTTTCATCAAAATCATTAACCATACACTTGTAAAAATTCATTAAATCACAATACTATTTATGAATTCTTTTTTTTTAAAATTTCATCGTATTCGAACAAACAAAACACGATAAAATTAACGTTATAAAAAACTCATCTTATTTTCGAAGTAAAAGAAAAGCTATAAACGTGGAGTAAATGTATAAAAATATTTTTTGTTTATATTCAGTAAAACCTAAAAATTATCATTTTTTTTAACTACAAGGTTGTAGTAATTAATAAAATACGTATTTTTTTTGCAAAATATTTTAGAATTGATAAAACAAAAAAATCGAACAGAGTTGAATCCATTCGATTTTTATTTTAGTATTAATCACAAAAGCAAGAATTACATCATAATTAATTTTACTTTTCAAAAAGGTTAAGAAAACTAAAAACAATGCTTTTGGGCTTTCAAAAAATTTATCCTGTAGATTCCCTTTCAACAAGATAGGTTTCAATAACCTCAGTTATGTAATTTTCTTCTTCAGATTCATCCTCAGATTCCAATCGGTCGATAATGATTTTCGCTGCACGATTTCCCATTTTTACACCGCTTTGGCTCACTGTAGTAATAGTTGGTGTCGAATATTTTGAAATCATACCATCCGTAAAAGCAATCACTGCAAGGTCTTTTGGCACATTCAATCCAATTTTATTAGCTGTTTTGATACAGGTTACGGCAAAAATTTCATTTACAGCAAAAACTGCATCAATAGCTTCATCTTCCAGTAATTTACCAATAATGATTTCACAGGTATCAATATCTTCAATTTTAATAATCAAGTGTTCATCAAATGGCAAATTGTTGTCCAATAATGCTTTGATATAACCATCGGTTCTTAATTTACCGACACTTACATAATCGACAGTTGTGACCAAAGCAATTTTTTTACGGCCTTTATCAATCAAGCTTTGTACCGCCTCATAAGCCGCTTGTTTGTCATCAATGATTACTTTATCACAAAATACCTCATTGGTTACACGGTCAAACATTACAACAGGCATTCCTTGATTAATCACTTCGGTAATATGATGAAAATCTCCTTTAAATTGAGTTTCTTTAGACAATGACATGATAAATCCGTCTATACTTCCATTGGCCAAAAGTTCCATATTTAAAACTTCCTTATCAAATGAATCATCGGAAAGACAAATAACTACACTATAGCCATTTTCATTGGCTATTTGTTCTATACCATTGATAACGGTAGAAAAAAAATGGTGTACAATTTCGGGGATAATGATACCGATTGTTTTGGTTTTTCGGTTTTTAAGACTAAGTGCAATATTATTGGGTTTGTAATGATAAAATTTTGCAAATGCCTGAACTTTCAATCTTGTTTCTTCACCAATTTCGGGACTATTTCTTAAAGATTTTGAAACAGTTGAAATTGAAACATCCAGTTCTTTAGCAATTTGCTTAAGCGTTATTTTTTTCTTCATAAAATGTGGCATTACTATATTGAACTATTCATTTCTTAATAAAGATAACATTATTTTTTATTTATTGTAAATATTCGCATAAAAATAAATATAAAAAGCAAAGTTTTCAACACTATCACGTTTTCGTAGCGCTCTATCGTTTTCGTCATGTTGAGCGTGTTAATTAATTCTTAATTTTGAAATTCGAAGTAAAGAAAACTTAAACAAAACTTAACCAAAAAAACAATTAATTTAAACAAAAAGTATGAAAACAATTTATAGAAAGTTGTTATTTTTATTACTCTTGCTTCCGTTTTGTGCAATAGCCCAGAACAAAGTTGAGGGAACGGTACTTGATAATACATCAGGTCAACCTATTCCGGGAGTAAATGTAAAAATAGAAGGAAGCGCCTCTGGTGTTTCAACGGGTTTTGACGGTAAATTTCAATTGACCAATGTAAAACCAACAGATGTGTTAAGCATATCTTACATGGGTTATACAACTAGGACGGTTGTTGTTGGGAATCAAGCCTCGTTAACAATCAAACTTCAAGAGGATTCAAATCAATTAAAAGAAGTTGTAGTTCAAGTAGGATACGGTTCTGTTAAGAAAAAAGATGCTACTGGAGGTGTTACTGCTTTGGGAACTAAAGACTTTAACAAAGGTCCTGTAGTATCTGCCGATGCAATGATTACTGGTAGAGTTGCCGGTATGCAAGTAATTACTGGTGGTGGTTCTCCTGGAGAGGGCGCAACAATTAGAATTCGTCAAGGATCTTCTTTGACTGCAAACAATGACCCTTTATATGTTATTGATGGTGTTGCTGTACAAGCTGGAGGAATTAACGGAGGTAGAAATCCATTATCTACTATCAACCAAAACAATATTGAGTCTATTTCTGTTTTGAAAGATGCTTCTGCTACTGCTATTTACGGATCTCGTGCATCTAACGGGGTTGTAATCATTACTACGAAAAAAGGAAAATCTGGAGACCTTAAAGTTTCTTATAATGGAAATTTCCAGGTTTCTCAAGTTACCAATGATGTAAATGTTTTATCTTCTGATGAGTACAACACTTTTGTAAATGCCAATGGTACTGCTAATCAAGTAGGTTTATTAGGAAGCGCATCGACTGACTGGCAAAAAGAAATTTACAGAACAGCTTACGGAACTGATAACAATATTGCCCTTAGTGGTGGTGTTGATAATCTTACCTATAGAGCTTCTGTTGGTTATGCTAACTTACAAGGTATTTTACTTCGTGATAATTTACAAAGAACTACTTTGCAAGCTGCCTTGGTTGGAAACTTCTTTGACAAGCATTTAAGAGTGGAGTTAAACAACAACACTTCTTCTATGGTGAATAACTACAGTAATCGTGCTGCGGTGGGAACAGCTGTAACCTTCGACCCTACTCAAGCGGTGAAAAATGCTGATGGATCATACTTTCAATGGTATAGAGACCCTTCAACTATTGAAACACTGGCCCCTTCAAACCCTTTGTCTTTAATCACACAACAAAATAATTATGGTACTTCTTTTAGAAGTATTGGTAATATTCAATTTGATTATAAAATGCACTTCTTGCCAGAATTAAAAGCGACTGCTAACTTTGGTTATGACCAAAACAGTGGTGTATCTTACGGAGATACCAGCTTTGGTTTTAAAAACGGTTTGAGCGGATCTGGTTATGGCAATAGCTATGAAAATACTGCCACTAATTTTAATAAATTGATGGATTTGTATTTAAACTATAAGGGAACAGTTGAAGCTGCAAGTTTGGTTTATGATGTAACTGCAGGTTATAACTACCAAAATTTCTATAACAATGGTGTTAACTCAAGTTTAAACTATGAGAAAAACCAAACAATAACCAACCCACAGATTCCAAGTAATTTAAATTTGCAATCTTTCTTTGCTAGAGGTAATTTTGCTTTTGCAGATAAATATTTACTTACTGCATCCTATAGATATGACGGAACTTCTCGCTTTACCACAGACAACCGTTGGGCTGGTTTCCCTGCTGTTGCTGCTGCATGGAAAATTAATGAAGAAGGTTTCTTAAAAGATGTAGAGGCTGTTTCATCTCTTAAACTAAGATTAAGCTGGGGGGTAACTGGACAACAAGACATCGGAACTATCTATCCTTCAATACCATTATATCAAGTATCAAATAGTTCAGCACAATATCCATTTGGAGGGACTTATTACAACACTTACAGACCAGAGCCTTACAACAGTAACCTAAAATGGGAACAAACAGAAGCAACGAATATTGGTCTTGATTTTGGTTTCTTGAAAAACAGAATTACAGGTACAGTTGATGTTTATAAAAAGGAAACTGAAGATTTATTATTGAGAACATTTAATCCTGCTTTCTTTGGATTCTCAGATCAGGACAATTATAATATTGGATCAGTAGAAGCCGAAGGAATTGAGGTTGCTGCCAACTTTATTCCTGTAAAAGATGATAATTGGGAATGGAACATTGGAGGTAACATTACGTTCCAAAACAGTGAGGTTACTAAATTAACAACAACCCAAGCGAACACACCAGGTCTTAATGTGGGTGGAATCTCTGGAGGTACAGGTAACACTATCCAAAATCTACAAGTAGGATATGCACCAAATTCATTTTTGGTATTTGAGCAAGCATACGGAGCTGATGGTAAACCATTAGATGGGGTATTTATCGACCGTAATAAAGATGGTGTTATTAACGATAAAGATTTATATCGTTTTCACAAGCCAAGTGCTGATATTTTTTACGGAGCTAACACAAGTTTAGCTTATAAAAATTGGTTATTTGCAATGAATATTAGAGGAAGTTGGGGTAACTACAACTACAATAACGTAGATTCTAGTAATGGTACTGTATCTAATGTTCTACCTGCGAATGGTGAGTATTTAACTAATGGAACAAGCGATTTATTATATACTGGCTTTCAAACCACTAACGACAGACAAATACACTCAGATTACTATGTTCAAGACGCTTCATTTGTTAGATTAGACAACGTAAGTCTTGGTTATACTTTTAACCAAAAAGCAAATGCACCATTGATTCAACTAACGGCTGCAGCTCAAAACGTTTTGGTAATCTCTGACTACAAAGGATTAGACCCTGAAATTTCTAATGGTATTGATACTAATTTCTATCCAAGACCAATCACTTTCACGTTAGGTTTAAACGTTAACTTCTAACATAATAACAAGAAAAATGAAAAAGATACAAATAAAATTATTGGGTATTTCTTTGTTAATGATGATGGGATTCCTTTCATCATGTACTGGAGATTTAGTCCAAGAACCTGAAGGACAAGTTGCTATTCCTGGAGAAGAATTCTATAGTAGTCCAGCTTCATACAAACAAAGTTTGGCAAAACTTTATGCAGGATTTGCCACTACTGGTCAACAAGGTCCTGCTGGAGACGCAGACGTTTCTGGTGATGAAGGAGCCAGTCAATACATTAGAGGTCTTTGGTTAATGCAAGAATTGACTACAGATGAGGCGGTTATTGGATGGAATGATGGTTCTATCAAAGATTTTCACTCTCAAACCTGGACAGATAGAGATGCATTTATCAAATCTACATTCTACAGAATCTCTTTCCAAATTGTAAATTGTAATGAGTTTTTAAGACAAACTACAGATGCAAAATTGGATGGTAGAGGAGTAGATGCTGCAACTAAAGCAGACGTAAAAGATTTTAGAGCAGAAGTACGTTTCTTAAGAGCTTTGTCTTACTGGCACTTAGTAGATTGTTTTGGTGGAGGTTCTCTAGTTACTGAGGATTCACCATCTGACTTCAATTACCCTGCATATTCTACTAGAGCTGAACTATATGCTTTCATCGATTCTGAATTGACTGCAATCAGCTCAGAGCTAAAAGCACCTAAATCAAATGAGGCATATCGTGTAGACCAAGCAGCTGCTTGGATGTTACAAGCTAAATTGTATATGAATGCTAAAGTTTATATTGGAACTGATAAATATGCAGATGCTTTACCTTTAATCAATAAAGTAATTGCTTCTCCATATAGCATCCATAACAATTACAACCAATTGTTTTTTGCCGATAATGATACCAATGGATCACAAAACGAATTCATTTTTGCTATCGCTTTTGATGGTTTAAAAACACAAACGTATGGGGGAACTACTTTCCTAACTCACGCACCTGTTGGAGGATCTATGGTCCCTAAAGATTTTGGAATCAACGGTGGTTGGGGTGGTATCAGAACAACATCTGCTTTTGTTGATAAATTCCCAGCTGGAAACACTGACACAAGAGGTAAATTTTGGACTGATGGTCAATCTAAAGAAATTAATAATATAGGATCATTTACAGACGGTTATGCTGTTCAGAAATTCAGAAACATAAAAGTAAACGGCAGCCAAGGATCTGATGCTTCAGGAGATTTCGTTGATATTGATTTTCCAATTTTCCGTTTGGCTGATGCTTATTTAATGTACGCTGAGTGTGCACTAAGAGGTTCTGGAAGTTTAAGTACAGCTACAACCTATGTAAATGCTATAAGAACAAGAGCAAATACAACTACTATCAATCAAACTGATTTAACACTTGATTTTATTCTGGACGAAAGAGCTAGAGAATTCCATTTTGAAGCACAAAGAAGAACAGATTTGGTTCGTTTTGGCAAATTTACTGGTGGATCATACATTTGGCCTTGGAAAGGTGGTGTAAAAACTGGAGCTCCAACACAAAGTTTCAGAGACATTTTCCCAATTCCTGCTGATGCTATTGTGGCAAACCAAAATTTAATACAAAACCCTGGATACTAACAAACTAATTTAAAATTAACGAAAATGAAAAATATAACTAAAACAATAATTGCTTTGTTCGCTATTGTAGCGTTCTCATGTACACAAGATGATGTGGAAAACAGACCAGTAATCACCCCTGGAGATGCTCCTGTTATGACTGCCCCTACAGCAGGTGCAATATATGTATTGTCTCCTGATAATGCTGCTGCCACTGCTGAGCGTTTCACTTGGGATTCAGCCACTTTTGGCGGAGATGTTGAAGTAACTTACTCTGTACAAATGGATAAAAAAGGTGGAAATTTCTCTGCACCAGAAACTTTAGGTTCAGTGGTTTCTGCTAACCAAGTTGCCGTTACCGTTGAAGTAATGAACGGTGCAGCATTAGGATTGGGTGCGACTCCATTTGCAGCTGCTGAGTACGACGTAAGAGTAGTAGCTACAACAGGAACTGCTACTTCTATTGTTTCTGCCATTACTGCAATTGTGGTAACTCCTTACACAACTGAAAGCCCTAAATTATGGCTTCCTGGAAGTTATCAAGCTGCATCAGGATATGGATCTGACTGGACTCCATCAACTGGACCACAACTTGAATC
The DNA here is from genome assembly GCF_002001005.1 of Flavobacterium sp. A45. Lineage (GTDB taxonomy): Bacteria > Bacteroidota > Bacteroidia > Flavobacteriales > Flavobacteriaceae > Flavobacterium. Next base: position 27,569 of record NZ_MUNX01000047.1, read on the forward strand.
TTCTGGATATGGACAAACTGATTTTGAAGGATATGTGTATTTCGCTGCTCCAGGAAAATATAAAATGACTGCGCAACCTGCTTGGGGACCTGTTGATTATGGAATGGGAGCAACTGCAGGAACAATTGATCCAAAAGGAGGAGATATTGATATGCCAACAGCTGGTTACTACTTGTTTAAAGCTGACACAGCTCCTGCAAAATTAACTTATTCTGCCACTGCTACAGTTTGGGGAATTGTTGGAAGCGCAACACCAGGAGGATGGGATAACAGTACTGCCATGACTTATGATAAAGCTACTAAATTATGGAAAGTAACAGCTACACTTACAACTGGTGCATGGAAATTTAGAGCTAATAATGGTTGGGATATTAATTTAGGTGCTATTAAACCAACTGCGGATGGTGTTCATTTAGAATACGGAGGTGCTGATATTTCTGTTGATGCAGGAAACTACACTATCACATTAGACTTAAGTACTCCTAGAGTATACAAATACACTATTACTAAAAACTAATTTTAGTTTCATTTTAAAAAGGGCTATCTTTAATGGATAGCCCTTTTTTTATATAAAACAAAAAACAAGTAAAGATTATGAAAAAACTTATACTTTTATTATTGTTATTTGTCTCGTTGAGCAGTATTGCTCAAATACAAACGGCAACTTATTCCATAAGTCCATCCACATTTGAAGAAACCACTTCTATTACAATCACAATTAATGGCAGTAGTATTAATGAAAGCACTTGGAGCGTTACAGGAAATGCACTGTATTTATGGGCTTGGGCATTCGATCTAGATGACACAACTTCAAAAGGGACTCCTCTTAATGGTAGTTGGGAAGCTTCAGATGAAGCAAGTAAATTTACCTATAATGCAGGAAGCGATACTTATACTAAGACATTTGTTCCAGCCACTTATTATAACACAACTAATATTGGTAAAATAGGGTTTTTAATAAAAGCTAAAAATGGAACAGGAGACAAAAAATCTCAAGATATGTTTGCAGAAGTTGGTGCTTTTCAAGTCAACCTAACTTCGCCTCTTCAAAACAGTACGACTATTTTAGCTTCAGGAGGAAGTCTTTCAATTGCCGCTACCAATACTAATGGTGTTGCCAGTTATAATTTAAAATCAAATGGGATTAGTATCAATGCTAATGCTAGCACTTCAAATTATTCGTTTACCCATACCAACATTACCGACAACCAAAACTACGAATTGGAGGTAACTCAAGGAGCAACTATTATTACCAAAAAATTTACTGTCGTTATTAATCCAAATACAATTTCCGAAACTATCCCAGCTGGGATGGTCGATGGAATCAATTACAATCCAGCCGATGCAACCAAAGCTACTTTAGTACTTGATGCCCCTTTAAAAGATTTTGTATATGTAGCTGGAAGCTTTAACAATTGGCAGCCGGGAACTTCTTTCGCTATGAAAAAAGATGCAACAGCTGGTTCGACTAAATTTTGGTTAGAACTAACTGGACTTGTATCTGGAACAAATTATACGTATCAATATTGGGTAGGAGAATCAACTCCAATTGCCAATTCTCCAGCACTTGTAAAAACTGCTGATCCCTATTCGACTTTGGTATTATCACCTTATGATGATCAATATATTCCAGCATCTACTTATCCTAATATGCCTGTATATCCAACTGGTCAGGACAAAGAAGTAACCGTTTTACAAACAGGACAAACTCCTTATGCTTGGAGTACAGCTACGACAAATTTTGTAAAACCTGAAAAAGATAAATTGGTTGTATATGAAGTGTTAGTAAGAGATTTTGACGCCAACAGAAACTACCAAGATTTAATCAATCGTATCGATTATTTTAAAAAATTAAAAATCAATGCCATTGAACTAATGCCAGTAATGGAATTCGAAGGCAATGAAAGTTGGGGATATAACACTTCTTTTCACATGGCTTTAGACAAATTTTACGGCCCTTCTACCAAATTAAAAGAATTGATAGACTTATGTCACCAAAACGGAATTGCAGTAATTCTGGATGTGGCCCTGAATCACGCTTTCGGAAGAAATCCAATGATTCACATGTGGATGAATGATCCAGATGGCGATGGATATGGTTCGCCAACTACGGAGAATCCTTATTTCAATACCGTTGCAATGCACAGCTATAACGTAGGTGAAGACTTTAATCACCAATTACCTAGAACTCAAAACTATGTGAAACGTGTAATCAAGCAATGGATAGAAGAATACAAAATTGACGGTTTCCGTTGGGACTTAACCAAAGGATTTACACAAAATTGCCCCTCAAATGTTTCTGGTGGACAAGAAGCCTGTACTGGTAACTACCAACAAGACCGTGTAGATCTATTAAAAACCTATGCGGACTACTCATGGTCATTAGACCCAACACACTATACCATTTTTGAGCATTTAGGCGGAGATACCGAAGAAAAAGAATGGGCAAATTACAGATTTACAGAAACTCCAAGCAAAGGAGTAATGATGTGGGGTAATTTAAACAATAATTACAACCAATTGTCGATGGGGTATAATTCAAATAACGATATTTCAAGAATGTATGGCCCTAAGCATAGCGGTTTTCTAGGAAATAGAGTTATAGGATACGCCGAAAGTCATGATGAAGAGCGTTTGATGTATAAAAATCTACAATTCGGAAACACGGCAAATGCTTCACATAATGTAAAAAATCTTAATATAGCTTTATCCAGAATGTCTGCTATAGGCGCCGTTTCCTTATTAATTCCGGGACCAAAAATGATATGGCATTTTGGTGATTTAGGAAATGAGGCTTCTATTTTTACTTGTACCGATGGTATCGTTAATACCCCTTCGGATGCTGCAAATGGCGATTGTAAATTATCAACCAAACCACAGCCACAATGGGTAAATGACTGGCTTGCTAACGACTCCAGAAATAAAATCTTCTATGATTGGTCAAGAATGATTGGATTAAAGACTACAGAAGCCGTATTCTCAGGCACAGCTACTATAGCATCAAGTGTAACATTAACTCCAAACATTAAAATCACCAACAGTGCTTTAGCCACTACAGATCTTAAAGATGTACTTATTATTGCCAATTTTGATGTAACTGCCCAAAATGTAGCTACAGGTTTCCAATACACTGGTTCTTGGTACAATCTTATGGATAATACACCATACACGGTAACCGATGCTAATGCTACTATCACTTTGCAGCCAGGAGAATTTAGAATCTACGGGAATAAAACCACGACTTTAGCGACTACCGATTTTGAAGTTTTGAAAGACATTTATATATACCCAAATCCAGCTTCGAGTTATTTTACGTTAAATACCAGTACTTCCAAAGTTCAAATTTATTCTGTAACAGGGCAACTAGTTAAAACTTTTACAAAAAATCAAGCTAAAGATCATCAATATAGCATAAGTGATTTAGATAACGGAATGTACCTTGTTAAAGTTTACAATGACGAAAATCAAATAAAAGTGATGAAGTTCATCAAACAATAAATATTTTTGAGTTAGTTTTTTATGCAATCAGCCATCAAATTAAGTTTTGGTGGCTTTTTTCTATCGAAATTTTAAAACAAAGTAATAAGGGCATGCCCCAAGGGTCGGGCTGTCCATTGTATCTTTTCTTTTCCCGAAAGAAGGAAAAGAAAAGGATGCCATTTCCATCCCTCATGCAAATTCGTTTTTCAGAAGAAATTCATATTAAATAAGACATAAAACAAAAAAAAGCCCCAAAGAGGAGCTGTTTTGTTTTTATAAATTCGAAGTAAGTATTGTTCTTAAAAAACAACCCAATTAATTTAGCGCTGCCACATTTTGGCTCTTCATTTTCAGATCCCCTTTGTACACTTCGGCAACCGATTTTCTCGATAAGTTTGAAACTTTATTGCTGATAACAATCTCGTGTGTCACTTTCTTTTGACTGGTTTCCACTTCTAGGAAGTAAACCCCGTCAGGAAACTCCTCAAGACTATAAGTCTTCTCAATTCCTGCTTTACCTGTTGCGGTTTCAGAATAGATTACATTGTGGAATTTATCGTAGATCGTTACAGTAGCCTTTTGAATTTCATTCACCGAAA
>NZ_MUNX01000099.1 GCF_002001005.1 Flavobacterium sp. A45
ACATTAAGGTAATATTTAAAAAGCTTCTTTTGGCAAACTGTAAAACAAACGAAAACATTTGATAGAAATTAATGCTAAAAGCGTAAAATCCGACTTAATTATCAATCAGAAGACATGAAAAATTAGTCTTAAATTGTATAAAAGATGACATCTCAAAATATACCTTTTTATATGCTGCTTTTGCAGTAATTTTGAATTCCTTAAATTCAGGTTTCATCACAAATTAAATTTTATCAGATACTGCCTAAAACAAAAAATGTGTCCCGTTTTATTAAACGGGACACATTTTTTTATGTGCTGTCTCTATGTCTGTTTATCAATTTGAAACAATCAGATAATTGATTTCTAACGGTTTCAGTATTCTGTCTTCGCTGACACAATCCACTAAAAATCGTAATTCCTCCAGTTCTTTTCTGTTAAGCAGAATAATAAAATTAGACTGTAAAGTCGGGATTGGAATTTTCTTCTCATAAATAGAGTGTTTATATTCGGTCTCCCAATAATCAGCGTCTATTTGATCCAAGTAATTAGAAAAACTGGTCATTTCTATACTGCTCAAATCAAATGTCAAATTGTTAAACAGCAATTGATACATATCTCTATGCTGGCAATATAATAGTATGCCGTTGGAAGTTCTGTTTAATACTTTTAGATTGCACATAAGCGTAATTCTTAATTATTTTATGAGAAATAAAATCTCGACTATTACCTGTTAGACTTGTCAAAAATTAAATTTAGATAAGAATTGCTTTGACTGCCGTAGGTTGATTATTCAAGGAATATTAATTTTGGGTAAAAATAGTATTTTTATTTAGAATAAATAAAAATAAAAATATATATTTGTTAAAAATGTCTTGATAGTAAACAACAAGCATAATCGATTTTTAGTTAGTTTTTATTGTTTTTGGAAAAAGGAGGCTGGGTTTATCCGGCCTCTTTTTGTTATTTTTAATCTTATTTAAAAAACAATTGATTTTTTATTTCTAATACTATTTAAACTTCAATATCAAATCATTAAATTTGCGCCTTAATTAAAGAGAAATACAATTATGTTCGATAATTTAAGCGATAAACTAGACAAAGCCTTTCATATATTAAAGGGACACGGAAAAATCACGGAAGTAAACGTAGCCGAAACTTTGAAAGAAGTTCGTCGTGCTTTACTCGATGCCGATGTTAACTTTAAAATTGCCAAAGATTTTACTACCAAAGTAAAAGAAAAAGCAATTGGTCAAGATGTATTAACAACATTACAGCCAGGACAATTATTGGTAAAGTTAGTCAAAGATGAGCTTACTGAATTAATGGGTGGAGATGTCGCAGGAATCAATCTTTCAGGTACACCATCTGTTATATTAATGTCAGGATTGCAAGGATCTGGAAAAACTACTTTTTCTGGAAAATTGGCTAATTATCTTCAAACAAAAAAGAATAAAAAAGTGCTTTTGGTTGCCTGTGATATTTATCGTCCGGCGGCTATTCAGCAATTGTATGTTGTAGGAGATTCTATTGCTGTTGAAGTATACTCTGAACCAGAAAATAAAAATCCAGTTGAAATTGCGCAAAATGCAATTAAACATGCGAAAGCAAATGGATTCAATGTCGTGATTGTCGATACTGCCGGTCGTTTGGCTGTCGATAAGGAAATGATGGATGAAATTGCCAAAGTGCATAAAGCTATCCAACCACAAGAAACTTTATTTGTTGTGGATGCTATGACAGGTCAGGATGCTGTGAATACTGCAAAAGCATTCAACGATATCTTGAATTTTGACGGGGTTATTTTAACCAAATTAGATGGTGATACACGTGGTGGAGCTGCTATTTCTATTAAATCGGTAGTAAACAAACCAATTAAGTTTGTAGGTACCGGAGAGAAAATGGATGCAATTGATGTTTTCTATCCAAATCGTATGGCAGAGCGTATCCTTGGTATGGGGGATGTTGTGTCGTTGGTGGAAAGAGCGCAAGAGCAATATGACGAAGATGAAGCCAGAAAAATCCAAAAGAAAATTGCTAAAAACGAATTTGGTTTTGATGATTTTTTGTCACAAATTCAGCAAGTGAAGAAAATGGGTAATATGAAAGACTTGGTAGGAATGATACCAGGTGCTTCGAAAGCGATGAAAGATATTGAAATTGAAGACGATGCTTTTAAGCATATTGAAGCCATTATCCATTCAATGACTCCAATTGAAAGAAGCAAGCCTGCAATAATTGATGTAAAAAGAAAAGCTAGAATTGCAAAAGGATCTGGGACAAAAGTGGAGCAAGTAAACCAATTGATGAAACAGTTTGAGCAAATGAGTAAAATGATGAAAATGATGCAAGGCCCAGGAGGAAAAAACCTGATGAAGATGATGGGCGGAATGAAAGGAATGCCAGGCGGAATGCCGAGATAAAATAAGAATGTTTAAGGTTTAAAGTTTCAAATAGATTGAAATTTTAGACCTTAAATTTTTTACATTAAACAGAGAATAATTATATAATTTGAGTTTCGCCTTTTAAACTTGAAACTTTAAACCTCAAACATTTAACTTTTTAAAAAATGCAAATACTAGACGGAAAAAAAACATCGCAGGATATTAAAAATGAAATTGCTACTAAAGTAAAAACAATGAAAGACAATGGGGAAAAAGTACCTCATTTGGCTGCTGTAATTGTTGGAACTGATGGAGCAAGTTTAACTTATGTGGGAAGCAAAGTACGTTCTTGTGAACAGATTGGCTTCGAATCTACATTAGTAAGTTTACCTGCCGATATTACCGAAGAAGCATTACTTGCGAAGATTAAAGAATTAAACGAAGATGATAATTTGGATGGTTATATTGTTCAGTTGCCGTTACCAAAACACATCGACGAGCAAAAAATACTGATGGCTATTGATCCTGAAAAAGATGTAGATGGTTTTCATCCTGCCAATTTTGGAAAAATGGCTTTGGATATGGAAACATTTTTGCCTGCAACTCCATTTGGAATAATGGAATTGTTAGAGCGATATAAAGTAGAAACTGCTGGTAAACACACCGTAGTTATTGGACGTAGCCATATTGTGGGAAGGCCAATGAGTATCTTGATGAGTCGCAAAGGTTATCCAGGTGATTCTACAGTTACACTTACGCATAGTAGAACCAAAAATATTGAAGAATACACTAAAAATGCCGATATTATCATCACAGCTCTTGGTGTTCCAAATTATCTAAAAGCCGATATGGTGAAAGATGGAGTTGTAGTAATCGATGTAGGTATTACAAGAGTGGAAGATGCTTCACATCCAAAAGGATATGTAATTACAGGTGATGTTGACTTTGATGGAGTAAGCAAGAAATCTTCTTTCATCACTCCAGTCCCAGGGGGAGTAGGGCCAATGACAATTGCGATGTTGTTGAAAAATACATTATTGGCAAGAGAAATAAGAAGCAGAAAATAATTTTTTTAGAAATATAGCATAAAACCTCAAACGAAAGTTTGAGGTTTTTTTATCTTAAGACTTTCATAATTTTCCGTACTTTTTTATTTTTTTAAAATTTAAAGAATACTTTTGCAAAACTTAAAATAAACAACCCCATGGACGATTATTATTCGGAAAGATTGAAAGAATAAAGCACTTGAAAAACATTCAAGATGCTATAACTTAACCTATAGAATTTTGAAATGAAAGCTTTTTACAAAAACAATAACGGATTAATCGAATCTAAAGAGTGGACTCCAAACTGCTGGATTAATATTGAATGTCCAACAGAAGAAGAAAAAAAATACCTGCTAGAAGAACTAAAAATTCCCGAGGAATTCTACAATGATATTGAAGATATTGATGAAAGACCCCGTATAGAAATTGAGAACGGATGGACTTTGATTATTATTAGAATCCCAGTAAGCACCAATAATGTAAAATTGCCTTTTAACACAATTCCGGTTGGAGTTGTTTTTAAAGGAGAAATTTGCGTCACCATTAGTTTTTATAAAACAGAAATGCTTTCTGATTTTGTAATCTACACTCAACGTAAAAATAAAAACATCAAAAATTATTTTGATTTGGTCTTGAAATTGCTTTTATCATCGAGTGTTTGGTATTTGAAATATTTGAAGCAAGTCAACCAAAAAATAAAATTAGCTGAAGATAATTTGGAGGAATCTATCAAAAATGAAGAATTACAAGCGTTGCTTCAAATTGAAAAGTGCTTGGTATTTTTTATGACCTCCTTGAAAGGAAATGATATTTTGCTTCATAGAATAAAGAATGTCAAATCCGAAAGAGATTCTTATGATCCGGATTTGTTGGAAGATGTTGAGATTGAGTTGCGTCAAGCGCAAGAAACAACTAATATTTATAGTGACATTTTAACAGGAATGATGGATGCTTATGCCTCGGTTATTTCTAATAATTTGAATGCTATTATGAAGCAAATGACTTCCATTTCCATCATTTTAATGATTCCCACTGTAATTGCTAGTTTGTACGGGATGAATGTCCCGAATAACCTTGAAGGTAATAATTATGGTATGACAATCATTATATTTGTTTCCGTTGTACTTTCTACTTTTGGGGTGTTTTTATTCAAAAGAAAACGTTGGTTTTGATATAACGAAAAAGCCGTTTCTATTTGTTGAAACGGCTTTTTTAGTATTTAATAATCTCCTCTTTTTTTAAATCGTGGATCGTCTCTTTTGATGAATTCGGTTCTTCGTTTTGGAGCTTCAGTTTTGGGTAAACTGGCTTCTTCGGTTTTGCTGGAAGGCTCTATTAATTCATTGAGTTCCTTAATCTCGGCATCGGTTAAGTCACGGTAGCGACCTACAGGAACATCTAATGAAATATTGATGATTCGAATACGTTTCAAAGCAGTAACTTCGTAACCTAAATATTCACACATTCTTCGGATTTGACGATTCAATCCTTGTGTCAAAATGATTTTGAAAATGTATTTGCTTATTTGTTCTACTTTGCATTTTCGGGTGATGGTGTCCAAAATAGGTACGCCATTCCCCATTCGCTCAATAAAACGGTCGGTAATGGGTTTGTTTACCGTTACGGTATATTCTTTTTCGTGATTGTTTCTAGCACGAAGTATTTTGTTGACGATATCGCCATCATTGGTCATGAAAATTAGGCCTTCACTGGCTTTGTCTAATCTTCCAATAGGGAAAATACGTTTTGGGTAATTGATGTAATCTACAATGTTATTGCGAACTTCTAGATTGGTGGTACATTCTATTCCTACGGGTTTATAGAAAGCCAAATAAACAGGTTTTTCGTTTTTCTCACGGATTAGTTTTCCGTCTATGCGTACTTCATCATCTGGTGAAACTTTTGTTCCAAGTTCTGGTACAACACCATTGATAGTTACTCGACCTTCTTCGATAAATTTATCAGCTTCACGGCGGGAACAATAGCCTGTTTCTCCTATGAATTTATTGAGGCGTTTTAGATTTTCTTCCATACTGCAAAAATAGTCTTTTTTTAGACTCTTATATTTTTAGATTATTAGAAAATGTTCGAATGTTTCCTGAAACTAAAAAATTAAAACCCTTTAGCCCCGATAGAAACGGCATCCCATCTTGTTTTTTCTACGAGATGGATATAGTGGATAGCGGGAATCCATGTCAATAAATAAGCCTATTCTTCGGCTTCAAATAAAAAACGATATATTTCTTGGTACAAATCATCGTCGTGCATGGAATGTCCTAGATCTTTGGTTGTGATGAAACGTCCTTTTTTCCAACCGCTTGCGATTTTTTGCCCTTCTTCAAATGCCACTACAGTATCATCGGTGTCGTGAGCGATTATTCCTTCGATTTTAATTTCTTTGGCAAATTTACCTCCAGAGAAATCCTCTAGTTTGAAATTGAAATTCTCTAAATAACGTTTTTCCAGAAGGCTGAACATTTTGCGATTGAGGCTCAGCATTTGGATATAATTGTCGATGAGCGTTTTTAAATCGGAAGGAGCGCCTAGAATTACCATTTTTTCAATGCTGCTTTCAGGGTGTAAATATTGATGATAAATGCAAGCTGCGCCACCTATGGAGTGACCGATAATGACGCTTGGGTTGTATTTTTTGACCGCTTTGTTGATGAACTCTGCATAGCGGGGAACATTGAATTCCTTACCGCTGCTTTTTCCGTGGGCGGGTGCATCTAAGGCGATGATGGTGCTTCCTGATTTTTGTAAATACGGAAGGGTTTTCTCCCAACGAGCCGAATTGCTTTCCCAGCCGTGTACCAAAAGGATTTTGGTATCATTCCCTTCCCAAGTGTAGGTTTGGAAATGGTGTTCATTGTGTTGGAAAGTTTCTTTAACGGTGTTTTTTAGAATTTCAGGAAGCCTGTCTTCTGAAATTTTACCTATCCTGGGGTTTGTAAAAAGAGCATAGGATAATTGCAACGCTTTTTTTGGATGTACCAAACTGAGCAGGTTGATGTATTGACCAACGGATTTGACAAGTAGAAACCGAATGCTTTTTTTTAGGCTCAAAATAGTGGGGTATAAAAAAAGTCCCGATTAGATCGGGACTCAGATTTTTTTAGAATTTAGAAAACAACTGTTCCATTTTCTCTCTTTCTTCTTCAGCCAAAACACTGTCGACTAAGATTCTTCCAGAGTGCTCATCAATTAAGATTTTCTTTCTAGAAGCAATTTCTACTTGTGTTTGAGGTGGAATTGTAAAGAATGATCCTGCTGATGCACCTCTTTCGATAGAAACAACTGCTAGTCCGTTACGAACGCTGCTTCTGATTCTTTTGTAGGCTACCAATAAACGATCTTCTATTAATGCTTCAAATTCTGCAGATTTCTCAGTTAAGAAAATTTCTTCTTTTTGAGTTTCGGCCATGATAGCATCCAATTCTGATTTTTTATGTTTCAAGTGAGATGATTTAGATTCCAATCTCTCTTTTGAAGAAGCAATTACTTCTTTTTTATGCTCGATAGAAGCTTTCATTTCTTTGATTTGCTTTTCAGCCAATTGAATTTCTAATTCTTGAAATTCGATTTCTTTAGTCAAAGAGTTGAATTCGCGGTTATTACGAACGCTTTCTTGTTGTTTAGTGTATTTTTTTACAGCTTCTTTGTGTTCGTCAATTGCATTCTTTTTTTCTTTGATAAGGTTTTCGATTACTTCTAATTCCCCTTTCAATTTTTCTGAACGAGTGCTTAAACCTGCAACTTCATCTTCCAAATCTTCAACCTCTAAAGGAAGTTCACCTCTAACGTTTCTGATTTCGTCAATTCTAGAGTCAATAAGCTGTAAATCGTAAATTGCTCTTAACTTGTCCTCAACACTTAATTCTTTCGTATTCGCCATATTCTATAAGTACTTAACTGGATTTGTATTTTCTTCCGATAAAATGATTGCAAAATTAAGGATTTTTTTTCTAAGATAATCAACAATATACTCTTTTGTATAGCGTTCACTTTCAAAATGTCCAATATCGGCCAATAAAAGTTGATTTTCGGCTTCATAATATTGGTGATATTTCAAATCGGCTGTCAAAAAAACATCAGCACCGGCTTGAATGGCATTTTTTATCGCAGAACTTCCTGATCCACCCAAGACTGCCACTTTTTTTATTTTTTTTCCTGTAAAGGCGGAGTGACGAATTCCGTTGGCTCCCATTTTATCTTTTGCATACTGAAGAAAATCCTTTTCATCCATTGGTTCTTCCAGTTCACCAATCATTCCCAGACCAATATGATTAAAGGTGTTTTTCATATTGTAGATTTCAGTAGCGACTTCTTCGTAAATATGATTTTCTCTTAATGCTTTTATGATTTTTGCTTCTAAATGCTTGGCATAAACAACTTCTATTTTAACCTCGGTTCCTCTAGACATTACGCCTCTTTCGCCAATGGTTGGTTCGCTTTTTTCGTTACCCTGATATGTAAAAGTTCCTTCGGAGTTGAAACTACATTTGTCATAATTACCAATGCTTCCAGCTCCAGCTTCAAATAAAGCATTTCGAACTTTTTCGGCATTGTCTCTAATGGTGTAGGTAACTAATTTTCGGATGTGGTTTTGTTTTGGGATTAAGATTTGAGTGTTTATCAATTCTAGAGTATCACAAAATATTTTATTAACTCCTTCTGGGTGATTGTCCAATGCAGTATGGACAGCATATATAGAAATATCATTCTTTATGGCTTTGAGAATAGCGCGTTCTACATAATTTTTTCCTGTTATTTTCTTTATTCCATTGAATAAAATAGGGTGAAAACAAACAATTAAATTGCATTTTTTGGCAACGGCTTCATCAATAACATTTTCTAAAGCATCGTGACATACTAAAATACCGGTTGCTTGTGCATTTTCATCTCCTATTATTAAACCTACATTGTCAAAATCTTCGGCGTATGCCAATGGAGCCATTTCTTCAAGAACAGAAAGAATTTCTTTTATTGTACTCATTTTTTTAATCTTTTCGGGGTATTTATGAATCTGTATTTTAAAAATTAATAACGTAATTTATTTGAAAATAATCTGTAAAGTTGTTATTAGTTTGTTTTTAATAATTTCCGTTCAAAGATAAAATATTATACTTTCGTAAAATGAATTTACTGCGAAAAATATTGTTTCCATTTGCCATTTTGTATGGCTTTATTACCAGTATTCGGAATTTTTTTTTCGATGTAGGGATTTTGAAATCTTATCCTTTTGATTTACCCGTTATTGCTGTGGGAAATCTAAGTGTTGGCGGAACGGGAAAAACACCTCAAATTGAGTATTTGATTCGGTTGCTTTCGGATAAATATAAAGTAGCGACTTTAAGTAGAGGCTATAAAAGACAATCAGAAGGTTTTATTTTGGCTGATGAAACTTCAAATGCACTACAGTTGGGCGATGAACCTTTTCAGTTTTATCAAAAATTCCCTAATATTAAGGTCGCAGTAGATGCCAATCGAAAGAATGGAATTGAGCAATTGCTTTCCAATTCGAATCCACCCGAAATTATTTTATTGGATGATGCTTTTCAGCACCGAAGAGTAAAAGCTGGATTTTATATTATGCTTACTTCTTATGGAGATTTGTATTGTGATGATTTTATGTTGCCTACCGGGAATTTAAGGGAGAGTAGAAGAGGAGCTCAAAGAGCCAATATTGTTATTGTTACAAAATGTCCTTCAAATCTTTCTTTGGACGATCAAAATGCCATAAAAAAACAACTGAATCTTTCCTCAAATCAAAGTTTGTTCTTTACCTTTATTGACTATGATGATGTGGTTTATTCTAACGAAAAAACAATTAATGTAGCTGAAGTAAAAAGTATGAACAAGATACTTTTGGCAGGGATAGCAAAGCCAGAATCGTTTTTTGCCCATTTGAAACAAGGGAATGACGAATGTTTGACTTTTTCAGATCATCATCATTTTAGCGAAAGCGAATTACAAGAAATTAAGAATAAAGCAAACGATAAAATTATCGTAACAACCGAAAAAGATTATGTACGATTGAAAGGAAGTATTTTAAGTGAGCAGCTATATTATTTGCCTATAAAAAGTTCATTCCTTTCCGATGGAGATAATTTTGATAAAAATATTTTGAATTATGTGGGACAAAGTACAAGAAACCGTTAGTTATATTAAAGAAAAAATAAATTTCGCTCCTGAATTTGGAGTGATATTAGGGTCAGGTTTGGGAGGATTTACGAATGACATTGTAATTGAGCATACATTGCCTTATGCGGAAATTCCAAATTTTCCTGTTTCTACGGTTCAAGGGCATAAAGGCGCTTTGGTTTTTGGTACTATTGGAAGTAAAAAAGTTATGGCAATGCAAGGGCGTTTTCATTTTTACGAGGGATATTCCATGAAAGAAGTGACTTTTCCAGTTCGTGTAATGAAGTATTTAGGTGTTGAAAAATTAATAGTTTCCAATGCATCTGGAGGTGTAAATCCAAATTACAAAGTGGGTTCAATTGTAATTATCAAAGATCATATTAATTTTATGCCCGAACATCCTTTGAGAGGAAAAAATGATGAACGTTTTGGACCAAGGTTTGTGAATATGAGCCAACCGTATTCAGTTGAAATGATTGCTAAGGCTAAGACAATAGCAAAAGAATTAAATATTGAAGTTCATGATGGAATTTATTTTGGACTGCAAGGACCAACATTTGAAACCTTGTCCGAATATAGAATGGTTAAGATTTTGGGTGCCGATTGCGTAGGTATGTCAACTGTGCCTGAGGTAATTGTAGCTCGTCATATGGAATTGGAAACCTTTGGTGTTTCTATTATCACTGATATGGGCGATGAGGAAAGTATTCAAACCATTTCGCACGATGAGGTTTTGGAAGCTGCTAAAAATGCAGAACCCCATTTGCGTAGGCTTATCAAGGAGTTGATTGTAAGGGTTTAGGAATTGGTAATGTTTTGGGCAATGATGGTATAAAAATCCTCGGCTACAAATGGTTTTGTAATTACATCTGTCATGCCAAACGAAAGTAGCATCTCCCTGTTTTCATTTAATGAAATGGCAGTAAGGGCAAGTATAGGGGTTTTGGTGTCAAACTCCCTAATTTGTTGGGTTGCGATTGTACCATTGATTCCAAGCAAATGAACATCCATTAAGACCATATCGAATGTGTTGTTTTTTAGCACTTGAATTGCTTCTTCACCATTGTCTAAAATGGTACATTTCATTGCTTTATTGGTCAGCATTTTTTGGGTAATCATTTGGTTGATTTTATTGTCTTCAACCACTAATATTTTTTTGTCTTTGAAGATTTCCGGATTATAATTTTTGATTACAACTTTATTCGGAAGGGGTCTCTTGTCCACTTTGAAATTCAATTCAAAGGAGAAAGTAGAGCCTTCTCCAACAATACTTTTTAATCGTATTCGTCCTCCTAGGATGCGAACCAGTTTTTTTACAATAGTTAATCCTAATCCTGTACCTCCAAACTTTCTATTGATTTCTACAGAGCCTTGTGAAAAACTTTCGAAGACTGTTTTTAATTTATCTTCCGGAATTCCAATTCCTGTATCGGTAATTTGAAAAAAGATAGTCGCATTATCATTTTGATGTGATCTCAATCGAGTAAGAACACTTACGGTTCCATTATTGGTAAATTTTAGTGCATTGTTGATTAAATTCATGAAAATTTGAGACAGTTTTGTAGGGTCGCCTATTAAATTTTCTGGTATGGCTGGATCTATTTTGAGAATAAATTTGTTATTGTTTATGGTGGCAATTTCTTTGAGTGAGTTTTGAATATCGCCCAATAATTGTTTGAGATTAAAATTAATATACTCTATTTCTAATTTGTTGGATTCAATTTTATTTATTTCTAGGATATCATTAATGAATGTAGTTAAGTAATTTCCTGAAAATTTTAAGGATGACAAATAGTGCATTTGCGATTTTTTTGGATTTTCTTCCAATAATAGGTGTGTAATCCCGTTAATCGCGTTTAGCGGAGTTCGAAGTTCGTGACTTACGGTCGATAAAAATTCGGATCTTGCTTTTGAAGCTTCTTCGGCTTTGTTCTTGGCTGCAATTAATTCATTATTTTTTTCTTTCAATAATGAATTGGTTTGATTACGAATAACGTTATTCTTGTATAATGATAAACTCAATAGAGACAATATTGAAATGATCGCAATGGCTAGAATACTGATAAGTTTAGAAAACTTATCGGCCTTTTCTTTTTCCTTGTTTTCTTTTTCTAATAATAATTCTTCTTGTTTTCGTTGGGATTCTTTAAAAGTTTCATAGTCGTTAATGCCTAGTTTTTCCTCATTTGCAAGAATAATGCTCTCTTTCAGGTTCAAATGTTTTTTTAAATAAATGTAGGCAGAAGATTTGTCTAGTAATTTATCGTAAACAGTGCTTAATGACAATAAAATATTAGACTTTTGATTCAGGTTTTTGGTTTCTTTGTTTAATTCTAAAGCCCGGTTAAAGTAATTCAAAGCCAAATTGTATCTTTTATTGTTGGCTTCAATCGTTCCCATTTGGTAAAAGGCTTCTGCTTTTGAATTTATTAAAACAGAACTATCAGGTTTTGCAATGATATCGTTGAAAAGGATTGAGGCTAAAGCGGTGTCACCTCTAGTTTTTGATAGTACTCCTTTTTGTAGCCTGATTAAATCTGCTTTATCCTTTATTTTTAATTTTTTTTGAATTTCTTCGGTCTTGAGAATAGAGCTTTCGGCTAGGATGTAATTTTTTCTCTCTACGCAGGAAAGGCTTATGTAGTAATAGGCTTTAGCGACTCTTTCGTTGGGCTCTTTAGAAATACTGTTATATAATACAATGCTTTTGCTTAATAATTCGATAGCATCATTGTGGAGATGTAAGTCAAAATATATTTTGCCTAATTTATATGTTTGGGCAGCTTGTGCTTCAATATTTTTGATTTTTTTGCAATAATCAATTGATTTTTGAGTGTATGATAGTGCTTCTTTATAATTATTGTTTTTGATATTCTCTGTTGCCAATTTGGAGTAATAAGTAACGCTGTCTACTTTGTTTCCAATTTGAGAATGGAGTAGTGAATGAAAAAAAACAGTAAATAATAAAAAGTATTTCATGTTTGATGGTGTTTTTTACTATTGTTTAGTAATAAAATCAAATCTATGATTCTGGACGAATACCCAATTTCATTATCATACCAGCCTACCACTTTTACCATTTTATCGATTACCGAGGTAAGTTGGGAATCAAATATACATGAATTTTTATTGCCAATTACATCTACAGAGACAATAGGGTCGTCTGTGTACTCTAAAATCCCCTTCAGATTGGTCTGTGAGGCCAACATAAAAGCGTTGTTTATCTCTTGTATGGTGACAGTTTGCTTTACATTAAAAGTAATATCTGTCAAAGAACCGTCAGGAACTGGTACCCGAATTCCGCAACCACCCATTTTGCCGTCCAAAGATGTAAAAATTTTAGTCAATGCTTTTGCAGCTCCTGTTGTTGTAGGAACAATGGATTGGCTTGCACCTCTTGCCCTACGCAAATCTTTATGGGGTTGATCGTGCAAGCTTTGATCGGTTGTAAAGGAATGTATAGTAGTGATGTAGGCTTGTTCAATTCCGCAAAGCTCTTCAATTACTTTAATCATCGGAGCTGCATTATTGGTGGTGCAGCTGGCATTGGATATAATGGTTTCTGTCCCGTCAAGAATGGATTCATTAACCCCTAAGACCACAGTTTTTATATTATCCACTTCAGATGGCGCTGATAGAATTACTCTTTTGGCACCAGCCAAAACATGGGCATTTATTTCTTCAAAAGTTTTGTATTTACCAGTAGACTCTACAACAAAATCAATGTCAATGCTTTTCCAGTCTAGGTTTGGAATACTTTTTTCGTGGAAAAATAAAAAGTGTTTTCCATCAACCATAATTCCTTTTTCATCATGGCTTACTGGGACGGGTAAAACACCGTGAATGCTGTCGTATTTAACCAAATGGGCCATTGTTTTTTTATCTGCAATGTCATTTATGGCAACTACTTCTATAGTGGGATGGTTTAAAAGCAAACGAAATAAATTTCGCCCAATTCTTCCAAAACCATTAATCGCAATTCTTGTTTTCAATTTTTTGTTGATTTGTTTAACCGTTTAATCGTTTAACCAGTTCGACACTTAAACGAATAAACTTTTTTATAAAATATGCTTTTGTGCTTTGTATGAAGATCGAACCAATGGACCACTTTCTACATGGCGGAAACCTAATTCCAAACCGTATTTTTCATATCGCTCGAATTGCTCGGGTGTTATGAATTCTTTTACGGGAAGGTGTTTTTTACTTGGTTGTAAATATTGACCGATAGTTACGATGTCAACATTCGCAGCACGTAAATCACGCATGGTTTGAAAAACTTCTTCTTCTTGTTCGCCAAGACCCAGCATAATTCCAGATTTGGTTCTGTTAATGCCTTTTTCTTTTAGGTATCTCAAAACTTCTAGGCTTCGGTCGTATTTGGCCTGTATACGTACTTCACGAGTCAATCTTCTAACAGTTTCCATATTGTGTGAAACTACCTCAGGATTGGCTTCTACGATGCGGTCAATGTTTCTTTCGATGCCTTGAAAATCGGGAATCAGGGTTTCTAGAGTTGTGTTTGGATTCATTCTTCGAATGGCTTTTACGGTTTCGATCCATATAATTGATCCGCCATCTTTCAAATCATCTCTATCAACACTAGTAATTACAGCATGTTTAATGTTCATGATTTTTATAGAGCGAGCCACTTTTTCAGGTTCATCCCAATCCACAGTTTCGGGTCTTCCAGTTTTTACACCACAAAAACCGCAGGAACGGGTACAGACATTTCCTAAAATCATAAATGTTGCCGTCCCTTCTCCCCAGCATTCTCCCATATTTGGGCAACTTCCGGAGGTACAAATGGTATTTAAGCTATATTTATCTACCAAACCACGAAGTTCAGTATATTTTTGTCCTATTGGGAGTTTTACCTTCAACCATTTTGGCTTTCCAACAGGTAATGTGTTATCTAAAACAGTTTCCATATTTCAATTTTCAGAGTACAAAGATAAGCAATGTAGTTTTAGAATTTGAGTTACCTATTTATGAATTTTGACAAAACTTGTTTGGTTATCAAGTCATTTTTTATGTTTTCGTATTAAAAAATAGTTTTTTTGCTAAATTAATTAGGTATTAAATTTTAATGATTAAAATAAAACGAAATTCGGTTGTTTTTAAAGTTGTAGTATATTTGCCCTTTAAAATAAATAAAATTAAAGATGAATACAAAATCATTATTATTAGGTGCTTTTTCAATATTGTTTGGGGTTTATACATCTCAGGCACAAATTAATTTTGGTGAAAGAGCCTTGGGAGCTGTTCAAAAAGGAATGACAGGATTTACCTTTAGCGATGCCGATGCTGCTGCTTTATCCAAACCGGCAGTTGATAAAATGGATGCCGAAAATAAAGTGGCAGGTCCAACAGATCCTTACGCTATTCGTTTGGCAAAAGTTTTTGGAAAATATACGAAAGGAGAATTTTATACCTTGAATTACAAAGTGTATCTAACCAAAGATGTTAATGCATTTGCAACAGCCGATGGAAGTGTGCGTGTTTATTCAGGTTTGATGGATATAATGGATGACAATGAATTGATAGCGGTTATTGGTCACGAGATAGGTCACGTTCACAATCATGATTCCAGAGATGCGATGAAAGCTTTGTATCAAAAAGAAGCTTTGATTGATGCTGCAGCTTCACAATCTAATAAAGTTGCTGCTGTTACCGACAGTCAATTGGCTAAAATAGGCAGCGCAATGATTGATAGTAAATACAGTCGTAAACAGGAATCAGAAGCTGATTTATTTGCTTATGAGTTTATGAAAAAAAATGGGTATGATGTTAATGCAGAAGAATCTGCTTTTAGAATATTGGCCAAAATGAGCGAGGGTACTCAAAGTTCATTTATAGATCAAATGATGAGTTCACATCCTGATTCCAAGCTAAGAGCCGATGAAGCTAAAGCAAGAGCTGAAAAAGACGGTTTGTATAAACCTTATGTGAAGAAAGTGGCTGTAAAAGCTCCGGTAAAGAAAGCGACTACAGCCAAAAAAACTACTGCTAAAAAGAAATAATCATTATCATTGTCTGATAAAAAGAGAAAGCTGAACTTTAAAAGTTCAGCTTTCTCTTTTTATACTATAAAAATTCTATCTAATTCGGTTGTATTGTAATTGGTAAATTATAGGAAGTTCGAACCGCTTTGCCTTCAAACATACCCGGAGACCACTTGGTTTTTAAGGATTTCAAAACACGAATGGCTTCAGCTCCTAGACCATAACCAGGGTCTTTTAAAACTTTTATATCGGTCATGCTTCCGTCTTTTTCAATAACAAAAGAAACGCTTACACGAATTGCATTCTCGGTTTCCAAATCCGAACTATCAAAATTATTACCAACATAAGTGTAGAATTTTTTGATTCCACCTGGGAATTCAGGCATTTTGTCGACTGCATTGCTAGGTAAAATAGTGTTCTCAGTAATTCCTGAAGTACTCGTAACAGTTGTGCCGGTTGAAGGAGTTGTACCAACTCCTGTGCCGCCTGTACTTGCTGTACTGGAATCAGTAGTGCTTTTGAGTTCAGTATTAGTAGCGATTTTTTCTGTTGTTGCCAATGCGGCTTGAACGATTACTGGATTTATAAGTTGTGCATTGGTGTTAATGTCTGCAGTAATTGGACTTTTAACTTCAGGCATTGGAGATTCTTCTGTTTTTGTTGGCGGTACGTAAGGTTCGAATTTAGTAACCACTAACGTCTCTTCGGGGATTAATGGCTCAATCATAGTTTCTGAATTGGGATTGAGGTGGTTGTAAATCGTAGGAATGCTAATGGCAGCAGTCAAAAGTGATACCCCCATAAAGAGCGCAAAAAAGGATGTCTTGGTGTTTTCCTGACGTAAATGATACGCGCCGTATTCTTTGTTTCTGTTTTCGAATACAATGTTAATCCAACTGGTTTCGAAGAGGTTTAGTTTAGACATAATTTATGGATTTAATGGTTAAGTAGTGATTAAATCATAAGCCAAAGTAATTTAAGTTTCTAACGCAAATAACAGGAATTTTAGTATGTGTAAATATGGTTTATTTTCAACAAAAAAGTTAAATAGATGTTGTTATAAGTAAATGTAAGAATATTTATTAAATAAAACTATAATTATTTAACAAATTAAATTCTGTTAATGTAATTTGATTTTGGCGACTATGATAGTGCCTTGAAGTTTGTTTTTTGGACTATTGTTCAGTAAATTTTTATTGAAATTATCGTCTGTTTTGGATAATTTCAGAAAGCAATTTTTTGGCACGAAGTAATTTAATCTTGACATTACTCAAGGGTTCGTCTATTTTATTGGCGATTTCCTGATAACTCATTTCCTGAAAATAACGTAGCTGAATCACTTCTTGATAATGAGGTTTCAATTCCTTGATGAATTGTAATAATTGGGAAAGATTTTGCTCAGTAATTAAAACGTCTTCAGCCGATGGAGTGGTATCAGCAACATTGTAGGCAGTTTGGTCTTCTTCGTCTGTGATTTCAATAAAAAGACTCGATTTTTTTTTGCGGATCAAATCGATATGCACATTCTTGGCAATAGAGATTAACCAGGTGTTGAATTGGAATTCAGGATTGTATGTGGCTATTTTGTCAAACGCTTTGGAGAATGTTTCAATGGTAATGTCTTCGGCTGTGGTTTCGTTTTCGGTGCGTTTTAGCATAAAACCATAGACTTCATTCCAATAGTAATCCAATAGAAAAGTAAAGGCAACTTGATTTCCTTTTTTTGCTTTTTCTATTTGTTTGCTTATTTCCAATGCGCAGGTTTTGAAAAAATGTTGGTTACAAAGACATTAATTTGAGTGAATATAAGTATAATTTCTATAATAGGATACCAATACATCACATCTTTTTCTTTTAATTTTCCGGCGGCAAATCCGATTACAATCCAAGTAACCAAATATCGGAAACCAATGAGGCTTAAAACCAAGATCCATTGAAATTGAAAAATCAATAATACGATTGGAGTCAATAAGAACAATAATTGCGAACTAAAGAAAAGTCCTAGTTGTATTTTGTCAAAGGCTTTATAATGTTTCGCAGTGGCAACGTGTCTTCTTTTTTGGGTGAACCAATCTTTAAAAGTTGTTTTTGGAGCCGAGTAAGTAAAACTTTCTGGAGAATAGCAAATTGTGGTATTGTCCGAATCGGCAGCTTGATTAATGAATAAATCATCGTCACCGGAACGAATTTGGATATGATCGATAAAACCGTTTACATTGAAAAATTCTTCTTTTTTGTATGCCAAATTACGACCGACACCCATATAAGGTTTACCTATTTTAGCCCACGAAAAATATTGAACAGCCGTAAGCAAAGTTTCATATCGGATGATTTTATTCAAAAAGGAATTGGCGATTTTTTCGTAGCCTCCATAACCCAAAACAATAGTCCTTTGTTTTGTAAACTGAGAGCTCATCGCAGTAATCCAATCTTTCGAAGTTGGATAACAGTCGGCATCAGTAAACAATAAATGTTCTTTTTTGGCTGCTTTTATTCCTAGGGTCAAAGCATATTTTTTGTTTCCCCAAAAAGCTTCGTTGTTTTTTACTTTAACTAATTTTATGTTCGGATATGTTTTTTCAAACTCTTCAAATATATCCAAAGTGTTGTCACTCGAAGCATCGTCAATAAGGACGATTTCGAAGTCGGGATAATTTTGTTCGACCAATAAAGGAATGTATTTAGCAACGTTTTCTTCTTCATTTTTGGCACATACAATAACTGAAACCGGAATGTTTTTAGCCTCAATTTCCTGTGCTCTGGCAAAAGAAAATTTTCCAAAAACAATGAGATAATAAAAAAGTTGAATGACAACTATTGCAATAAAAAAGTATAAAGTAAAGGTTAGCATCATTGTATTTTTTTGGCTTTTAAAAACGATTGCAAAGGTAATTAGCAATTGTCAATTATCAATATAAAATCAGTAATTACTTTCTGTTTTTAGCCATTTCTTTCGCGACAGCCATAGATTGGGGGTTTTTTGTTTTTTCTAATTCGGAAATAATATTCGAATAATTTTTGTCATCACGGTTTTGTGACATTTTGGTTTGCGCTTGTATTTCTTCTATTTTAATTTCAAAAGCAACAATTCCTCGGGTTTGCATCATTGTTTTCTTTGATAATTCTGCTACTCGAACCGGACATTTGGAATTTTGCTCATATTTGTCTACCAGTTTAGTTAAGGAATCAATTACGGCATCTCCTTCAATGATTTTTATCTTTCCGTAAATATGAAC
Source organism: Flavobacterium sp. A45 (assembly GCF_002001005.1). Taxonomy (GTDB): domain Bacteria; phylum Bacteroidota; class Bacteroidia; order Flavobacteriales; family Flavobacteriaceae; genus Flavobacterium. The sequence goes on from NZ_MUNX01000099.1 coordinate 18,792, forward strand.
CGCTGTGTAATTCCAAGTCGGTACATTTTCGTGGTCATACCAAGAGGGAGATATATAAGCATGGGATCCTGTAAATACTGCCAAAACTTGATCATTTGATTCAAAAGCTGTCCATTGCGGATTTTCTTTTGAGATATGTCCCAGCAAAATTTCTTCTCCTTCTTTATTGGTTTCTAGTTCCAATGGAATGTGGGTTGCCCATAATTTTCCATTGGTTTGATTGATGAGAATACCAAAAGCATTTGCTTTTAGAAAGGTTCTGATGGCTTCCTTATCTTCGTTTTTATATAAATCGGGAATGTACATTTTGAAATTTTAGATTTATTGGTTATGGATGCCAGCTTCTATTTTATTTTCATTTCAGGGATTAAAGGATCAGTCTCAATTAGTTCTAAGGACTTTACCATATCTTTTGTATAGTCTTTGTACTTTATAAAATGAGGCGTTTTTATGTGTAAATTGTATGAATCCCTGTCTTTGTAGATTTCAAGAATTGTTATATGATTTGGATTGTCTCTTTCTGAAACTGCATACAGAGTTAATACTCCAGGTTCAATTTTAATTGATGTTTCAATTTCTTCTTTCAATGCGATTTGATAATTTTTCAAATCTTCGGGATTAATTACAAGTTTGGCTAATCTTACTATTTGATTTTTATTTTGAGAATATGAAGCTTCAAAAAAAACTAAAGCAAGAAATGTAAACGTAAATTTTATAAAGTCAATATTCCTTATTTTCATAATGACTGTTTTTAATTTATATATTCCGGTTTGGTAGTTGCATTCCCTATTCAATCTACATCTATATTATATTTACTTCAGCTTCAATATGAATACCAAAAGTATTGAAAACAGTATCTTGGACGGTTTTGGAAACATCTAAAATTTCTTGTCCTGTCGCATTTCCATAATTCACCAAAACCAAAGCTTGATTTTTGTGTACTCCGGCATCTCCAAAACGTTTTCCTTTCAAACCGGCTTGTTCAATCAGCCAACCTGCAGGAACTTTAACTTCGGTTTCCGAAATGTCAAAGAATCTCATTTCAGGGAATTTTTGGTGGATTGGCTCAAAATCAGATTTTAAAAGAATTGGATTTTTGAAAAAACTACCGCTGTTTCCTAGTTCGGCTGGATCGGGTAACTTACTTTTTCTAATAGCTATTACCGCATTGCTAACGTCTTTTAAGCCAGGAACAGTAATGTTGTTTTTGGCTAACTCGGCGGTGATATCTCCGTATGAAGTGTTTATTTTATGATTTTGTTTTGTTAGTTTGAAAACTACTGAGGTTATAATGTATTGATCTTTTACCTCGTGTTTGAAAATGCTTTCTCGGTAGCCAAAATTACATTCTTCTTTGGTAAAAGTTCTCATTTCCTGATTTTCGATATTTATCGCGTCGCAAGAGATAAAAAAATCTTTGATTTCGGCACCATAAGCGCCAATGTTTTGTACTGGAGTTGTACCAACATTACCTGGGATAAGCGACATATTTTCGAGTCCTCCAAAGTTTTGATCTATTGCCCAAAGCACAAATTGATGCCAATTTTCGCCTGCTTGACTTTCGACCCAAACAAAATCAGCATCTTCTTTAAGTATTTTTTTTCCTTTTAAATCGATGTGGATTACCAGAGCTTCGATGTTTTTTGTTAAAAGCATATTGCTTCCGCCGCCAAGGACAAACTTCTTTTGGTTTTTGTTTTGTTCCAAAATGCTTTTCAATTCAGAAACACTGTGAACGGCAACAAATTGTTCAGCTTTGGCTTCAATGCCAAATGTATTGTAGTTTTTTAAAGAAAAATTATTTAAAATCTCCATAAAGAATTGTAATTAAAAGTGTTTTGCTTTTGGATTTATTCCGAATATAAAGCTCTGTCGATAAAATTATTAAAAGGTTTTAATACCATCATTTTTTCTGCCATTATGGACACGAAATCTTTTTGAGTCACCAATTTAGTGTCGAAAGGTTGAGTAGCCGTAAAGCTTTTCAGTTTCAGAAATTCAATGGCTGGATCTTCTTTATCGTAGCCTTTTGGCGGGTTTTTCAAAGTGGAATTCTCGTCCCTGTTTAAATTTTGATAAATGGATTGAAATTTTTTGTCATTTAAAATCTCCTGTAAATCATCATAGAAAAAGTGAATTTCTTTTCTAATTTTTTGAAGTTGGTCGGGCTGTGGGCAATATAATCCACCGCCAACAAAACATTTTCCATTTTCTATATGAAGGTAATAACCTGAAGCTTCTGCGTTTTTTGCTCCTGCAGATATCCAAACGCCTAAATTCGTTTTGTAAGGTGATTTGTCTTTGGCAAATCGAACGTCACGATTGATTCTAAAAACGCAATTTTTAACTTCCAACATCTCTAATGAGGGATCAAGAGGTTTAAGTGCATCAAGAAAAGAAGCGACCAATTGATGGTAATCTTTCTTTACGGTTTCGTAGCGTTTTTTGTTTTCAAGAAACCAATCACGATTGTTGTTGGCTTTTAAATCTTCGAGGAATTGTAAGGTATCTTTTGAGAGCATAGACCAGATTATTGTAATTGGGTTTTTAAATCTTCTTCACTGACGAATCCTGATTTTTGCCATTTGACGGCTTTGTTTTCGTACAACACTAAAGTAGGAAGTTCACTGATTTTCAATTCCTGCATAATGGTTTTATTCTCGTCAGCATTCAATCGGATGATGACTACTTTGTCTGCCATTTCTTTTTGCATTTTTAGGATATAAGGCTCCATTTTTTTGCAGGGGGCACACCAAGGGGCATAAAAACTGACTAATACTTTCTTATCAGATTTTAATAATTCGGCGTATTCCTGACTGCAAATGCCAATGATTTTAGTGTCAGGTTTTGCCAATCCTGCTGCTTCCCATTTGAGCATTCCACCATCAAGATTATAGATAGTTGTAAAACCCAATTCGGCTAATTTGTCTGCTGCTTTGGCGCTTCTTCCTCCACTTTTGCAATACACAAAAACGGGTTTTGTTTTGTCGTACTTGTCTGTTCTTAAAACAAAACTGTTGCTCAGCCAATTTACATTATCTGAGTTTTCGATATGGCCCGTTGCATATTCCTCGGGTGTACGAACATCTAGGATTTGGGCATTATGAGTCGCTTTTATTTTCTTGGAATACGAAGTAACATCAATGGTTTTAACGGTTGGTGATGTTTGTCCGTTGCATGAGGATACAATAAAACAAGTAATAAATAAATATAGGTGACTAATTTTCATCGGGGTGTAAGTGTTATAATTTGTGTAAAATTAAGCATTTTTTGCTTTTTTGAATCTTTAAGTAATCTTAAATAAAAGTTACAGATTGAAAATAGTGTAACTCTGGAGTGTTGATTTTACGATTGCTTCCGTGCGTTCGGGATGTGTGTCTGATATAAAAAGTTGTCCAAAGGTATCGTTGTTGACCATTTCGATGATTTTAGACACTCGATTTTCGTCTAATTTATCGAAGATATCATCAAAAAGCAGAATGGGTTTTACGCCACTTTGTTTTTTTAGAAATTCAAACTGTGCTAGTTTCAATGCTATCAAAAATGATTTTTGCTGTCCCTGTGAACCAAATTTCTTGATTGGGTAATTGTCGATTTCAAAAGAGAGGTCGTCTTTATGAATACCCATGCTGGTGTATTGCAGCATTCTGTCTTTGTTGATGCTTTGTTGCAAGAGCGTCAATAAATCATTTTCGAATAAATGGCTTTCATAAATCAGCTGAACGGATTCCTGAGAACCAGTTATGTTGTGGTGATGAAAGTTGAAAATAGGAATGAACTCGGTAACAAAAGCTTTTCTTTTTTCGAAAATGGATTGCCCAAATTCGGTTAGCTGTTCATTATATATAGATAAGGTATCATTATCATACGTATGGTTCAGTGCAAAATACTTCAGCAAAGCATTGCGCTGACTCATTACTTTTTGATATTGGATGAGTTGTTGTAGATAGTGCGGATCCAATTGGGAAATCACGCTGTCCATAAATTTTCTTCGGGTTTCGCTTCCTTCTACGATTAAATCTCTGTCGGCTGGAGAAATAATGACCAAAGGAATAAACCCAATATGGTCTGAGAATTTATCGTAAGCTTTTCCGTTGCGTTTGAGTATTTTTTTTTGGCCTTTTTTGAGACTGCAGACAATTTGTTCGGTTCTTTCGTTCTTTTCAAATTCGGCGTCAATTACAAAAAACTCTTCTCCGTGTTTGATGTTTTGAACAGCGAGTGGATTGAAATAACTTTTTCCATACGACAAATGATAAATGGCATCCAATACATTGGTTTTTCCGATGCCGTTTTTGCCTACAAAACAATTGATTTTGCTGTCAAATTCGAAATTGGCTTCGGAAAAGTTTTTGTAATTGAATAAGGATATTTTTTTTAAATACATCTGAAGTTCTTGCTGGAATTGTTGCCTTTGAAGCCTTTTTTTGGATGGTTTCTAAGAGGGTGCAAATTATTGAAAAATATCGATATAAAAGATGGGAAATTGCGTTTTCGTTTTTTTACTACGTCCGTTCGCTCGCGTGAGGGATAGAAGCTAGCTACCGAAGTAGCGCGGATGGCCCGACACCAGCTAGGAAAAAGGGCCCTGAAGACAAAGTGAATAGCCCTTTTTTCTAGCTGGTGGCACGCCCTAATTATTCGGATATTTGGAGGTGTTTTTTCAGTGAAAATAAGGGATTAAAAATATTTTTCTAAAATTTAATATAAAATTCATTTTTTTTACGTGCATTAGAATAAAAATTTTATTTTTGCCGTTCACTAAATTAAATTTTAAATGGCTACTTACAGTAAAAGAGGATATAAAACACCAAAAGAAAAGGAAGTTAAAGACGATGCAGTTGAAAATGTAATGATTGACGAAAAAGACAGTGCTACGGCTGAGGTTTTTTCGAAATTAGACGAAACAGCTTCTAAAACAGAAGACTGGGTTGCTAAAAATCAAAAAATTATTATTGGGGTTGTTGGTGCTATTACATTGGTAACTGTTGGTTATTTTGCTTATCAAAAATTTATCGCTAATCCTAAAGAAGATGATGCTGCTAACGAAATGTTTGTTGCGCAATCTAACTTTGAGAAAGCGACTAACGGTGTTGCAAGTGATTCATTGTACAAATTGGCATTGAATGGATCTGAAGGTAAATTTGGATTTGTAAAAATCGCTGATGAATATTCTGGTACAGCTGCAGGAAACTTGGCTAACTATTATGCTGGAATCGCTTACTTGAATACAGGTAAATATGATGAAGCAATTACTTATTTAGGTAAATTCAGTTCAACGGATGTGATGTTGAGCGCTTTGGCAAAAGGAGCTATTGGGGATGCTTATTCTCAAAAAAATCAACCAAAAGAAGCTTTGGAAAATTATATTAAAGCAGCTGAAGCTAGCAAAAATGATTTCACAACTCCACGTTTCTTGATGAAAGCAGGTAAAGTTGCTTTGGCTTTAGGAAATAAAGCGGATGCTTTGAAATATTTCACAGATATTAAAGAAAATTATGAAAACGCTCCAGAAGCTGCTACAGTGGATGGTTTGATAGGTTTGTCACAAGAATAGAAAGATTTAAGATTGTTGATTTAAGATTATTGATTTTTGATTTCAAAACTCTATCTTTAATATCTGAAATCTAAGTTCTAAATTCTAAAATCTAAAATTAAATGGCTACCGTAAATAAAAATTTATCGGATTACGATAAAAACACAGTCCCAAACGCGAAAGACTTTCGCTTTGGGATTGTTGTTTCTGAATGGAATGATAACATCACCGAAGGGCTTTATAATGGAGCACTTACTGCTTTATTGGAAAATGAAGTTCCTCCTCATCACATTATCCGTTGGAATGTTCCCGGGAGTTTTGAGTTGATATATGGTTCTAAAAAAATGTTGCAAACTCAAAATGTAGATGCTGTAATTGCCATTGGTTGTGTAATTCAAGGGCAAACAAAACACTTTGATTTTGTGTGTGAAGGAGTAACTCAAGGAATCAAAGATTTGAATGTTCAAACGGATATTCCGGTTATTTTCTGTGTATTGACAGATGATACTATGCAACAATCTATTGACAGGAGTGGTGGTATTCACGGAAACAAAGGAACTGAAGCGGCTATTGCAGCCATAAAAATGGCTTATATTCGTCAACAAGCTTCATTGACTCATCGTGCGGTTGACGACCAACATTTATTGTCACCCGGAGCTTTGAGAATTGAAAATTTACCTTTGCAAATAGAAGAATAGAAAAATAGCTTCAAAATTTTAAAGACCTATACCGTTTACTGAATGGTATAGGTTTTTTTTATGACTATATGAGACTGTCACTATTTCTATTCAAATCTGTTGCTGATTTTTTTATAAATTGTATCCTTACCGTTCTTTGCGTCTCTGCGTCTTTGCGTGAAATTGGGCTCGCAAAGACGCAGAGACGCAAAGAATATCTCAATATTAAAACACATTTTTTGAGAGATGAGGAGATATTTTTTATGCTTTTTTTGTGATTCACGGGATTTTATAAAACCTTCTTAATTGTTATATTTGAAGCTAAACGTTTAATAAAATAGTTGATGATAGTTTCGAATATAAAAAAATATGCATTTTTTCTGTTGTTGTTTGTGTTTGGATTCAGTCAGGCGCAAGAAACAATTGATGAAACCTTGAAAAAGGAATTAGACGGAATTTACAAATCTGACCAAATTCTCAGGGAATATATCGATTCAGAAACTACCGACAGTAGGAAGTTGCAGATTCTTAACGAAACTGGTTACTCCAATGACGATTTGGCAAATGGCAAGGTATATAAAATAATGAATAAGCGAGATTCTATTAATCTTATACGGATTGAGGAAATTATCGCAAAATATGGTTATCCTGGAAAAACATTGGTTGGAGAACCAACAAATGAAGCAGCTTGGTATGTGATTCAGCACAGTAAAAAAATAGCGGACTATTTTCCGATGATTCAGGAAGCCGGTGCGAGCAACGAAATACCTTTTACAAAAGTCGCCATGATGCACGATAGAATGTTGATGCAGGAGGGAAAAGAGCAACTTTATGGGACGCAAGTGTCGGGGGAGAATGTTCTAAATGTAACCACTGGGCAGAAAGAATTTTGGTATTATGTTTGGCCTGTTCAGCATCCCGAATCTGTAAATGAACTGAGGAAGGAAGCGGGGTTTACCACTACGGTTGAAGAGAATGCAAAAAGGTTGGGAGTAGAATATAAACATTATACACTAGCTGAAATTAAGAAAATAACTGGTAAAGAATAGTAGTATTGTTATTGGTTTTAAAAGTGTTAGCTGTTCTAGTAAATTTGGTTTTTTTTATGAGTGGCAAAGAGGTAAAACCCAAGAGAAATTCCTTAAATTTGTCGTCCTTGATTTTAATTATTATTTAAAATCTGAAATTTAAAATCCTAAATCTAAAATTTTTCAATGTCGAGTATAATTCAATTGCTTCCTGATCATGTTGCCAACCAAATTGCCGCTGGAGAAGTGGTGCAAAGACCTGCTTCAGTAGTAAAAGAACTATTGGAAAATGCGGTTGACGCAAAGGCAACGGACATTAAGTTGATTATTAAAGATGCTGGGAAATCATTGGTACAAGTTATTGATAATGGTTCGGGAATGAATGTTACCGATGCACGTATGTGTTTTGAGCGTCATGCCACATCAAAGATTCGCCAAGCAGAAGATTTATTTTCATTGCATACCAAAGGTTTTCGAGGAGAAGCTTTGGCCTCTATTGCGGCGATTGCCCATATGGAAATGAAAACCAAATTGGAGCAGGAGGAATTGGGAACTCACATCGTTATTGAAGGGAGTAAATTCATGTCCCAAGATGTGGCGGTTTTGCCAAAAGGAACTTCATTTGCAGTCAAAAATTTATTTTTTAATATTCCTGCACGTCGCAATTTCCTTAAATCGGATACTGTGGAATACCGCCATATTATTGATGAATTTCAACGCGTGGCTTTGGCGCATCCCAAAATTCATTTCACGTTTTACCATAATGGTAGCGATATGTATAATTTGCCTCCGTCTAGTTTAAGACAGCGAATTGTTAATTTTTTTGGTGGAAAAACCAATGAGAAACTGGTTCCTGTTGTTGAAGATACAGAGATGATGAATATTCAGGGTTTTGTGAGCAAACCTGAATTTGCCAAAAAAAATAGGGGAGAGCAGTTTTTCTTTGTCAATGACCGTTTTATAAAAAGCCCTTATTTGCATCATGCTGTTATGGCCGCTTATGAAGGGATTTTGAAAGATGGTTCGCAACCGAGTTATTATTTGTATTTAACAGTGCCACCAAATACAATCGATATCAATATACATCCGACAAAAACAGAAATCAAGTTTGATAATGAAAGTGCAATGTATGCTATTTTGAGAGCGTCAATAAAGCACAGTTTGGGGCAGTTTAACGTGGCTCCTGTTTTGGATTTTGAAAGGGATGCCAATTTGGACACACCTTATCATTATAAAAACTTGGATGCAGAAGTGCCAACGATTCAAATTGACAGAAGTTTTAACCCTTTTTCGGAAGAAAAGCCTAATAAATCCCATTCTTCCTCCTATAAAAAAACGGAATCAACGGCAAGTTGGGAAAGTTTATACGTGGGAGTTAAGCAAGATACGGAAGTTCTTTTTGGAGGCGATTCGTTTGCTTCCAGTAACAATGATTCCAGTTTTGAGAGCAATGGGTTTACTTTTGAAAACGAAGAGGTAACTTCATCGTTATTTGATGATGCGGAAGTGGAACAAACCGTTCATAAAACGTATCAAATTCATAAAAAATATATTGTTTCGCCGATAAAATCAGGAATGGTAATTGTCGATCAAAGCAGAGCTCACCAACGTGTTTTGTACGAACAATTTCTAGTGAATATGACAGTTCAGCATGCATCAAGTCAGCAATTGTTGTTTCCTATCAACTTGTTTTATTCTGCAACCGAAATGGAACTTATTGCGGAGCTGCAACAATCATTAGTCAATACTGGCTTTGTTTTTGAGGAGTCTAATCCCGATCATATCGTGATTTCGGGCATTCCGGTAAATATTACCGAGAGCGAAGTGGCGGCCGTTTTAGATCAGTTATTGAGTGATCTGCATAACGGAATTCCAGAGAATAGTTTCAGTCAGAATGATACTATCGCCAAATCGATGGCCAAAAGTCTGGCTGTCAAAACAGGTGCGTATTTAACCGAAAAAGAGCAGGAAAATTTAGTAAATGGACTTTTCGCCTGCAAGGACCCAAATGTTTCCCCATTTCAAAAACCAACTTTCATCACCATGCGTGTGGAAGATTTAGATAAAAAATTTGCATTATGATGAATATTACACCTACAGTAAAACAGTTGTTAATTATAAATGTGCTGTTTTATATTGGCTCAATGATTGTCGGCGAACCTGCCTATAAATTGCTTTCGATGTATTTTTTTGAAAGTCCAGACTTTCATTTTTGGCAAATTTTCACCCACATGTTTATGCATGCGCCATTACCTAATATCATGCATATTGCTTTCAATATGTTTGCTTTGTACTCTTTTGGCTCGGCACTGGAACATTTTTGGGGAGGTAGAAAGTTTGTGTTTTTTTATATTTCCTGTGGTTTGGGAGCTGCTTTATTGCATACTGGAGTAAATTATTATTTTTTTGAAAATGGGATCAATCTCTTAGTTGAGAATGGTTACCAAAAAGTTGAAATATTAAAAATTTTAAGTGAAGGGAAATTTGATACCAAGTGGCAGGAATTGTTAACTCCATCCGATTTTCAAGCATTTATGGGGGCTTATTTAGGAAATGTTGTCGGGGCTTCAGGAGCTATTTACGGCTTATTGGTGGCTTTTGCTTTTATGTTTCCCAATGCTGAATTAGCTTTGATGTTTATCCCAATTCCAATTAAAGCAAAGTATTTTGTTCCAGGGTTGCTGTTAATTGATTTATATTTGGGTGTTTCTGGAGGGTCATTGTTTGGAGGGTCTAGTGGAATAGCTCATTTTGCTCATTTGGGTGGCGCATTGATTGGTTATTTGATGATGTGGTACTGGAAGAAAAATCAATTTGACAACCACCGTTGGAATTAATCCCTAACCCCTAAGGGGATTATGGTATTGAATAGAACTCATGATTGACAACTCATAACTCATAACTTGGAACATGAACATCTTAGACGATTTGAAAATGCAATATAAGTTAGGTGGCATCGCCTTAAAAATGATCTATTGGAATGTAGGTTGTTTTTTGGTCTCACTAGTTTTTTTCTATCAATTTAAGATTGGGACTTTTGACTTTCCCAATTGGATTGCTTTATTGTCAGAACCATCTGTTTTTGTGTTAAAGCCTTGGACTTTTTTGACGTATGCTTTTTTTCATGATAGCTTCTTGCATTTATTTTTTAATATGATTGTGCTGAATTTTTCCAGCTACTTGTTTTTGACTTTTTTCTCATCCAAACAGTATTTGGGGCTGTATATTTTAAGCGCAATTTTTTCGGGATTCATTTTTGCTCTGGGTTTTAATCTAATGCATTACAGCGGAGCCATAGTAGGAGCTTCGGCAGCCATAATGGCAATTTTGGTCGCAGTGACAATTTATAGTCCTTTGATGAATGTGCGATTGTTGCTCATTGGGAATGTGAAATTATGGCATATTACAACTGTTATCCTTGTTTTGGACTTAATGCAATTCCGATTGGAAAATTCTGGCGGACATATTTCTCACTTGGCAGGAGCTTTTTTTGGTTTTGCCTATATTAAATTACTTCAAAACGGAATTGACTTGAGTAAGGGAGTGAGTGCTGTTTTGGATTTCTTTATCAATTTGTTTAAAAAACCTTCGACACCTTTCAAAAAAGTACATAAAAATTATAGAAAACCAATCGAAAAACCGATTTCAAAAATAGTCGTAAAAGATAAAAAGCAACAGCAAATAGACGAGATTTTGGATAAAATCAGTCAGTCGGGTTATGAAAGTTTGAGTCAAGAAGAAAAAGAATTCTTGTTTCAAGCAGGAAAATAACCTATTTTTATCTAATTATTGAAGTGAAAAACGTTAACTTTTAGTTTGTAAAGTTTAAAACGCATTAAATATGAAGAACCTTTCATGGTTTAATAAAGGAATGTTTTTTTTGAATTTAGTACTTATTGGGCTAACATTCATTGCCTATTTACTCCCTTTTTTGGCGCCAAAAATCTTTCCGTTTGCATCGGTTTTCACTTTATTTATGCCTTTGTTTTTTTTGGCTAATGGATTGTTCTTTGTCTATTGGGCGATTCAATTCAAAAAACGAATGATTTTGTCGGGCATAGTGCTTTTGGTTGGAATTACTTTTTTTAATAAGTTTTATAAGTTCTCTGCCAAAGAATTCGAGGAAAGCGATAAAGATTTTACTGTTATGAGTTATAACGTAAGGTTATTTAATGTCTTTAAATGGTTGGATCGCGACGATATTCCGGACATGATTTTAGAATTTATCAATACCGAAAATCCAGACATATTATGCATTCAGGAATTTTCTAATTCGGCAGATATTGATCTCAAAGTATATCCCCATAAATTTGTTTTGATGGAGGGGAACCAAATTAAAACGGGTCAAGCAATATTTTCAAAATTCCCTATCATAGAAGAGGGAAATATTGTGTTTCCAGATTCAAATAACAATGTTGTTTATGCTGATATAAAAAAAGGAAAAGATATCATTAGAGTTTATAATATGCATTTGCAGTCCATAAAAATTTCTCCTGATGTCAATGAAATTTCCGAAAATATTGATGTAATTGACCAACAGAAATCCAAGTTTCTTTTTATTCGTATCAGTAAAGCGTTTAAGCAACAACAAGAGCAAGCTGCTATTTTTAAGGAGCATGTAAAGAATTGCAAATACCCAATTATTATCTGCGGAGATATGAATAACAGTGCTTTTTCCTATGTGTATCGAAATATAAAGGGTAAATTGAAAGATAGTTTTGAAGAAGCTGGAGTAGGATTTGGAGCTACCTATAAGTTTAAATATTATCCGGCTCGTATTGATTATATTTTTGCTGACGAAATGATGGAGGTAAAACAATTTAAGAGTTTTTCTGAATTTCAAAATTCAGATCATTACCCTATTATGGCAAAGTTATCTATGAAGTAGATTTTTAGTTTTGCAAAAAAATATAAACCATTAAGAAATTAAATTCTAAATGAATCTTAATTTCTTAATAGTTTAAAATTTTAAAACTATTGGTTATCGAATAAGTACTTGATTTTTCAAATAATCCATAGCGTATCTTCCTTCGTTGAATAACAAATCTAGAACGCTCAAATTGTTCAAAAATCCGTGTTTGTCGTCAAAAACCTGAGTATAAGGCTCAAAAACGGAATGGTCTTTTTTTCCGTTTACCAAATATCGAAAATCAGTGATTTGTGGATTTTCGATTTCATGAAAATATTCTGTTGTGGTGTCAAATTCCAATTTCATTCGCAAACACTTACATGTTATTTCCAATGCCTCAAAATTGAGATCCATCAAAAAAGTGTGCTTTTTTTGAAAAAAAGGAAGTAAATCATCTTCAAAATATTCAAAGAAAGGAGAACTTCTATAAGCAGCTTCCAATGATTTGAAATGCTGTTTTTGCCAATCAAACTCTGGTTCTATTTTTATGTCTTTGGTCTTCTGATGGTTTAAATTGGAATGCTTTATGGGGATATTCAATAACTGAATTCCGTTTGGACTGTAAATGTAAGTTCTGTTGCGATTGGTTTGCTTCTGAAAATTATCCTCCATTTCAAAGGTAATGTTATCCGATTGAGCCATGGCAACAAAATGACTTACGGATGGGAAATAGGAGGGATGTATTAAAATATTCATTGTTTTAACGGTTTTGAAGTTTAGCAGGTTTAAATGTAAAATCTAAATTTGCTAAACAATATATGCTTCTAAACTTTTTTTTCTTTTCTTTTTTTCCAAAAATACTCACCAACAAAAAAGGCTGCTAGAGTAATTAAGAAATGAATTAAATAAGATTTAGGTTCCCCATCATTTACAAAAGAGAAAACTCGATTCCATCTTATTTTATGTATTCCTTTGCCATCTTTATCCCAACTAAACCAAATGAATACAGGTTTACCAACGACATGGTCAAAAGGAACACAGCCCCAAAATCTTGCGTCTAAAGAGTTTTGGCGATTATCTCCCATCATCCAATAATAATCTTGCTTAAAAGTATAGCTATTTACAGATTTTCCGTTTATTATAATTTTATCACCGTTAATCTGCAATGTGTTTTTTTCGTATTCCTGTATAATGCGTTTATAAAATGGAAGTGTCTTTTTATCTAATTTAATTGTCACTCCTTTTTTTGGAATATAAATAGGTCCAAAATTGTCAATGTTCCATCCTAACGAATGAATATGAGGAAATACATCTCCATCTTCGTCCTTTGGGAGTAAATACTTTTTAACGCTTTTGACTACTGGATTGTTCGCTATTCTGACTGCTTCGTTATCGGTTAAAGTCAATACATATTCCCCATTATTGGTCAATGCAAAATCTCCATTCCCATCCTTCAAACCATCTCTAGCACCATACATTTTTACTAAGGAATTTTGATCCATACTTGTCCCTTGAGTATTTACAAAAAAGTTATATTGGAGTTTTGCACTTTCGGGTAATTTGCTTGGTTTTCCATTGATGTAAACATCCCCTTGACGAATCTCCAAAGAATCTCCAGGTACAGCAACACAGCGTTTTACTAAATTTGTTTTTTTGTCAATTGGTTTGTAATAATTTCTTGCAGGTTTAAAATTATTCATATCCAATAAAGTATCTGCTGGCTGATTAAACACGACAATGTCATTGCGTTTAATCGTTTCAATTGCAGGAAACCTAAAATAGGGTAATTGAAACTTGTTCAAAATTGAAGTTTCCTTTTTGGTAATATCATCATTAAACAGGTATGATTTAATACCTAAAAATGGGATTGAATCATGCACCATAGGTAATGCAACAGTAGTCATTGGTGCTCTTGCTCCAAAATTTAATTTACTTACAAATAAAAAATCGCCAACATAGAATGTTTTTTCTAATGAAGAAGATGGAATAGTAAATGGTTGTATAAAATAGGTGTGAACTAAAGTAGCTACAATGATTGCAAAAAGTAATGAACTAATGGTGTCAGAATTTTTATTCTCCGGGTTTAAGTTTCTCTCTGCTTTATAATTTAATTTTTGTGTATAACAGATGTAATAAATGTAAAAGCCTAGAGTAACAATTGCTAAAAAGGTGTCCAACTTTGAATTCCTTCCAAAACTGCGTAATGTTTCTACCCAAATAACGGGAAACATAATTAGGTTAATGATTGGAATAAATAGAAGTATAGTCCACCAGGTGGGTCTGCCAATGATTTTCATCAAAATGATTGCATTGTAAACTGGAATTAAAGCTTCCCAGCGTTTTCTTCCTGCAATTTCATATAGTTTCCATGTTCCTAAAAAATGGACTAATTGTAAGAACAGAAAAAAAAGTAACCATTGGTATATTGACATATTAGCCTTATTTTATAATTCTTTTTTCGCCTTTCTTTTGTTCCAAAAATACTCACCAACAAAAAAGGCAGCAAGCGCAATGAGGAAGTATTTAAAATACGATTGTGGCTGTCCTTCACCATCAACGGTAGTGAATACTCTTTCCCAACGGATTTTGTTTAAGCCTTTTCCATTAGTGTCCCAGCTCAACCAAATAAAAATTGGTTTTCCTACGATGTGATTTTCGGGAACGTAACCCCAATAACGACTGTCTTCAGAGTTGTGGCGGTTGTCTCCCATCATCCAATAGTAGTTTTGGTCAAAAGTATAGGTTGTGGCCACTTTACCATCAATTCTGATCTCATTACCATTTACTTTCAAATCCTTTTTCTCGTAATCGGTGATTATGGTTTTGTAGAAAGGTAAAGTTTCTAGGTTTAAGGCAACCGTTTTTCCTTGTTGTGGAATGTAAATTGGGCCAAAATTATCACGATTCCATTTGTTGATATGAGGGAAAATACCGTCTTCTACATTTTTGGAAATAATTCTGTTTACAGCTGTTATTCCTGGAACGTGCTGCAATCTTTCAGCTCCTGCGGCTGTTAATGCACTAATAAAAAGGGTGTCTCTGGATTCATTAATGAATCCTGCGCCGTCTGTCACATCCATTTCTCTCAAAAGATTTTCAAAATCTATCGGAGTTTTACCGTCTAAAGCAACATTGTATGAGAATTGTGGTTTTGCACGCTCAGGCAAAATCAATTCTTTCCCATTAATATATACTAATCCGTCTTTAAGTGATAAACTATCTCCAGGAATACCAACGCAACGTTTTACATAATTTGATTTTTTGTCAATTGGTTTATCAACTCTTAGCCCAGATCTGTCTCTGAATTTATATACAGTATCCGCTGGCCAGTTGAAAACAACAATATCGGTACGATTGATAGTTTGAAAGCCAGGAATTCTTAAATAAGGTAATTGAGGCCAAGTTAAATAAGATTTTCGTTTGGTCAATGGGATAGTGTCATGAACCATAGGCATCGCTACTGTAGTCATTGGAACTCTCGCTCCATAATTCATTTTACTCACAAACAAAAAGTCACCAACCAATAAGGATTTCTCTAATGAAGAAGTAGGAATGGTATAAGGCTGGATGAAATAAGTGTGAACAATAGTGGCTACAATAACAGCAAAAAGCAATGAACTAATAGTGTCGGCTGCTTTATGGTCTGGACTTAAGTTTCTGTCCGGTTCATAAGCTAAAGTCTGAGTGTAATTAAGATAAAAGATATAAAATCCTAAAGTTCCAATTACAAGTACTGTGTCTAAAAAAGATTTTTTTCCAAAACTACGAATAGTCTCTACCCAAATAACTGGAAACATAATCAGGTTGATAATTGGGATAAAAAGTAAAAGTGTCCACCAAGTTGGTCGACCAATTATTTTCATTAAAACAATTGCATTGTAAACTGGAATTGCAGCTTCCCAACGTTTTCTTCCTGCACTTTCGTATATTTTCCAAGTTCCTAAGAAATGAATAGCCTGAACAGCCAAAAAGAATACAAACCAGAGATATAGTGTCATAATTTGAAAATTAGAAGTTAGAAATTAGAAGTTAGATTTTATCTATTTCCTAATTGGTATTTGGGATTTTATTTTTTATTTAGAATTTAGATTCAATACATCTTTCATAGTAAAAACGCCGTGTTTTCCGGCAAGCCATTCGGCAGCTATTACAGCTCCAAGAGCAAAACCCTCACGATTATGAGCGGTGTGTTTTATTTCGATGGAATCCACCTCAGAGTTGTAAGTTACAGTATGGGTTCCAGGAACTGTACCCACCCTTACAGCTTCGATATGAATCTCTTTCTCTTTTGGGGTATCCAATGTCCAATTGGTGTAGTTGCTATTTTCAATAACGCCTTTGGCCAATGAAATAGCGGTTCCGCTTGGTGCATCTAATTTTTGATCATGATGGATTTCTTCCATATCCACTTTGTAATGATCAAATTGAGACATGATTTTGGCTAAATATTCGTTGAATTCAAAAAATAAATTCACGCCAAGACTAAAGTTGGAACTAGAGATAAACCCTCCGTTTTTTTCTTTGCAAAGAGCAATCATTTCATCATAGTGCTCCAACCAACCGGTTGTTCCGGAAACGACAGGAACATTGGCATGAAAACAGCTGGAAATGTTATTTACTGCGGCTGATGGAACACTGAAGTCGATAGCAACATCAGCAGCAGAAAGCCCATCATAGGTATTAAATTCGTCTTTTCTCAAAACAATTTCATGTCCTCTTTCTAAAGCAATTCTTTCGATTACATGCCCCATTTTTCCGTATCCTAAAAGCGCAATTTTCATTTGTGAGTATTTTTGATTTTTAATAAGAAACGAACTGTATTCGAATCTAAAAACGATAATTAAGGGTTAGTCCCAAATTTGATTTTAATGTTACAGCATCAGGAGTGATTTCTGGTTTAACAGATAAGCTTTGATTTACATTAAATTGTATTAAGGCAGCGTCAACATTAGCATCTATAATGTTTAGTACATAAAAGCCAATTACAAAAAGGCCTGATAGCGAAGCATTTCTTTGGTAAAACTCTTGAGCTGATATTAGTTGAGTATCCGAAAGATAGTCGTAATTGGGGTCTGGATTGCCCGCCAAACGGCTTTTGTAAGCATCTCTATATTCGTTGTATTGTTTTTTATTGTCAATATATAGATACAAACTGGTCCCCATAGCTCCGTAAACTATTGGAATTTTCCAATATTTTTTATTGTATGCTTGGCCTAAACCCGGTAATATAGCCGAATAGAAGGCGGCTTTTGCAGGTGTCAAAGGATCTATGTCTATTGATTTTAAAGTGTCTTTTGGCTTTAAAACAGTTTCGGTTTTTGCTTGTGCAAAAACCGAAGCGTTTCCTATAAGAAAAAGCAATAGCCCTATGGAAATGATTTTATTCACTACCCTTCTATTAATTTTATAATTCTGTTGAAGTCTTCTTCAGAATGAAAAGGAATTGTAATTTTTCCTTTTCCATTTCCAGCCACTTTTACGTCAATTTTTGTTCCAAAATACTTATTGAAAGTACTCACATCTTCGTCATTAATTTCAAAAGAAGATGCTTTTGTTGGAATAGCTGGTTTTGGTTTTAGACTTTCGTGGTAGTTTTTTACCAAAGTCTCCGTCTCTCTAACCGAAAGATTTTGACTTACTATTTTTTGGTAAATATCGGTCTGAACATCATGATCTTCGATGTTGATGATTGCACGACCGTGACCCATACTGATAAAACCATCACGAATTCCAGTTTGAATGATTGGGTCTAATTTTAAAAGTCTTAAATAATTGGCAATAGTAGAGCGTTTTTTACCAACTCTTTCACTCATTTGCTCTTGAGTCAATTGAATTTCATCAATCAAACGTTGGTAAGAAAGCGCAATCTCTATTGGATCCAAGTCATGACGTTGGATGTTTTCAACCAAAGCCATTACTAGAGACTCGTTGTCGTTTGCAATACGAATGTAGGCAGGGACAGTTGTAAGTCCAATTAATGTGGAAGCACGCAAACGACGTTCCCCAGAAATTAATTGGTATTTATTGAAATCTAATTTACGAACAGTTATAGGCTGAATTACGCCTAACTCCTTGATAGAAGTGGCTAATTCACGTAATGACTCTTCGTTGAAATTACTTCGGGGCTGAAATGGATTTATTTCTATAGCATCAATTTCAAGCTCTATAATATTTCCTACTACTTTATCTGCATTTTTATCTTCAACCGATTGAATATCGTTTTCAGGATCTTTTAATAATGCCGATAAACCTCTACCTAAGGCTTGTTTTTTTATTGCTTTTGACATACAACTATTTACTGTTTTTCTTTATAATTTCTTGAGCTAAATGAATATAATTTACTGCTCCTTTGCTGGTTGCATCATAGTTGATAATGCTTTCTCCAAAACTAGGTGCCTCGCTCAATTTTACATTTCTTTGTATCACAGTTTCAAAAACCATATCATTAAAGTGTTTTTGAACTTCTTCCACTACTTGGTTTGATAAACGCAATCTAGAATCAAACATTGTCAATAACAAACCTTCAATGTCTAAATCAGGATTGTGGATTTTTTGGATACTTTTTATGGTATTCAATAATTTACCCAAACCTTCTAATGCAAAATACTCACACTGAATTGGAATTACTACAGAATCTGCCGCAGTTAAAGCATTTAGCGTCAAAAGACCAAGAGATGGTGCGCAATCAATTAAGATATAATCGTATTGATCTTTTACACTTTCTAATGCTTTTTTAAGCATGTATTCTCTGTTTTCTTTATCAACCAGTTCGATTTCAATCGCAACAAGATCGATATGCGCGGGAATTACATCAACATTTGGGGAGGAACATTTTATGATGGCCTCCGATGGAGTATGGCTATGTTCGAGAATTTGATAGGTTCCTATTTCAACTGTTTCTACATCGATTCCTAAACCTGAAGTGGCATTAGCCTGAGGATCAGCATCAATTAGTAATACTTTTTTTTCTAAAACACCCAATGAAGCAGCTAGGTTAATAGAAGTTGTTGTCTTTCCAACTCCACCTTTCTGGTTCGCAATCGCTATGATTTTGCCCATTTATTTTCTAAATTTTGAACGGTAAAAATACAATTATTTATGGGTTTTGAAAATCTATTTTGTTAACAAAAACAAATAGTTTTCACAGTCCCCAATTTATGTTAGCAATAATGTATATTCTTTGCTTTTTTGGTAATTATTGTAACTGAAAAAAGAGAACTGTATAAATAGTTCTCTTTTTTTGTTTTATTATTTATCCGTTATTTCTGATTTTTTTTAATAGTTGTTGATGTTAATCGGTAAATAACGCAAGCGGTTAATTTTTTTTCTTTGCTTTAATCATCATTTCCAATTGATCCCATAATTCTTCAGGAATAGCTTCTAGTAAATTGAATTGTCCAGCACCTTTCAGCCATTCTCCTCCATCAATAACAATTACTTCTCCATTGACATAGGCAGAAAAGTCAGAAACTAAATAAGCCGCTAAATTGGCCAATTCTTGGTGGTCACCCACTCGTTTCAAAGGGACTTTTTTGGCTAAATCAAATTTTTCCGCTAGATCTCCCGGCAATAATCTGTCCCAGGCGCCTTTGGTTGGGAAAGGCCCAGGGGCAATTGCATTGGTACGAATACCATATTTTGCCCATTCTACTGCTAAGCTTCTTGTCATGGCAAGAACTCCAGCTTTGGCAGTAGCACTCGGAACCACATAAGCCGAACCTGTCCATGCGTAAGTCGTAACTATATTCAATACGCTAGCCGATGTTTGTTTAGTGTCTATCCAATGCTTTCCAAAAGCAAGTGTGCAGTTTTTAGATCCTTTTAAGACGATATCAATTACCGTGTCAAAAGCATTGGCTGATAAACGTTCTGTTGGTGAAATAAAATTTCCTGCTGCATTATTCAATAATACATCAACTTTACCAAAAGCTTTTAGTACTGCTTGAAGCATGTTTTCTACTTCTTCATAATGACGAACATCACATTGTAATGGTAAACATGTGCCTCCTGTTTCTGTTTCCAGTTCTTGAGCAGTATTTTTTAGCTTTTCTAAATCTCTTGAAGTAATAGCTACTTGAGCTCCTAATTCTAAGAAATATTTGGTCATCGCTTTTCCTAAGCCACTTCCGCCTCCAGTAACTACTATTACTTTGCCTTTTAAAGCATCGTCTCTCAACATTTTATCGGTATAACTCATAATTTATATTTTTTTTTTGGATTGTAAATGTAATAAAATAAAATAGTATGCATGCATAATAAATTAAATTTTGTTTAAAGTTTCTGAGATGCTAAGTTTCTAAGGTACTAAGATTTAAATAAACAATTCTATAATGAGATAAAAAAGAGATTAACCATTTTCTGAACTTAGAGTCTTAGTGTTTTAATAACTTAAAAGTTGTCTTAAATTGCACACAATCTTTTTGCAGCTGCTTCTAAAGTATGATTGTCTTTGGCAAAGCAAAAGCGTATTAATTTTAAATCTTTTCCATCGGCATAAAAAGTTGATATAGGAATTGCAGCAACACCATAATCCGTAATTAGACGTTTGCAAAAATCAACATCATTTTCGTTTGAAATGTTGGCATAGGAAACGACTTGAAAATAAGTTCCTTCACAGGCCATTAATTCGAATCGACTGTTTTTTAATAGTGATCTGAAATAATCACGCTTTTCTTGGTAGAATGAACTAATTTCATTTACATCGACTAAATCCAAATATTCTGAAACTGCCACTTGGCAAATGCTGTTTACGCTAAAAACCAAAAATTGATGCACTTTTTTGATTTCTTTCATCAAATACTCAGAAGCTACAAGGTAACCTATTTTCCAACCTGTTACATGAAATGATTTTCCAAATGAGGAAACCGTAATACAGCGGTCTAGTAGTTTTGTTCGAGTATGAGTAGAAATATGTTTTTGTTCAAAGGTGATGTATTCGTACACTTCATCTGAAAGTAACAGCACATTGGGGTGTTTTTCTAAAAGTGCTTCCAGATTCTCTAAATCGGATTCATCTAGAATTTTCCCTGTTGGATTGTGTGGGTTATTGATGATGATCATTTTGGTTTTCTCCGAAAATGCATTGGTAATAGTTTTCCAGTTTGGAGTGTAATCATCATTGAGTGATACCCGTATTGGTTTTGCTTGGCTTAATAATATTGGCGCTTCATAGCAATCGTAACTTGGGTCGAGAATAATTACTTCGTCATTTGGTTTTAGCAAAGCCAGCAATGTGGTGAAAATGGCTTGAGTTGCACCGGCTGTAACGAGTATTTCGGTTTCGGGAAGGATGTTTCGGTTGTAGGATGATTTTACTAATGTAGCAATTTTTGCCAACAATGGAGGGTAACCCGACATAGGTGTGTATTGGTGAACGTCTTCAAGTGCCAATCTAGAAACAATTTCGGTTAATCTTTCGTCAACAGGGAAGTTTGGAAAACCTTGGGAAAGATTGATTGCATTGTGTTCTGCTGCCATTTTGGACATTATCGTAAAAATACTAGTCGTTACATTTGGTAGTTTACTCATGTAATAAATGAATTTATTTAGGAGTATAAAAGTAGTTTTTTTAAGCCAATTTTTTTCTTTTTTAGTCGAACGATGTTAGGGCGAAATTAATGACATTAGCATACCCAAAAATATAGTTTAAAAAAAATCCTGTAAAAAAATATTTTACAGGATTTTGATTGTCTTATTGTGTTTGGTTTTTTAACGTACTGAATTCCATCCGTCTTTGAAGCTTTTCAAACAGTATTTCCAGTTATAAACACCTTCAATGATGAAAAATGTAAGAAAGCCTAAGCCAATCATTTTTAAATCTCTTTTTGTAATATTCATTTTATTATTTTTAGATTTTATAGCAAAACAAATATAAGAAAAAGGTATTAATTTTTTTACATTTTATGAATGATAAAAATGGTGGGGCGTTTGTGTAAATCGATGGTTTCTTTTTTCCATTCCGAAATTTTCTTTGTTTTGATGTATTCCGTAGGTAAGGTGATATCGGTGGCTATGCATAAATGTGTTTCAGGATGCAAGGTTTGGATTAAATCTTCCAATAATTTATTGTTACGGTACGGTGTTTCGATGAAAATCTGAGACTGATTTTTTTCAAAAGATATGCGTTCCAGGCTCTTGAAACTGGCTTTTTTTTCGTCTTTTTCAATGGGTAAATAACCATGAAAAGTAAAACTTTGACCGTTCATTCCAGATGCCATCATGGCCAATAATATTGAGGATGGACCAACAAGCGGAACAACTTGAATTCCTTTTTCGTGGGCCAATTTTACTATTACTGCGCCTGGATCGGCTACACCTGGACATCCTGCTTCGCTCATAAGTCCCATGTCTTTACCTTCCAAAAGCGGTTTGATAAACTCCTGATGTTCTTTAGTTTCAGTATGTTTATTGAGTATAAAAAGCTTTAATTCGGATTGTTTTTTCTCTGGATTGGTCAGTTTGATGGATTTTCGAGCTGTTTTGTCATTTTCAACCACATAGTAATCAATGAGCTCTACGCATCTTTTTATGGTTTGCGGTAATACGTCCATTGGGTCGCAATCGCCCATAGTGGTTGGGATTAAATATAATTTTCCAAGAAGAGGTGTTGATTTCATTTGATTGTTTTCAATTTTTGAAATAAGATTTTTTTGCCGTCTTTGAATGACATTGGAGGGAAAAGTCATCCAAAGATAAAAAACTTATTTAGTTTTCTTAGGAATGTTTGGCAATCAGTCTTTGGGCAATTACTTCGCATGCTTCGTCGAGCATTTGATAAACCATGTCAAAACCATTTGCAACTCCATAGTATGGGTCTGGGACATCAACATTTTCATTTGGGAAGATAGCGTCTAAAACAAGTTGGACTTTTTCTTTTTGTTTTTCGTTTTGAGCAAGGTGAATCACATCATTGTAATTGTGGTTGTCCATTACAAAAATGTAGTCAAAAGCATCGAAATCGGATCTTTGAAATTGTCTTCCTTGTTGATTGGCAATATTTAAGCCATTTTTTTTGGCAGTGGCTATAGAGCGATTGTCTGGAGCACGACCAATATGCCAAGAACCTGTTCCTGCGGAATCTACATGGAATTTATCACTGGGAAGTTTTGAGGCTAATATGCCTTCTGCCAATGGAGAACGGCAGATATTGCCCAAACAAACCATTAAAATTTTAACAGGCATATTGCTTTTTATAGCGTTAATTTTGAATTAATATCCTCGACATACTTTTTGAATTGTTTGTCGGTGGCTACCAAATTGTCGACTGTTTTACAGGCATGAAGTACAGTGGCGTGATCACGATCCCCTATTTGGGATCCGATATTGGCCAATGAAGCTTTGGTGAATTTTTTGGCAAAAAACATTGCCAGTTGTCTCGCTTGTACCACGTGCCTTTTTCTGGTTTTGGACTGTAGAGTCTCTATATCCAATTGAAAATAATCGGAAACAATTTTTTGAATGTAATCGATTGATATTTCTCTCTTTACATTTTTTACAAATTTTTCGACAACGCTTTTGGCAAGCTCAATGGTTACTTCTTTTTTGTTGAAAGAAGATTGTGCAATCAGTGAAATGATAGCGCCTTCTAATTCACGTACATTTGATTTAATGTTGCGAGCGACATATTCTATAATATCGTCTGGCATTTCAACGCCATCACGATATAGGATGTTTTTTAGGATTGAAATTCTAGTTTCATAATCCGGTTGGTGTAACTCGGCAGATAATCCCCATTTGAAACGGGATAATAAACGTTGCTCAATATCTTGCATGTCAACTGGAGCCTTGTCTGAAGTCAAGATAACCTGTTTTCCGTTTTGGTGCAAGTAATTGAAAATATGGAAAAATACATCTTGTGTTCCTGATTTTCCAGAAAGGAATTGAACATCGTCAATGATTAAAACGTCGATTAATTGATAGAAATGAATGAAATCGTTTCTGTTGTTTTTCTTTACCGAATCAATATATTGTTGGGTAAAAATTTCAGCAGAAATATATAAAACTGTTTTTTCTGGATATTTGTCTTTGATTTCAACGCCGATAGCATGAGCTAAGTGTGTTTTTCCCAATCCAACACCACCAAAAATAAGTAATGGGTTGAAAGATGTTCCACCTGGCTTATTGGCAACAGCCATACCTGCAGAACGGGCTAACCTATTAGAATCCCCTTCAAGGAAATTGTCAAAACTATAATTCGGATTCAGTTGTGATTCGATTTTTAAATTACGAATACCAGGAATAACAAATGGGTTTTTTAATTCTGGATTTAAGTTTTTGAATGGAGCATCTACTTCTTGGGCTTTCATCGGAGCTCTATTGGCACTAGGCAACTGTTCCGTAAACGGTTGTTTGTTACCATAAGTGTTTTCCATTTTGATTTTATAGAGTAACTTTGCGTTTTTTCCAAGTTCTTTGGTCAAGGCCACTTTTAATAATTTCACATAGTGTTCTTCTAGCCATTCGTAGAAAAATTTACTTGGTACTTGAATATATAATGCATTATCGGTAAGTTCAACTGATTTAATTGGTTCGAACCAAGTTTTATAAGCTTGATCCTGAATGTTGTCCTTTATGAAGGACAAACAGTTTTCCCATACTGATTGTGCAGTCTTGTTCATATATCTAGTTAAATTTTTTTATTTGGGTACTTATTATCTTACAAAAAGAATGTGAAATAGATTCTTTTTTCGGGATAACAAATATGTGAACAATTATCTGTAAAAAAAAATATTTTAGGGTATAATTTTTAAAAATATTGTTGTAAGGGACTTTTTTAAATTAAAAATTTTAATACAAAATTAATGAAAGATCATCAGATTCAAGTTCGTGTTCGTTATTCAGAAACTGACCAAATGGGGGTTGTTTATCACGGAAATTACATACCCTATTTTGAGATAGGAAGGGTCGAATGGCTTAGAAATAAAGGGATTTCATATAAAGTGATGGAAGAAAGTGGTATCGGTCTACCTATAGTGAATATGAATATCAATTATAAAAAATCAGCAAGATATGATGAGTTGTTGACGGTGCATACGGTTTTCAAAAGTCAGACGTCCGTGAAGATAGAATTTGATTGCGCGATATACAATGAAGCTAAAGAGTTATTAACAACCGCCCAATTTATGTTGGTTTTTGTGTCTCTAAAAACTGGCAAACCAACGGCACCGCCAGATTACATTTTGGAACTACTAAAAACTTTTGAATAATAATCAAAATGAGTTCTTTTTGATGAGAATTTATAGTTTTTTTATGTCAATTTCAAACAAAGAGTTAAAAGTGTCGAATACCATTTCGGCATTTTTTTTTCTGGTTTTTATTACAATTTTTCCAATTGGTAAATTTGTTTCTTCATTTATCTCCATTTCTTGAGAAGCAATATCTAATTTTTTTTCTTTGATCACACGCATCACTTTATTCATGTTTTTATAGTCAAATGAAATTTGAAAAGGAACGTCAATTGTTTTTTCGATAATTTCACAAGATTCCAATGTGATTTGTGCCGAAGTTTTGTATGCCGAAATTAATCCGCCCACTCCTAATTTAATTCCGCCATAAATTCGAACTACAACAACAAGTACATTCGTAAGTCCGAAAGATTGTATTTGGCCATAAATAGGAGTACCTGCCGTATTGCTTGGTTCTCCATCATCGTTGGCTCTGTATTGAATGTTTTCGGTTCCTATTTGATAGGCGTAGCAATAGTGGACAGCGTGTGGATGTTGCTTTTTTAATATCTCTATAATGGGTTTCACTTCGTCCTCTGACTCTATCGGAAAAGCATAACCGAAGAATTTGCTGCTTTTTTCCTTGAATAGTGATTCTTCACAGGGAAATGCAATGGTATTGTAGGTGTCTTTAATTTCCAAAAGGGATTCTTCTAAATTATTTTTTTATCAAATAGATCAACTACATCCTCTTCGCCCACCTGTAAATTCCAAACGGGAAGTCCAAGTGCCAATGCGGCATCGGTATTTTCTTTTTTGTCATCAATGAATAACGTATGTTTGGCTTGAAGTCCGTTTTGATCCAGGACAAAGTTGTAAACTTCCGGATTGGGTTTTCTCATACCAATTTCAAATGAAAAATATATTTTTTCAAAACATTGATAAAAATCGCTATAAAATGAGGTTCCTGTTTTTTGTTCAAAAGTGTCGATGTGAATCGCATCGGTATTGCTTAACAAAAATAAACGGTACTTGCTGGAAAGCATTTGAAGAAATTCCAATCGATACAACGGAAAGTCTGCTAAGATAGAATTCCAAGCTTCCCGAATGTCTTCAATTGAAGCATTGTCGGTGTGTTTTTGAATTCCATTCAAGAAATCATCTCCCGAAATAGCTCCTATTTCATATTGTATGTTCAATTGGTCTAAATCTTCATTCCAATGGGAAATGCCAAGATCTTTCAAACCATCCATAGTCGCTTGTTTATCTAAATTGATAAACACATCTCCAAAATCAAAAATAATAGCATTAATCATGGTTTCTGATTATTAAAAATTCATCGGTGTCAATTATGTGCTTTTCGGAATTTGTTTTTGGTATAAAAGGGGCTTTGATTCCTTTTTCCAAATTTGTTTTTCCTGTAAAAACTCGAGCTTCGTCCCAAAGATTTGCATCGATAAAGGTTTGTAAGGTTTGGAGCCCACCTTCAATTATAACCGATTGAATGTTGTGTTTGTAAAGCGAATCAACAATTTGCTGGGCTATATTTTGTTTAAAATCAATTACTTCAAAGATAGTGTTTTCTTCGGAAATAGTGTTTTTAGAATTGCTAAAGACAATCGTATTAGTTTGATTATCAAAAACAGCATTATCTTTTGGGATGCGATTGTTTTGATCCAATACTATTCGGACTGGATTATTTCCGTACCAATCTCTCGCATTTAGTTTGGGGTTGTCGTCAATAACGGTTTGAGTTCCCACTAGAATAGCCTGTTCCTCGGTTCTCCATTTGTGAACCAATTGTCTGGAATAGGTATTGGTAATCCAAACTGGTTTTTTTTCCAATTTTTCAAGAGGGGCAATAAATCCATCTTGACTTTGAGCCCATTTCAATATAATGTAAGGTCTTTTCTTTTGATGAAAAGTAAAAAAACGCTTGTTGAGTTCGTTGCATTCGTCTTCAAGTATCCCAATAGTGACATGAACACCCGCTTCGATTAATTTTTTGATTCCGTTTCCGGCGACCATGATATTTGGATCTACAGTGCCAATAACGACATTGGGAATCTTATTTTTAATAATCAAATCGCAGCACGGAGGTGTTTTTCCAAAATGACTGCAAGGTTCCAAACTCACGTAGATAGTTGCTTTTTTTAGCAACGATTTATCGTGTACCGAATTTACTGCATTGACCTCGGCATGGGGTTCGCCTGCTTTTTTGTGCCAACCTTCGCCTATGATTTTGCCTTCATAAACAATGACGCTTCCAACCATAGGATTGGGATAGGTTGTTCCTAGTCCGTTTTGGGCTAGGGCTATACAACGGCTCATGTATTTTTCATGTATCTTCACTTTGCAAAAATACTAATTTTGGAATTAGGAATTTGCTTTGACATATATGATGTGGTGTATTCGTTTGAAAAATATAGATATTAATCATATTTGGTTTTTTTAGAATCTGTGTAAATCTGCCAAATCTGCGGGCTAATTTTTTCACGCAGATTTGGCAGATTTGTAAGAGGGAATTTTGAATTATATAACTGTCAGTCTTGAATGAATATTTTTTAGAAGTGAATGTATTGCTTTTGATGTTTTCCCATTTACAATGGTTATTTTTGTGTGCGGAATTAATAATTAGAACATTTTATGGACAATTGGATTATTAGAAAAATACAAAAAGAAGACAATCAGGCGGTTGCTCAATTGATAAGAGATGTTTTTGACGAATTGAATATCCCGAAAGTAGGAACGGCTTATGAAGATCCATATCTTGATTTGATGTTTGAAGAATACAATAAGCCAAGATCGGTTTATTATGTAGTAGAAAATGATGGACGAATCGTTGGTTGTGCAGGAGTGGCGCCACTGGCAAACGAAGCGGCCATTTATTGTGAATTGCAAAAAATGTATTTTCTGCCAGAAACTCGCGGAAAAGGAATTGGAAGCCAAATGATGGAGCAATGTTTACAAAGCGCTCGTGAATTTGGTTTCGAAAAATGTTATCTGGAAACAATGCCTTTTATGTTGGATGCCCAAAAGTTGTATAAAAAAGTAGGTTTCGAAAATATTTGTTCTCCTATGGGAAGTACTGGTCATACGAGTTGTCCGGTTTGGATGCTTAAAGATTTGACAGTCTAACCACGAAAAGGAACCGAAAAAAATAAAGATGAAAATAAAAGAATACAGAAATCAATTTATTCAAGCGCTTACTTCGATGTATGGAGAAGGCGAAGCAGAAAGTTTTTTCTATTTGATATTGGAAGAAAAGCAAAAATTGAAAAGAATCGATTTGGCTTTACGTCCCGATATAGAAATTTCGGGGGAGGAAATTATGATTTGGAATTCAATTTTGGAACAATTAAAGTTGGAAATTCCGATTCAGTATTTGTTAGGGAAAACAAGTTTTTATGGATTGGATTTTGAAGTCAATGCCAATGTTTTGATTCCGAGGCCGGAGACGGAGGAATTAGTGGATTGGATTTTAGAAAGTCAAAAGTCAAAAGTCGAAAGTCAAAAGGTGAAAATCCTCGACATTGGTACAGGAAGCGGATGTATCGCAGTTTCGCTAGCTAAAAATCTCCCGAATGCAGAAGTTTTTGCAATTGATGTTTCTGAGAAAGCTTTGGAAACTGCCAAGAAAAATGCCAAGCTGAATGAAGTGGAAGTTACTTTTATTGAGCAAAATATTCTTGAAACGCTAGATTTAGGACAAGAGTTTGATATTATTGTTTCGAATCCGCCGTATGTACGGAATTTGGAAAAAGAAGAAATCAAGAAAAATGTTTTGGACAATGAACCTCATTTGGCTCTTTTTGTGGAAGATAACGATGCCTTGATTTTTTATAGAAAAATAGCCGAATTGGCTCAAAGAAACCTTTCGGATTCAGGACAACTTTATTTTGAAATCAATCAATATTTAGGAAAAGAAATGATTGATTTACTTGAAGAAATGAGTTTCAAAAACATAGAACTTCGTAAGGATATTTACGAGAATGATAGGATGATGAGAGGAGCAGTGTAGCTTTTTATTATGTTGTTGGAATGACTTGACTTATGTAGTGTACACGAGTCAAATGTATCGGTTTCGAGAAACGCGCTAAAACTTCTT
The DNA here is from genome assembly GCF_002001005.1 of Flavobacterium sp. A45. Lineage (GTDB taxonomy): Bacteria > Bacteroidota > Bacteroidia > Flavobacteriales > Flavobacteriaceae > Flavobacterium. Next base: position 48,153 of record NZ_MUNX01000099.1, read on the forward strand.
CAAGCTGATTGGCGGTCTTTTCAATAAATAAATTATTCCGTTGTAATAGAAGCTTTATTTGCAACTTCCATTTTGTAAATTATAGATTCAATTGAATATTCGTATACTTGAGATTTTCTTTATCAACTGACCAACTGTTATTTATTTTTTTAAATTCTAATTCTGCCTCTAATTGGATCATTTCTAAAACACTCTTAAATGAATATTTATAAATTGCTTCTTGTAATTTTTTATAATACAATAGCAATATGGCATATTTTGTTTCGTCTTTGGTTCTAGGAATTCTTTCTGTAGCAATTATAAGAATGGTAAAAGTCAGAAGTCTATCTATACAGTTAGTTTTTTTGTCATATTTTGCTAAAATTTCATCAAAATTATAATCACCTGTAAATAAATCGGATGATATTTTTTTTAATGTTGAGGCGATATATTTATCTCGGAAGTAATCTTGTATTTTTTCGAACATATTTTCTCTTATTTATTTTTTATTGATTTAGTGTTTTTTTGATAAGTACCAGACTTTACAAAAAACATGCCATATCGATTTAAGATAAATAAAATCAGTTGTTTATGGTTCTTATTCTAACCCGAAAAATGTTTCAATTTGTTCTTAAAACTAAATTTCTCATTAACCGTAATCCGCGTGAGGGGTAGGAGCAAGTTACCGAAGTAACGCGGATGACCCGACCGCATTAAAAAAAGGGGCGACTAGCACGTATGCTGAGTTGCCCCTTTTTTTAATGTGATCACGCCCAAATTATTTTGAAATATATTTATTAAAACAGAAATCTATTCATAACGAAGTGCCTCAATAGGATCCAGATTTGCTGATTTTATAGCAGGATACAATCCAGAAACGAGCGCCACGATAAAACTTACGATAAATGCCGCTATCATTGCTCCCCACGGAATTACAAAAACAAAGTCCATCGCTGTAGAAAGCCCAAACCCGATTAATATTCCAAAAATAATTCCGACCAAACCACCTATTTGCCCAATCAGCAATGTTTCTATAAAAAACTGAAAGGCAATGGTAGTTTTTTTGGCTCCTAAAGCTTTTCGAACCCCAATTTCACGGGTACGCTCGGTAACCGAAACAATCATGATATTCATTAAGGCAATAGAGGATCCCAATATGGTAATAATCCCAATGAGCCACGATGCAAGTCCAAGATATTTGGTGATGCTCAGGATTCGGTTAATCAAATCATCGCTTCGAACGATTGCAAAATTATTGTCTTTTATAGGACTCAATTTTCGAACTCTGCGCATCGTGCTGTTCGCATTGTCAATAGCTTGATCCAATAATTCTTTTTTGCCAACCATAACACTCAAAGTATAGTTGATATTCGGAGCCGTAAATAAGGAACGTGCCACTTGTATAGGGATTAATACTCTTAAATCCTGGCTGTTCCCAAAGGTCGAGCCTTTCTCTTTTAATACGCCAATGACTTTAAATTTAGCACCTCTTATCGAAAGTATTTTGCCAATAGGGTTTATGTCTTTTAGAATTCCTTTTTTAAAATCGGAACCTACCACACAGGTATAGGTATTGTTGGAAATGTCAAAATTGGTGAAATTTCGTCCTAAATCGGTTTCGAGTCCTGAATTAGTCAAAAAATGCTCGTCAACGCCAAGGACCCTTATTTCGGGATCCGTTTTCAAGGCTTCGTATTTTACTTCGGCAGTCGCTGTCGCAGTAAAAGACAAAGAAGTTTCGGTCAATGGGTAATTGTATTTATTCTTGAAAGCCACCGCTTCAGGATAGGAAATGATAGGATTTATGATTTCTCGTTCCCCACCACCTCGTCTTCTGGAATTGCTTTCGTATTGGTTAATGTTGAAAGTGTTAGCTCCCATCGAGGCAAAATCGGAGGATAAAGTGTTCTCCAGCGCCGCAACAACTGTTAATATTCCAACCAAGGCAGTTATACCAATGGCAATAATCATTACCGTCAAAATGGTTCGTAGCAATTGAGTTCGAATGGAACCAAAAGCGATTCGGATATTTTCTTTGAATAATTTTAGCATCATACACGTTTGACACGAAAATACAATTTTTGTTACAAATACCGTTTGAAAAATTATCCTAAATAGTTGTAAGGAGCTATTTCCAGCTGTACACTATATCTGTTGTCCCGAACCCCGGGACAACAGGATGCCGTTTCCATCTGGGCTAGGGCATTCCGTTATTGAAACCAAATTATCCAATGGCACACGGATGACACAGATATAACGGATTTGCACAGATTGAAATCTGTTAATTTATATTCTAACTTTTTAGTTTTTACCCAAAGAATCAGTGTCGATCTGTTTAATCCGTGTCATCTGTGGCCCATTATGACGTATATTTTGTAACGACAAGGCATTTTGTTGTTAAATCAGCTTTAAAATTAAATCACAAATTTTTCAAAAGGAATTATTTTAAAAGTAAGATATTTGCAGAGTGATATAGAGGATTTCGTTTTCAATTAAAAAAGTTTTACTTGAATCTAATAATCTATAAATCCAAAAATCTGCAATCTAAAAAAAAAATGGCATCAAAACCGAGTATTCCAAAAGGAACCAGAGATTTTTCACCTGCTGAGGTGGCAAAAAGACAATACATTATCCAAATCATAAAAAGCAATTTCGAGAAATTTGGATTCCAACCTATAGAAACGCCTTCATTCGAAAATTCTGAAACCTTAATGGGGAAATACGGAGAAGAAGGCGACCGATTAATTTTTAAGATATTAAACTCGGGAGATTTTTTGGCAAAAGCCAATGAAACTCACCTGGAAGCCAAAGATAGCACACGATTAACATCAAGTATTTCAGAGAAAGCCTTGCGTTATGACTTGACTGTTCCGTTTGCGCGTTATGTGGTTCAACACCAAAACGAAATTGAATTCCCGTTCAAAAGATATCAAATCCAACCTGTTTGGCGCGCCGATCGTCCTCAAAAAGGACGTTTCAGAGAATTTTTTCAATGTGATGCAGATGTGGTGGGATCTAAATCCCTTTGGCAGGAAGTGGAGTTGGTACAATTGTACGATTCTGTTTTTACTGCTTTAGGACTTGAAGGTGTTACCATCAAAATCAATAACCGAAAAATACTTTCTGGAATTGCCGAAGTAATCGGTGCATCGGATAAGTTGATTGATTTTACGGTAGCCTTGGACAAATTGGACAAAATAGGTGAGGACGGCGTAAAGAAAGAAATGATCGAAAAAGGAATTGCCGAAGAAGCGATTACCAAAGTACAGCCGTTATTCAATTTCACGGGAACAATCTCTGAGAAAATAGAAAAGCTGTCTGTTTTACTTTCTGCATCTACCGAGGGAATGAGAGGAGTTGAAGAACTGCGTTTCATTTGTGACAATGTGATCAATTTAGGATTGTCAACGGCAAGTTTGGATTTGGATGTAACATTGGCAAGAGGACTGAATTATTATACAGGCGCTATTTTTGAAGTGGCTGCTCCAAAAACCGTTGCTATGGGTTCCATCGGTGGTGGTGGACGCTATGATGATTTGACCGGTATTTTTGGATTGAAAAATATGAGTGGAGTAGGTATATCTTTTGGACTTGACCGAATCTATTTGGTGGTTGAAGAGTTAGGATTGTTCCCGGAAGCGGTAACTTCGACTTCAAGAGCATTGTTTATCAATTACGGAGAGAAAGAAGCTTTCTATTCGATGAAAGCGATCAAAGAATTGCGCGCATCAGGAATAAAAGTTGAATTATATCCAGATAATGCCAAAGTGGCCAAACAATTCCAACACGCCGATAAACGATTCATCCCTTATGCGGTAATCGTGGGCGAAGAGGAAATGAATGACAATCAATATAGTTTAAAAGACTTAGTTTCTGGAGAACAGAAAAAAGTAAGCTTGGAAGAGTTGAATGAAATTTTAAAATAACTGAAAAGGCTGCAATTGCAGCCTTTTTTTATGGAATAAATTTAGCCTGATTCAACATCCAGATATAAATTTTATCTTCTCTAAAATAGCGCTCGACACTGCCGTGATCTCCACCTTTATCAATGGTAAAAGTTAGATTGGCATTGGGATTGCAGGTTTTAATGGCTTTGACCATTTTTCTGGATTCTGATAATGGAACTATATAATCTCTGTTTCCGTGAATAACCCACAAAGGAACTGTTGCCAAGTTGCAGGCATCTTTTGTGTTTCCGCCTCCACAAATGGCGACTGCCGCGGTGACTTTATCGGGATATTTGCCCGCAAAATCAAAAGTACCGTATCCGCCTAAGCTCATTCCGCATACATAAACTCTCGATAAATCAGTGTTGTAATTGTTTTGCACATATTCCAAAAGTTTTAAGAGCTTGTCTGGATCCCAAGCACCGTTAGCTACCTGAGGAGCAATAACGATTGCTGGTATTTCTTTTCCTCTCTCGATGGCTCGAATTACGCCGTAACGTTTTACTCGATCCAAATTAGTGCCTGAGAGGCTCTTCCCGTGAAGGAATAAAATGATAGGCGCTTTTTTGTCCAATACGTCCTGACTAGGCAAATTAATCCAGAAAGGGTATTCGGTTTGGTCTGTAATTGCTTTTAGTTGCGCTTGTGCAGTAGGAATGCCACAAAGCATAAGTAGGTAAAGTAAAATGTAAAATCGCATTAGTTTGGGGGTAATGTTTTGAAATGGGTTCGCAAAATACCTTTTTATAATTAAAAGGGGAAACTTTTTTTAGCCCAATATCATTAATTTAAGGATTTCTCTCTAAATTTTTTAAAATCTAGCTCTCGCAAAGACGCGAAGACGCAAAGAAATCGGTTCTGAATTTTGCGCCTTTGTGAGAACAATTAAAGCTTAACTTAATGATATTGTCCTTTAGCCCAATGTCATTAAGTTTAAGGATTACTATTTTTATTTTCACGCAGATTTCGCAGATTTACGCAGAAAAAAAAGTAAAAAATCTGCCGAATCTGCTGAATCTGCGTGCTGTTTTTTTTTAATTTTTCCCTTAACTTAATGATATTGCCCTTTAGCCCCGGTAGAAGTGAAAATCCTTCTAAGCTGGTGTTCAGCTTAGAAGATTGCAACGGATGGCGGGACAAATGTCTCTTAAAAATTCCAAATCTTTCTGCTCCAAAAAAATATTATCGAATGTAACTGGCGTGAACTACGGATAGTCCTATTGCCTTAAAACGTTGTTGATAAGTCATTTATTTGGTTTTAAAAAGCGAAATAGTGTGAATAATACAATACTTGATGAGAATTGTATAATATTTCTTGAGGATAATAAAATCACCTTTGTTGAATGAAATCATATAATTCCTAAAACAAAATAAAATGAAAGCTAAAATTTTACTATTCACCTTTGCGATACTATGTATTGCATTAATTACCGGATGCGAAAATGACGATTTTAAAGAAGTCGTTGGAGTATGTCCGATAGTGGAATCTACAACTCCTTTGAGCAACGCATTAGATGTTCCGTTAGGACAAGTTATTACCGTTACGTTCAACGAGGAAATGGATCCAAGTTCGATTACTTCAACCTCATTTACGGTAGTTGGAGCTGCACCCATAGCGGGAACGGTTACTTATGCAGACAGGACTGCCTCATTCACGCCAACACTTCCACTAGCGGAAAATACCACTTATACTGCTAGAGTTACTACAAAAGTAAAAGACTTAGTGGGTAATTTTTTGCAGGTTGAGCATGTATGGGCATTTTCAACAGGTACGCTTTTGAGACCTGTAGTGCTTACAACGGATCCAATTAATAATGCCATAGCTGTGAAGTTTGATAAAACAATATCGGCGACATTCAATATGGTAATGAATCCATCAACATTAAACGGCAGCACTTTTAAAGTGAATCAAGGGGTTGACGTTGTGGCGGGAACAATTTCCTACACGGGTTCAACAGTATCTTTTGTTCCAACAAATCCTTTAGTAGCCAATAAAATCTATACGGTAACTATAACTACTGGTGCTAAGAATTCACTGAATACTGCAATGGTTGCAGATTATGTATGGAATTTCACAACAGATATTGTGCCAACAGTAGCTGTAACAGATCCACTTAATAATGCCATTAATGTTGCCTTAAATCAAACAGTAACTGCTGATTTTAGTACTATAATGGATGCTTCTACAATCAATGCGACCACATTTACTTTGAAACAGGGGACAACAACAATTACAGGAACGGTTTCTTATTCAGGTACTACAGCTTCCTTTAATCCAACAAATTCATTGGTGATTGGGAAAGTTTATACAGCAACAATTACAAATGGAGCAAAAAACGCAGTTGGGACAGCATTGGCTAGTGACTATGTTTGGGAATTTACAACTATACTGGCTCCTCCTGCAGCAATAATTATTGATCTTGGTACTGCAGCTATGTTTGGTACTTTTGGTGGAAATGCCGGGGTAACAAACCAAGGGTTAAACACAGTGATAAACAATGGAAGCATCGGGACGACTGCAGCTTCTACCCTTATTACAGGATTTCATGATGGTCTAGTAATTTACACTGAAACTCCTCTAAATGTAGGGAACGTGACAGGTGATATATTTACTGCACCTCCTGCTCCAGGGACAGCCACTTCATTTGCTGTAGCACAACAAGCATTGCTTGATGCTAATGCAGCCTATTTAAGTATTTCACCTGCATCAAAACCAGGTGGTTCAGATCCGAATGCTGGAGAATTAGGAGGATTGACATTAGCTCCGGGAGTTTATAAATCAGCAAGCGGTACTTTCAAAATCAGCAATGGTGATCTGACGCTTGATGCGCAAGGTGACCCAAATGCTACTTGGATTTTCCAAACTGCTTCAGGACTTACGGTTGGAATTGCAGGTCCTACAGGTGCCAAAAGTGTAATATTGATAAACGGCGGATTAGCTAATAATGTGTTTTGGTATGTAGGTAGTGCAGCTACTATCAACAGTGCTGGTGGCGGAACGATGGTCGGAAATATTATTGCCAATTCGGGTGTTACTTTTTCTACCGCCGGAAATGCAGCCCAAACGGTACTCAACGGAAGAGCAATATCTTTAGTCTCCTCTGTGACCATGGTAAATACAACCATTAATGTACCATAAAACAACACTGCTAAATAGTATATCCCGTTTTCGGACGGGATTCTTCTCAATAAAAAATAACATCTAAATAGAAAAAAAATGAAAACTAAAATTAGTTTTAAAACGGAATCATATACAACGTGGATTTCAGAGAATTTTCTCTTAAACACCCTTTTCTTATTGACTTTGTTGTGCTTAAGTGCTCAAACAAAGCTTCAGGCGCAAGAGGTTAATTACACAAAACCTACTTGGTATTTTGGTGTTGCAGCAGCCACCAACTATAGTTTTTACCGTGGCTCAACACATCAGCTTAATTCGAGTTTAACTCCTCCGGTTACTTTTCATAATGGAGAAGGAGCAGGGCTTTATTTGGCACCGGTTATTGAATATTATAAACCGAATACAATATTGGGATTTATGTTTCAGGCAGGTTATGACAGCAGAAAAGGATCGTTTGATCAGAAAACCACTCCTTGTAATTGCCCCGCAGATTTATCTACAGAATTAAGTTATATTACGGTAGAGCCTAGTATTCGTATTGCACCATTTAAATCTAATTTTTATATATACGGAGGTCCACGTTTGGCTTTCAATGTGGATAAATCATTTAAATATCAGTTAGGAATTAATCCTGCTTATCCCAATCAAGAGGCAACGCCTGAGGTAAGAGGTGATTTTGACAATGTTGACCAAACGCTTATTTCTATGCAAGTTGGAGCAGGGTTTGATATTCCGTTATCCTCGCAAAAACATAAAACACAATTTCTTTTGTCTCCGTTTGTGAATTTTCAACCTTATTTTGGACAACATCCCCGCTCAACCGAGACTTGGAGTTTAAGCACTCTTAGAGTTGGTATGGCACTTAAATTTGGACAAGGAAGTAAAACGGAAACTCCGGAAGTGGAAACATCTCAAGTTCAGTTTTCGGTATATGCACCTAAGAATATTCCGGGAGAACGTAACGTAAGAGAGGTATTTCCATTACGGAATTATGTTTTTTATGATCTTGAATCGAATAAAATACCAAGTCGTTACAAATTATTACAAAAAGAGAATGTAAAAGATTTCAATGAAGATCAGATAGGAGGAGTTACGGCTTCTGTGAATCCTTCAGGTCGTTCCACACGACAAATGACGGTTTATTATAATGTAATCAATATTCTTGGGAATCGAATGGTAAAAAATCCTTCAGCGACTATTACGCTTGTTGGTTCTTCAGAAAAAGGATCAGAAGATGGTGTTGTGATGGCTGAATCTATCAAAACTTATTTGGTTGATGTATTCGGAATAAAATCGGCAAGAATAACTACGAAAGGGCAGTTAAAACCCAATATTCCATCTGAACAAGCTGGAGGGACAAAAGAATTGGAATTACTTCGCGAGGGGGATCGTAGAGTTTCCATCGAAAGTAATTCACCTGAATTATTGATGGAATTTCAAAGCGGTCCAGATGCTCCATTAAAACCATTAGAGTTTGTGACTGTTCAGGAAGCGCCTATAGACAGTTATGTTACTATTGATGCGACAGGTGCAGGACAAGCGTATTCTTCATGGTCTTTGGAAACTACTGATCCAGACGGACAAATGAAAACTTTTGGCCCTTATACTCAAGAAAAAGTAAGCATTCCTGGTAAAAGTATTATGGGAACTCGTGCTGAAGGAGATTATAAAGTAAAAATGATTGGAAAAACAAAAAGCGGCAAAATTGAAGAAAAAGTAACCACTACTCACATGGTGCTTTGGACACCGTCTAAAACAGAAGAAGGACTTAGGTATAGCATAATTTTTGAATTTAATAAATCAAAAGCAATTGCTATGTATGAAAAATATTTGAGAGAAGTCGTTACGCCTAAAATACCTAAAAACGGTGTAGTTATCATTCATGGTCATACCGACATCATTGGTGAAGAGTCTTATAATTTGAATTTATCTTTGGACAGAGCCAATGAAGTAAAGAACATTATGGAAAAGGCATTGTCTGATTCAGGCAGAAGAGATGTGAAATTTGAAGTTCATGGTTTTGGTGAAGACGAAAGTACGTCCCCTTTTGAAAATAAACTTCCTGAAGAGCGTTTTTACAACCGTACCGTGATAATCGACATTATTCCTGCTGCTAAATAAAAAGTGTAATTTGGTTGTGATCTCTTTTAGAGTATGAGAAGACAGGAACTTAAAGGCCTGTCTTTTTGTTTAGAAGTAATAAACAAACCCTTAAATAATTGATGTTTAAGGGTTTGTTTTTTGTAGCGAAGAATGGAGTTGAACCCGTGACCTCAGGGTTATGAATATCTAATTCAGATTTTTTTTTTATTTTTTGAGGTATTGATTTATAAATGTTTTTTGTGAAAATTGGCTTTTCGATATTTTTTGACTTTTTCTCACTCTCCTTTTGTAGATGATTAATCTAAATTCAGTTTGAAAATAGCTATATTAAAATGTCTTGTTTAACATGATATTTATAACGTGTTAACTTTTTTTACTTTTTCTAACATGAGAATTTTAACATGTTAAGTTTTTTTAGTTTTTTTTACATGATACTAACATCTTGTTGATTTTTTTTTTAATTATTTGAACTTAAACTGCTGCGGAGCATTGTGCAGAAAGTCATATAAGGCTGTATTAATATAGAAATTTTCTTTTCCTATTTTATGTAATGTTACTAATTCTAGTTGTATAAGTTGTTCTAGATATTTTGAAGCTGTTTGTCTTGTAATATCCAAATCGTGCACTAGAAAATCAATCTTAGTATAAGGATGTTTAAATAAATTATTAATTAAATCTTGAGAATATATTTTTGGTAAATTGGTTCGAATTTTTTGTTTGTAATCCATCATTAGCTTTTTAATTCCCCTGATTATACCAGTAGTTTGATTAGATGTTTGTTCTACAGCTTCAAGCATAAATAAAATCCATGGCTCCCAATTTTGAGTAATTCTGGTTTCTTGTAATAAGTGATAATAACTTCCTTTGTTTTGATTTATATATCTGCTTAAATAAAGGATAGGTAAGTGTAATAGATCTTCTTTTACTAGATATAAAATATTAATTATTCTTCCAGTTCTACCGTTTCCATCATAGAATGGGTGAATACTTTCAAACTGATGATGTATAATTGCCATTTTCACTAATGGATCAATATCAGTTAAACTATCATCATTCATAAAGTTTTCTAAATTACTCATCAACGAAACAATTTCATTATGGCTTTGTGGTGGAGTATAAACAGTTTCGCCAGTTTCACCGTTTTTAAGTGCAGTACCCGGAAGTTTTCTAAAACCTGATTTGGTTTCTTCAAGTATACTTTGTATCTCTATAATTTGATTGCAAGTAATAAGTCGTTTTTCACGTACAATACTAAATCCTTCCTTTAAAGCTGAAGCATAATTATAAACTTCTTTGGCTGCTGAACTAGCAAATTGCTGTGCTATATTGTCACTACTGAATAATTCATCGTGTGTTGTAATGATATTTTCAATAGCCGAACTATCCTTTGCTTCTTGTAGAGAAAGTGTATTTAAGACAATAACTTCATTTGGAATAGTTTCAGCAACTCCGTTAAGTTCAGCAAGTGCTTTGTGTGCCAATGCTAATTTTTTAAGCACTACCTTACTTTCTACTTCGTGTTGTAAAGGCAATGATGGAAGGGAATATTGGCTCATTTGTTTTAATTTTATATTATGGATTTTAAGCTTGATTGATTTGTTAATATTGTTATAATCAACTTTTAAAACATATTTATTTAGAGTTGTAAATCTAAGTAATTTTTATAATATCGGTTTTACCATAGAAGTTCTTCCATTAGAAATAATGAAATTTTATTATTTTGTTTTGAAATAAAAAAGAATGAGATAAATATTTTCAAAATAGAAGCTATTCGTAATCATAATACAAATTAAATAGTACCTACTATTACAATTGCATTGTGTTTTACATTGTAAATTTAATAACTCTTAAGTTTTAAATCTGTAAGTATTATGTATCCCGATTCAATAAATCCGAAATACACATTTGATAATGCGCATAATAGTAAATGTGTTTATTGCAATGAGCAACTTTCTATTCAAAAAATTGATAAGATTTTAAATGTTTCTTTAGCTGATATTGAAAGACGTTTCTATGGACATAGAATAAAAATGGAGAATATTCATGGTGATTTTACTAAGAATTACTTTAAGATTATTTCCGAATTAATGTATGAGAGTACTATTCTAGGAATTTGTTTGACTTGTGGATGGTGGAAAATTTCAGAAAAGTACTGGATAGGAGCAGAGTACCAAATGTGGGATGTTTTTTTTAGTTTAAATGGAACGTTGAGAAATCTGGATTTAAATAAATCTGATTTACCCTTATCTGAAATAAGGTCTTATTTGGTTAGGAATTATGAAAAAAGATATAATATTAATCCCAGACTTTTTGAAGAATTAGTAGCTGATGTATATAGTGATTTTGGTTATCAAAGTATTTGCACTGGATACACAAATGATGGAGGGATTGATGTAATTCTATTAAAAAAGAATTCAGTAATCGGTGTGCAAGTTAAAAGATCAAAGAATAAAATTAAAGTGGAGCAGATACGATCTTTACTAGGCTCAATGATAATTAATCAATACAAAGCAGGTATGTTTGTTTGTACTTCCGATTTCCAAAAAGGTGCATACTCTATAGCCAAGCGATTTTCTATAGAACTTATAAATGGAAATAAATTTTACGATCAGTTAAGAGATGCTCAGGTGATACGGAATCAATTATCTACAATTGATTTGACTAGCGTTAAAAATTTGTATTATGAAGATTGTTATCCAATGAATAGTTTGTAGATTATTGCAAATGCTTAATGTGTGATAAGTCACTCCTTTTCGTGACTCCTGTGAGTGGTAGTTAGATGTTTCTGAAACATAATTTCAATAAAAAACCCTTAAACAATTGATGTTTAAGGGTTTGTTCTTGTAGCGAAGACGGGAGTTGAACCCGTGACCTCAGGGTTATGAATCCTGCGCTCTAACCGACTGAGCTACCTCGCCATATTTGGGATATATCCTATCCCTGAATGCGGGTGCAAATATAAAACAATAATTAGAGTTTGCAAGTAAAAAACAACAAAAAAAAATTTTTTTTGAAAACGTTTTTTTTTGAAAGTAATAATCTATATATTTCGCAAAAATTAGACAAAATTCATGGATTTAAAAGTGCGTTACGAAATCGAATTCCCCATAAATTCCTCTCCTCAATTGTTGTACCAATATATTTCGACACCTTCGGGTCTGTCCGAGTGGTTTGCAGATAATGTAAATTCTCGTGGTGAGTTTTTTACTTTTATCTGGAATGATTCCCAAGAGAAAGCAAGGTTAGCTTCCAAAAAATCAGGGGAGAAAGTGAAATTTAGATGGGTTGATGATAATAATAAGGATACGGAATATTTTTTCGAATTGAATATTTTGGTTGATGAATTGACAAAAGATGTGTCTTTAATGGTAGTTGACTTTGCTCGAAAAGAGGAAGTTGAAGAGGCAACGCAGCTTTGGGAAAACCAAATTTCGGACTTGAAACATGTTATTGGATCCGTATAGAAGAATTGCATATTATAGCTTATATTTGTCACGCTTTTTAGCGTGACTTTTTTTTAAATATAGTATGATAAATTTTAATGGTGCGATAGTATCTGAAGATACAAATATTTTAGTTCAAAACAGAGGCTTTTTGTATGGTGATGCCGTTTTTGAGACTGTGAAAATTGTAAATGGAAAAATACTGTTTTTAGAAGATCATTACTTCAGGTTAATGTCTTCCATGCGTGTGGTTCGAATGGAGATTCCAATGAATTTTACTATGGAATATTTGGAAGAACAAATTCTTTCATTGGTTAAAAACAACGATATAGCATCTTCTTCAAGGGCTAGAATTACAGTTTATAGAAATGATGGCGGGTATTATTTGCCACAAAACAATACTGTTTCTTTTTTGATACAAGCTGTTGCGATTGATAACACATCGTATTTACTTAGTGAAAGTGAATATGAAGTAGATTTATACAAGGATTTTTATGTTACTAAGCAATTATTGTCTTCGATTAAAACGACAAACCGATTGATAAATTTGACAGGAAGTATTTATGCTAATGAAAATGGATTGGATAATTGTATTCTAATTAACGATGCCAAAAATGTTGTTGAGGCTTTACAGGGTAATGTTTTTATGCTAAAAGGCAATCGATTAATCACTCCTCCAGTTTCAGAAGGCTGTTTGAATGGAGTTATGAGAAAGCAAATTTTAGAACTGTCCAAAAAAATAAATGGTATTGAAGTAACTGAGGAAATTATTTCTCCTTTTGATCTTCAAAAGGCGGATGAATTGTTTATAACCAATGTTATTAAGGGGGTACAACCGATAACAAAATATAGAAAAAAGGAATTTTCGATTGAATTTTCAAAAATTTTAGTTGCAAAACTGAATGAGACTTTAAACTTGGTTTAGTTTAAGTAAGGATTTTCGGGAGCGTTGGACCAGATTAGGTACTCGCCTCCCAATTCTATGATTTGCTCTTTCCAAAAATGAGCAGTTGATTTTCCAATTATTTTATTCTCGTAATTATTCTTGGTAATAATCCACGAATTGGCTTCCATTTCTTTTTCAAGTTGGTGTTCTTCCCATCCGGTATAGCCCAAAAAGAAACGAATATTTTCTTTTTTTATTTTGCCATTATTGATGAGTTCTTTTGTCGATTCAAAATCACCTCCCCAATAAATTCCGTTTGATATTTCAATACTGTTTGGAATTAATTCCGGAATGTTGTGAATAAAATAAAGATTATCCTGCTCTACTGGCCCACCATTAAAAATCTTGAAATTGGCGTTTATTTCGGGAATCAAATCATTGATGGTATATTTCAAGGGTTTGTTCATAATAAATCCTACCGAGCCATCTTCGTTATGATCTGCCAAGAGGATTACTGATCGATTAAATGATAAGTCCCCAATTATAGATGGTTCAGCTATAAGTAAATATCCTTTTTTTAATTTTTCTGAAATCATAAGGCTATATTTTTAATTAAATTTAAGAAAATTTAAATTGAATAACCAAATAATTTCGTTTTTAATCGTTTAAAAGCAAAAAAAAACCTTCCAATCGGAAGGTTTAATTATATAAGATAAACTATGATTAGTTTACTGCTCCTTCTAAATCAGCTCCAGCTTTGAATTTTACAACATTTTTTGCAGCGATTTGAATAGTTTTTCCAGTTTGAGGATTTCTTCCGTCTCTTGCAGCTCTTGAAGATACTGACCATGATCCGAATCCTACTAAAGATACTTTACCACCTTTTTTCAAAGTTCCACCTACATTTCCTAAAAATGATTCTAATGCCAATTTTGCAGCAGCTTTAGTGATTCCTGCATCAGCAGCGATAGCGTCGATTAATTCTGATTTGTTCATAATAATTTGATGTTAATTGTTGGTTAAAATAATTGTTAATAGAACAAAATTAGCAGGAAATACGGTCTGTGCAAGTGTTTTATACATTTTTAGCGTATTTTGTTAATAACTTACAATCTTTGTTCATAAAGTGGGTTAAAATTCTGAAAAAAACACTGCTTAACTCCTGTTTTTATTGACCTTAATGGACTTTTGCGTTTTCTGAAAAAGTAATTCCATTTAATAATTCGGAAGCAATCATTTTCTTTTTTCCTGGAAATTGAAGGGATAGTATTTGAATATATCCTTCTTTTACTGCAACTTTCATTTCTTTTTTGGTACAAATTAAACTACCGATAGTTTGAGTGTGTTCTTCTAAAATAGCTTTGGCCTCATAGATTTTTACATTCCACTCTTCATCTTTGTCTGAAAAAAAGCACCAAGCAGCTGGATAAGGACTTAGGCCTCGAATTAAATTGTAAATTTCAGTAATAGATTTTGACCAATCAATTTTGCAATTTTCTTTATTTAGCTTGTATGCTGTTTTGATATCAGATGAATCATTCTGAATCGTGGTTGTTGCATTTCCACTTTCAATCACTTTTAAAGTCTCTATTACGGTATCGCATCCTAAATGCATTAATCTATCATGCAATTGTCCCGCATTTTCGGTGTCATCGATTGCTGTTTCAGCACTCAAAATCATCGCTCCGGTGTCTATTTTGTCATCAATAAAAAAAGTAGTCACACCAGTTTTGGTTTCTCCGTTGATAATTGCCCAGTTAATAGGTGCCGCTCCTCTATAGTTAGGGAGGAGGGAAGCGTGTAGGTTAAATGTTCCCAATGATGGCATTTCCCATACTACTTTTGGCAACATTCGGAAAGCAACAACGATTTGTAGATTTGCGTTCAATGATTTTAATTCTTCAAGAAAGCTCTCGTCTTTTAGATTGGTTGGTTGTAATAGGTTTAAATTGTTTTCCAGTGCATATTCTTTTACTGCCGAATATTTCAGCTTTTGTCCTCGACCTGCAGGTTTGTCCGCTGCGGTGATTACACCAACCACTTCATAGTTGTTTTTGATTATGGTGTCCAGAATACCAACGGCAAATTCTGGAGTTCCCATAAATATAATTCTTAATTTTTCCATTAGGCTTTTAAAGTGTATTTATTGTTTTTTTTAATTATTAAAAGGTCGCCTTCCAATAATTGTTGTAATACAAAGATAACATCGTCTGCAGTATTTTTTGTTTTCTCTTGGATTTCTCTTGAATTTAAATCTTCACTTTGCAATAAAGTGATGATTTTTTTTGAAAGGGCATTGTAGTCTTTTTTAGGTTTGGTCAGTGTTATGCAATAGGAACAAATACCACAATTGGAAGTTGCTTTTTCTCCAAAATAATCCAAAATCATTTTACTCTTACAAACATTCTTTTCCTTTACATAATTCAGCACCGATTGTAGTTGTTCTTTTTTGAGTTCGTTTTGTCGTGCTAAATATTTGGCGACTTTGTTGATAGTTCTTTCGTCTTCCCGAATTTCATTGAAGATTAATGTAGCGTCATTGTTTTTAGAATGGTAATCTATAATTTCTTTGTCTTTCAGTTTGTGCAATACCGCTAATATTTCGGATTCAGAGTGATGTGATTTTTTTGCAATCATTGGTAAATTGAAGGCGGTCTGCATTTCATAAATTCCGGGATAAGTCCGCAGAATAGTCAAAATGATTTCTTCGTCATTGGGATTCAAACTCGTATAGCGAATGACTTCTTTGGAGGGGATTAAAAATTGCATTGTGATTTTTTCCGAAAATTCCTGAGACAAAGTCAATACACCTTGCCCGTCCAAAAAACGCATTGCATTGAAGGTTTTTAGTGCCGGGAATCCATATTTCAAACAAAAATGGTGCAAATTAAAAGTAAATTCTTCATTTATTCCTTCTCCATAGGCTATCTGAAAGTAATTGCAGAGTTTGATAAACATCGTGTTCAAAAAAGCTTTGTCAGGCAAAATATTTATGAATTGACTTTCAGTTTGAATGATATCTGAAGGACTAGTCAATAAAATGGCATAAGCTTTTTCACCGTTCCTTCCGGAGCGTCCCGCTTCCTGATAGTAATTTTCTATATTTTCCGGTAGCTGAATATGGATTACGGTTTTAACGTTGGGCTTGTCAATTCCCATTCCAAAGGCATTTGTGGCAACAATAACCTGCGCCTTTTCTTCCATCCAGAGTTGCATGTTTTTGTCTTTTTCTCTAGAGGTAAGACCTCCGTGATAATAAGTGCTTTTAAATCCTAACGTTTGCAATTGAGCCGAAATGTCCAAACACGATTTTCTGTTTCGAACATATATAATAGAAGGCTGAGGGTTTTTTTTAAGAATTTGTTGAATTCGAAAAAGCTTGTCTTCCACTTCAAAAACCATATAGGCAATATTCTTTCTGGCAAAAGATTTTTCAAATTGTTTGGGATTGTGCATCCCAAGTTCGGTAATAATATCTTCTTTTACTCTTGGAGTGGCAGTTGCTGTTAGAGCCAAAAACGGAACTTTTGGGAAATAAGTTTTCAATGCTGAAATCTTCAGATAAGCAGGGCGAAAATCATGTCCCCACTGAGAAACACAATGGGCTTCGTCAATGGTAATCAAGTTTATGGGAAGATTTTTTATACGTTCCAAAATCCAATCCGATTGCAAACGCTCCGGAGAAACATACAGAAATTTATAATTCCCAAATTGACAATTGTCAAGCAAGTCAATCATTTCCTCAGATCGTATTCCTCCAGTCAAAGCGATGGCTTTAATGCCGCGATTTTGCAAATTGGCAACTTGGTCTTTCATCAAAGCAACTAGCGGAGAAATAACCAAGCAGATTCCCTCTTCTATTAGGGCAGGCACTTGGAAGCAAATAGATTTACCGCCACCCGTTGGCATCAAGGCAAAAGTATCCTGACCACTTAAAACGGAATCAATAATTTCTTTTTGTAGTGATCTAAAGGTATTATGCTGCCAATATTTCTGAAGAATCGCTAATGCTTCTGGCATTATTTATGGTTTAGATTTTTAATAATTTACAATCTTGATTTTCAATAAATTGCTAAATTTTATCTAATATAAAAAGAATTCTGTTATCTACACTATCTTTTGGTACTTCAATTAGATTATAACCATAATCTGTGTAGGTTTTAGTAAGGTGTTTGTAGATGGTTTTTGCTTGTTCAAAATTTTCATAACGCTCACTGTCGCTTTCATAAATTTCCTCCCAAGGCGGGAGCATGAAAATTTTGGTGTACATATTTTCACGGCAGGCATTATCAAAATGCTCAGGATAATCATCACCAATATAGTCCAGATAAGCTACAACATCGGGGATTCCGCGGTCAATAAATACCCATTTGTGAGGTTCATTTTGAGCATTGTTAAATTGTTTTATTCTGCCATCAAGCAACATTTGGCTAAACAATAAAGGATCCTCCAAGAACAATTGTTCAATACCTCTTTTTTGGGCTTCAAGTGTAACTTCACGTGAAATTTCAGGGTAACAGCAATAGCCTTTCGTTTCCAAACTTTTAATAATAGAACTTTTCCCAGTACCGGGACCTCCAATGATAACAATAATTTCTTTCTGCACTTTCTGTAATTAAGCGGCAAAAATACTCAAACTTATTGGAAATTAAAAAGTTTATTGATTGCTAATTATAGTTCAATATCAAGGAGCGAAAGATGGGGCTTTTTCAGGAGATAGGGATTCCTGCTGTCCGCTATATTTCCCGATTAACAAAAACTACGGCAAAAAAGCCTTGTTTTTTAAATCGGGAGATGCCGCTTCCATCAGGGCTAAAGGAGAGATATTGTGTATTTTTGCAAACAAAATTTCGATTGAAACTCTTTTTATAAATAAAGAAAAATGTTAGTATCGTACTTCTTGTTTTTAAAATCTTAAAATGATACTTATAATTCCTAAATCTAAAATCTAAAATCTAAAATCTAAAACGTATATTTGCCTTTATTTTTAATTTAAGAATGGACAACGATAAAGAAAAAGAGGCTGCAGAGTTTTATGAAAGACTGAAGGTTGAGTTAGATCTTAGTAATTCTTGGCCAGCAGAGTATTTGTTTAAATTTATAGTTCCTACAACCGAGGATAATATCCAAAAAGTGGAAAATGCCTTCAATTGTATGGGAGCCGTAATCAAAACAACAAAATCCAAAACTGGAAAATTTACTAGTGTTTCAGTAGATGTAACTGTAAAAGATTCGCAAGAAATAATAGATAAGTACCAAGAATTATCCACAATAGAAGGTATAGTTTCCTTATAATTATGATCGAAAAATATAAAAAAGAAAACGCGAACGATGTTGTTTTCAATTTGGAATACAATTCCGAAAGAAAGCATTTAATCATTCCGGAGTATGGTCGTCATTTGCAAAAATTGATCGAGCAGGCTACTATTATAGAAGATGATGCAGAACGCAACAAAGCGGCAAAATACATCATTCAGGTAATGGGAAGTTTGAATCCTCACCTGCGTGACGTACCCGATTTTCAGCACAAACTTTGGGATCAGCTTTTCATCATGTCTGATTTTAAGTTAGCAGCCGATTCGCCTTATCCAATTCCTTCAAGAGAAGTATTACAACTCAAACCCGATGTTTTAAAATATCCTCAAAACTACCCAAAATACAGGTATTATGGGAATAACATCAAGTATATGATTGATGTGGCCAACAAATGGGAAGAAGGAGAAATGAAGAGTGCATTGGTCAAAGTAATTGCCAATCACATGAAAAAATCCTATTTGAGTTGGAATAAAGATACCGTAAAAGACGATGTGATTTTCGAACATCTTTATGAATTATCAGATGGGAAGTTGAATTTACTGCAAAGTTCAGAGGAATTATTAAATACCACTGATTTATTAAGAACCAATAAAAGGATTTCTAATAAAATTGGTCCAGCAGGACAACCAAAAATTCAAAGCAACAAGAATAATAAAACCGGTAAACCAAAACCGTTTCAGAAAAAGTAAATAAAACAGAGTTACTAAGAGACTAAGCTGAAAAAAAACTTAGAATCTCAGTGTCTTAGAATCTTAGAATCTAAAAATTAAAACATGGAAGTTTTCAAAATAGAAGGAGGAGTTCATCTAAAAGGGGAAGTAATACCGCAAGGAGCGAAAAACGAAGCATTGCAAATTTTGTGTGCAGTACTTTTAACGCCAGAAAAAATAACAATCAACAATATCCCTGATATTATCGATATTAATAAATTGATAACCCTTTTGGGAAATTTGGGAGTTAAAATAGAAAAACTAGGACATGGTTCTTATACTTTTCAATCCGATGAGGTAAATGTAGGATATCTAGAAACTGAAGCTTTCAAGAAAGAAGGTGGTTCACTTCGTGGTTCCATTATGATTGTTGGGCCGCTTTTGGCACGTTTTGGAAAAGGGTATATCCCAAAACCAGGCGGTGACAAAATTGGACGTAGAAGATTGGATACCCATTTTGAAGGATTCATCAATTTAGGAGCCAAATTCCGATACAACAGAGAAGACCATTTTTATGGAGTTGAAGCTCCAGATGGACTTGTCGGAGCTGATATGTTATTGGATGAAGCATCTGTAACTGGAACTGCCAATATCGTTATGGCCGCAGTTTTGGCCAAAGGAAAAACAACTGTTTACAATGCTGCCTGTGAGCCTTATTTGCAACAACTTTGTAAAATGTTGAACTCTATGGGAGCCAATATTACTGGAGTTGGATCTAATTTATTGACAATTGAAGGAGTTGAAAAACTAGGTGGTTGTGTTCATAGAATTTTACCGGATATGATCGAAATTGGTTCTTGGATTGGTCTTGCGGCTATGACAAGAAGCGAAATTACAATCAAAGATGTAAGCTGGGAAAATTTAGGGGTGATTCCAAGTGTGTTCAGAAAATTAGGAATTACATTAGAAAAAAGAGGAGATGATATTTACATTCCAGAACATAAAGATGGATACGAAGTGAAAACGGATATTGATGGTTCAATTCTTACTATCGCCGATGCACCTTGGCCAGGATTTACACCCGATTTATTGAGCATCATATTAGTAGTTGCTACGCAAGCCAAAGGAGATGTTTTGATTCACCAAAAAATGTTTGAAAGCCGTTTGTTCTTTGTTGACAAATTGATTGATATGGGAGCCAAAATCATGCTGTGTGATCCGCATAGAGCTGTAGTTATAGGTCATGATTTTAAATCCGTTTTAAAAGCAACAACAATGTCTTCTCCTGATATTCGTGCAGGAATCTCATTATTGATTGCAGCACTATCTGCCAAAGGAACCAGCACAATCCAAAATATTGAACAAATTGATAGAGGATACGAGCGCATAGACGAACGTTTAAGAGCAATAGGAGCAAAAATAGTTCGAGAAAAACAATAAGAAATAACAATTTAAAAATCGCTTAAATAAATTTAATTTTCATTCGAAAATAGTTTGTTTAAGCGATTTTTAGCAGAAAAAAGTATGGTGGATAGAATTAACGAACAAAAAGCGATAAAGGCGACTTATTTTAGCATAATTGGAAATACTTCTTTGGCTCTTATAAAAGGGTTAGCTGGCTTTTTCGGAAATTCCTATGCCCTAGTTGCAGATGCAATTGAATCTACAACGGATATTTTTGCTTCACTTTTGGTTTTATTTGGTATAAAATATTCCAGTAGACCGGCAGATGAGAATCATCCATACGGACATGGAAGAGCAGAGCCACTGATTACCTTTTTGGTTGTTGGATTTTTGATTACTTCTGCTACAATCATAGGGTATGAGAGTATTATAAATATTCAAACGCCACACGAATTGCCAAAATCGTGGACGCTTTATATACTTGGTGCCATTATTCTTTGGAAAGAGTATTCGTTTCGATTGGTAATGAAAAGGAGTAAAGAAACCAATAGTTCTTCTCTCAAAGCTGATGCCTGGCATCACAGAAGCGATGCTCTGACTTCGATAGCTGCTTTTATTGGGATTTCGATTGCATTGTTTTTAGGAAAAGGATATGAATCTGCCGATGATTGGGCGGCACTGTTTGCATCAGTTTTCATTTTGTATAATAGTTACCTGATTTTTAGACCTGCACTTGGTGAAATCATGGACGAACATTTGTATGACGATTTGGTTGAAGAAATTAGACAAGTCTCTCATCAAGTGGATGGAATTATCGATACCGAAAAATGTTTTATCCGTAAAGCTGGAATGAAATATCATGTTGATCTTCATGCTAGAGTAAATGGAGATATATCGGTAAAAGAAGGACATGATTTGTCTCATTTACTCAAAGATACTCTTCGGGAGAAAATACCTGAGTTAGGTCATGTTTTAATTCATATTGAACCTAATTAAATAGATTTTAGCTTAAAAGACAAAACCAATACTATTTTAAAAGTATTGGTTTTTTTATTGCTGTTTTGATTTTGAAAATTGAAATACTTAATTTATACAAATTTATTGGCTTGCACTTGCCCGCGTGAGGGATTAAAGTGGAGCTCTTTTTTATCCCGCTTTTTTGCGGGATAAAAAAAGCGGGAACGGAAAGCCCGACCCGTAGTTTCGTCTTTTGGGACGAGACTACAGGTCACGCCCATATGTGAGCTAAACGATTTTTATCTAATCCATGAATTTTATCCCTACGATTACACCTTCATTTTGGAATCCGTTTTGATACGAACGAACATAATCGATTCGGAACATTTTTAATTTTCCAAAGCC
Source organism: Flavobacterium sp. A45 (assembly GCF_002001005.1). Classification (GTDB taxonomy): domain Bacteria; phylum Bacteroidota; class Bacteroidia; order Flavobacteriales; family Flavobacteriaceae; genus Flavobacterium. The sequence continues at coordinate 70,361 of NZ_MUNX01000099.1, forward strand.
CAAGTTGTCCAAGCCTACACTGTACTCTGAATAAGGACTGGTATTGGGTACCGCCAGTAAATGATAGCCCACAACTAAGTTTGATTTTAGCAGGTTTAGCAAAGGGATTTTGTTCATTATAAATCCTCTGTCATTGTGCTCAGTATGGAACTCTAAATAACTGTCATTTGTGCTGTTTGAGTAATAAGGCATTAAATTAAATACATTCAGATAATTTCCGGATAGTCCAACATAGGTTTGATTTCCGTTGAAATGTTGATAATCCATAAAAGCAATATTTTCGGCATTAAAGAATTTTCCAGCTTTAAGGTTTAATCCAAAATCGCCTTTATTTCCAAAAGTATAGTTGTATTTTAATTGTGCATTGATTTGGCTAAATTCATATTTCTTTTCGCTTCCGGCAAATCCTTTCTCAAATCCTAAAAATAAAATAGGATATTTTTTGTTTCTAATATTAAATTTTCCGTCTGGTCTAGAAGCATATTTGTTACCAAAATTTATTTTGGCAGTCAAATTCAATTTTGCCAAACTGTGTTTTTCGAATCCAGGATTAGTATAGTCAATGGGATCTAAGGGATTGTTTGAAAAGTATATATCCTCTTTATTGAAAAAAGAAAAATCGGTTGTGTTGAATAATGGTTTTCGCTGCTCAAAATCGATTTTCCCTTTTAGATAAACTCCGTTTGCTACGTCTTGACCATACTCAATTTCGGCAAACTCTAAATTATATAATTTCATGTAATTGTCCTTGAAAAACAAAGTACTGATGGAATTTATAAATGGACTGATGGGTTCCTCCCGATTAAATTGCTGTACTGTGCTTCCTCCGGCAACTTTTATATTCGCATAATTTTGATTGTTGAATTGGTGCCAATATTTTCCGCTAACACGAAGGCGATCTTCTGAAAATCCATAATTAATTTTTACATCGATGTTGGTTTGGCGTCCTTTTTCTTCCTGCTTCCAGTTGGAATAGGAGAAACCGGTATCAAAATTCCATCCCTGCACTGTATTGAAGCTTAATGAGCTGAGGTCAAGCAAGCCTTTATATCCCAAAGAGAATTTTTTTGAACTGCTTTTGTATGTATAACCAGTAATAGGGTCAAAGAATTTAAACTTGTTTTCTTTCTTATCAATTGAATCCAAGTATTTTGGAGAGTTACGAACTTTGTGAATGCTGTCTTTCCTTACATAATCGGTAATTTCCTCGGTTGTTAAAGGAATGGGTCTGTTTGCGTTCCAGAAAACAGTGTCTTTTTTATTCGAATTTATATCGACTGTCGTAATTTCGTTGGTGAATGTTTTTTTGTCAAAGGAATCAACAAACTCATAATTGTTGTAGACGTAAGTGTACTGTCCGTTGAATTTAATTCCAAATATTCCAGCACTAAATTCAAGACTTTGTGTGTTTTTTGCCCAAATTTTGTTGTTTTTATTGTAGCTGAAGTTTTGCTTCAGCGTCATTACATCAATAACATCTTCCTTCATCCGGTAGCCTTTTATGTCTAAATCTATGGCATAAATAGCCCATGAATCATCTACAATATAAATGTAACCTTCAAAAACAGGTTCTTTATCTCTTTTGGCAATGACTTTTATTTTATTGATCGTTTGACTGTTTTCATCGACAAAAGTGCTTTCCAATTTATACTTATAATAGTTGAATGCATTATCTGCTATTGGCGAAATCATATTGATGCCAAAACGGATAGTATTGTCATAAAAATCATAAAACGAAGATCTTGCGGTATTGTATGCATATCCTTTGTTGTCTCCGCTTACTTTTGAAGCCGTAACAACTTCTTTCAGATTGTTTGGCTTTTCATAGACAATTTTAGAAAATGTTTCAGAGAGCGATATGATTCCAGTTCCAGTAGAATCTAAAGCGCCATTCATGTCGCCTATCTTCTGACCGAATATTTTTTTAGGAGCATTTTTCAGTTTAAAAATTCCTTTCGAATAAAAATCGGCTTTAAAGCGTGATGTTTTGCGGGTATTTTCTTTTTTGCTGGCAATTGCTTTTTTTATGATTGCATTTGCTGGATTATCTTTCGTATGAATTATTACTTCATTAAGTGAAAAGTTTTCTTCAATCATTTTTACATCCAGAGGAGATGCTGATTTTTCAGCTGGAACTTCTATTTTTTGAGTTTTAAAGCCCAAATATTGGAAAACAATTTTATTCTTGCCAGAAGATTTTAAATGTAGCTGATATTTTCCCTGCTCGTTTGTGGTTGTTCCGTTATAGGTGTTCTCTTCAAAAACATTAATCAACGGTAAAGGATTTCCTTTTTCATCTGTGACCGTGCCTTTTATTTGGGCTGTGGCATAAAAGGATAAAAACAATAGAAAGTACAAAAAAGCGTTTTTCATAAATTTTAATTTTTATGTTTGACGCTTTTTTGTAAGTATGTTACGAGAATATTGAGGGAATTCTGTTAAAGTTTATATAAAAATATTACAAAAATGCTTCTATAGCCAAATCATAGCTTTTTAACCCAAAACCTAAAATCACTCCTTTAGCATTTCCAGAAATATAGGATTGATGTCTGAAACTTTCACGTGCATAAGTGTTTGATATGTGAACTTCAATCACTGGCGTTGTAACCGCTTTTATTGCATCTCCAATCCCGACAGAAGTGTGAGTATATGCGCCAGCATTAAGAATTATTCCGTCATAAGTAAATCCCAGTTCCTGTATTTTACCAATTAATTCTCCTTCAATATTGCTTTGATAATAGATTAATTCTAATTGAGGGAATTTGTTTTTTAAAATTTCAAAATAATCTTCAAATGTTTGAGAGCCATAAATTTCAGGTTCTCTTTTTCCCAATAAATTTAAATTCGGACCATTAAGGATGGCTATTTTCATAAGTTTTGTTTTTGTAAAAATAAATAATCCATATAGATTAAAGATGCACTTTTTGTCTAAAAGCTATTATTTTTTCAAATTAAACGGATTGTTGTGTTTTTGTTAGAAAAAAAGTCTCTTTTTGAATTTTGTTAAGTGATTTGTTCTTTTTGTTTTATTATAAGGTGCTTTTGTTAAGTGGTTTATGTTTTTGTTGAATTTTAAAAAATAAAATTTTAGGAGCTTGTTTTAACATTAAATTAAGTTTTATTTGATAAATACTAACTGGTATTTCGTACATTTATAGACGTATTAACAAACAAAATAAAAAAAAAATGAAAAAAATTATTTTATTATTGGTAACAGTTTTTGCTTTTAGTTTTGCAAATGCTCAAGAATCAGGAATGACTAAAGCTACTTTTTCAAAAGGAGATATGTGGCTTGAGGGTGGAATTACTTTGACTACTGGAGACAGCAGTAACGATTATTTTGCGTTAACACCCAAATTTGGTTATTTTTTAGATGAAAAATGGGCTGTAGGTGCTGATTTTAACATCTCATCAGTGTCTTATTTGCCTAACAGTAATAATCTTGACAAATCAAGCTCATACGGTATTGGAGTGTTTGCAAGATATTATTTCTTGAATCTAGGAAATTTCAAGGCATTTGGAGAAGCTGGATTGGGGTACAACCATACAAAATTAGAATATATGAATGGTTCTACTAATATGAATAATGGTATTAAAGCCAATATTGATTTGGGTATCAATTATTTTTTCACACCAAAGTGGGCTGCGACATTTACTTTAGCTGAAATTTTAAGCTATAATAATGCAAACCCTGAAAATGGTTCAAGTACTAGTGACTTAGTGATTAATGTGAATTTATTCAACAATGTTTTTGCTCAACCAAAATTTGGACTATTGTACAAATGGTAATTTGATTATTTTAGTTTATCAAAGCCTCTCAATTCGAGAGGCTTTTTTATATGCAAAAGTTTTTTTAACTAGTAGTTGGCTCAATTTTAAATAGAAAAGGTCTTTAAAATTATTGTAGGTATTAATTAACTTTTATTACTATAATTATTATTAATTTTTCGTTCATTGTAATAAAAGACAATGTTGTTGATTGTCAAAAGATTAGCGTTTTTGTTGGGATAAATATGAAAAATACTGTTATTTTTTTATTAAAGAAAAAAAAATAACAATACATTTGCCGAAAATAACCATTATAATAAAAAAAAATGAAAAAAATTATTTTATCAGCAGTTGCTGTTTTAGCATTTGGATTTACAAATGCACAAGGTGTTAAATTTGGAGTAAAAGCTGCATTAAACGTTTCAACTCTTACAGGAGATGTTGATGATGCATCTTCATTAGTAGGTTTTCAAGTTGGTGGTTTTGCTGAAATTAAAGTTTCTGAAAAATTCGCAGTTCAACCTGAGTTAATGTTTTCTACTCAAGGGTCTGAAAGTGAAGGGGAAAATTTTAATTTAGATTATATTAATATTCCAGTAATGGCCAAATATTATGTAGCTAAATCTTTTAGTGTAGAAGCTGGTCCGCAAATTGGATTTTTAGTGTCAGCAGAATATGAAGGTGAAGATGTTAAAGATTTCGTGAGTTCAACAGATTTTAGCTTCAACTTTGGTGCAGGATATGATTTTACTGAAAATTTATCTGCTGGATTAAGATACAATCTTGGTTTAACAAATGTATATGATGTTGATATTTCTGATGATTCAGTTAAAAACGGTGTTTTCTCTGTATCTTTAGGATATAAATTCTAATATTTTATTAGGAATCAAAATTTAACCTCCCAACTTGGGAGGTTTTTTTTTACCCAAAAAAGTCCTTACTTTGTTGGAATGAAGTGGGAATCGTATTTAAAGAGTTATCAGTCTTATCTTAAGATTGAAAGAGGTTTGTCAAAAAACACCATTGACAATTATTCTTTTGATATTGAGCGGTTATGCTTGTTTTTAAATCAAAATTCAATTCAAGTATCACCTATAGTCATTAATGAGGAAACAGTACAACAATTCATTTATGCAGTTTCCAAAGAAGTAAATCCAAGATCTCAGGCTAGAATAATTTCTGGATTAAAAAGTTTTTTTTCTTATTTAATATTTGAAGATTTTAGAAATGATAATCCTTTAGAATTGATGGAATCTCCCAAAACAGGACGTAAACTACCCGATACTTTGGCAGTCGAGGAAATCGATGCACTTATCTCGGCTATCGATTTGAGTTCGAATGAAGGGGAACGTAACAGAGCTTTATTGGAAACTTTATACGGTTGTGGACTTCGGGTTTCCGAATTGGTTGCCTTAAAAATATCCGATTTGTTTTTTGAAGAAGGATTTATAAAAATTACCGGAAAAGGCAATAAGCAACGTTTTGTTCCAGTTGGAGATTTGACCCAAAAATATATTGGAATTTATAGAAATGAAGTGCGAGTTCATCTTAACATTCAAAAAGGTTTTGAAGATACTTTGTTCTTAAACAGAAGAGGACGCCAATTGACTCGTGCGATGATTTTTACTATTATTAAGGATTTGGCGGTAAAAATAAATTTGAATAAAAAAATAAGTCCCCATACTTTCAGGCATTCTTTTGCTACTCATCTGTTGGAAAACGGTGCCGATTTGCGTTCGATCCAATTAATGCTTGGGCACGAATCGATTACTACAACAGAGATTTATGTTCATTTGGATAGAAAATTTTTAACGGAAGTGATGAATACTTATCATCCAAGAAAGTAATTTCTGTATTAAATATGATTTTTATAACGTTATCTATCTAAGATTTGATATTTTTGTTAATACACTAAGAAGTATCATAAGTTATGATTTTTACAGCCAATAAAACACCAGAAGATTTAAATAAATTATATGAAAGTTTAATTAAACAACTTCCTAATATAATTTTTCAAATACGAATTAATTCTCAAAAACATATAGCTGTTGATTTTTTGAGTAAACCCATTGAGTTTTTAAATGAATTTTCGATAAATGAATTTCTGGAAGATTCATATAAATTATCGAATTATAAAATCTATGAGCCTGATTTTAAAAGTTTTTTGGATTCCTATGAAAAAGCCATTTCAAGCAATGAAAAATGGGAAATTGATTTCAGGCTGCTAATGCCGGAAAGTGGATATAAATGGATTCGTATTGATGCCACACCCAAGAAAAACGATAATGATGAGGTAGTTTTTTATGGATTGATTTCGGACATAACAGTAGTAAAAGAACAAGAGATCCGATTAAAGGTAGCTGATGAAAGATATCATTTTGCAGTACAAGCCTCGGATAGGGGGGTCTGGGATTGGGATTTGATTACGAACAAAGTCTACTATTCCTCAGAATCGATGAAAATTTTGGAACTAACGGAATCAGACCTTGTTGCCGCTCCCGAAGAATGGGACGAAAGAGTGCACCCAGACGACAGGGAAGAATATTACGGAAACATAAACCTGCATTTTGATAATAAAATCCCTTTTTATGAAACCTGCCACCGCGTTATGTGTAACGGTAGATACAAATGGATTTTGGATAGGGGTAAAGTAATAGAAAGAGATGATGATGACAAACCTTTGCGAATCGTAGGTACCCATACCGATATATCTGCTCAAAAGGAAAAAGAAATTGAGCTTGCCAAAATGCTCGAAATTGTAAATACTCAGAATAACAAGTTGCTGAATTTTGCGCATATCGTTTCCCATAATTTAAGGACTCATAGCGGGAATATAAAATCATTATTGGACTTGCATAACGAAGGGCTTTTGTCGGATGTAGATACAATGAGTAATATTAAAATTGTATCGGATGAGTTATTTTCAACTATCGAGAATTTAAATGATTTGGTGAGTATTTATGCAGAGAAAGAAAATGATAAGCAGCAATTGAAGATTAATGGCTTTATTGATAAAGTTCTTGATGTTTTGAATGAGTCAATCAAGCTAAAATCGATTCAGGTTCTTAATTATGTCCCAAATTCCCTAAAAGTAGTGTGTGTTCCTGCCTATTTGGAAAGCATCATGTTGAATTTGGTAACTAATGCGATTAAATATTCAGACCCCAATAAAGACCAGTCCAAAATTATTTTTACCACCGAAGCCAATGATGATTTTGTTGTTTTGAATGTAAAGGATAATGGATTGGGCATTGATCTCGAAAAACACAAAGACTCTATTTTTGGATTGTATAAAACTTTCCACAGAAACAATGATGCGAGAGGAGTTGGTCTATACCTCACCAAAAACCAAATTGAAAATATGGGAGGTAAAATTGAAGTTGAAAGCACTCTTGATTTTGGATCTACTTTTAAAATTTATTTCAAAAAAGAGTAATAGTTTTTGTATAAAAAGACATCTAAATAAAAAACCCAAATTCCAATTGTTGATAAATTGGGATTTGGATTTTTTGGTATTTTACACTCTGTCGCTTTTGCAATAGATTGTCGTTTATTTAGCGATATTCACAGCTCTTGTTTCTCTAATTACGGTAACTTTCACTTGACCTGGATAAGTCATTTCAGTTTGTATTTTTTGAGAAATTTCAAACGATAAATTAGCTGCGTTATCATCAGATACTTTTTCGCTTTCTACAATAACACGAAGTTCTCTACCGGCTTGAATGGCATAAGCATTTTTGACACCGCTGAACCCGTAAGCAACTTCTTCAAGATCTTTTAAACGTTGTATGTAAGAATCCAAAACTTGTCTTCTTGCACCTGGTCTAGCACCCGAAATAGCATCACAAACCTGAATAATAGGAGATAGTAATGATTTCATTTCTATTTCGTCGTGGTGAGCTCCAATTGCATTACAAACTTCTTCTTTCTCACCATATTTTTCAGCCCATTGCATTCCTAACAATGCGTGTGGTAAATCGCTTTCTGCATCTGGTACTTTACCAATATCGTGAAGTAATCCAGCTCTTTTGGCAAGTTTAACATTCAATCCTAATTCGGCAGCCATAATTCCGCAAAGTTTGGAAACTTCACGGGAGTGTTGCAATAAGTTTTGTCCGTATGAAGAACGATATTTCATTCTACCAACTACTTTTATTAACTCTGGGTGTAATCCGTGGATTCCTAAATCTATTACAGTACGTTTACCTACTTCAATGATTTCGTCATCAATTTGTTTAGTTGTTTTGGCAACCACTTCTTCAATACGAGCTGGGTGAATACGTCCGTCTGTAACTAATTTGTGAAGTGCCAAACGAGCAATTTCTCTACGTACCGGATCAAAACAAGAAAGAATAATGGCTTCAGGAGTATCGTCAACAATAATCTCAACTCCAGTTGCAGCTTCAAGAGCTCTGATGTTTCTTCCTTCACGTCCAATAATTCTTCCTTTTACATCATCCGATTCTATGTTGAAAACCGAAACGCAGTTTTCTACGGCTTCTTCGGTACCAACTCTTTGGATAGTGTTGATGATAATTTTTTTGGCTTCCTGCTGTGCGGTCAATTTCGCTTCTTCAATGGTGTCTTGAATATGCGACATTGCTTTGCTTTTAGCTTCTGCTTTTAAGCCTTCAACTAGTTGTTCTTTGGCTTCGTCAGCAGATAATCCAGAGATAACTTCCAGTTGTTGCAATTGGCTTTTGTGCAGTTTGTCTACTTCTATTTGTTTTTTTTCTAAATTTTCAATTTTAGAGGTGTATTCTGCTGTTTTTGCTTCAAAATCATCGTTTACTTTCTTAGCTTTTGATAATTCATTTGAAATCTGTGATTCTTTGTCACGAACTCTTTTTTCTACTTCGGCTACTTTTTTGTCTCTGGCTAGAATTACTTGTTCATGCTCCGATTTTAATTCAATAAATTTTTCTTTTGCTTGAAGAATTTTATCTTTTTTAATGTTTTCGGCTTCAAGATTGGCGTCTTTTAGTATTGAGGCTGCTTCTTTTTTTGCACTTTTAATCAAATTAGAGATGTTGCTTTTTTCGATGATTTTGGCGATGCCAAATCCTGCTGCAATACCCGTAATTCCTGAAATAATTATTGTTAAGATGTCCATGTTTGTTAAAATTTATATATAAAAAAGCCTACATTAGAAGTTGTATAAACTCGAAAAGACAAGTTTTGAGCTAACTCACTGTTCAAGTTTCCTCGCCGAAGCGTGGCATACTATAGTAGTGATGATTTGCTCATTCTAAATTGTTAGTGTTGAGTTTACCAATATGAACTAATGTAGGCAGTATCTTAGTCTTTGTAAAGAACGTTTAATTTTCGAGATATTCGTCTAAAAGCAAATTGATTTTGTTTAATCTTTCAATGGTTTCGTCACCATTTATGGTATTATCAATCTGTTTTTGTTCTGCTTGAGATGCAAATTGTAAAGCGCACATGGCCAATACATCTTGTTTATCCCGCACAGCATAATTTTCTTCAAACTGCTTAATCATTGCATCAATTTTCTTAGAAGCACTTCTTAATCCTTCTTCCTGAGAGAAATCTACCGTTAACGGGTAAACTCTGTCAGCAATTGATATTTTAATTTTAAGCTTTTCGTCCATATTTTTTACTAGTCTGATAGCTGAGCTATACAGTAATCAATTTCACGAATTATTGAATTTATTTTAAGCTTTGTATCTCTTTTATTGTCGTCACTGCCTAATAATGCATTGGCTATTTTGAGTGTTTCTAATTGTGTTTTTAATGCTTCAATCTCTTTGGACTGATTTTGTATCAACACTGCAGCGTTCTTTAACTCTATATGTAATTCTTGATTGTTTTTTTCTAAACTTTTTATTTTTAAAAAAAGTTTTCCAATCTTATTTTCAAGAGTATCAATTATTTCTGCAATCACACTCATTATAATTCCTATTCATTACTTAATCTTACAAAGTTAGTATTCCTTTTTATTATTGCAATATTTTATCGCTTTTTTTACACTAAATTAATCAATTATTTAAAAATCAGATTATTGTGTTTTGGTTTTGTTTTGTCTTGTGGGGTTTACTTGCTTTTTTTATCTTAGCAAAAATCTATTCCATGAAATTTTCTTTTTTTTTACTAGTATTCACCACTACCCTTTTTGCTCAAACGGATTACCCTAAAGATTATTTCTCTCCTCCATTGGATATTCCGTTGCAATTGTCTGGAAATTTTGGTGAATTGAGGCCTAATCACTTTCATGCGGGTTTTGATATTAAAACCCTTCAAAAAGAAGGCTTAAACGTGTATGCAGTGGCAGATGGATATGTTTCCAGAATCAAGATTTCCACTTTTGGGAACGGAAAGACAATTTACATTGATCATCCAAATGGGTTTACTTCAGTATATGGTCATTTGCAAAAAGCAACTGATTCGATCGAAAGTTTTATAAAGAAAACGCATTATAAAGAACAGTCTTTTGAAATTGAAATGTATTTCAAACCCAATGAAATGCCTGTCAAAAAAGGACAATTGATTGCACTTTCTGGGAATTCTGGTGCTTCCGAAGGGCCTCATTTGCATTTTGAATTTCGAGATACAAAAACGGAGAAAATCATCAATCCTATGTTTTTTGGTTTTGATGCCTTGTTAAAAGATTCCAAGAAACCGATAGTTTCCAATTTGTATGCTTTTCCTTTGGATTCAAAAACAACAGTCAATAATTCGCAACGACCTATTCCAGTTAATTTGTCCTTGCAAAAAGACGGAACCTATTTGGCAGATAAAGTTATTTCTAATGGAAAAATAGGTTTTGGTATTATAGCGTTCGATTATGATGATGTCTCTTTTAATAGAAACGGTGTTTTTGACGTTAATTTGTCCTGCAACGGAAAATCTATTTTCGGCTATCAATTTAATACCTATGCTTTTGATGAGATGAGATACATAAATGCTTTAATCGATTACTCACGTTACAAAAAAACGGGGCAAAGGATTCAAAAGTTGTTTATGGATCCTCCTTATAATTTAAGTATTATAAAAACGGATGCTGAAAATGGTGTTGTTTCTGTTGTGCCTAACTTAACTTCGGTTTGTAATTTGGAGGTTTCTGATTTTTTTGGAAATAAAACTAAAATTGCAATTCCTGTAGAATATGACATTCTTACAACTATAATCGAAAACGAACCAGTAGTTTCTAATTATGTTGTAAAAGCTTCTAAAGATTGTTTTTTTGAAAAAGATAAATGTTCCGTTTTCTTTCCTGCTGGGACTTTTTACAACGACTTCAATTTGAATTTTGATGCAAAGAATGGTGTTTTGACTGTACATGACGATACGGTTCCAGCGCATACAAATTTTACAATTAGTATTGAGAATGATAGTTTTTCTTTAGGTCAAAAAGACAAAGTGTTTATTGGGCGAATAGATGGAGGAAGGGTAAGTTACAATACAACTCGAAAGAAAGATAATGTGTATGAGATTAGGGTTAAAACATTAGGTCAGTATAAATTAGTTTTAGACACCATTACGCCGGTTATTAAGATTGCAAAATCTATTGAAGGAAAACGATTGGATAACCAAAAAAGACTTCAAGTGAGTATTTCAGATGGTATGTCTGGAATAAAATCATATAATGGTTATCTTAACGGGAAATGGATTTTGATGGAATATGACAACAAAACAAAACTTTTAACCCATGATTTTAGTGACGGAATCGTAGCTGAAGGAGACAATGAATTAAAAGTAGTCGTGGTTGATAATGTAGGGAATTCTGCTACCTTTGAAACTCATTTTCTAAGAAATCAAAAAAAGTAAAAGCGAAATCAATTGAATATTATTAAATCCCTGTATTGTTTTGTTTTTTTGGGTATGGGAATAAATGCATATTCCCAAACGGCTTATGTAAAAGGTATTGTTTTGGATGAAAAGAATCATCCGGTTGAGGGTGTGAATGTGATTTGTGCCAATAACAGCAATCAAACCGATAAAAAGGGATTTTATCAGATTGCTGTTCCATCCAATCAAAGTGTTATAGTCGAATTTACTCATGTTTCGTTGAAAAAAGCAAGTCTGAAAATTTCTCTGCTGCCCAATGAAGTATATGTATTTAATATGTATATGAATGATCAGGCAGAACAGATGGGGGAGGTTGTTATAAATAATAATAAAAAATCGGTTCAAGGGATTCTTACTTTTGAAGCCAAAGACATACGGTTTATTCCAGGTGCTAATGCGGGTATAGAAAATGTCCTGAAAACATTACCGGGAGTCAATTCGAATAATGAACTCAGTACACAATATTCGGTTCGCGGAGGAAATTATGACGAGAATTTGGTTTATGTCAATGAAGTTGAAGTGTATCGCCCTTTTCTGATTCGTTCGGGGCAACAGGAAGGATTGAGTTTTGTTAATACTGATTTAGTACAAAATATAGAGTTTTCGGCTGGAGGTTTTCAGGCAAAGTACGGTGATAAAATGTCGTCTGTTTTGGATATCACCTATAGAAATCCGACACAATTTGGTGCCATTCTAGAAATGAGTTTCCTAGGCGGAAGCCTTGCTGTTGATGCGGTTTCTAAAGATAAAAAATGGTCTGCAATTACTGGAATAAGATATAGAAATAATAGTCTTCTTGTCAATAGCCAAGAAACCCAAACGAATTACACTCCTACTTTTGCAGATATTCAAACTAATATCAATTATCAGGCTTCACCAAAATGGCAATGGAGTTTTTTGGGGAATATTTCCCAGAATAAGTATTTGTACCAACCACTGACTCGCCAAACCAATTTTGGTACTGCAGATGCGCCAATGGCTCTTGCGGTTTATTACGAAGGCAAGGAAAAAGATAAATATGATACTTATTTTGGAGCTTTAAAAAGTACTTACCAAGTGAATGATAGTTTTACCTTAAAATTTATTGGGTCAGTATTTCATACGATAGAACAAGAATATTTTGATATTTATGCACAGTATCGTTTAGGGGAAGTGGATACTAATATTGGATCGGACACTTATGGCGATATTGCCTTTTCAAGAGGAATTGGTTCCCAACTCAATCACGCCCGAAATGATTTGGATGCTTTAATTGCCAATTTGGAAGTAAAAGGCTTTAAAAATTGGAAGCAAAATCAAATCGAATGGGGAGTGAAATACACCAGAGAATCTATTCGAGACAGAGTTTCAGAATGGGAAGTCATTGATTCGGCAGGGTTTTCAATACGACCTCCAATTGTATTGCCTAAAAACGACGAGCCTTATCAGTCATATGCAGGACTGCTGATTCCATATCAATATGTGTATGCCACTAATTTTACCAATATTGATAGATTTTCGGCTTATGGACAATGGGGACGAAAAGACAATTTAGGAACAAACGAGATTTGGTATAATTTGGGTATACGAATGCAAAATTGGGAAGTGTCAGGTGATAATTTAGCTAGTAATTTTCAAACTATTTTTAGTCCGAGAGCCCAATTTGCCATCAAACCAGATTGGAAAAAAGATATGCTTTTCAGATTTACAGCAGGTATCTATAGTCAGCCACCATTTTATAGGGAGTTGCGTGATTATGATGGAGTAGTGCAACCCGATACTAAAGCCCAAAAATCCCTAAATATTGTTTTGGGGAATGATTATAGTTTCAAAATGTGGAAACGCCCATTTAAATTGGTTACCGAAGCCTATTATAAAAAAATGACGGATGTAAATCCTTATACGGTTGATAATGTAAGGATACGCTATGCTGCGGATAATAATGCTGTTGCCTATGCACAAGGGATTGATGTTCGGCTTAATGGAGAATTTGTTCCTGGAACCGATTCTTGGATTAGTTTTGGGTATTTAAAAACTGAAGAGAATATTGACAACAAAGGATATATCGCCAGACCAACAGATCAACGATTAAAATTTGGGCTTTTGTTCCAGGATTATATGCCAAAGATTCCAAGTTTAAAACTGTATCTTAATATGGTTTACAATACTGGATTGCCTGGTGGTTCACCCGCTTATGCAGATCCCTATTTGTACCAAAACAGATTGAACGATTATCGACGAGTTGATGTTGGGTTTTCAAAAGTCTTTATTGATCAAAAGGTCGGGATGTCCAAAAAGAAATTTTTTAAGAATTTTAAAGAGCTATCTTTGGGTTTTGAAATTTTTAATCTTTTTGATAATCAAAATGCCATTACCAATACTTGGGTTCGTGATGTATATACCAAAACAGAATATGCGATTCCAAATTATATGACCACCCGAGTTTTTAACTTGAAGTTAAATATGAGATTGTAGCCTGTTTTTTCGGGATTACCAGAATTAATAAATCTGTTGTATATTTCCTTTCCGTTTTTAAAAATGATTACATTTGAGTTTATTTTTTAATACTAGAATTATTATGAGAACATCACGTTTTGTCTATATTGGGATTTCGCTTTTGCTTTTAGCAAGCTGTAAAGAAGAAATTGAAAAGCCGAAAGTGACTTACGATGCTTCAAAAGTTGGGAGAGAACTCACCAAAGCTGATTCTACCCAAATAAAAATTGCAGATTTACCAATACAGATGACGGGGACTGATTATTTAATCCATCCAGTAGGTGATTTGAGTGTTTATGAAAAAGGCTCCAAAAACAGATACGGTTCTTCGAGTGTGAATGATTTGAGTTTTACTATATCAAATGCTTCCGAGTATGAAATTACAGGATATTTACAAAATCTTAAATTTCAAAGAATAGGTTCAGATTCTATAAAAGCATTAACAGACAAACCTGTTTTGATTCAAACTGCAACGTACTTAAAAACAGTTTCCGATAAAATTAACAAGCAAATTATGGTGTATTCGATGATGGATTTGGATACCAATAAAGACGGAAAACTCGATGTAAGTGATATCACAACATTGTATTTAAGCAAAATTAGTGGAGATAAATTAACCAAAGTTTCAGCTGATTTTCAGGAATTGATTGATTGGAATCTAATTGAATCTCAAAATCGTTTGTACTTTAGAACTGTTGAAGACACCAATAAAAACGGGAAATTTGACAGTAAAGATGTAGTGCATTATAATTACATCGATTTGGCTAATAAAGACTGGAAAGTAGAGAGCTATAATCCAATATAAAAAGCTAAATCAAAATATCGCTTTCCAAATCGGATTTTTCTATTTCAAAATCAAAACCCAGTTGCGTTACCAACTGAATTACCAAGTTTTTATACCAATTCTCGGATTTGGGATGGATGTATATTTTTTCAATCAATTGGGTAATATCCACATTTATTTTTAGGCCATCATTTAATTTGATGGTATTCTCGGTCACATCGGTAATGATTCGTACCTCACGTTCGTATTGAAAACTTTTTCGTTTGAACAAAAAAGGGAAAAACAAATCGTCAAACGGAATATATTCTTTTTTGTAATCGATATAATTGACTTCTCCAATATACTGCTTGTAATTTTTTTCGGGAATCAAGGCATCCTGAAGTCTTTTTACTGTAGATTGTATGGCCAGTCCTTCACTGTTTTGGGTAAAAATTTGCCACATGGCAAATGATTCGTATTCATTAATATGCCAACTGCTGATAGCGACTTTCTCCCGATGCGTTTTGTAGTAATTTAAAAAGTCAGGATTGTCTATCGAAAGTTTTTTGATTTCCTCAAATGTAGGTTCGCTAAAAGTACCTTCGTATTGATCTTCAAATTTATCCGATCGGGACATGAATAATTTTCGCGAAAGCAATAAATCCAAAAACTTCGACAAGTCCAGATATTTCCATACAATGGTATCTGAATCTTGTGGAAGTTTTATGTTAGGATTGTTTAGATACATAATTAGAATTATATAGGGGAAGTCATTAGAAATCTAAATTACTAATCTAAATTATGATTCAAAACTTTGCATCGTTACCAATTTGTTATAAGTGCCATCCAAAGCGATAAGTTCTTCGTGTTTTCCTTGCTCCACAATTTTTCCTTTTTTCATAACCACAATAACATCTGCCTTTTGTATGGTCGAAAGACGATGTGCGATTACAATAGAAGTTCTGTTTTGCATCATATTTTCAAGAGCCACTTGTACAAATTTTTCACTTTCCGTGTCCAAAGCAGATGTAGCTTCATCCAGAATCATGATTGGAGGGTTTTTTAACACGGCGCGGGCAATAGAAAGTCTTTGTTTTTGCCCTCCGGAAAGTTTGTTTCCGCTGTCGCCAATGTTGGTGTAAATACCTTTTGGGAGTTCTTGTACAAATTCGTAGGCATTCGCTATTTTTAGGGCTTCGATGATTTCCTCGTCAGTTGCATCAAGTTTTCCTAAGGATATATTAGCTTTTATGGTATCATTAAATAAAATACTGTCTTGTGTCACCAATCCCATTAATCCACGAAGTGATTGCAAATTCAAATCTTTTATAGCAACACCGTCGATAGCTATGCTCCCTTCATTTACATCGTAAAAGCGGGTTAGCAAATTGGCAATAGTACTTTTTCCGCTTCCTGATTGTCCCACAAGCGCAACAGTTTGACCTTTTTTTACGGTAAGTGAAAAATGCTTTAATACATTTTCATCTTCGTATTTAAAGTTGATGTTTTGAATTTCAATTTCAGAATCGAAAGTATTTTTTTCTACAGCGTCAATTTTACTGGTGATTGGATTTTCTTGATCCAAGATTTCTAAAACACGTTCTGCAGCTGCATTTCCTCTTTTGATTGCATAGGATGCTTTCGAAATAGATTTTGCGGGAGTCAGGATGTTGTAAGCCAATCCCATATAAGCGATGAAAGAAGCGCCATTCAGTGTTTTGTCTATTAAAACCATATGCCCTCCATACCAAAGCAAAATGGCAATAACCATAATTCCCATGAATTCACTGGCCGGAGAAGCTAAGTTTTGACGATTACCAATACTATTCGATAAAAGAAAAAAACGTTGAGTCGATTCTTGAAAAACGCGGTTGAAATAATTCTCGGAATTATATCCTTTTACTACTTTTAATCCTCCCATTGTTTCTTCAATGGTCGATAAAAAGATTCCTTGTTCTTCTTGTGCTCTGGTTGATTTCTTTTTTAATTGTTTTCCAATAAGGGAAATAACATAACCCGAAATGGGGATAAAAATAAATACAAAAAGTGTTAATTGGGTACTGATCGTAACCATTGTTATTAAAGTAAAAACAATAGTCAGAGGCTCTTTTACAATAAGTTCCAGAATAGACAAGAAGGAAGTTTGAACTTCATTGACATCTCCCGAAATCCTAGAAATAACATCACCTTTTCTTTTTTCAGAATAGAAAGCCAATGGCAATTCAATTGTCTTTTTGTACATGGCATTTCGCATGTCTCTCAAAATTCCATTTCGTAAAAAAGTGATGAAAAACATCGCTAGATAATCACATAAATTTTTTAATAAAAAGATTGATATGATTATAGCGACCATTATAGTTAAAGTACGTCCTACACCAAATGTATCAGTGGTGTGGGTAATGTAATAACTTAAATATTCCTCACCATATTTTTTGAGTTCCCATATTCCTTTATAAACCGGCATTTCAGTATTTCTTTTAGTTTGATCAAATAAAACCTGCATCATCGGAATCAAGGAAACAAAAGAAAGTGTACTAAAGAGGGCGTATAGAACATTGAAAAAAATGTTCATATAGGCATACTTTTTATACGGAATTACAAAAGGAAATATTCTTTTAAAATTGTTCATTAGCTCAACTGCATTGCTGTAATTATGTTTTTAATCTTTTCGTTTAAGATTTCCTCAACTTTGGTAAAATTGGCAACGCTGTCTAATTCTGTTTTTACGCTGATATAAAATTTAATTTTAGGCTCAGTTCCACTTGGTCTGGCACATATTTTAGAACCATCTTCGGTATAGTAAATCAATACATCCGATTTTGGCATATCCATAGTTTCTTCTTCGCCTGTAAATAAGTTTTTGGCTATCGATGATTTGTAGTCTTCGACCATTACGACTCTTTGACCATTGATTTCTTTCAATGGATTTTCGCGTAAGGAAATCATCATCTGATTGATTTCGGCCAATCCTTCCATTCCTTTTTTGGTAATAGAAACCAAATGCTCTTTGTAAAATCCAAAATCTACATAATATTGTAGTAAGGTGTTGTAAACAGAACTTCCTTTAGCTTTGGCCTGTGCCGCAACTTCGCAAATCAACAAAGTAGCAGCAACAGCATCTTTATCACGAACAGCATCACCAACCATGTATCCAAAACTTTCTTCTCCACCACCAATAAATTGCAGTTCTGGAAAATCTTTAATCATTTTGGCAATCCATTTGAAGCCAGTTAATCCTACTTTGCATTCTACACCATAAGCTGTAGCGAGTTCCATAATCATTGGAGTAGAAACGATGGTAGAACCCACAAATTGTTTTCCGTTTATCTTGCCAGCTTTTTTCCATTGTTCCAATAGGAAAGCCGTCATCAAAATCATGGTTTGATTTCCGTTCAACAAGATCATTTTGCCTTCGTTGTTTCGAACAGCAACTCCCAAACGATCACAATCTGGGTCGGTACCTACAACTATATCGGCGTTCAGTTTATCCGCCAAGGCAAGTGCCATTGTCAATGCTTCCGGCTCTTCTGGGTTTGGTGATTTTACAGTTGGAAAATTTCCATCTGGTTTAGCTTGTTCTGGAACGATGTTCACATTGGTGTAACCTGCCTTTTCCAAAGTTGCAGGAACAGACATGATTGAAGTTCCGTGCAAAGAAGTGAAAACAATGTTTAAGTTGTCTTTAGCTTCCTTTGGAGTGTTGAAACTTGCATTTTCAACAGACGATTTTACAAAAGCTTCATCAATTTCGGTATCTATATATTTAATCAAACTTTCATCTGCCGAAAATTTGATTTCGTTGTAATTTAAATTTTCAATAATATCAATAATAGCTCCGTCTTGCGGAGGAACAATTTGTCCACCATCTTCCCAATATACTTTGTAACCGTTGTATTCTGGGGGATTATGTGATGCTGTTAGTACAATGCCACATTGACAACCTAAATATTTAAGCGCAAAAGACAATTCTGGAGTAGGTCTCAAGTCCGAAAACAAATAAACCTGAATTCCATTTGCAGAGAAAACATCAGCAACCACTTTGGCCAATGATTGACTGTTATGGCGACAGTCAAAAGCTATAACAGTTTTCAAAGGTTGGTTCGGAAAAGCAATTTTCAAATAATCAGAAAGTCCTTGAGTACTTTTCCCAAGGGTATATTTGTTGATTCGGTTGTTTCCAACTCCCATTACACCACGCATACCTCCAGTTCCAAACTCCAAATTTTTATAAAAACTCTCTTCCAATTCTTTTGGTGAAGTAGTCATTAATTCTTTGATTGCTACATGTGTTTCGTTGTCAAATGTTGGTGTCAACCATTCGTTTACTGCGTCTAAAATGTTTTGCGGTATATGCATTTTATATTTAGTTTATGTTGTTAATCTGCTTTGTCAAATCGAGGAGCTATTTACTTCGTCAGTTCACTTCGTTCGTGTCCTGCTATTCGCTATATCTTTTCTTGTCTAAAGAAATCAAAAAAAAGATGTCGCTACTATCAGGGCTAGACCCGTAAAGCGAGAAATTTAGTTTTTATATTCAATTCAGTAAGTTGTTTTTATAAAGACAAGAAAAAAATTAAAAATTAACCTCAGTCGAAACCTTGTAACGTTCCTCGTTGTTTTTGGTTCTCAAAATAATTTCTCCCAGAAATCCTGCCAAAAACAATTGTGTTCCCAAAACCATTGTTGTCAATGCAATGAAAAACCAGGGATTGCTTGTAACTAAGCTATATTTCATTCCCATATACATATGATATAGTTTTGAAACTCCAATATAACCAGCCAATAAAAATCCAAGAATAAACATAAAAGAACCTATTGCGCCGAATAAATGCATTGGTCTTTTTCCAAATCGGGAAAGAAACCAAATCGTTATCAAGTCCAAGAAACCATTTATGAAACGTTCCATTCCAAATTTGGTTTCACCATATTTTCTCGCTTGGTGTTGCACTATTTTTTCTCCAATTTTTCCGAAACCAGCATTTTTGGCCAAAACAGGAATATATCGGTGCATTTCACCAGATACTTCAATATTTTTTACCACAACATTTTTGTATGCTTTCAGTCCACAGTTAAAATCATTCAATTCAACTCCAGATGTTTTTCTGGCTGCCCAATTAAATAATTTAGAAGGAAGATTTTTGGCTACAACAGAGTCGTAACGTTTCTTTTTCCAACCCGAAACTAAGTCGTATTTTTCTTTGGTAATCATTTCGTACAAACCAGGAATCTCGTCCGGACTGTCCTGTAAATCGGCATCCATAGTGATGATTACATCACCTTTTGCCTTAGCAAAACCAGCATGTAAAGCTTGAGATTTTCCGAAATTTTTCATGAACTGAATCCCTTTTACATTGGGATTCTCATTGGCAAATCCGGATATAATATTCCAGGATTCATCTGTACTTCCGTCATCTAGAAAAATGATCTCGTAACTGTAATTGTTAGATTTCATTATCGAAATGATCCAAGTGTACAACTCTTGTAAGGATTCCTCTTCGTTAAGAAGCGGTATAAGTATAGATAAATTCATTTAAATTTTTATTCTTGTGTAGTTTTGCTTTTAAAAAAGGCTGCTAAAATTAACCCTAAAATGGAGTAAAGTGCAAGACTGAAAACTAATCCTTTTAGTTGTTCTAAAGTTGAAAAAGGACTGGTTTCTCTCATTTTTGCTAATGCTTCATTTACTGCAGAGGCTGGTGTTCCAAATTTTTGTAACGTTTCAGCCATATATTTTATAAGGTATTCGCTTATAGTATCTTTTGCCTCTGGGTCAATTACGTTAAATAATAAAATACTGAATAATGTTGAAATTAAAAGAGCAGCTAAAACGGCAATAAAATAAGTAGTGAATGCATCTTTAAAGGAGAGAAAACCATTAAGATCTTTTTTTGTTTTTACAAGTAAAAAAATACCAATAACCAAGTAAATAACAAATGTTGATGCTCCTATCCAGCCAGAAACAAATAATTTCAAGTCAATTGTATACATCGTAGCTGTAATTAATGCTAAAATAACACCTAAGGTAATTCCGTAAGTAATCCCGTTCTTTTTAATGGCTTCATTAATCATATTTCTATATGTTTTAAAATTAATTCACAAATATAACAATTCCCAATATAATGGCGTGTAAAAAATGATTTTTAAGTCTATATAAAAAAAGTTGAACAAAGGTTTGTATATTGAAAAATAAGTGTAAATTTGCAAACTCAAAATAATATTGTAAAACAAAAAGTTATAGCGTGTTTATACCTTTTCTGTTAGAAGAAAAGCTTCAAGACAAGTTATGATTAACAAATAAAAAAGATTCAAGATGAAAAAAGGTGTACACCCAGAAAACTACAGATTAGTTGCTTTTAAAGACATGTCAAATGAAGATGTTTTTATCACTAAATCTACTGCTGATACTAAAGAAACTATTATACACGAAGGTGTTGAATATCCAGTTGTAAAAATGGAGATTTCTAGAACTTCTCACCCTTTTTACACAGGTAAATCTAAACTTATTGATACTGCAGGACGTATTGATAAATTCAAAACTAAATACGCTAAACACGTTAAATAATTTTAACTTGTTTTCAAATACACTAAAGCCTCGCATTTTGCGGGGCTTTTTTTATGGAAATTTGTCTCGTATTCTTTTCGTATGGGATTCCTTACTCCTCTAAACATTTAAAAATAGTTGTAACTTTGCGGTGATAACCAAATCACATTTTAACAATTTACAATTTAATTTATGAACTACATACTTTTTGACGGTCCCGCTCGAAATGCTTTGTTGCCCTTTACTTTTACACGTCCTGTTGCCGATATTCTTGTTGGTATTATGACAATTCGCCAAAAATGGGAAGCATATTTGGGGTCTACCACGACAACAGTAACTGAGGAATATTTATCAGAGAAATTTCCAATGGTAGAGTTGGAGGAAAATGTAATGATTAATGCTTCTTTTTTGCCAAATACTGTTTTGGCGGAAATGGTTAGTAATCTTAGAGCTAACCAAGCTATTTTTAAAGGGGATGATGTTATTGCTTTTTATACAAATGACGAACAGGAATCAGTAGATTTTGATACTTATGAGATTCTGGAATACAATGATGATTGTATCACTATTGAGAATACGTGGGATATTTTTTCCAAAAATGATATTGCAATTCGTGAAGATTTTGAGTTTTTGACAGAAGACAGAAAATCACAGCCGATACCAAAAAGTGTAAATGTAATTGCACCTGAAAATATTTTTATTGAAGAAGGAGCCAAATTGGAGTTTGTTACCCTGAATGCTTCAAGTGGGCCTATATATATAGGTAAAGATTCTGAAATAATGGAAGGGTCTATCATTCGCGGACCATTTGCTTTATGCGAAAATGCGCAGGTAAAAATGGGAGCTAAAGTTTATGGTGCAACAACCGTTGGTCCTTATTCCAGAATTGGTGGTGAGGTTAAAAACTCAGTGCTTTTTGCATATTCTAATAAAGGACATGATGGATTTCTTGGAGATTCGGTCTTGGGGGAATGGTGTAATATTGGTGCCGACAGTAATAATTCTAATTTGAAAAATAATTATGAAGAAGTAAAATTGTGGAGCTATGAAACCGAAGGTTTTGCCAAAACAGGTCTTCAATTTTGTGGATTAATGATGGGGGATCATAGTAAATGCGGAATCAATACCATGTTCAATACAGGAACGGTGGTAGGAGTGAGTGCCAATATTTTTGGAAGTGGTTTTCCACGCAACTTTGTTCCAAGTTTCTCTTGGGGAGGAGCAGCAGGATTTGCCACTTATGTGACCAAGAAAGCTTTTGAAACGGCAAGATTAGTTATGAGCCGCAGAAATATAGAGTTTGATGAGAAAGAAGCGGCTATTTTGGAGCATATTTTTGAGGAGTCAAAAAAATGGAGAAAAGAATAGCTCTGGGATAGTTAAAATTTTAGACTTCTAGAATTTTTTATGGATTCGATAATTTGTATAAACTACTATGCAAATTATCGAATTTTTAGTTTTAATAAAAATCTAAGAAGTCTATGAATCTAATTGTGTTGTCCAATTATTTAATTAATCTATCTTTGCACCTTCAAAAAATAACGGCTAGGGGATCTAATAATCTAAGTAGTCTAATAATCTAAAAATCTAAATGATTACAATTAACGATATTTCGGTTCAATTTGGAGGTACCACACTTTTTAGTGATGTTTCTTTTGCAATAAATGAAAATGATAAAATTGCCCTTATGGGTAAAAATGGCGCTGGTAAATCAACGCTATTAAAGATTATTGCAGGACAAGGCAAACCTTCTACTGGAAATGTTTCTGTGCCAAAAGAAGCTGTTGTTGCTTATTTACCACAGCATTTATTGACCACCGATGGCGCTACGGTAATGGAAGAAGCATCTAAAGCTTTTGGTGAAATCTTCAGTATGAAATCCGAAATAGATGAAATTAATGAGCAATTGACTATTCGTACCGATTATGAAAGTGATGCGTATATGAAATTGATCGAAAGAG
Source organism: Flavobacterium sp. A45 (assembly GCF_002001005.1). Lineage (GTDB taxonomy): Bacteria > Bacteroidota > Bacteroidia > Flavobacteriales > Flavobacteriaceae > Flavobacterium. The sequence goes on from NZ_MUNX01000099.1 coordinate 93,678, forward strand.
TTTCTGATTTAAGCGAAAAATATTATGCCATTGAGGAGGTAAATTATGAAGCTGAAGTAGAGAAAATTTTAATGGGTCTTGGTTTTGTTCGTGAAGATTTTACACGCCAAACTTCAGAGTTTTCCGGAGGTTGGAGAATGCGAATCGAATTGGCTAAAATACTTTTACAAAAACCCGATTTAATTTTGCTGGATGAGCCTACCAATCACATGGATATTGAAAGTATTCAATGGTTAGAAGATTTCTTGATCAATTCGGCTAAAGCGGTTGTGGTTATTTCGCACGATAGAGCTTTTGTAGATAATATTACAAATCGAACTATTGAAGTGACAATGGGACGTATTTATGATTACAAAGCAAAGTATACTCATTATTTAGAGTTGAGAAAAGACCGTCGTCTGCATCAGCAAAAAGCGTATGATGAGCAACAAAAAATGATTGCAGATAACCGAGCTTTTATTGATCGATTCAAAGGGACATTTTCTAAAACTGATGCGGTTCAGTCTCGAGTTAAAATGCTTGAAAAATTAGTTATTGTTCAGGTTGATGAAGTAGATACTTCGGCATTGAAATTAAAATTTCCTCCTGCAGCTCGTTCTGGACAATATCCTGTTATTGTAAAAGATATGTCTAAATCCTATGGAGATCACGTGGTTTTCAAAGATGCTAATATTGTTATTGAGAGAGGGCAAAAAGTAGCTTTTGTTGGGAAAAATGGAGAAGGAAAGTCAACAATGATCAAGGCTATCATGAAGGAATTTGCTCCTGACAGCGGTTCGGTAGAAATTGGGCATAATTCTCAAATTGGGTATTTTGCTCAAAATCAAGCGGCCTTATTGGATGAAAATGCAACTATTTTTGAAACCATAGACGATATTGCGGTTGGTGATGTAAGAACGCAAATAAAAAATATCCTTGGAGCTTTCATGTTTCATGGAGATGATATTACTAAGAAAGTTAAAGTGCTTTCTGGAGGTGAAAAAACACGTTTGGCAATGATTAAATTATTGTTGGAGCCAGTGAATTTGTTAATTCTGGATGAGCCTTCAAATCACTTGGATATGAAAACCAAAGATATTATCAAGGATGCTTTGCGTGATTTTGACGGGACTTTAATTTTAGTTTCTCACGATCGTGATTTCCTTGACGGATTGGCTACAAAAGTTTTCGAATTTGGTAACAAACGTGTTGTAGAACATTTTGAAGATATTACCGGTTTCTTGGCTCACAAGAAAATGGATAGTATGAAAGAAATTGAAAAGTAAATTTTAAATTTCTTATTAAAACGAAAAAAGTAGGAGAAATTAAACTCCTGCTTTTTTTTGTTTTAAATGAATGTTTTTATATGCGTATTCCAGGTGGAAGCAATTCTTTGTAGATTGGATTTTTTTTAAAGAAAGTAACAATTTTAGGAAGAATAGGAACTACTTTTAATTTTTTTTCAATAGCAGTTTCCATGATGTTCTTTAGGAAATTAGAAAGGAGCTCCTCGTCATTATAGCCCTCAGGAGTGTTTATTTTGGTCAAAAATATTTTTTTCTCCTGAAAAGAATATTCAACAGAAACAATTCCAGTTTCAACTTTTGTTTCAAATTGTCGAGCAAAAGCATTGTCTTTAATCTCTAATTTTATGATAGTTTCCATTTTTTTGGTTGTATTGATGCAAATGATGAGCTGTTTTGTGTTTTAAGTAGTGTATAAGGTGTTAAAATTATTCTTTAATAAGTTTTATCTTTTAAAAGGTGCTTTTAAATTATTGTTGAAATAATTTGAAAGTGTCGAATTTGCTACATAATGTGCAAAGGTAATGATTTGATAATCAGATACAAATGTTTTTTGGATTAACTTGCAAAACTGAATTTTCAAAAAGCTTGGATTAGTGACTGTGAATTGTTTTTAGATCTTGTTTTAAATTTGAAATAGATGTTCAAGTAGGCTGTAAATGGGAATAAAATAATTAATTTTAAAACGGTGTATTATAATAATTGTGCAGTTAATATTTAATTAGTTATGAATAAAATTCCAGTTTATTTTATGCCAGGTTTGGCGGCTAGCGTTTCTATTTTTGAAAGGATAAAGCTTCCTGAGTTAGAATTTGAAATGTTTTTTTTGGAATGGGAAATTCCATTGGAAAAAGAATCTTTGCAAGATTATGCCAGACGGATGACAGAAAAGATTAAACATGAAAATCCGGTTTTGATAGGAGTTTCTTTTGGAGGTATTTTGGTTCAGGAAATGGTACGTTTTATTGAGGTGCGTAAAGTTATAATTATTTCCAGCGTAAAAAGTAATTTGGAGTTCCCTAAAAGAATGATGGTAGCCAAAAGTACGAAAGCTTATAAACTAATACCAATAAGTTTAGTTCAAAATATAGAAAGTCTGGCTAAATTTTCTTTTGGAAAAAAAGTAAATGAAAGACTTAAGTTGTATGAAAAATTTCTTTCGGTGCGAGATAAACGATATTTGGATTGGGCAATTGAGCAAGTTGTTTTGTGGGATAGAACGGTTGCGGATCAAAATGTTATACATATTCACGGAGATGCAGACGACGTTTTTCCAATTAAAAACATTTCTAATTGCTTAATTGTCAAAGGAGGTACTCACGTGATGATTTTGATGAAATGCAAATGGTTGAATGAAAATTTGCCTAAAATTATTCTAGATCAATATTATGATGGCAAATAATTATAACCTAACTACAGTAAGCCATGTTGGAAAAGCAATTAATTAGTGGTAAAGCTTTTTTTGCTGGATAATGATTTCATGAGATTTTCATTAATGTCTTTGCTGAAGTAATTGTAGCTGGTAATTATGGCTTCTTTAATTGGAGTCTTTATTTTTGTTTTACTTTCAAAATGCTTGATGTTTACGACATTTTTATTTTCATCAACAAAAATCGAGGTTGGAAAGCCTAAAGTATGCTTGATGGTTGCGACAATATGGGAGTCCTTGGCGTAATATTCATTAGCGTAGCATACCTTAATGTTGTCACTAAACTTGTAAGCGATATTTTTTAAATCATTTTTTTTATCCCAAAACACTACTATAATCTGCATGTCATCGCGATGTTCTTTGGCTAGTATGTTCAAAGCGGGAATCTCCCCCTTTGGGATAACAAGCCATGAAGCATAGGTGATAATGAAAATAGGTTTGGAGATTCGGTTAATTTTTACGTTTTTTTCTTTGTAAACTTTCAAGCTGAAATCATCAAATTTTGTTCCGATGAGTTTGGTTTTTACTAAGGAATCAAAAAGGTTTTTACCTTCTTCAATATTTCTTTTTTCGTAAGCTATATTGCTTGCTCTTTTATAAGGATTAATGTTTTCTTTTATGGCATCAGTTAGGTACATAATTGTATCTTGGCAATAAGATGCCGTGAAGGATAATGATAAAATTAGTGTAAGTAAAAATCTACGCATAAATCATTAATTATAAAACGATTAGCTAAAGTATTTGGTTTGTATTTAATAATGTAAAAATAACGTTGAATAGCATATTAATCCGATGTAATACTTATGGCGTAAATAAAGTCATCCTAAAACTAGAATATTTTTTTTAAAATGATAAAATAAGTGGGCTAAAATTTTATGTTGTGTTTTTTATACACTCATTTATTGTAGTAATTTTATTTTTAGTAAAAATTATTAGGCAAAAAAAAGTCATCCTAAACTAGAATGACTTTTTGTAATATGATAAAAAAGTATTTTAAACTTAGTGTTTATATTTTTTTCATCTGTTCTTTCATCATGGCAATTTGTTCTTTAAGCATGTTTTGCTTGTCTAATTTTTTTGCTTCGTTTAATAAAGAGGTTGCTTCCAATTTTCTTCTGCGGGTCATTGCAACACCAGCTAAGTTCAATTTTGCAACTGCCAAGTCCATATCCATTGATAATCCTAGCTCAATTGCTTTTTTGAAATATTTTTCTGCTTGGTTAATGTTTGTTTGCGAAAGCATAATTCCATGCAAATAATTGAAGTATCCTTGTTGTTTTCTAACCAAAGCTGTTTCGGGATTTTTGATGTATGCTAACCATTTTTTTGCACCTTCAAAGTCTTGTTTTCTTAGTTTTAAGAAGGCAAGCAGGATAAACTCGTTTTTGAAATATAAAAAAATTGGGATTGCGGATAATAAAATAAGGAAGATTCCGTTACCTGTGTAGTTGTCAGTAATCAGATAAATACCAGCGACTATAAGAAGTCCAGCGATAATAAATTTAATATTTTTGTGAAACATAATGTATAAAGATTTAAGGTTGCAAAGATAGTAAAAGGATTTAAAAATATTTTTTAAAAACTGCTTGCCAGAAAAAAAAGTCTTTGTATATTTGCACTCGGTTTTAGAATAACGGTTATTCAAAAATAAATAGATACTTAATTAAGATTTTTAAACATACAAAGCAATGAGCAAAAGAACGTTTCAACCATCGAAAAGAAAAAGAAGAAATAAACACGGATTTATGGATAGAATGGCTTCTGCTAATGGAAGAAAAGTTCTAGCGCGTAGAAGAGCTAAAGGAAGACATAAATTGACTGTTTCTTCTGAACCAAGACACAAAAAATAATGTTTGAATAAACATCTATAAGGCGTTACTTTTTTTAGTATCGCCTTTTTTTATACCCAAGCGGTACTGCTGTATTAAGTTTGAAATTCGAGTTTTTCTAACAAATTTCAAATTTTAAGTGATAAAAAACAACAACAACTACAATACATAATAAAATGCCAAAAGATACATCTATAAAATCAGTTTTAATAATAGGTTCAGGTCCGATAGTTATTGGTCAAGCATGTGAATTTGATTATGCAGGTTCACAATCAGCACGTTCTATACGTGAAGAAGGGATTGAAGTAATCTTAATCAATTCGAATCCTGCGACAATTATGACGGATCCTTCTATGGCGGATCATGTTTATTTGAAACCGTTAACGACTAAGTCTATTATTGAGATTCTTAAAGCACATCCTCAGATTGATGCCGTACTTCCAACCATGGGAGGACAAACGGCTTTGAATTTATGTTTGGAAGCAGACGAAAAAGGAATTTGGCAAGATTTTGGAGTAAGAATGATTGGTGTTGATGTTAATGCCATTAATATTACCGAAGACAGAGAGCAATTTAAACAATTGCTTCAAAAAATAAATGTTCCTACTGCACCTGCAAAAACGGCTACTTCTTTCTTAGAAGGAAAAGAAATTGCACAGGAATTTGGATTTCCATTAGTAATTCGTCCTTCGTTTACACTTGGAGGAACTGGAGCTGCTTTTGTACATACGAAAGAAGAATTTGACGAAAAACTAACCTACGGATTGGAAATGTCTCCAATTCATGAAGTTTTGATTGACAAAGCTTTGATAGGTTGGAAAGAATATGAATTGGAGTTGTTGAGAGATAAGAACGATAATGTTGTGATTATCTGTTCTATCGAAAATATGGATCCAATGGGAATTCATACTGGAGATTCGATTACTGTTGCACCAGCAATGACTTTGTCGGATACAACATTCCAAAAATTACGTGATTACGCCATCTTAATGATGAGAAGTATCGGAAATTTTGCGGGAGGATGTAACGTTCAGTTTGCTGTTTCTCCAGATGAAAAAGAAGATATCGTGGCTATCGAAATCAATCCTCGTGTGTCTCGTTCATCAGCTTTGGCTTCAAAAGCGACAGGTTACCCAATTGCAAAAATTGCTTCTAAACTGGCTTTAGGATACAACCTTGACGAATTACAAAATCAAATTACAAAATCAACTTCAGCTTTATTCGAGCCGACTTTGGATTATGTAATCGTAAAAATACCACGTTGGAACTTTGATAAATTTGAAGGAGCTGACAGAACTTTGGGACTTCAAATGAAATCGGTAGGTGAGGTAATGGGGATTGGACGTTCGTTCCAAGAAGCTTTGCATAAAGCGACTCAATCATTGGAAATAAAAAGGAATGGTTTAGGTGCCGACGGAAAAGGATATACAAACTACGAGCAAATTATCGAGAAACTGACTTTTGCAAGTTGGGATCGTGTTTTTGTAATTTATGATGCAATCGCAATGGGAATTCCATTGAGTCGTATTCACGAAATCACAAAAATTGATATGTGGTTCTTGAAACAATACGAAGAGCTTTATACATTAGAGAAAGAAATTTCAAACTATAAGATTTCTAATTTACCTAAAGAACTCTTACTTGAAGCAAAACAAAAAGGATTTGCCGACAGACAAATTGCTCACATGATAAATTGTATGGAAAGTGAAGTTCATGCTTTGCGTATGACAATGGATATCAACCGTGTTTTTAAACTAGTTGATACTTGTGCGGCAGAATTTAAAGCAAAAACACCTTATTATTACTCTACTTTTGAGGCTGAAATTGAGAAAGCAAACGGAGAACGTTATGTGGACAATGAAAGTATTGTAACTGATAAAAAGAAAATTATAGTACTAGGGTCTGGACCAAACCGAATTGGACAAGGAATCGAGTTTGATTATTCATGTGTGCATGGAGTTTTGGCAGCCAAAGAATGTGGTTATGAAACCATCATGATTAACTGTAATCCTGAAACGGTTTCGACTGATTTTGATACAGCCGATAAATTGTATTTTGAGCCTGTATTCTGGGAACATATTTATGACATTATTCAACACGAAAAACCGGAAGGCGTAATCGTACAATTAGGAGGTCAAACGGCTTTGAAATTGGCTGAAAAATTGTCTAAATACGGAGTAAAAATCATCGGAACTAGTTTTGATGCTCTCGATTTAGCAGAAGACAGAGGACGTTTCTCTGAATTGTTGACAGAATTAAAAATTCCTTTCCCGCAATTTGGAATTGCAGAAACTGCAGACGAGGCTTCGGCATTAGCAGATACTTTAGACTTCCCTTTATTGATTCGTCCTTCTTATGTTTTAGGAGGTCAAGGAATGAAAATTGTAATCAACAAACAAGAATTAGAGGAGCATGTAATCAATTTATTGAAAACAATTCCTGGAAATAAATTGCTTTTAGACCATTATTTGGCTGGAGCTATCGAAGCCGAAGCGGATGCGATTTGTGATGCTGATGGTAATGTTTATATTATAGGTATAATGGAGCATATTGAGCCTTGTGGAGTACACTCTGGGGACAGTAATGCTACTTTACCACCTTTCAACTTGGGTGAATTTGTAATGCAACAGATAAAAGATCACACGCATAAAATTGCCAAAGCTTTAAAAACGGTAGGTTTGATCAATATTCAGTTTGCAATAAAAGACGATACGGTTTATATTATTGAGGCAAATCCTAGAGCGTCTCGTACGGTTCCATTTATTGCAAAAGCTTATGGAGAACCTTATGTGAACTATGCTACAAAAGTAATGTTAGGACACAATAAAGTAACTGATTTTGATTTCAATCCGCAATTAAAAGGATATGCCATCAAACAACCTGTTTTCTCTTTCAGTAAGTTCCAAAATGTGAACAAAGCATTAGGACCAGAGATGAAATCAACAGGAGAAAGCATCTTGTTTATTGATGACTTGAAAGACGACCAATTCTACGAATTGTACTCTAGAAGAAAAATGTATTTGAGTAAGTAATAATCTCAAATTTTGATATAAAAAAAGCTCCAATTATGGAGCTTTTTTGTTTTTTATTGGATTTTTGTGGGGTTGCTACTTTGCATAAATTTACTTGTAATAGCAACTATTGGATAATTAAATTAGATTGTTTCCTTTTATCTGAAATCTTGAATAAAAAGTCTGCAATCATTTGGGTTTCATTAAAAGAAAAACTTGGTTTAAAGTACTCAATATGTGATAATAGCTGTGTTAAAGATAAAATCTTTACAAATTGAAACTCTTCAATGGGTTTGTTGTTAATAAAAACAATAAGATTTCTTATCGGAATTTTTCTATCCCCCCAATTATGTTTCCTTAAGTTTAAGTTCTTTATTTCATCAGCTAAAATTTTGAACAATGCAAAATTTGTCCTTTTTACTTGTTGAACAGGAGAATGCAGATTTAGATTGTTAATTGTATGTTCGCTCCAGTTTTTTGTTTCAATTATAAATATACCGGAAGGAGAGACTAGAAGATGGTCAATTTGAATAGATTTTATATAATCATTTTCTTTTCGATTATATATTGGAGTTTGAAATGAACAAATGAAATCATTTATCAGTATATAATCATCAGATAAGTTCTTCAAAATATTTACAACTTTTTGCTCCCCGATAGCTCCATAAATTGAATTGTTGATCTCATTAATTATTGTTATTTTTTGCTGTAATATTTGTAATTGGGCTGAACTGTTTTGATTTACTGCCTCAGTGAAGTTTGTCGTTATATAATTTAAACGGTTATTTTTTTTAGAAAGAAATTTATTCGATTGTTGTGATATGAAGAAAATTTTTAAGAAATGCTTAATTTGGGTAAACCATATATTCAGCCAAATAATTAGGTTTAAATAGTAATCTTTTAAAATTGGAATGGCTTTGGAATCGGGTATTGGTAAGTTTTCGATTTGTCGGTCTAAATATAGAAGACGTTCTTTATAATACTCTTGGAGCTCTCGTTTTCTTGTTGAAATGTTGTCTTTTAATTCAGTTATTTCTTTATAAAGAATAATTTTCTCTTTTTCAATTTGCTGTGTATGTTCTAAAATGATTTGTTCTTGAGTAAAATGACAAGTTTTCTGAAAATTAATTAATTCGTCTACCGAAGAAAATTCATCAATATTGTGGTTATCTAATTGTTTTTGGATATCATTTAGACAGCCAATTGTATTAAAAACTATACACATATCTCTATCTGATTAGTTGTAATTTAGATGTAGTGCCTTCATTACATTAATTTATGTAAGCTAAACTCTTTTTAAGCATTATGTTAAGTTAATGTGCAGTAGTTTGTTTGCTTCACTTAATTTTATTTTCAATTTTCGCGCATAAAATCAAATGCTCCTTTGCGAAGTTGTATTCCGTATTCGAGATAAGCTTTCATACAAGCGAGAAAATTTGCCCAACCTTCGGTGTTTCCTATAGCCCATTTCAGGTTGGCTTCGTTGTATGTTTTTCCGTCTTCGGTTACTTTTATAACGGTGCTTTTGTCGGGTTGTTCTTCCAATATGATTTTCACGACGGTTTTCGGATCCCAAACATATGAAATCGAATGATTGATTTCAATCTGGATGTTTTTTATGGGAACTTCGACTGGGAATTCGGGAAATTTCCAAATCAATTCTTTTCCAGTTTCCATTCGTCCGCTACTTTCCGAAATGAAATAGTTTGTCATTTTTTCAGGATTAACAATTCCTTCAAAAACTTCTTCAATCGGTTTCTGAATCTGTATCGTTGCTTTTGCTATAAGGTTCATAATTATTTCTTTTTTAGTTTTTCCTTAAAAAAATCAAAGGTTCGTGTCCAAGATAAAGTAGCAGCAGCTTCATCATACCTAGGAGTTGTATTGTTATGAAAACCGTGGTTCACTCCTGGATAGAAATAAGCGGTATGTTCGACTTTGTTCTTTTTGAGTATGGCTTCAAAAGCTGGCCAGCCTTCATTGACACGGGTATCTAATGCAGCATAATGCAGCATAATTGGTGTTGTTATGTTTTCGGCTTCTACTGCAGAGGGTTGTCCTCCGTAATAAGGTACCGCCGCAGATAAAGTTGGAATTTTAACCGCCATCATATTGGCAATCCAGCCTCCAAAACAAAATCCTACGACACCTACATAGCCATTACAGTCATTATGGGATTTCAGGTATTCGTAGGCAGCTATAAAGTCTTCGAGCATTTCCTCTCGGGTACGTTTTTTTTGAAGTTCCCTACCCGCATCATCATTTCCGGGATAGCCTCCTAGTGGAGATAACGCATCTGGTGCTAAAGTAATAAATCCTTCTGTAGCCGCTCTTCTTCCCACATCTTCAATATAGGGATTCAGTCCGCGATTTTCATGAACGACAATGATTCCAGGAAATTTTTTTTTGGTTTTCGTTGGCTGTGACAAAAGCCCTTTGATTGCTCCACCGCCTTTAGGGGATTGATAGGTTATGTATTCTGATTTTATTCTTGGGTCATCGGGTTTGATAGTGATAGAATCCACATAATTAGGAGTCATAAAACTAAGAAGCGATGGGACAGTCAAGCTTCCTATTGCAAATAAGGACAGTTTTTCGATAAATTGTCTTCTCTCTATTTTGTTGTGTGCGTAGTCATCGTACAGGTCAAAAACTTCCTGACTGATATCTTCCTTGGTTAGTTTTTTCATTGGTTTTTATTTGATTCAACTAATTTAGGAAAAAAAGCGATTGTTTTTGCAATATTGATTATTGCGTACAAGTGAATTTTTAATTCTAAGCAATGTTTTCAAGTCCGCCTGGAAAAGGTCTATAAGCGTAATAATGCAAAACTTCTTCAATAGCCATTTTTAAGGCTTCATTGATGGGAAGTAAAGTTATCCCAAGTCTCTGGTCAATTTGCGTTAACCGCATATAATAGTCCGAGAAAACAGGAACATACAATCCTTTGTTAATAGCTACTTTGGTATTGTTGTAGTTTTCCTGTTGATTCTCTTTTATGATTTTACATGTGTTTAATCGTAGCTCGCCATATTTATCGCTACTGGCGGCATAGCCAAAAAGTCTGCAGATTAATCCACGGTATTTATAGTCAGTACATCGGCCATTTTTGTTGTCTGTAGTTGAAAGTGATTGGTATAAATGACAAAAAGTATTCGTTTTTGTATTTAGTTCTTCTAAAACAGCTTCGGCTTTTCCGTTCAAAAATAAGTAAAAGGCCCATGGGAAAAATTCTAAAGGCGAAGCGTCTATGTTTGGTTTTGAACAGCACTGACCACAACCTGTAAGACAATGTAAATTTGTTTCTGATTTGAAATTAGTTATTTCATTCTCTAGAAGGTCAAATAATTCTTCAACCAATTGAACTTTATGTTCTATAGACATTGTTTTTTGGCTAATGTACACTATTAAATACCGTTAAGAGGATAATCTGGTTTTACTTACTGTTTTATAGGATTATTTTATTTTTGAAAGAAAAATACTGTTTTGGAAATGGGTTTGCATGAAGGATGGAAATGGCATCCTTTTCTTTTCCTTTTTTTAGGAAAAGAAAAGATATAATGGACAGCCTGACCCTTGTGGTCATGCCCGAATTGTGATGAATTGTTTTTTAATTCTTAATCACTTTGAATGTTTTCTGTGCATCTCCATAAATAGCAATAACGGTGTAAATCCCACTTGCCAAATAATTACCAATTGTTATTTTTTGATTGGTATGAAAATTATTGCTGGAAAAACAAACCGTACCTTTCATGTCAATGATCTTAAAAAAAAGTGGTTGGGTGGTTGTGTTTTTAATTTGGAATGTGGCTTCGTTTGTGAAAGGATTTGGATAAAAAACATTCGCATTGTTTTCTAAATTTCCGTCATTAATTCCAAGATTATTTTCGTCAACTGCATCAATATAATTAAAGTTAAACTGCGATTTATAGAGAATCCGGATGTAATTTTCTCCTTGTGGTAAGTTGATTCCTGTAACTACTTTGTCAGTGTAGGTTTGTAATGCTCCAGTGGGTTCAAAAGTTTCGTCGGTTTTTACAATGATACCATTCACACTGATGTCAAATTTCCCTTGAACTAAGGAGGCTACTCGAAAAGTCATTTGGTACGAACTGTTTTTGGAAACGTTTATCATATATTCTCCCCAATCTCCAGCATCTGTAAAACATACATTTTGGGTTGTTCCTCCGTCGGAGGTGTTTTGCAGACCTGTTCCTTTTCGACGGTAATGTTTGTTGGCTATAATTCTGCCTGGCACATTCATTTTTTTGCGTTATAAGGGACGTTAAGATAGGCAGTTCCTATCGTTCGAATTTCGCCACTATTGGCGCCAAGTAACTGTCCTTCGAGCATATCGGTCCAGTTTGCGGAAACTCTGCAGGTGAACCAAGAATAACGATAAATGTCGGGATCATTTTCAAAAGCAGTTACAATTTGTTTCATGAAATTGGTTTTATCAGTCGCAGATTGTATTACTCTATTGGCAAATTCGGTTACCCAAATTGGGATGTTGTATTTTTTTAATCCTTCAGTAACTCCAATTACTGATCCAGCTGTATCATCATAGGTATGAAAAGCAATATAATCTACTTTGCAGGTTGGACAAAGGCGGAAGAATTCGTCATGCCAGGCAATGGGACTTTGATATCCACCATAATTGGAAGGGCCATTATAGGCAGGAGAGGCACTTACAATTTCCAGACCTTTTGCGGCAGCAATTTTTTCAATATTTGGCCAAGCGTCTACGGCTTCTTGAGGAGTTAACCGTGAACCGTCATTAAAGTTGGGCTCATTGAAGGCCATTAAATATTTAGCTCCTGGTTTTACGGTTGCAATAAAAGCATCTGGATTGTTTACTTTTCCCCAAGCCATCGGCACAAATTCTACTCCCAGACTTTCGTAACTTGAATTTACGGCCCATTCGGGTTCAGGTGACCAATTGTACCACCATGAAATTCCAGGTTTTAAAATATTCAAATCTTCGACGGTGTGTTTTCCATAAGCAACTCCTCTTTTGGGGCTTACTTGTGCAAAAAGTGATGCGTAAAAAAGTGAGCTAATCCACAATATGATGAAGGTTATTATTTTTAGCATAAAATGGGTTTTATTTGATTCAAACTATGAGTTCCAAATATAGTTTAACACTGCTTCATTTTGGATTTGAAAAATCCCATCAAAAACACATCAAAGTTTATCTGATCCAATTTGATTATTTTATAAAAAAGACATAAATACCTGTTTTTATTGTGAAAAATGATATTTTCGATTAGTGTTAAAATTTAAATGTAAAAATTTGATAATCAGGTAATTTATTTTTAAAATTTATGTAAACTTATTGGTTTTTTAATTAAATTTACACACCCTTTCTAGAGATAGCTTAATCTAAGATATTTTAACTCTTTTTAAATATTTAAGCTATGAAAAAAACCGTATTGATCGTTTGTTGTTTTTTCCTAATTATAAGCTGTAAAAAAGAAGAATCCAAAGAAATGGATATGACAGTTGCAACTGACGATACAGTTGTTAAGCCTGCTGAATTTGCCGATTCTAAGTATATAGAAATAGGCAAGAAAACGCTTGCTGATATGGAAAAAGGCGATATGGACAGTTGGATGGAAATCTATGCCGATAGCGCAGTTTATGTATGGAATAGCGGAGATAGTTTGGTTGGAAAACCCGCAATAGCTTCTTATTGGAAGCAAAGAAGAGCCAATGTAATCGAAACCATAAAATTCAGCGATGCTGTGTTTTTACCTATTATGGTGAATAAACCGCAAAGCGTCGAGGCTAAAGGAGTTTGGTTGCTTGCTTGGCACAAAACAACAGCAAAGTATAGAAACGGCAAAGAAATGACTCAGTGGATTCATACCGATTATCATTTTAATTCGAATGATAAAGTGGATCGGGTTATACAATATGTAGATAAAGCGGCTATAAATGCTGCTTTGCCAAAGTAAATTTAATTGTTAATTGGTTGGTGAAAATAAAAAGCGATGCTTATGTGTCGTTTTTTATTTTTTTTTATGAAAAGGAGTTTGGTTTGATGAAAATTTTGTTGGGTAATTTAACAAAAGGGAGGCTTTATACGGTTTTCTATACCTTAAAACTAAAAACATTTCTTTACTTTTGTGGCAATCAATATTTGAACTATGTACAAGATTTTTATACGTCCTATTCTTTTTTGTTTTGACCCTGAAAAAGTGCATCACTTTACTTTTTCGTTAATTAGAATAGTTTCAAAAATTCCAGGATTTCCTTCACTTTTTAGATTTTTATATCAAGTAAATGACAAAAGATTAGAAACCGAAGTTTTTGGTTTAAAGTTTAAAAATCCAGTAGGTTTAGCTGCAGGTTTTGATAAAAATGCAGTTTTGTATAAGGAACTGTCTAATTTTGGTTTCGGATTTATCGAAATAGGGACACTTACTCCAAAAGGACAACCCGGAAATGATAAAAAAAGAATTTTCCGTTTGGTCGAAGATTCGGCAATTATTAATAGAATGGGTTTTAATAATGGTGGTGTTCTGGAAGCGGTTGAACGGTTAAAAGAAAATAACGGTGTTCTTATCGGAGGAAATATCGGAAAAAATAAAGTGACTTTAAACGAAGATGCTACTTCAGATTATGAAATTTGTTTTGACGCCTTATACGATTATGTGGATTATTTTGTAGTCAATGTGAGTTCTCCTAATACGCCTAATCTCCGAGCATTACAGGAAAAAGAACCGCTTACTCAATTACTTCAAACTTTGCAGAATAAGAATTTGGCGAAGCCAAAGCAAAAACCAGTATTGCTGAAAATTGCTCCAGATCTTACCGATGAGCAATTGCTTGATATTATTGATATTGTCGAAGAAACTAAGATTGCAGGTGTAATCGCAACCAATACTACAATTTCCCGAAGTGGATTGAAATCCTGCAATCAAACGGAAACTGGCGGATTATCCGGAAAGCCATTGACCTCACGCTCTACCGAAGTGATTCGTTTTCTGTCCCAAAAAAGCAATAAAGCATTTCCAATTATTGGAGTAGGAGGAATACATTCTGCAGCCGATGCCTTAGAGAAATTAGAGGCTGGCGCCAGTTTAATCCAATTATATACAGGCTTTATCTATGAAGGCCCGGCATTGGTGAAGAAAATAAACAAAGCAATTTTGTCAAAAAAATAGTAGGATAACGATTTTTCTTTCTTTGTAACTCAAAACCTTTTTATATATTTGAACGTTATGAAGGCAATAAAAATTATTGAGTGTCCACGAGACGCGATGCAAGGCATAAAAGTTTTTATTCCTACCGAAAGAAAGGTAGCTTATTTACAATCTTTATTGCGTGTAGGTTTTGATACCATTGATTTTGGGAGTTTTGTTTCGGCGAAAGCCATACCTCAAATGCAAGATACTGCCGAAGTTTTAGCTCAACTTGATTTATCCAAAACAACAAGTAAACTATTGGCAATTGTTGCTAATTCACAAGGAGCAACTCTTGCCTCTGAACATAACGCTATTCAATATTTAGGTTTTCCCTTTTCGATTTCCGAGAATTTTCAAATGCGAAATACACATAAAACAATTGCGGAATCTTTAGTGACATTGGATGAGATTTTAAATCTTGCCGATAAGACCAATAAAGAAACAGTAGCCTATCTTTCTATGGGTTTTGGAAATCCTTATGGAGATCCTTGGAGTGTCGAAATTGTGGCACAATGGACTGAAAAATTGGCAGGAATGGGAGTGAAAATTTTATCCCTTTCCGACACTGTGGGAAGCTCTACACCTGACGTAATTGATTATTTGTACTCTAATTTGATTCCCCAATATCCTCAAATTGAATTTGGAGCCCATCTTCATACAACACCCGATAAATGGCTGGAAAAAATTGATGCAGCTTATAAGGGAGGCTGTCGCCGTTTTGATGGTGCAATTCAAGGTTTTGGAGGCTGTCCGATGGCAACGGATAATCTAACAGGTAACATGCCTACGGAGAAATTACTCTCTTATTTTACGGTTCAAAAAGAAAACACCAATTGCAGTCCAATGAGTTTTGAAAGTGCTTATAATGAGGCTTCAAAAATATTTGGGGAATTTCATTGAAAATACTTCTGCAATAAAAAGTAGTAAATTTAAATAATTTCAATTTTTTGTTGTTACTTTAATTATGTTTAGTTGGCTGATAAAAAGTTAGATTATAATTAATGTGACAATAATATGAAACATAGAATTTACAATAGAATTATTCTAATTACTACATTGGTATTATGTACTTTTTCATGTAGTAGTGATCTCGATTTTAATCAAGTCGAAGATTTTACTGCGCAGCCTGTAGTTACTACAAATCTTGCTTATTATGAAGCAAAGGCTCCAGATTTTGAAGCTGCGGGAGCAGGACTAAATGTCTATCCTTATATTGCCAATGTTGATTTTTTGAACACTTCTTTTGTCGAAGAGGATTTGATAAAAGCGGAATTGTATTTTAGAATTAAAAATACCATTGCAAGAGCCTACAATTATAATATTACTTTTTTAGATGTAAATAATGCCCCTGTAAAAATTATAAATATACCTGTTGGAGCATACAATGGTACTGAAATTTTAGAAGAAAAAACGGTGTTGTTTACTTCTGCAGATGTAGCCATTTTGAAGAGTACAACTAAAATGGTTTTTTCAATTACGATACTTCCAGGGCCGCCATTAACAGCTAGTAGTCCAGGTAGAATAGAAATGAGTTCAAGTATAACCGCTTATTTTGACGTAAAATGAGAAGAATAATAATCCTTTTATGTCTGTCAATTTCTTTTTGTAGTTTTTCCCAAAACAAAGAAGTTTTATATAATTTCACGCCTCAACCTCAAAGCTTATTGCTTAATCCTGGTGCCGATGTAAAATACAAATGGTTTTTTGGTGTGCCATTGTTATCTGGAATATCGGCAAATGTAGGTTCAACAGGATTTGACGCTTATAATTTATTTGCTGATGATGGAGTGGATTTTACAACCAAAGTAAAAAATGTTTTAGCCTCAACCAGCAGAAACGATTACATCACTGCCAATCAACAATTGGAAATATTTACTGCCGGTTTTAGAGTAGGTGGTGAAGAAAGTAAGTCTTATGTTTCTTTTGGAATGTATCAAGAATTTGACTCGTTTATTTATGTTCCAAAAGATCTGGCGATTTTGTCTTTGTACGGTAATAAAGATTACATAGGCAAGTCTTTTGACTTGGGTGATTTGAGCGCAAAAGCTGAAGTGCTCTCTGTCTTCCATGTAGGTTTTAATAAGCAGCTTAATGAGAAGCTTATACTTGGAATTCGTGGAAAAATTTATTCCAGTATTTTCAATGCGACTTCAACGCAAAATTCAGGATATTTTTATACTTCACAAGGTTCTAACTTAATTTATGATCAAGTCATAAAATCCAATTTGCAACTCAACACTTCAGGCGCAGCAAAGTATTTGGATGAAAATTATGAAGGAGATGTAGCAACTGATTTAAGGAATGATATTCCCCAAAAAGCCTTTTTTGGGGGGAATTTAGGCTTAGGAATGGATTTAGGGCTTACTTATTATCCCGAAAAAAATATTCAAATCACAGCTAGTTTAGTGGATATTGGATTTGTAAGCCATACGAAAGACGTTGTCGATTATACGTTTAAAGGGGATTATGTTTTCAAGGGAGTTCTTACCAATTTTAATGAAGACGGGACGGTAGATGATGCCTATGAGGATTTTAACGATGCGATTCCTTTGGATACTATCTATAATAAGTACACCACACAACGACCTTTGAAATTTTATTCTTCGTTTCAATATTCATTTGAGGAAGAAAGGCAAACAGAATGTAATTGTTCAACGGATGAAGATTCTTGGTATCGAAGCGCAGTTGGGGCGCAATTTTTTGCAATGTCAACTCCCAGAGCTCCGATGTTAGCCTTAACCGCATATTACAGAAGGAGGCTTCTTCAAGGATTGCAGATGAAAGCTACTTACACCATTGATTCCTATTCCTATTCAAACATAGGTTTGGGATTGACAACCAAGATTGGCGTGGTCAATTTTTACGCAATGGCCAATAATCTTCTAGCCTATAGTGATGTTTCTAAGGCAAATGCCCTTACTTTTCAAATAGGAGTTAATATAATTTCGGGTGGAAGCAGTAAATAACATGGAATCAGTCAATAGATTTTACTTTTTTTCTTCTTCTGAAAAATTTAAAAATTTCAATCCAAACTACAGAAACGAATCCAATTAAAACACTAAAACCAATTTGTAAAAGCGTAATGCTTTCAAACTGGAAAAATGTTCTGAATGCTGGTATGATTAATAGCGAACCAGTTATCAACAGTGTTGTTCCAATAATAAGTATAACCAAATTGTTTTTGTATTTTAAAGTGGTCAAGACCGAATAATAAAAAGACCGATTGGCAAGTGTCAGAAAAATATTAGCTGAAATTAATGTGAGGAAAACCATAGTTCGGGTGAGATCTTCTGAGAATCCATTTTTTGTGCTGTATTGGTAAATGAATAGAAGTCCAAGCGTAATTACAAGTCCTTGAATAATGCTAATTGTAATTTCTTTTAGATTGAAAAAAGTATTGGTAAAAGGACGCGGCTTTTGTTTCATCAGGTTGGGTTCCATAGGCTCATTTTCGTAGATTATGGAGCAGGTTGGCCCCATAATAATTTCTAGGAAAATAATATGAACAGGTGAAAAAATATTGGGATACACCCATCCTAAAACTAGCGGAATAAACACAATCATAATAATAGGAATGTGGATCGATATAATGTACTGAATGGCTTTTTTTAGGTTAATATAAATTTTTCGCCCCATCGCTATGGCTTCTGTCATTTTGGAAAAATCGTCATCAATCAAAATTAAATTCGCTGCTTGTTTGGCTATCTCGGTTCCTTTTTTTCCCATCGCAATGCCGATATGAGCCGATTTTAATGCAGGTCCATCATTGACACCATCACCTGTCATCGCAACAATTTGGTTGTTGTCTTTTAAAGCTTTTATGATTTTTAATTTAGCCTCAGGAAACATTCTTGTAAAAATATTGGTTTCCATAACTTTCACTTTCAAAGTAGCATCGTCCATCGTCATGAGTTCGTCTCCGTTTAAGATTTTTGCAGAGTTTCTAAATCCAATTTGATTGGCAATGGTTGCTGTCGTCAAGGCGTTGTCTCCCGTGACGATTTTTACTTGAATTCCGGCTTTGTAAAAAGTTTCGAAAACTTCTTTTATATTGGCTTTTGGCGGGTCATAAAAGGCAACAAGCCCTTTGAAATCAAATAAAAATTCCTGTTGTGTTTTTGGATAATCAGTTCCCGTAAAATGGGTTACGCCAACTCCCAAAACTCGATACCCTTTTTCGGACATAGATCGGACTGCATCTAGAATTTGATTGGTTTGATTTTCGGATAATGAAGAACAAGCGATTAGGGCTTCGGGAGCTCCTTTGGCGGCTATGATTCGGTCTCCGTTTGTGTTTTCAAAAAGATGGGTCATCATTGGCGGTTTTCCGCTTAAAGGATATTCGTGAACCATTCTGTAATTGGGGCGCTCATCTTTGATTCCTATTTTTGCGTAAGCATCGTGTAAAGCAATTTCCATTGCATCAAATGGGATTGGTTCGCTGGCCCACATGGAAAGGCTTAATAAGTCCTCGTCTTTTGCGGATAAACTGTTGTTTTCATTTTTATTGAAATTGTTATTGCCATTGCTATTGTCATTGAAATTGCCATTAAATCTGTCCTCTTCCAATAAATACCATTGTGCCAGGCTCATTTTGTTTTCGGTGATAGTTCCAGTCTTGTCTGTGCAAATTACGGTGGCACTTCCCAATGTTTCCACTGTTTTGGTTTGTTTGACAATGATTCCGCTTTTCATCAATCGCCACGCGCCTAAAGCCATGAATGTGGCAAATGCAACTGGAATTTCTTCGGGAATAATACTCATCGCCAAGGTTAATGCTTTTAATAAACTGTCCAAAATAATTTTTGAATTGTAGTAGTTGATTCCCCAAACAATAAGGAATACCCCCAAGCCAATAAGAGACATTTTGGTGACAAAATTTCCAATCTGAATTTGCAAAGGTGTTTTCTCTTCGGTAATATCATCCAGGCTTTTTCCGATTTTACCCAATTCTGTTTGGCTTCCTATTGCTATTACTTTGCAAATAGCTAAACCTGAGGCGACAATTGTTCCCTGAAAAACTTGATTGTTTTCACCTTTTTCACTTTTAAAAACGGCGAATGATTCTCCTGTGATTATCGATTCGTTTGCCGAAAAATCGTTCGACTGAATGATAATACCATCGGCAGGAATAAAGGTACCTTCTTCACATTGGATATAATCACCCAGAACAATTTCTTCGGAGGGTATTTCTATAAGCTCACCATCTCGGATTACTTTGCTTTTGGGTTGCGTTAATTTATGCAGGGCTTCAATGGCATTCCTGCTCTTGGATTCCTGATAAAGTGAAATGGTGGAAACCAGTAAAATTGCTACTGTCATAAAAATCCCGTTACCAAAATCGGCAGTGATAAAATAAATACTGGTAGCAGTTAGCAGTAATAAAAACATTGGTTCTTTGACCATTTCTATTATGGAAGAAAGTAAGTTGTTTTTCTTTTGGTGTTCTATGGAATTTAAGCCATTTTTGATTCTGGATTGTTCAATTTCAACTTTGTTTAATCCTGAAATAGAGCCGTTTGTTGCTGACATAATTGCGAGGTGTGGTTATAAATAAAATAAGACTTTAACTTATTTTTACCATGCAATTTAAAAATAAAACGGGGGACTTAAGTGTTTTTTAGCTTAAGATTGTCTATATTTGCACGCAATTCAACTACAAATTGCAACATGAAAGCACATATCTCTAAGATTGTCGGCGAGGGTTTAACCTACGATGATGTATTATTAGTTCCCAATTACTCAAATGTTCTTCCGCGCGAAGTGAGTATCCAATCCAAATTTTCAAGAAATATTACACTAAATGTTCCTATTGTATCCGCAGCTATGGATACCGTAACCGAAAGTTCTATGGCTATAGCTATGGCTCAAGAAGGAGGAATAGGTGTTTTGCATAAAAACATGACAATCGAGCAACAAGCAGCCAAAGTACGTAAAGTAAAACGTGCAGAGTCTGGGATGATTATCGATCCTGTTACTTTATTAATGACCGCTACAGTTGCCGATGCTAAAAGTGCCATGAGAGAATATGGTATTGGTGGTATTCCAATTGTTGATGAGAATAAAATATTGAAAGGAATTGTTACCAATAGAGATTTACGTTTTGAAAAAAACGGTTCAAGACCTATTGTTGAGGTTATGACAAGCCAAAATCTGGTAACTGTTGCCGAAGGAACTTCGCTAGAACAAGCTGAGGTAGTTTTACAAGGTCATAAAATCGAAAAATTACCTGTAGTAAATGATAAAAATGAGCTAGTTGGTTTAATCACTTTTAGAGATATTACCAAACTGACTCAAAAACCAAATGCCAATAAAGATAAATTTGGTCGTTTGAGAGTAGCAGCCGCTTTGGGTGTTACTGCCGATGCTGTTGAAAGAGCAACTGCTTTGGTAAACGCAGGAGTTGATGCCGTAATTATTGATACAGCTCACGGACATACAAAAGGTGTGGTTGATGTATTAAAAGCGGTGAAAGCTAAATTCCCAAATCTTGATGTAATCGTTGGTAATATTGCCACTCCAGAAGCAGCTTTGTATTTGGTTGAAAATGGTGCCGATGGTGTAAAAGTTGGAATAGGACCTGGTTCTATTTGTACAACCAGAATCGTTGCAGGTGTTGGTTTTCCTCAATTTTCTGCAGTGCTTGAAGTTGCAGCTGCTATAAAAGGAACAGGAGTTCCCGTAATTGCCGATGGTGGAATTCGTTACACAGGAGATATTCCAAAAGCGATTGCCGCTGGTGCAGATTGCGTAATGCTAGGTTCATTATTGGCTGGTACTATGGAATCTCCAGGTGAGACCATTATTTTTGAAGGAAGAAAATTCAAATCATATAGAGGAATGGGTTCTGTTGAAGCCATGCAAGAAGGTTCAAAAGACCGTTATTTCCAAGACGTGGAAGACGATGTTAAGAAACTTGTTCCAGAAGGAATCGTTGGACGTGTACCTTACAAAGGGGAGTTGAACGAAAGTATGCAACAATTCATTGGTGGTCTTCGTGCTGGTATGGGATATTGCGGTTCAAAAGACATTGCTACTTTGCAGGAAACAGGTCGTTTTGTTCGTATTACTGCCAGCGGTATCAACGAAAGTCACCCACATAATGTGACCATCACAAAAGAAGCTCCGAATTATTCGAGATAAAATAAGACGAAAGTCTAAAAGACAAAAGGTGTAAGATTCAGTTCTTGCACCTTTTTTGTTTTAATGGAGTTTGAATGTTTGTTTTGGAGCAGAAAGATTTGCTTCGCCTGTTTTCCTGCTTCTTATAAACAAAAAAAATAGCAGCTTTTTTGTCTGTTTGTTTATCAGCTTTGCCAAAGTTCAAAACTTTGGCAAAGCTTTATCAAATTTAATCAGTTAACCAAAAGATTTGAGCAAAGTCATGTCCTGGTAGCTTTCGACATAGCAGAGTCCGCTCCGCAAAGTCTCCCGACTTTGTGCTTTTTTTTGAATGTTACTTAAAAGTCTTAAATCTAATAAAAGTCTCCCGACTTTTTTCGTAAACATCTTATAAATTCAAAACTTTACTTGTACATCGAAGCACTTCCACATTAAACAAAAAACGAAAATTACAAAATAACAGTTTTGTTACTTTGTAGTTTTGAAATCAAACAGTTCTAAAAATATTCACGGAAAAAGTCGGGAGACTTTTGACATTTTTTTGTTTTTAAGAGCTTTTTAAAAAACGCAAAGTCGGGAGACTTTGCGTAGCGGGAGAAAAACTACAAAATAACAGTTTTGTTACTTTGTAGTTTTTTGTAATTCTTGAAATGCAAACAGTTTTAAAAATATTCACGGAAAAAGTCGGGAGACTTTTGACATTTTTTTGTTTTTAAGAGCTTTTTAAAAAACGCAAAGTCGGGAGACTTTGCGTAGCGTGGGAGGTTGGGGGAATAAAGAGGCGATATTTTTCGGTTAAACACAAATTGTCCAAAATACAAACCATCTTTAAATTCAGCCTAAAACCCAAATTGCTTGTAGCGTGTGTTAGCAGACGGCTTTTATTCTACTATAGATTCGATTAAATCGATTCGTTTAAGAAAATGTTCAAAATCTAAATTTCCAGAATTTCCACGTCTGTCAATGTGTTCAAAAATATCTAAAAACTCATTGTTTTTTTGTTGATTAATAAATGAGTTTATCAATAATTTATTTTTTCTGCTTTCTGGATCTATTTCATAAATCCTATTTCTTCGGTTGTATTGATTTAGGTAGTTGTTATAATAGAGTACAAGATAAGCTTCTAGCCAAAGTAGAAATCTTTCAACATTATC
>NZ_MUNX01000118.1 GCF_002001005.1 Flavobacterium sp. A45
TTTTTCCTCTTTAAAAGAAAGTAGTAGGAAGTAAATATATATTAAAAATATTTACAATAAAAAAAATAGTAAATTTGGTTAATAATTTTACAATAAGAAATCATGTTTCTAAAAGAAATAAAACTTGCAAATTTTAAATGTCTTTCTGATATTAGTTTATCTTTTGAAAAGACTAAGACGACCAATAGAAAATGGACTTTGATTTTAGGAGAAAATGGAACGGGGAAAAGTAATGTTCTAAAAGCTATAGCTTTAGTTACCTCAGGAAGTAATGCTCTAGGAGAACTTTTAGGAAATATTGATTCTTGGATAAAACTTGGTGAAACTAGTTGTACAATTACAGCAATAATAGAAACAAAAAAAGGTGAAGAGCGCTATATTTCGTTGAAATTTGAAAGAGGTGATAATCTTTCAAAAGTTATTTCAAACAATAAGGAATCTTTATATTTAATAGATAGTGCTATTGAGAATGCTAATAGAAACTATTTTATTGTTGCGTATGGTGCAAGTAGAAGATTATCAAACGAAGTGTTTTCTAATTTTGAAAAAAGCAGAGATGCACGTTCTATGAACGTTAGAAACTTATTTGATAATTCTTCAACTTTAAACCCTTTAACTGCATGGATCATTGAGCTGGATTATCGTTCCGGAGAAGAAGGAATTAATTTGGTAAAAGAAGCATTGCATGACTTTTTGCCTGGAATTATATTTCATTCTATAGATAAGGATAAAAAACAAGTAATGTTTGAGACTGTTGATGGATTAATTTCGCTTGATGAATTAAGCGACGGATATCAAAATATGGCTGCTTGGATAGGAGATTTGCTTTTTAGGGTTACTGAAGCTTTTAGAAATTATAGTAAGCCGTTAGAATCAAGAGGGCTTTTATTGATAGATGAATTAGACCTGCATCTGCATCCTAAATGGCAGAGAAAGTTATTGGACTTTATAGGTAATAAACTTCCAAATTTTCAAGTTGTTGCCACTACACATTCTCCTCTTACTGCACAACAAGCAGATACGGGAGAATTATTTGCTTTAAAAAGAAATGATTCTAATATTGTTGAAATTATACCGTTCATAGGTTCTCCGAAATCATTATTAATTAATCAATTACTTATGACTCCTGTTTTCGGATTGGAAACAGATGAAAGTTATGAAGTACAGAATGTTAAAAAGGAATACGAGGCTTTAAAATCTAAAGGGAATTCTTTAAATGAAACGGAAAAAAAAACAATGAAGATTGTTAAAAGTAAATTAAAAGATTTACCTCAGAGAAATCTGCAAACTTCAAGTTCGAAAGAATTAGAACTGCTTGAAAAGATTGAGGAGAAATTAAAAATTAAGGTATAGTTTTATGATATCTTTAGAACGACTAAGAACTGCTGGAGCAATACACGCTAAGTACAGAGGTGCTGATAAACGAGAGAGAGATAAAGAATTAATGCAGGCTCGAAGATCTTTTTTAAATGACAATTCCAAACCAATTTTATTTAAAAGTGCTTTTTGGAAAACGGCAAAGACACAGTTAAAAAAAGAAAGTTTTGGAAAATGTGCATATTGTGAAGCAAACACTGATGTTGTAGCACATGGAGATGTCGAACATTATAGACCAAAGAGTATTTACTGGTGGTTAGCCTACACTTATGATAACTATTTATTTGCCTGCCAGATCTGTAATCAAACTTATAAAAGTGATAATTTTCCAATTAGAGGTGCTAATTTGTATCCTTCTCCTTTACTAATTGATATTAGTACAGACGCAGAAATTAATCTGCTTGCGGGGAATATCTCGCCCGATCCAATTGATATAGCATTAAATTATACACTTCAAAGATATACTGATGAACATTTAAGAGAACAAGCATTGTTATTAAATCCATATTTTGACAATCCGGAAACCTACTTCGCTTACGAAGCAGACGATGTTACTCAAGAGGTGAAAATTATTCCCAGAAGAAATGATTATTCAGTTTATGTAAAAGCTGCTGAGGATTTTTATGGAATAAATCGTATAGAATTAAAAAGCTTGAGATATTCTGTTTATAAAAATTTTAGAGCTTTTAAATTGTCAATTCCAGCCATTCATGATCCTATTGTCAAAAGAGAAGTTCAGGAACAAATAGATTATATGCTTTCGAGCAGATATAATTTTGCTGGAATGAACAGATATTTCAACACCATATTATAATTATTTAATATAAAAGACTAATTAAGCTCTCGAATACGAGAGCTTTTTTTATTGGTATAATGCAAAATTATTAGGAAAATAATTAAAGTAAATCTACTTTCGTGTTATAGAAAAATGTTAGAAGGACG
The DNA here is from genome assembly GCF_002001005.1 of Flavobacterium sp. A45. Classification (GTDB taxonomy): domain Bacteria; phylum Bacteroidota; class Bacteroidia; order Flavobacteriales; family Flavobacteriaceae; genus Flavobacterium. The sequence continues at coordinate 2,320 of NZ_MUNX01000118.1, forward strand.
TTCTTTATATTGAGGATTTTTGTCAAGAGGCTGTTTGCTATAAAAAAGGTTCGCAGAACCCTATAAGTATCAATTTAATGGGGTTGAAAGGAACAGATGTTTCGTAAAAATCAGAATATTTGAACGAGATATTTCCACACAGCGGAAGCCCTGCTTGTAGCGTGTGTTAGGTAGCGTAACTTTATCCGCAAACTTTATCCGTTTCCAATTGTTTTTAGAGTTGTGTTTTATGTTTAGTTCTGCTAAACGATTCTACATTTACACAAATTTTTTCCACATACAGTTCAGCTAAAATTTCCATTTTCGACAAAGTATTTCAACAAAAAGGTTAGTTTAAGATTTAAACTTTTCAAAATGAGCCTTTTATTTATTTCTCAATTTCATTTATGTTTAAATTTAAGTTTCCACTTTCGTAATCTTCTATTATTTTTTTTGCATTTTCAAAATCTTCATTTCTAACTTTTAATATTACAGGATTAAAACCTCCAGAAGTTACCGCCCAAGGTTCAATACTTGACATATTCTCATTTTGGGTAAAAACTTCAATATTTTCGTTTTCTAATAAATTTCTAATATTCATCGCTTCAAAGTATGTTCCACTAAATAAATCAGTCATATTTTTTATTTTTATAAGTTTGTTCTTTTACAATATTTCTTCATTTTCTCCGATTTTCTCGGTTATGCTACCAAACTAGTATATATGCGAAACAAACTTCCTCCTATCTACCAAAATGGTAGATGTATATACGAAGGTTTTTTTCGTTTTTTTTCTACACTATACCAAACATACAAAATACTTTTAATCATGCATTATGGTTTACCGTAATATAACGAAAAATAGTACGAATAAATAGATGCCTCATCAGCATCTTTCATCATTTCTTTCGTCTAGTTCTCCAACGATCATTAAACCCAGAAAAATAATCCTTCCTAAACTTATATATTTTCCCTCATAATATAAGCTCCCATTAGGATAATCACAATCACTATAATTATTTCATACCATTCCATACTTCAAATATAGAACGTATTGAAAGATGCTCTTTTATGATACATCAGCTAGTCCCGAATTGACAAATATGTTATAAAATAAAAAAAGATGCTTTTTAAGCATCTTTTTCATAGTGGTATTTGATTCAGATCAAACTTTATTTTTTTTCATTTATCTTTAATTATCTATCAATTTAAAAAACTCTGAAAGTTTAATATTTTTAGTTTCACAAATTTTAATAATTGTTTCTAAACTAATTCTATAGTTCACATCATTTTTAATACTTCGAACAGTCTTTTCGTCAATTCCGTGATCTAAAGCAAAAGACCTTTGGGATTTAGCCTGGCTAATCCATTCATGTGCTATAAAATCGACTATTTTACGATTAATTTCTATCATTGTAATGCAAATGAACTATTAAATAGGAAAAATAATTCGGAGCAAACTCCGCGTTTTAAAATATTTTCTTATATTTGTAATGAAATACATAAATTTGCGATTCTTCAAACAAAACATTGAAGCATTCGCTTAGAATCTCGTATCAGAAAACTGGTAATTTTATAGGAACGAGAAGATAAGTACGATGCTCACGTCCTATGGCGTGGGCTCACTTATTGTTCCCCGGTATACCAGTACCTCTGATATGATAAGCTGAGTTCCATGCCATTTTTTATGCCTATATTTTAGCAAAACTCAACTTCTATTCTTAGCGTCATTACTTCATTTATCAGTTTCGCAATACCATTATTTCATTATTGATTCAAAAATTAGTATTAATTAATAAAGTTGCCTATGATATAAAACCTCTTTAAACAATGCTTGTACTGATTCTTATTTGAATTGGTGTTTCGGTACAGGCTTGTTTTTAAAATGAGAAAACAGAAGAAAGAAACAATAAACAAGACGAAAAAACCCGATTTACAACTTAAAAATTGTGCCTATGACATAACCCAAAAAACAATACAATAAAAAATGGCCCTCTAACTCGCCGGCAAAACTTGTATAGAGGACCGTAGCTAAATAAACTAACGTTTCACTTAACCAACCCAATATTATGAATAATTTTTCATTTACAAGGGGTGGAAAGGCTTTTTGTTTCCTGTTTTTAATGGGAACCTTACTGTCTATTTCACCTGTTCTAGCCAATAATTCCATTAGGCAAAGCCTTGCCTCTACTCAACAGCATCAAATACAGGGCACTGTCACCGATGGAAGCAATCCCTTAGCCGGAGTAAGCATATCCATAAAAGGAAAATCCAATGCCACAGTAACCGACTATAATGGTCATTACACCCTTTCTGCCTCAACAGATGACATTTTAATTTTTTCCTACATCGGATACAGAACCGTGACGGTTCCTGTGCAGGGACGCAGCACCATCAATATCAGCCTGCAGGAAAGCGAGACTAAACTCCAAGAGGTCAAGATCAATGCAGGGTACTATTCTGTTAAGAACAGCGAACGCACGGGAAGCATTTCCAAAATAACCTCCAAGGACATTGAGAAACAGCCTGTCTCTAATGTGCTCGCCACAATGCAGGGGCGTATGGCTGGTGTCAATATCACACAGAATACGGGTATGCCCGGCGGCGGTTTCAGTGTTGAAATCCGAGGACGCAACAGCCTGCGGGAGAATGGCAATAATCCGCTGTATATTATTGATGGCGTTCCCTACTCCTCGCAGGATATTGGCAGCAGCTTTACCTCTGGAAATCTGCCCAGCAGAACCAATCCGCTCAACAGCATCAATCCAGGAGATATTGCCAGTATCGAAGTTCTAAAGGATGCTGATGCTACCGCAATCTATGGCTCCCGCGGGGCTAATGGCGTAGTGCTCATTACCACCAAAAAAGGCAAGATAGGAAAAACCGCCTTTATGGTTAACTATCAATACGGCTTGGGTCAGGTTACCCGCTTCATGGACTTGATGAATACCCAGCAGTATCTTGCCATGCGAAAGGAAGCCTTTGCCAACGATGGCGTGACCTCCTATCCCAGCAATGCCTATGATGTAAACGGCACCTGGGATCCGAACCGTAATGCCAACTGGCAGCAAGAGCTTTTGGGCGGTACAGCCACCTATACGAACCTGCAGACGTCCGTCTCTGGCGGATCGGCACAGACGCAATTCCTGCTTAGCGGCAGCTATAACAAAGAAACAACTGTTTTTCCCGGAGATTTTGATTACGCAAGAGCCAATGGACATGCCAGTGTTACCCATGAATCGGAGAACAAAAAATTCAGGATTAATTTTACAGCCGGCTATACAGTGCAGTCCAGTGGTCTGCCAATCCTTGATATTACCCGCAATGCGATCACCCTGCCGCCGAATGCCCCACCATTATATGATGCGGATGGAAACATTAACTGGGCAGATGGCACATTTGACAATCCAGCCGCTTATCTGGAGGGGGAAATCAAAAGCGAAACTTCTGATTTTATTACCAATGCCCTGCTTTCGTATGATCTGGGCTTAGGGTTTACTGCTAAAAGCAGCTTGGGCTATACTGATCTGAGACAGGAACAGAAGAACCTGCTGCCCTCGGACATTTATAATCCAGCCTATGGAATGGGAAGCGAAAGCACTTATGCATATGCCAATACTATAGACCGCAATTCGTGGATTATTGAGCCACAGCTGAGCTGGAATTACAGCCGCGGCACAAGCAAGATTGAAGCACTTGCCGGAGGCACTTTCCAGCAGCAGCAAAGCAGCCAGCTGGTAAGCTCATCACAGGGCTTTGCCAGCAACAGCCAGATGGAAAACCCGGCTTCGGCAGCGGTGTACCAGATTGAAAGCAGTGATAAAAACCTGTATAAATATCAAGCATTTTTTGCTAGAGTTAACTTTAACTGGCGGGGGAAATACCTGATGAACTTAACGGGAAGACGTGACGGATCGAGCCGTTTTGGCCCTGGCAGGCAGTTTGCCAGCTTTGGTGCTGTGGGTGCCGCCTGGCTTTTTGGTGAAGAAACATTTATTAAAACCCATGTGCCTTTTTTAAGTTTTGGAAAACTGCGGGCAAGCTACGGAACTACGGGCAATGACCAGATTGGCGATTATCAGTATCTGGATACCTACAGCAGCTCGGGATTTACTTATCAGGGTATAGCAGGAATGCAGCCCACTAGATTGTTCAATCCAGATTTTGGCTGGGAAACCAACAGAAAGCTGGAGTTTGCGCTAGAAGCTGGATTCCTTAATGACCGTCTATCTGCAACTGCGGGCTGGTTCCGTAACCGCTCGTCCAATCAGCTGGTTGGCATTCCGCTTCCTGGCACTACGGGATTCAGCTCTATGCAGGCGAATCTGGATGCAGAGGTAGAAAACAGCGGGCTGGAATTGAGCCTGAGAGCCGTGATTGTCAAGCAGGAAAATTTCGGCTGGACCGCCAGCTTTAACCTCACTGATCTGGAAAATAAATTATTGTCTTTTCCCGGACTGGAAACCTCGACCTATAAAGAGCAGTATGTAATTGGACAGCCCCTTAATATTGTCAAGGTCTACCAGTACACGGGACTCAATGCCGCTACTGGAGCGTACCAGTTTAAAGATGTCAATGGGGATGGAATCCTCTCTGCCGCTGATGATAAAAAAACAATCCGGTATCTGAGTCCGGAATACTATGGCGGCTTGGAAAACCAGTTCCGTCATGGCAGTCTGCAGCTGGATTTCCTATTCCAGTTTGTCAAGCAATCAAACTATAATGAAAACTACAGAACCTCTATGCCCGGCACGATGGTGAATCAGGCTGCCGGCGTAACGGAACATTGGCAGCAGCCTGGCGATACTGGGCCTTATCAGGCTTATAGTGCCGCGAATGGCGCACTGCGTGCTGCCAGCACCCAGTTTTTTCAGAGTGATGCGGCTATTGGCGATGCCTCCTATATCCGATTGAAGAACATAGCCCTATCGTATGACGTGCCGAAAAGCTGGACGAAAAATTTCAGCTGCAAGCTGAACCTGCAGGGTCAGAACCTGTTTACCATGAGTCCATACAAGGGCATGGATCCGGAATTTAAATACACAGGCTATCTGCCTCCACTGCGGATAGTGACTACGGGTGTACAGCTTACTTTTTAATTATAAAGAATACTATCATGAAAAAACACATAAAATCCAGCTTCCTCTATTTGATGCAGCCAAAAACACATTTCATCACTATTCCTGTATTGCTGTTAATAATCACACTGTTGACAGCAGCCGCCTCTTGCGATAGTTTTACAGAAGTACCTCTGCCTTCGTCACAATTAACGGCTCCCGATGTTTTTGAAGACAAAGGCACTGCTAACGCAGCTATGGTGGATATTTATTCAAAAATAAGAGATCGAGGCCTATTGACAGGCTATTCTCCGGGGCTTTCCTGCCAACTTGGACTGTATGCCGATGAATTGGATTATTACGGCCTTTCGGGTACAGCGGCGTCCAATTTTTACAGCAATACGCTATTGGCCTCTGACCCCGAAATTACTAAAATGTGGACTGCCAGCTACAGTCAGATCTATGCTGCCAATGCTGTAGCGGAAGGTGCTGCCAAATCTGCCGGCTTATCGGCGATAGACAAGGAGCAGTTAACAGGCGAAGCCCTTTTTGTACGGGCACTGCTCCATTTCTATCTGACCAGCTGCTTTGGCGCTGTGCCTTATATCACCAGTACAGATTACCGCCAGAATACCAGCGTGCAGCGTTTAGCGGCCCCCGAAGTCTATGACCGCATTAAGGCAGACCTAGAGCAGGCAGTTACACTGCTGCCAGAACAGTATATTGGTGAAGGACGGGTACGTCCTAACAAATGGGCTGCACAGGCCATGCTGGCAAGAGTATGTCTGTATATGGGGCAATGGGATGAGGCCTCGAATGCAGCCTCGGCTGTTTTAAATCAAACGGAGCTGTACCAGTGGCCGACAGGCCTTGATGATGTATTTGGCAAAGACAGCCTTTCGGCTATCTGGCAGCTGATGCCTGCCACGGATGGAGCCAATACCTATGAAGGCGGGACATTCATCTTTATTCTGGGTCCACCACCATCTGTTGCTATTACTGAAAATCTTATGAATGCCTTCTCCAATGATGACCTGAGGAAAAGTCATTGGATAAGAACCGTTTCCAATAGCGGCTCCACATGGTATCATGCCTACAAGTACAAGCAGAAGTTTAATACCGGCATTTCAGCAGAATATTCTGTAGTACTCCGGCTAGCGGAGCAGTACCTGATCCGGGCAGAAGCGCGTGCTCATGCCGGCGATCTCATTGGGGCTAAAGAAGATTTGAATAAAACCAGAAATCTGGCTGGACTGGGCAATACAGATGCCCTAACAGCGGATGAAATTATTGCGGCTGTTATGCAGGAACGCCGCCTTGAATTTTTTACCGAATTCGGGCATCGTTTTTTTGATCTAAAAAGAACAGAAAAGCTCAATGAGGTTTTATCACCGCTAAAACCCCAATGGAGTGCAACCGACCGCCTGCTTCCGATTCCTGAATCAGAATTACTGCTTAACACTAATCTGCTACCGCAAAATGCAGGATATTAAAAGAGGCTGTAACCGTTTTTGCTTCAAGGCCTGCTTCCTTATTTTTTGGCTGATGACCTGTCCCCCTGTCTGGGGACAAGACGGCCAAAAAAGGTTTCTGACCAAGGAAGATTATGCTTTGTGGAGCAAGCTTTACATAAAAAAAATATCAGACCATGGCAATTGGGTAAGCTACACCCTTCAGTATGATTCTAAAGAGGACACTCTTTTTGTACGGAGCACTACAGGGGGCATGACCTACCCTTTTCCAAAAGTATCTGACGGGATATTTAATGGTGAAAATCAGTTTGCCTGTATAACTGGTGACACCTTGGTGCAGCAGGATTTAAATTCTGGAACATGTATCAAAACTGCTGGCATTTATCAATTTTTTTTCTCAAAAAATCAAAAGTATTTAGCGATGCTCAAAAAGCAGGCTGCCGGTATTTATACACTCGAAATTCAGGACAATAACAGCAAGACTCTGGAACGGATTTCTGATGTAACTCAGTGGTATTTTGATCCTGATTGTAAAGTAATCGTGTACAGCACAAGGACAGCGGAAAAACATTCTGTAGGCTATATACAATTAGATAAGGCTATTGCCAAAAGAACAATTGTAAGCAATAGCACTTTTCCGTTCCAGAACTTTGCCTATAAAAAAAATACGATAGCTTTTGTTCAGACTGTTACTGATCATCCGCTGCTGCTGAGCTATGCGATTGACCAGGACATACTGCATCAATTGGATCCGGCCAGACAGCAAGGGTTTCCTTCGGGCATGACCATTTCAGATGAGCTGACCCATCGGCTGACCCTATCCGATGATGGCCGCAGGGTGTTTTTCTGGCTTGCGGAAAGCAAGGATATCAGCAGGCCCATTGACCTAAAAGCAGTTGAAATATGGAACACTCAGGACCGATTGCTGTTTGATTATAAAAAGTATCTGGGGGATTTGTCAAATGAAAATAAAATGGCCGTATGGTCGCCAGAAGAAAATACATTGCTGCAGATTACCGACAGCAGGCTGCCAGCTGGATTTGTAAATGGAGCTTCTACCCATGCTTTTATATATGACCCTGCTGCCTATGAGCCTCAGAGCAAAGACAATGGCCCTTTTGACCTTTATATAGTGGATCTGCAGACAGGAAAAAGAAAATGTATTTTGGAAAAGTATTCCTCCCGCATGATTCCTGCCGCGTCTCGCGACGGCCTGCATCTCTGTTACGCCAAAGACGGGGACTTATGGATCTATGATATTAAGAAGGATACCCATACCAATATCACTACGGGGCTGCCGGATTCTTTTTTCAAAGAGGACTCAGACATGCCTGAAGACTCTTATCCTTATGGGATTGGGGGCTGGAGCGAAGGTGGTAAATCTATTATTGCTTATGATGCGTTTGACCTGTGGCAGATTAATGTGGATGGCAGCGTAAAAAAAAGGGTAACACACGGCAGGGAAATTAAGAGAACCTATCGCATCAAAAATGCAGGATCAGGTCCGTATGACAGTAAAGGGACATCCGATAAGGTAATACCTGATTCTGCCGATAAACTGCTATTGGAAATAAAGGATAGAAATTCGGGTGTGACAGGGTTTTGCCATTGGAATGCTGCAAGTGGCCTTTCGGATATCGTCTGGAATAACACCAGCATAGAGCAGCTGTATAAGGCAGCTGACAGCACTGTTTATACCTATGTTGAGCAGCATTACGATATGCCTCCCAAACTGATGCTGTATCGGCAGTCACCGAAAGAAATTTTCCAGTCCAATAAGCAACAGCAAAAATTCTGGCGGGGTAATGCTGCACTTATTCAATATACGGTAAACGGTAAAAACATGCAGGGTCTTTTATATTATCCTGCCGGCTATACTGAAGGGGCTGTCTATCCAATGATTGTTTATATCTATCAGCGTCAGAGCCAGCACATTACCACCTATGAAGCGCCCACTTTATATTCGCCACAAGGATTCAGCATCGCCAATTATACAGCCCAGGGCTATTTGGTCCTGCTGCCTGACATGGCATATGAACTGGGGAAGGTGGCAGCATCGGCAACAGAAAGTGTGCTGGCTGCAGTGGATGCCGTCATTGCAAAAGGTTTGGCAGATCCAGGGAAAATAGGACTTATAGGTCATTCTTTTGGAGGCTATGAGGCAGATCTCATCATCTCCCAAACGGATCGTTTTGCCGCTGCTGTTTCGGGTTCGGGATGGACGGATCTGGTAAGCAGCTACCTCTTTATCAACAGCGGTTTTAAAAAGCCGGAATATTTCCGTGCCGAAGATGATCAGATCCGGATTGGAAAATCACTTTATGAAGATCCCCAAAGCTACCTCCAGAACTCTCCTGTTTTACTGGCCGCAACTATAAAGACTCCTTTACTGGGATGGACTGGCAAGGAGGACCCCACTGTGCATCCGCTACAGAGTATGGAATTTTACATGGCACTGCGACGTCTTAACAAAACCCACACCCTGCTGGTGTATCCCGAAGAAGGCCATTTTTTATTGAAGAAAGAAAATCAGAAAGACCTCTCTGAACGCATACAGCAATGGTTTGACTGCTATCTGAAAAATGGCAGGATCCAGCCATGGATGAAAAGTGATAATTGAGTATAGCTGCTTTGATTGTATGCGAAATAAACTGCAGGCTATTTACCGCAGTTTACACATACTCAGACTCACCATCCGTAAGCTATGATTAATAAATAAGTCCCTCTTTGTAAATGCGTTACAGAGTGGTGCTTATTTTTATGGTTTAATTGAAAAAAAAAAAAATACCTCCACTTAGTTTTTAAGTGGAGGTATCCTTTTTTGTTCCTTGTCTTTAATTATTGGTAATTCTTAGTCAGTGGAACAAGACAGGCTCCTTGCTGAAATAGTGCATTACCATCTGGTGCCGTACAGGCATCTCCTCCAGCATTGCCACATTCAGCAACAGCACTACAGCTTTGCGAAACGTTAATTCTATTGTACCCCATCTTAGGGGCAAATTTTTTATCCAGTGAACTTGTGCCGGCGGCACTAACCAATCCCAGTGCAACCACTGCCATTGGCAAAACGATTTTAATTACATTCGTTCTCATAATACTAAAAATTTAAAGTTACTGATCTACTCTTTTTTACAGGTTTTCGATCTGACCCCTGCTACTTGGCCAATAGATTGTTTTCATTTTTTTTTATATAACTGGCAGTAATTTTTTTATCCAGATGATATAAGACAATATGGTCACCGATAAGGGCATACAGTTTATCCTCCTCCACTACAAAGTTTTTCATTTTTTTTCCATCAATATGGTAGATGCAGAAGCTGAACAGATAGCTTCTCTTTTTGTAGTCATACACGTCAATGATACTGGCAAATTTCCAGAGGTTATCCTCTTCAAATCGTCCGGGAATGGCTGAATTTACAAACAGCAGATTATTAAACACAGCACTGCTTTTATTGACAAATAATGGTGGTTTGGAGAATTTTCGCTGCTTATGGCTCTTTACCCTGACGATACTTAATCTGGCACGCGAGATAGTGTCAATAGTGTTACCTCTGTATTCAATTTTTAAATTCCGGTTCGCAACTGTAAACTGATTGCGGTAAGCATACAGAAATATGATTTTCTGCAAGCCAGCACTGTAATGCAATTGCCCGTCAGTGTCGAAGGCTCCATCAGCCTGCTTTTGCAGAATGGCAGGATTTAATATCGTGCTGGTATTTTTACCAACAGGGATAATGCCCAGTATACCTTCGCCTGTAATGGAGCTGTAAGTGCAGGCAGCGACCGACGTTGAATCCATTGCTTTGGCTGTGCCAAAATATTCACCTCCTTTACGCATCAATCTGGCTTTCCAATCTTTGACAAGCCCTCTGTAAATACAGGGAACTGTCCCGTCTGTGACAAAAAAATAAGGTGACTGCATACTGATTTTGACTCCTTGAAAAGGTAAATCTTTACGATCCAGATGGATAAATTTTTTGTTAGTCTGAATCAGTCTGTCGTTAAGCACCGTGATCAGTAATGGCGTCGTGGTATTGCCCAGATAAATTTTATCATCGTCCACTCCTGCGATATAAAATGAATTCAATTTTAGATCCAGACTGGCAATTTTATGAATTAGAGTATGCGGGAATCGCCTAGTGAGCCTGTTATGATAATGAACAATATTTTCAGAGATTTGAAACAATACAATTACTAAAACAATACTACTTAAAGTAATAGTAAAAAATAGTGCTATTATTGTTCTTATTTTTAAATTTTTAATTCTGTTATCGGTTATATAAAATAAAATGGCGACAACTGCCAGGAGAACAAAAATGAGGTTGAATAGTAAGTGCTGATTCCAATTAAGCTTTTCCAAAACCCCTCCGCATGAGCACGGCACATAAGAAGAATAATGAAGGATTATAAAAATATAGGCTGAAAATAAAATCATTAATCCATAAGACAGAAATAATCCGGCAAGCCGGCTTTTTGGAATCATAAGCAGGATACAGATCAGTAATTCAATGGAGGGAACCAGAACTGAAATCCAGCCTGCAAAAGCAGTTAATAATGGTGACTGTCCTAACTGAACCTGAAAATTTTGAAAGTCCAATACTTTGCTGCATGCAGCATAAACGAATAGCAGAATATACAGCAGACATACAATTTCAATAAAAATTCTTTTATAATTGAGCTGCTTTTTCATAATCCTGAAAGTTTACTTGTTACTGAATCTTTAAAAAACAAGAAATTAATCTCAATAAAAACAGAAACAAATTTAGACGGGTTATTTCCAAAAAGGAGTATCAAAATCGAGCCAATAGTTTTCAGAAATAAGCCATTTCATCATTTTAGGGGGAAAAATAAAAAAGGTATCTGCTGTATAACATTTATATAGCAGACACCTCTTTAATTTTTGAAAACACTAAAGCTATTTACATGCCTCACTTAGCGTTGTGAGCTTTTGGTTTAATTCCACGAGACCTGCTTTTTGGAGACATTCCTCGGAAACATTTCTTAGCTCTGATAAACCGTCTTCAGACAAGCTCCCCAGCAAACCCGGAGTATCACTTTCCAGTTCCAGCCCGCGTTCAATTACATGGTTCAATAGCAATACATTTTTTCGTGAAATTTTCAAATCAATCTTCACTACCTCATTCATCCCAGGGATACTCAAAACGGTATCAAAAACCCTGGCCACATCATTTGTTGTAATCATAATTTTCACTTTTAAATTAATGTTTTATAATGTAAAGATATAAAGCCGTTTCGAGCTTATCCTAGGCAAAATATATCCATGATGGACTGGAATCGAAAGGCTTACTTATCTTAGCATTACATATAGGTTTAAGTACTCCATAGTGATTGTTAGAGACACTTCTACTCATTGAAGACAGCAACAAAAACCTTCCCAAAAACGGTCAGGACTTTGTTTCTTTAGAATTGGGCTTTCCTTTAGAAAGAGCACGCTTGTATCCATTTAATTGATCGGGGTATTGGATTCTGATTGTTGGCATCAATAGCCTCAAAATAGTTAGCGTGCCCTTTCCTTGAGTATTTGAATCTAAAAAATAGCTTTAAAGTGAATTTATTAAAATCGACAAGGAATTTGTTTTTGAAGAATACTTAAAAGACCAAAATTGTTTAAAATGACTGAAAGATTGCCACGTTCCTGCAATCGGCAAGATGTCCGGTTGTATCACAACCGATATCTTGCTGCCCCTTTACTCGGAACTCGTGGGCAGTGACACTGAAAGGAAATAGTTTGCAAAAAATGAAAAAGAAAGATGATGGAAGAGCAAAGCAAAAACAGAACCAGATGGCTGCATCTGCGATTGACAACAGAGGAATACGAAGTACTGCACAACCGCTTTAAGAAATCAACCTGCCCAAAAATAAGTGATTTTGCAAGAAAAAATCTTTTGCAGAAACCCATTGTAAAGAAATATCGCAATGAATCACTCGATGAATTAATACTCGAATTAATACAGCTTAGATGCGAGCTAAACGCCATTGGAAACAACTTTAACCAAGCTGTAAAAAAACTCCATACCCTCACCCAAATTCAGGAATTTAAACACTGGATCATCACTCAGGAATTGGAAAAAAAGGTACTGTTTAATTCCATAGAACTGATTAAAAAACACATTCAAAATCTCTGTGAAAAATGGTTGCAATCATAAAGACAGGACATTCAATACGGAGCATTTTTAATTACAATGAAAACAAGGTTTCACTCGGTAACGCACAATGTATTGGCGAAGGAAATTACCCAATGGATTTAGATCAAATGAGTAGCGTTTTTAAATTAAACTTTCTTCAAAAGCAGTTGGAACTCAATGAAAATGTAACCCGAAACAGCGTGCATATTTCACTAAATTTTGATCCTTCAGAAACTGGATTGCCAAAAGAAAAACTTAACGAAATTGCAAAGTCATATATGACTAAAATAGGTTTTGGTTCACAGCCCTATCTGGTCTATCAACATCATGATGCAGGGCATCCCCACATCCACATTGTTTCAATAAAGGTCAAAGCGGACGGTAAGCGAATAGACACGCAGAATATTGGAAAAAACCAGTCTGAAACGGCCCGGAAAGAAATTGAAAAATCATTTGGACTGGTTAGAGCTGAGGCAGGTCAAAAAAAGAAAGATACTGAACTGTTGCCCATTAGTATGGGTAAAATTCAGTATGGACAAATCCAGTCCAAAAAGGCCATTGCCAACGTATTGGGAGCAGTGCTTTCTTCCTACTCCTATGCAAGTCTTCCCGAACTCAATGCCGTATTACGACAATACAATGTTTACGCTGACAGAGGCAGTGAAAATTCACGAATATTTAAAACAAATGGCCTTGTGTATCGAATACTGGACGCACAGGGTAAGCCCGTTGGCGTTCCAATTAAAGCAAGTGATTTTTACTTTAAACCGACCTTGAAATTTTTATATGCAAAATTTAGGGCAAACAGAATTAAATCACCCACACACGCTAAACGAATAAAAAACCTTATCGACTTGGCTTTATTAAATAATAAACCAACTCTGGGCGAGCTTACAAAAACATTGGAAAAGCAAGGCATAAACATCGTTTTAAGAACCAATGACCAAGGGATTTTCTATGGTATTACCTATGTGGATCATACCACAAAATGTGTTTTTAACGGTAGTGCTCTGGGTAAGGAATACTCGGCCAAAGCCATACAGGAACGTTGCGGAACTGTGAAATCCTATCCGCCTGAATTACTTTGGGAAAAGAAACAGGATATCCCGATATCAAGTAATGCAATCGCCAAATTAATCGATGAGCTGCTTCAGATTGAATATGTTGGAAATTATCTTCCAAACCAATTAAAGAAAAGGCGAAAAAAAAGAAAAAGAAAAGGACAATCCGATAATCAATAAAAACTGAAATTATGGGTATGCAGACAGGAGAAAACGAACAGGCTTTGAGAAAAATTTTAGATATGACCCGACTTATAAGTATTGTGCTTCTGGGGCTTCATTTCTACTATTATGGATATATCGCTTTTAGGCATTGGGAATTAGTGAGCGAATTCAGCAATAGCATATTAGCCAACATATACAAGACCGGATTATTTAATCATTTTTACAAATCCAAGCTGTTTGCCCTTGGTTTTTTAATCATTTCCTTGCTGGGGTCCAAAGGACGAAAAGATGAAAAACTAAACTACAAAACAGCTTTCCTCTATATGGGGCTAGGTATGTTTATCTATTGGATAAGCTGTTTTTTATTGATGTTAAATCTAATAATAACAGCTGTAGTTATTTTGTATATGCTTGTTACTTCAGTCGGATATCTTTTTCTACTCACGGGAGGCACTTTGCTTTCGCGTATCATTGGCAACAAACTCAACGACAAAGATATTTTCAATAAAGAAAACGAAACTTTCCCACAGGAAGAAAGGCTCTTGGAAAATGAATATTCCATTAACCTGCCAGCGCGGTATTATTTGAAAGATAAAGTGCGAAACAGTTGGATCAACATCATTAACCCTTTTCGGGCATTGATGGTTCTAGGCACTCCAGGATCGGGTAAATCCTATTTTGTTATCCGACACGTCATCACCCAGCACATCCGCAAGGGCTTTAGTATGTTTATCTACGATTTTAAATTCGATGACCTCTCCAAAATTGCCTACAATACATGGCTAAAATACAAACACCTTTATCCTATTGCCCCAAAATTTTATGTAATCAATTTTGATGATCTAACCCGCAGTCATAGATGTAATCCATTAGATCCATCATCAATGACCGACATTACCGATGCTGCTGAATCGGCACGCACCATTTTGTTGGGACTGAACCGAGAATGGATCAAAAAACAGGGAGATTTCTTTGTGGAATCTCCCATAAATTTTCTCTCGGCCATCATCTGGTATTTAAGAAAATACAAAGACGGAGAGTTCTGCACACTCCCCCATGTTATCGAACTTATGCAGATGGATTATGACAGTCTCTTCACATTATTGCGGGCGGAAAAAGAAATAGAGGTTCTAATCAATCCTTTTGTCAATGCCTATCTCAATGATGTGATGGAGCAACTAGAAGGGCAGATTGCCTCCGCTAAGATAGCCATGGCGAGACTTTCCTCTCCCCAACTCTATTATGTTTTATCTGGCAATGATTTTACGTTGGACATCAATAATCCCTTAGAACCCAAGATTGTTTGTATGGGGAATAACCCTCAAAAAATACAGATATACGGAGCTGTACTATCGCTATATGTAAACCGTTTGGTCAAGCAGGTAAATCAAAAAGGAAAGCAAAAAAGCAGCCTGATATTTGATGAATTTCCAACTATTTATCTCAACAATATGGACAGCCTAATAGCTACTGCCCGCAGTAACAAAGTGGCTTCTTGTCTCGGGATTCAAGACTTTAGCCAACTCCGAAAAGACTATGGCCGAGAGCAGGCAGATGTGATTATGAACATCACCGGAAATATCGTCAGCGGGCAGGTAACCGGTGATACCGCAAAGCAGTTATCAGAACGATTCGGAAAGATAATGCAGGACAGACAAAGCCTTTCCATTAACAGCGGGGACACCTCAATAAGCCGTTCCAAACAATTGGAATCAGCCGTTCCTCCTTCCAAAATTTCAGGTTTAAGCTCAGGAGAATTTGTGGGCATGGTGGCCGATGACCCTCATTGTAAAATTGAATTAAAAACGTTTCACTCAGAAATAGTCAATGACCATGAAGCTCTAAAAAAAGAAGAAGAGAATTATATTGATATTGACGAAATTCGTAAACTGGACAATGCTATGGTACAACGAAATTACCTGCAGATCAAGCAGGATATTCAGGATATTATTCACTCGGAAATGGAACGGTTACTCAATGATCCTGGGTTGGCCTATTTGGTGATAAAGAAATAGTTCTGCTTTTCATTCCACATAATTATTGCTGATTTGAATTTTCCATTTGAGCAATAATTTTGTTTACTTCAGATTCCGTAGATTTCAGTTTGGCTTGGCAGAATGTAATCAGATCTGAAGCCCTTTTCACCTTGACGGCCAATACATCCACTGAAATGGTTTCGTTTTCGATTTCTGAAGCAATTAGAGCCAGCTCTTTGTAGGCTTCTTCATAGGTTAGTTTTATCTTTTCCATTGTATCGTATTTTTTCTTTAACGGTTGATTTTATAATGGTATCGGAAAGTATGATCTCCATCTCACTTCCTATTTTTAAGTCGTCGGGATTACTTGTTATTTCATTATTGACCTTCACAATTGCATATCCTTTTTTTAAGATATTTTCAGGAGCCATCATCTTGATAATTGAAACATAATGCCCCAAGTAACCTCTTTTATTTTTTTGATATTGATTGCTGAATGTTTTTAAATTATTGATTGTATTTTTTATGTCATTAATTCTGTTATACAGAATAATTTTGGGCTTTGAGAGAATTTGTGATGAAGTATGGACAAGATTTCTTCTGTGATTAAAGAGTATAGATTTTGAACTATTAATGGTAACTTGATTGATAGCGACAATTTCATCTTTCTTATCAGCAAGAATGTTTCTCGTATTATTTACTATTGAACTGTTAAGCGATCCCAATAATTGAAAATTAACTAAAAATATTTGCTGCGATTTAATTAAAATAGACTTTTGGTATGATACCATATTTTGTTCAAAATTTCTATTGTGCGCTATAATAAACTCAGCTGCTTTTGTTGGTGTTTTGGTTTGTGTATGAGCCATTAAATCAACAATGGTAACGTTTTTTTGATGTCCAATACCTGTAATAATCGGGATTGGAAATTTAGCTACAGCTCTTCCTATTTGATAATCATCAAAAATAAGAAAATCTGTTTGAGCCCCTCCTCCTCTTGTTATAACAATTGCATCATAATCTATTTTAGAATTATAAATTTCAATTAGTTTATCTAAAAATAATTTTGAGTTATTCTCTCCCTGGACAATTGTATGATAATCATCAATAAAAAATTTATATCCAAAATTATTAACTTCCAAAGTATGCTTAAAATCTTCACCACTCGCAGAATTTATAGAGGATAATAATGCTATTTTTTGTATGACCTTTTTTAATTTGAGCTGACTAT
Organism: Flavobacterium sp. A45; assembly: GCF_002001005.1. GTDB lineage: Bacteria > Bacteroidota > Bacteroidia > Flavobacteriales > Flavobacteriaceae > Flavobacterium. The sequence continues at coordinate 19,404 of NZ_MUNX01000118.1, forward strand.
TTTTCGTTTGATAATATTCTCCTGTTTTTTTTATAAATTCATTTTCGAGAACTAATTTTTGGAGTGTTTGATTTCTTTTTTGCTCTAAAATACCAAGCGTAAAGTTGGTGTCAATATCAATTACATTAACCGAAAGACCATATAAGGGGTGATACTCAACTGATACCTGCACAAGAACATTTATATTATTTGTGAATTTCTGACCTGTGTTCTTTTCAAAATCTGAAATACTCATAGAGCCATTACCCCATGCTTTTCCGGCAATTTTTGCAATTATATTATTAGAATTACTGTCCTTTTCAACTAAATCAAAATTATGGTATCTTTTATCTGCTTTATAGGAATGATTAGTGACATCAGCTACTATCCAATATTTAATAGCGCTGAATTTTTTTTTAATAGTCTCTAAAATTATACCATTAAGCTCGGAGAGTTTTATGTGCTTTTCTGTTTCCAAATATTTTAAAGTATACCAGATTAATCAAAGATCTCACCAGTCGATTTTAAGATGATAAATTAAATACAATATGTAAACTTACAAAAAGTAAGATAACGCAAAATGCAGTCGCTGGTATTTAAAGTAATGTTATTTAAAAAAATAGTGCAGTTGTATTATATGAAAGTATTGGATAAGCTAACTTATCGTATGGATTAAGTCCGGCATTATATGCCTTTTAGAATCCAGCTTGACTTTTTCCCTGCTTTGTAATTACACACCAGTTATATAATTGCTCCATAAACCTATGAATCTGGTATTTTTATATCTTACTGCTTATTTCCCTGATTTCCTCCCTCATTTTAATAATTAAATCCAGTAAACTGTTTGGATTATGACTATCTGACTTCTTATCATTTCGTCCAATATTACACGTATATTCCCAAATCTCCAATATATCGGAGGCTTTGACTTCATAGCTAGGATAAAAGGTATTGTCGGATTCCAGAACGAGTGCGTTCTTTTTGTTTTTGTTCAAACGCTTATAAACCATACCCTCATTTTTAGTGATGAATATGTATGTCCTGCCATCAAGTACCTCGCCTAGTGATTCCACATAACGGCCAACAATGATAGAACCATCCTCATGGGGAGGCATGGAATCCCCTTCCACCGGAAATCCTCTATGCTTGCCCGGACCTAAAAAAGGTAATGATATCTGCAGTAGGCTTTCAATATATTCTGGATCGGCATAACCGTTTAAATATCCTGCCTTTACCTTTTGAGTTACAACTTCTATGAAATTCTCTCCATCCCTATCCACCATAATGGGAAGTACCAACCGGTTGTTTTCTAATTTCAGTAAATCTTCTGTGTCAATTTTACGTACATCAACAGACAGTAATAAATCAATACTGATATGGTAATAATGTGCTATTTTCTTTAAAATATCGTAGGGAGCTTCCGATCTACCCTCTTCATACTTAGCATATCTCCCTCTTGCAATACAAAGGTTCTCGGCAAGTTTCTCCTGCGATATCTTATGATTTACCCGAAGGGTTCTGATGTTGTCTGAAAATAGGGACATAATAATTTTGATACAATTTGTATCAGCAAATATATAAAAAATTGATACAACCTGTACTAATTTTGTACTCTACAAAAACAAAGGAAAATGATACGGGCAATTGTACACATGGATTTGGATACCTTTTTTGTATCCTGTGAAAGATTGGGAAACTCCCAATTGGAGGGGATTCCCCTAATTATTGGTGGTGGTGATCGCGGTGTGGTAGCCTCCTGTTCCTATGAGGCACGTCGTTTTGGGGTGCGCTCGGCTATGCCCATCAACATGGCTATGAGGCTTTGCCCACAGGCCAAGATTGTTAAAGGCGATATGGAATTATATTCCAAATTATCGCATGATGTCACACAGGTGATTCAGGAAAAAGCCCCTATAATGGAAAAAGCCAGCATTGATGAATTCTATCTTGACATTACCGGTATGGATCGTTTTCATGGCAGTTATAAATGGACGAATGAACTGGCACAATCCGTAATTAAAGAAACGGGATTACCCATTAGTTTTGCTTTGTCTGTCAATAAAACAGTTTCCAAAATAGCCACCGGTGAAGGCAAACCAAGAGGAAATTTAGAGATTCCCGAAAATGACGTACGGTCTTTTTTAAACCCTTTATCCATTCAAAAGATACCCATGGTGGGCAATGTGACTTTTCAGCTTTTATCCCGAATTGGGATTCGAACCATACAGACGCTTTCCGAAATGCCGGCCGAAGTATTAGGGCAGATGATTGGGAAAAATGGTCTGGAAATATGGAAAAAAGCCAATGGCATTGACAACAGTCCCGTAGAACCCTATACTGAACGAAAATCCATTTCTACCGAACATACTTTTTCCCAGGATACCATTGATATTGCAAAACTCAAATCGGTGCTAATGGGTATGGTCGAAAAACTGGCCTTCCAACTCCGTTCCGAGCAGTGGCTAACCTCAACGATAGTGGTTAAAATTCGCTACGCCAATTTTGACACCGAAACCAAACAATGCAAAATAGCCTATACCTCGGCAGACCATATCCTAACCCGAAATGTAACTGATCTCTTTGACAAACTCTATCAACGACGCATGCGGCTTCGCTTAATAGGCATCCGTTTTAGCGGACTCGTCAGAGGAACCTACCAAATTAATCTCTTTGAAGATACCCAGGAAATGCTATCCCTTTATGCCGCTATGGATAAAATGAAGAGCCGTTATGGATTTGATGCCGTTATGCGTTGCGCCGGTGCTTCCTTTAAACCCAATACAAAAGATGAAATTTTAAAACGAAAAACCTAAACAATTAAACCTTTTAAACAGTTAAACGATTAAACAACACTCTCCATGTACCTCAACTGTCATTCTTTTCATTCCTTGCGTTACGGCACCATTCCCCTTGAAGAACTTATTGGGCAAGCGACTGTCTGTGGGGTAAAAACTATGGCGCTTACGGATATTAATACTGTAACGGGAATCTATGACTTTATAAAAGGATGTGATGCTTTGGGTATTAAACCCATTGTAGGGATTGAGTTTCGTTGTCAACACCAATTACGGTATATTGGTCTGGCCAAGAACGCTAATGGACTTGCCGAGATGAACCGCTTTTTAACTGCCCATAATTTCAGTGGGGAATCCTTGCCTATTTGCGCACCTGAATTCGATAACGTGTTAATCATTTACTCGTTGGAAAATGCTCCCGCCACACTTCGGGAAAATGAGTATATTGGAATTCGCCCGGAAGAACTCCCCAAACTTTTTCTATCGGAATGGAAAAGCAAAATTTCAAAAATGGTTATCCTCCAGCCCGTAACCTTCAGAACCAAAAGAGAATTCAACCTACATAAGATCCTGCGTGCCATAGATACCAACAACATTCTGTCCAAACTTACTTCATCCGACTATTGCAAGACTTCTGAAGTAATGTTGCCCTTGGAATCCCTTTTATTGGCCTATAATGAGTACCCCGAAATTATTGCTTTTACACAAACGGTAATGGATTTGTGCAACTTTAAATTTGAATTCAATACCCCCAGAAATAAAAAGTTCTATACCACCAACCGGGAAAGTGATCTGGCACTGTTAACCACCCTAGCCTATCAGGGACTTTTATGGCGATATGGTAAAGAGAACATTTTGGCAAAGGCTCGAGTGGAAAAAGAACTTAAAGTGATTGACCAACTACAATTCAGCGGTTATTTTTTAATCACTTGGGACATTATTCGCTACAGTAACAGTCGTGGATTTATGCACATTGGTCGTGGTAGCGGTGCCAATAGCATCATTGCCTACTGCTTAGGAATTACAGACATTTGTCCGCTGGAACTTGATTTGTATTTTGAGCGCTTTTTGAATCTAAACCGCAAAAGCCCTCCCGATTTTGACATCGACTGGAGTTGGAAAGAGCGCGATGTAATTTTGGAATATATTTTTAATCGATACGGAGCCGATCATGTTGCCTTCTGCGGTACCAATGTGGAGTTCAAATACCGTTCTATCTTTCGGGAAGTGGGCAAAGTCTTTGGATTGCCCAAAGAAGAACTCGACATACTCGCCAAAAATCCCATGAAGTTGCACGATAGCAACAGCATAGTGAAATTAGTTCAGGAATACGGTATGCTATTAGAGAAATACCCAAACCAGCGCAGCATGCATTCTTGTGGGATCATAATCTCCGAAGAGCCCATTACCAATTACACCCCATTGGAAATGCCTCCCAAGGGTTTTCCAATTGTGCTTTTTGACATGCATATCGCCGAAGACATCGGCTTCGAAAAATTCGACATCCTGAGTCAACGCGGTATAGGACATATTGATGACAGCGTGAAACTCATCGAGAAAAACAGGGGAATCCGAGTGAATATTCGTGATACCTCTCTCTCTAAAGACGAAGCATTGGCCAATGTCTATTTGGCACAAGGCAAAACCATTGGTTGCTTTTATATCGAAAGCCCTGCCATGCGTGGATTACTACGACGCCTGAAATGTGATAATTATAAAACACTGGTGGCGGCCTCATCCATTATCCGCCCGGGTGTGGCACAGTCGGGTATGATGAAAGAATATATTTTTCGCCACAACCATCCCGACAGATTCGAATACTTTCACGAGGTGTTTAAAGAACAGCTAGGGGAAACCTATGGCATTATGGTTTATCAGGAAGATGTCATTAAAATTGCCCTTCACTACGGTGGCCTCCCCGCAGCAGATGGCGACATTCTCCGTCGTGCCATGAGTGGCAAAGGACGTTCCAAAGAGGCACTTCAAAAAGTAAAGGACAATTTCTTTGCCTGCTGTGCCCAAAAAGGACATCCCCTAGCCCTTAGCGAGGAAATATACAGGCAAATTGAATCCTTTGCAGGCTATTCATTTTGTAAGGCGCATTCCGCTTCCTATGCTGTGGAGAGTTATCAAAGCCTGTATCTTAAGGTATATTACCCTATTGAGTTTATGGTGGCCGTCATCAACAATCAGGGTGGATTTTACAGAACCGAAGTCTATGTGCACGAAGCACGTATGGCTGGAGCCACCATCCATAATCCCTGTGTGAACAAAAGTGAATACGAAACCACGCTCTATGGCACTGAAGTCTATTTGGGTTTTATGCATCTGCAAAGTTTGGAATCTAAAATGTCCTATTTTATAGTCTCGGATCGTAACAGGAACGGTGAATTTCTGTCGCTGGAGGATTTTATCAACCGAATCCCAATGGGTATTGAAGGCATTAAAATCCTGATTTTTATCGGTGCTTTTCGCTTTAGCGGTAAATCCAAAAATCAGTTATTGGTCATTGCCAGTCTGCTGTTGAATAATTTTAAACTCGAAAACAGAAACTTACTGTTGATACAGGAACCAGTTAAGGAATACAAGCTCCCAACGCTGGAGCGTTCTCTGTTTGAAGACGCTTTTGACGAAATTGAACTGCTGAGTTTCCCGGTATCCTGCTCACCGTTTGATCTTTTGCAGACCAAGAACCGTGGAGATATTATGGCCAAAGACCTGCTTAACTGTCATAAAAAACAAGTACGCATGCTGGCCTATCTCATATCAAGAAAACAGGTGCCAACCAAAAGAGGAACTATGTATTTTGGCACTTGGATTGATCATGAAGGCTCTTATTTTGATACGGCCCACTTTCCCGACAGTCTAACACAATATCCTTTTCTGGGAGGTGGCTGTTATCTATTACTGGGTACTGTAGAAGTCGATTATCATTTCCCTACCATCACCATAACCAAAATGGCAAAAATGCCCTTCATCCCCGACCCCCGATATATGGATGCCAAAGACCAGTTCAAAACACAAAATCAAATCAAAGAAGATGTCAGCAGTACCCATCGCGCTCCCTATCCTCAGGAACATGAGATTAATTTACCAAGGTATAGAATGATTTCCTGATCAAATTTCATTGACAATACCATGACTATTTGTAATTTTATAAACCTTTATTTTTTTAAAACAATACCATAATGGCTGACTCTGCTAATTTAATGCGCTTTTTAGAGGCGCAGAACAAAATGTATCTCACCGCTTTTTCTGAAATTGAAAAAGGTAAAAAAGAAACCCATTGGATGTGGTTCATCTTTCCCCAGATAAAAGGACTTGGCTCCAGCGATACAGCCAGATATTATGCAATTGAGAATATAAAAGAAGCTGAAGAATTTCTTGAGCATCCCATATTAGGCAGACACCTTATAGAAATTACAGCACTGCTACTCCGCTTGAAACATAAATCAGCAGAAGCAGTCTTTGGAGAATTGGATGCACTTAAACTGCGTTCTTCAATGACTCTTTTTGCATTAGCTAAAAATACAAATCCCGTATTTAAAGAAGTATTGGAGGTTTTTTTCTTTGGGCAGTCTGATTCCCTTACTTTGTCTATTATTAATGCAGCACTACTATAAGCTACTCAGGAATTTATCAAAGAATTTCAACAGATTATTTATTATAAAAAAGACATTAAACCATTCTTTGTCTTTGCACATTGATGGTGTCTTTTTTTTTCGCAAAAACCAAAAGAATACCTTTTATAACACTCAAAGAAGGTTTTTCACGCCTGTTCTTCTTGCGCGGTTTTCCTGTTTACATATAAAAATTTAGACAGGGACAAGCAATAATCATTTTCATTCGAAACGGACTAAAAGGCAGCTAAGATAGCAGCGCCCCAATACTCCCGTGCGCATAATGCGCTACGCTTCTCTTGCCCACCCTTCGGGACTTATAGCACTCTGTACTGGATGCGCTGCTGGCATCTTGCTTTCTTTTTTTCCGTTTTTTCTTTTGAAAACATTCTTTGTAAAAAAGGGAGAAAGAAATTTTAAAAAAAAGTAATCACTAAAATTTAAAATCATGGAAATCACAGGACGTATTACAAAAGATGCTCAAGCCCGCAGAGTGGGAAATGAAAAACAGGTCGTTAACTTCTCCATTGCCATCAATGACAGTTACAAACCAAAAGGAAGCACCGAGTACAAACAGATAACAACCTTTATTGACTGTTCGTATTGGCTGAACGCAAAACTGGCAGAATGGCTCAAAAAAGGTGCGCTAGTTCAGCTCTTCGGACGTGTGGGATTGAGTACCTATATCGGTCACGACGGTTCGGCGATGGGGTCTTTGACTTTTCACATTAACAGTCTTAAAATCTTGGCTTTTGCCAAAAAAGAAGAGAAGTCAGTAAACGCAGCTTCCGCACCCAAAAAACAAAACAAATCAGACGACCCCGATGACCTGCCATTTTAAAGGAGTGTTCGGATTGTATTTATAAGCGCCAAAAAAGAACATTATGAAAGCCTTAGATAAAAACGAGTACACAGAGTACGATGTATGCCGTGTATTCAACGAAATCATTTTAAGCCATTTAGACGGTTACAGCGGAAAGAAAAAACAGCAATTGAAGTCTTTCCTCGAAGACCTGCAGAAGGGGGGCTATATAAGCGGCATGATAGGAGAGTTTGTCTATCACATCGACTGCAGAGCTTTTTATATCAGACACCTTGAAGATTTGGAAGGCATCAAAAATGTCTTGGAGGAAGCATTCGGCGAGCCTGTTGCCAACCGTTATAAACTGCCTCACTACACTTTTTTATGCTGGCTCTGCTTTGAGGAGTACTGCTATACCATTTACAGAAACTATTTTGAATAATTTTTTTAATCAGACACTTATGCATTATGAAACCATCTGACACCTTTAAAACCGCCATAGAGAATTACCTGAGTGCAGCTGCGCTGAACGATGCCGCCTTTGCACAAAGCCTTGCCAAAGAAACTAAAAACATCGAAAGCTGTTTTAATTATATTTTTGGCGAGGTCAAAAAAACAGGATTGTGTGCCTTTGATAATCAGGAAATTTTTGACATGGCTGTCAAATATTATACTGATGACAGTATTGCTGCGCCTAATGCAGTGAAATGCAGAGCAGTGCTAAATCAGCCTGCAAAGATTGATTTATTCACTCCTGCCCCTGCAATGCCCCTGCCGATCAGCAAACCCGAAAATGTGGTAACAGTAGAACCACTACAGAAAACCCTAACACTTTTTGACCTATGAAACCCCGCACTTCCATAGAAAAGCAGATTGCTGCATTAAGCGAATCACTTGCCCCCATTACCGCCGAAATGCAGTCTTGGGCAGAACAGACCATTTTTCTTAAATGGGGCGTAGTATCACGAGGAAAATTTCACTGCCTTGACTGCGGGCATGCTTGGAAATCCGAATCCAAAAAACAGTGCTTAAAATTTACAAGATGCACCGCTTGTAAAGGAAAACTTAAAATGTATGGCTGCAATCAGTTACATTTCAAAGAAATGGAATATAGCGCAGCAATAACCTGCATATCGGATTTTCAAATAGTACGCATTGTCTGTTCAACCAAACAGATGAAGAAAAACTGCCTGCCGTCCTATTATCATAAGGAAGTAATGCAGCATTGGATAAATCAAAAAGGTGAAGTACGCACCATGTCAATCAGTACAAATGTTTTTTCACATGCTTACGATGCATGGCAGTACTATTCGCCTCTTGAAATCCGTCCAAAAGATTTTCAGAACTCGCCCAAATATAGAATTAATCCGTATAAGGTTTCTCCAAATATAAAAGTGCTTCCTATTTTGAAAAGAAACGGATTTAAGAGAGGGTTTTACAATATCGCTCCGCAGATTCTTTTTGCTTCACTTTTAAAAGACGCTATTGCAGAGACACTTTTAAAATCTTCGCAGACTTCCCTGCTGTCTTATTATCTCTGCTCCCATGGGCAGAACATTAAACAGAACTGGCAGGCGGTTAAAACCTGCATAAAATACAGCTATCCAATTGAAGATTTTAAAATATGGGAAGATTATGTTTCCCTGCTTCGCTGGTTTAAAAAAGACCTTGGCTGTCCCGATTTTGTCTGCCCTGAGGATTTAAGCACAGCACATGATAAATTAGTGCAGCGAAAACGAGAACTGCAGCGAAAAAAATACCTTAAGAAAATGCGTGCTGAAATTCAGCAGGCGCAGGATTTATATTATCAGGAAAAAAAACAGTTTTTCGGGCTTTGTTTTTCAGAGGCAGGAATCACTATTTCTGTACTCGAAAATGTTGCTGAATTTATGGAAGAAGGCGACAGCTTGAAACACTGCGTATTTACCAACGAATATTTCAAAAAGAAAGATTCCCTGCTGTTTTCTGCACGAATAGATAATAAGCCCGTTGAAACTATAGAGTACTCTCTTTCTAATTTGCAAATACTTCAATGCCAGGGCATGAAAAACAACAAATCACAGCATCATAAAGCCATTTTGGAACTGATGAAAAAAAATCTTTATCTGATTCGTTCCCGACTGAAAAAGAAAAAACTGTAAAATCCTAGAAGCGGAAAAACCGAAGTTTCTTCGGTTTTTCCGCTTCTAATATTGCAAACACTCACATGAAGCTCCACTCTATCAATTTAAAATATTTTATTCCAGCTGCCATTCTCGAAGGTAATCTAAGTGCTTTTTTGAACTATAAGAACAGAACATTCTTTGCACTTCTCTATAGACTTTACTTATGCTCTAATTGTATTTTCATTTAAATTTCATTACGATTTACCGATGCTCTTTATTGATAAATTTCTTTCCAAAACTAAGTAATATAATCATTCCTGCGTCAATTTTGTTACATCTGACTCAAAGTCTTTCTTGTAATCCCCAAATAAGTGGTAATAAGTTTCGCCGGGGCTCGTAACTGAATTTTTGGGTAATGCAGTAAAAACTGATCAAATCGCGCTTTTTTATCAGGACACATAAATGTCAAAATACGCTTCTGGAGCAGTAGACTGTTTGCAATACTTTTTTTTCTAAAAAAATATTCCATTTTCTTAGAGATGCTGCAAAGTTTCTCCTTATCGGCATATGAAATAAAAAACAGCTCAGTATCTTCATGACATTTAATGTCAATAAAACTTGAGGATCCTGTATTAAATGCCTGAATATCGGAAATCCAATCACCTTCCATAGCAAACTGTATGATGCTGTTTTTGCCAACTTCATTCATGTGCCATGAGACTACCAGTCCTCTTAATATATAAAATTCAAATGGAGCTGTGTTTCCTGCCTCTACTAAATATTTGCCTTTTTTATAAAATACTCTGGTAAAATATGATTCAATATCTAAATACTCTTCATGAGAAATTTGAATTACTTTACCGATGTGCTCTTTTAATGTTTCCTGCATTTTTACTAATAATTTAAAATTAAACAATCACTTTAAAGAAACCATTCTTTCACCTCAATGGCACAGCCAAAAGAAACGGGGAAATTACCATTTCTAAAAAAATTATATCGTTTTATCCCAAAAATGGGTAACTGTAATCAGTTGGAGTTACAAATGTTTCTTTTATAGTTCTAGGAGAAGCCCAACGCAATAAGTTCAATGCAGAACCTGCTTTGTCGTTAGTTCCAGATGCTCTTGCTCCACCAAATGGTTGCATTCCTACGATAGCTCCAGTTGGTTTGTCATTGATGTAGAAGTTTCCGGCAGCATTTTGCAAAACGGTTGTAGCTTCTTCAATAGCGTAACGATTTTGACTGAAAACGGCTCCAGTTAAAGCATATTCAGAAGTAGAATCTACCAATTTCAATGTTTCAGACCATTTAGCGTCTTCATAAACATAAATCGTCATAACAGGTCCGAATAATTCGGTTTCCATTGTAGAATAATGAGGATCTGTAGTCACGATAATAGTTGGCTCAACAAAGTATCCAACAGATTTATCGTAATTTCCACCAACTATAATTTCCGCATCAGTGTCCTTTTTGGCTTGGTCAATATAGCTAGCCAATTTATCGAAAGATCCTTCATGGATTACAGCAGTAATAAAGTTGCTGAAATCTTCTGGAGAACCCATTTTCATTGATTTTGTATCCGTAATCAATTGTTCTTTAATAGCAGGCCATAAGCTTTGTGGTACATAAGCTCTTGAAGCAGCAGAACATTTTTGTCCTTGAAATTCAAATGCGCCTCGAACAATTCCTGTGGCCACCTGTTTTGGGTTGGCACTTGGGTGAGCAATGATAAAATCTTTACCTCCTGTTTCTCCAACGATTCTTGGATATGTTTTGTAATGGTGAATGTTTGTTCCAATTTTGGCCCAAATATCTTTGAATACATGAGTAGAACCTGTAAAGTGAATTCCGGCAAAATCACGGCTTGCCAAAACAGTATCGGTAATCATTAATGCATCTCCAAAAACAACGTTGATCACACCATCAGGAACTCCTGCTTCTTTGAAAACATCTATAATAACTTTGGCAGAGAATACTTGACTGTCGCTTGGTTTCCAAATTACAACATTCCCCATCATAGCAGCACTTGCAGGCAAATTGGCAGCAATTGCAGTAAAGTTGAATGGAGTTATTGCGTATACAAAACCTTCAAGAGGTCTGTATTCTAAACGGTTCCACATATCAGAGGACGATTTTGGCTGGTCAGCATAAATCTGAGTCATAAATTCTACGTTGA
>NZ_MUNX01000029.1 GCF_002001005.1 Flavobacterium sp. A45
TATAAATACAGTTTTACTACTATTTTCGATATAAGTGTTAAAAATGACTATTAACTACATGCTACTAAAAATTAAATAAAGAAGAAACTGATTTTTTAATCTGATTCGCTTTAATTTATTCTTAGATAACTACCCTGTGGAGGGCAATTGATTTTTATGACTATTCTCGACTAAAACCAATCCGATAAAGCTTCTAGAATGAGCTCGAATGGACAAAAATAAAATTGGAATATATTGCAGCTGCTTTTGGTTTTAGTTTCGACTGTGCTCGAACTGACAATTTGGCTATTTTGTTTTAACTCTTAATTCAACAACATTGCATTATCATCCTAAAAAATACATTTATAAAAAAATAACAAGGATTTAACCCAAAAAAATATCAGCAAAAAAAAGATTCCAAAAAAAAGATTCACAACAACGGATAAAACTGAATTTCAACGACTTATTTTAATTTTTAACAATTGTCTTTGTAAATTTATCTGTTATTTTTAATGCGGTATAAATCAATATTTTAACTACTGAAAAAATTGATTTCCTAATAATTGACCCCAACCCAAAATCTTCATTTAAGCCTACAACTATCGATTGAAAAAGCGATGGGAAGCACCCTTGTTTTTTTATCCTACTTCAGAACAGCAAAAAAAGGTGTAACATGAAAAAATTCTATCTCAACTTGCAGCGATATGTTTCAAAAGCAGCAATTTCATTTTGGGCTGTTTTAATTCTTTTGGTGATTGGAAATTCAATTTTTGCCCAAACAACTGTTAATTTTACAACTCCTGGCTCTAACACTTGGACAGTTCCCTGTGGGGTTACTTCCCTTACGGTTAGAGCATGGGGAGGCGGAGGTGCTGGTGGTGCAGCCACAATTAATCCCAGTGGCGGTTCCGGCGGTGGCGGTGGAGGATATAGCACTTATGTTGTTATGGTAACTCCAAGTCAAATCATAAATTACAGCATTGGTTCTGGAGGTATTGGAGGTTCCGGAAATGGTGGAGATGGCGGTACAACAACTATACTTGCATTGACAGCCAATGGCGGTACTGGAGGATTTCAAGACAACGGAACTGCCGGTATTGGAGGAACAGCTTCGGGAGGAACAACAAACACTTCTGGTAATAATGGAGTAACAGGAACCTCTACTACAGGAGGAGCTGGTGGGAATAGCCCTACCGGAGGGACTGGTGGACTTTCTATAACTACACAATCAATAGGTAATAACGGAACATCTCCCGGCGGAGGCGGAGGCGGAGGCTTATTATTATCTGCAGGAGGCCCTTTCAACGGAGGTAATGGGGGTAATGGACAAATTACTATAACATACACACCTCCTGCCATTATCACTGTACAACCTGCTACCCCAAACCCAATATGTGTTGGTAGTATCACTCCAAGAACAATTTCTGTATCTCCTACAGGACTTAGTTATCAATGGAGAAAAAATGGAGTAAATTTAACTGCGGCAGATAACCCACCATATAATAACGTAACTGGCAGGACTTTACAAATAACATCACCTCCATTTTCTGAAAATGGTGCTTCATTTGATGTGATTGTGACTAATGGTCAAGGCTGTACAGAAACTTCAAACGCAGTTATTTTAACCGTTGTTGCCTTACCACCACCGCCTACACCTGTAGCTCCCTCCAGTCCAATAACGATTTGTAACGGAACAAATATCAATTTAAACGGCACTTCGGCAGGCAATACAATATTTTGGTACCCGACTGCAATTTCGACATCCTCTCTTGGGTCATCAGCTAGTGGAGTCAATTTTTCAATAACACCTCCAGATAATACAACAACAACTTATTATGCAGAAGCAATTACCCCCCAAAATTGCATCAGTAGTAGTCGTACTGCAACCGGTACGGTAACTAAAACTGCTCCTCCTACAATAAATACACAGCCTGTTATTTCTGGTACTGTTTGTGAAGGATCTGGTACAAGTACTATCAGTATAAACTCTACAGCCACTACTTGGCAATGGAGAAAAGATGGTGTCGATTTAACCAACACAGGTCCCTATAGTGGGGTTACTACGGCAACATTAACCATAACTGATCCAACTATTTCAGATAGCGGTATCTATAGCGTGATGCTGAATGGCGCAGGCTGTGGGCTTTTATCTGGTAACATAACCTATACAGTAAATCCCCGCCCTTCCCCGCCCACTTTTGTTACCCCAAGTAGTCCAACTGTAGCATGTACTACAGCAGGAACTACTCCTTTGAATGCTACTTCTGCCGGCAATACAATTGATTGGTACACAATCCCCACAGGCGGTAGTACAGTAGGGTCATCGTCTAGTGGAATCGATTTTTTTGTTTCAGCCCCTACTGCAACCTTTTATTACGCTGAATCCCGTGATGCCGCAACCTCATGTGTCAGTGCCACGCGAACAGCTACAGCCTCAGTAACATCAAATGTTCTGCCAGTAATTGCAACACAACCTGTTAGTCCTGTTGCTACTATTTGTGCAGGAGCTGGAACTGCAACTATTAGCGTTGGGGCAACAGGAGTGACCACCTATCAATGGAGAAAAAATGGTGTGAATTTAACCAATGTAGCTCCTTATAGCGGGGTTAACTCCAATATCCTAACAATAACTAATCCCGCTATCTCAGAAAATGGCGCTTCTTTTGATGTAGTACTCAATAATGCCACCTGTCCGGTTACTTCTGATGCAGTTATCCTAACTGTAAATGATTTACCCACTACACCAACTTCAGTCACTCCAAATAGCCCAACTACTTTTTGTAGTGGTTCAGGAAGCATTACTTTGAATGCGACCTCTGCAGGCAATACGATATATTGGTACACAGCAGCTACAGGAGGTACTAGTGTTGGATTTTCTGCAAGTGGAGATAATTTTTCTATAACCCCAACAATCACCACAACTTATTATGCCGAAGCTCGTAACGCCGTAGGATGTAAAAGTCCTACCCGAACACCAACGGCTTCAATAACAGTAAATGCAACACCAGTTGTTAATATTGAATTTACTGAAAATCAAGATGATAATGAATACACCATAAATATTTGTGGTAATATAGCTGCAGCTGAAAATGATATTGATGTTCATTCGGGCAATCCTGGTGGAGGAGTAAACGCCCCTAATTTTGGTCCTGCAACTGGACAATGGCAGGTTAGCTATGATAATCAAGCAACTTGGGTAAATGCTCCTGGCCCTACAAGCACTATACCACAATACAAATTTGATCCTGTTTACACCACTTTTGAAAGCGTTGCAGGTACTTATTATTTCCGATTAATCATTACTCATAATGGTTGTCCTGGCATTAGTGATGTCATTAAATTAAACGTAATTGGCGACCCTACACTAACTTCTGGTTCAGTTGCTGGAAACCAAAGTTCTTGTCCAGTGCCTTATACCCCAGCTGCATTTACGTCTACAGCTGCTGCAACGGTTGGTACTACAATACCTGGCTATACTCTTTCTTATCAATGGCAATCTTCAACAGACAATGTCAACTTTACCAATATTTCTGGGGCTACCTCAGCCACTTATGCTGCTCCTGCAATTAGCGTAACAACTTACTACCGTCGCTATGCAATTTATGGAACCGCAGGAGGGGGTTGTAGTGCGGCCAGTAATACCATTACAGTTTCAGTTGGAACACTACCAGCTCCTATTGTCGGAACCATTACACAACCCACATGCGCATTAGCAACTGGTAGTGTGGCATTAAGCGGCTTGCCTGTAGGAAGCTGGACCATAAATCCAGGAAGCATTCCAGGCAATACTACAAGTACTACTATCACTGGGCTTGCGGCTAACACTTATAATTTTACGGTAACTCAGTCAACATGTACTTCGCCGGCAACTGCCAATGTCGTTATAAATGCACAGCCAATAACCCCCGCAGCACCTACGGCCAGTGTAACCGCGCAACCTAACTGTGCCACACCTCAAGGGACAATCGTAGTTACCGTTCCAACACCCGCAGCAAATGTTACTTATACATTAACTGGAACAGCTCCTATTGTGGCAGCTGTAACACAAACTGTGGCAACATTCGCTAACTTAAACTCAGGAACCTATACAGTAGCTACTACAAATACAAGCTCAGGATGTACTTCAAGTAACACAACCCTTACGGTAAATTCAGTACCACCTACCCCAATTCCGACATTGAGCAGCACGGCGGCAAGTTGTTCGGCAGATGGAACAAGTACCATTAGCAATTACCTTGCTGGAAACACCTATGTATTCACTCCGCCAGGACCAACTGTTGGTGTCGGTGGATCAATCAGCGGTATGACCGTTGGAACCTCTTATACGGTAAGAGGCACTAATGGAAGCTGTACTCAATCAGCAGCATCCGCTTCATTCAGCAATGCCGCACAATTACCAACCCCTGCTATTCCAACATTGAGCAGCTCGGCAGCAAGTTGCTCGGCAGATGGAACAAGTACTATCAGCAATTATCTTGCAGGTAACACTTATACGTTCACTCCTGCTGGCCCGAGCGCTGGTGCTGGAGGAGCAATCAGCGGCATGACCGTTGGAACTTCTTATACGGTTACTGCTACTAGCGGAGGCTGCACTTCTGTGGCTTCGGCTTCGTTCAGCAATGCGGCACAATTGCCAACCCCAGCGATTCCAACATTGAGCAGCACGGCGGCGAGCTGTTCTGCAGACGGAACAACTACTATAAGTAATTATCTTGCAGGCAACACCTATACATTCACTCCTGCTGGCCCGAGTGTGGGTGTTGGAGGAGCAATCAGTGGCATGACCCTTGGGACTTCTTATACCGTTACTGCCACTAACGGAAGCTGTACTTCAGTGGATTCGGCTTCATTCAGCAATGCGGCACAGCCAACACTACCTGCTGTTCCCTCGCTTACAGCTGGAACAATTACCTGTAATAATGTTACGGCAAATTGGACAACAATTCCTAATGTAACGGGTTATCGCATAGACGTTGCAAGAGACAATATCTTTACAGATATTATTCCTGCCTATAATAATTTATTGTTAGGTAGTGGTGTGGTAACAGAAAATGTAACGGGTTTGGCATCTGGATTAACTTTCTATATAAGAGTACGAGCAGAAAATAGTTGTGGAGCGAGCGCTAATTCTACTACACTTACAATAACAACAGGTTCAAGTCCTACAACTTTTACCACTGCTCTCGTGCAACCAAATTGTGTAACAGCAACTGGACAAATAACCGTTAACGGATCAGATCCTTCGGACGAATATAGTTTTGATGATGGAGTAACATATCAATCTTCGAATGTGAAAAATTTGTTGCCTGCTGGTACTTATTACATAAAAATTAGAAACACAAATGGTTGCGAAACATTGGCAACAACCGTTGTTTTAAATGCTGCAACTACTACAACGTATTCTGCTGGTACATGGTCGAATGGAAATCCAGATGTAAATAAAAAAGCAATTTTTGCAAGTGCTTATACACTTTCAGCTGACATAGAGGCTTGTTCTTGCGAAGTGAATGACTTAGTAAATGTGACCGTTAATCCAGGAGTTTCTTTAGTATTAGAAAATGGCTTAACTGTTTTAGGAACTGGATCAATAATTTTCGAAAACAATTCAAACTTGATACAAACCAATAATGTGGTCAATACTGGAAATATAGAATACAGAAGAAATACAACTCCAGTTGGTAAATTTGATTATACTTATTGGTCTTCTCCTGTTTCTCCACAAACCTTATTGAATGTTTCGCCTACAACCTTATTTGACAAGTATTATTCTTGGGATGCTGTAGCCGGGACATGGAAAATAGAAGCAACAGGAACAGTCATGGAAAAAGGAGTTGGCTACATTATTCGCGGTCCGCAAGGTAATGCTACTCCAGCAGTACATACTGCCAGTTTTATTGGTATACCGAACAATGGTTCTATTTCTGTCTCAATAGCTGGAGCTGGTTTGGAATATCTTATTGGAAATCCTTACCCATCAGCTTTGGATGCTGAAGCATTTTTAGCCGCAAATACAGTTTTAGACGGAACCATTTATTTTTGGACCCATAACACACCAATTACACCAAGCGGTTCTTTTTATGTTTACAATTCAAATGACTATGCCTCCTTCAATGCTGTTGGTGGCACTGGAACAACTGCCGCTGCAGCAAATACAGGTATTAATAATTCTATTCCATCAGGAGAGATTGCATCTGGACAAGCCTTTTTTGCTACATCAAATGCTTTAGGCACCGTTACTTTTGAAAACACAATGCGAGTAGGTGTTGGAGGAGCAATACTCAATAATTCTCAGTTTTTTAAAGGAACGAAAGCAAACACAGAATTGAAAAAACACAGAGTCTGGCTCAATCTATCCAATACGGAGGGTGCTTTCAAGCAATTACTAATTGGATATGTTACCAATGCCACCAATGGAATGGACAAACGATTTGATGGTAAGACTATGGATTCAAATACATATATTGATTTTTATAGCATTAATGACAGTAATAAACTTTCAATTCAAGGTCGAGCACTGCCGTTCGAAATACTGGATCAAGTCCCTTTAGGATATAGAACGACTATAGAAGGAACTTTTTCAATAAACATCGACCAAATAGATGGGATTTTGACTAAACTACCCGTATTTTTAGAGGACAAATTGACTGGCACTGTTGTCAATCTTAAAAAAGGAGCCTACAGTTTTTCTACTGCTATAGGCACATTTGACGATCGTTTTGTATTGAGATACATAGATAATTCTATTAAAATACCTGATTTTTCTAATGTGAATTTTGAGGAGTTAGTTAAAAAAGTGTTGGTCTCTGTTAAAAATCGTCGCATAAAAATCAATTCATTTGACCAAACCATTGATAATGTAACAGTTTATGATTTAAGCAGAAGAAAACTTTATGAAAAAGGAAACATCAACAGTAATGAATTTAATGTTCCTGAATTTAGTTCTGCCAATCAATTTTTAATGGTTCAAATTCGTTTAAAAAATGGCAAATTGGTTACAGAGAAAGTTATATTTTAGACGATTGTAATAAAACAATTGATACTTACATTTAACTGCAAATAAATTTTAGAATGTAAAATAAAAGCCCATTCCATGTTGGTTTGGGCTTCATTTTAGTCATTACAACACTGGTTTTATTCTGTTGGATTAAAAAACCCGTTTGATAATCATTTAATTACCAACCACAGCTTTCAATTCAACATACTTTTCAAGGGTTTTAAAATTATGCCCTTTTTCCATCATGGATTTAATAAAGGCAGGAGAAACTCCCATTGTTTTTGCTCCAACAACATTATCTACATTCAGATCCTTAAACCCAAGATCTTTGTACTCAGTTATTAAATCTGGATTTATATTCTGTGATTTCAAAGCAAATAGATCATCTGTTTTGAGGTCTTTATAACCTATCTTTTCAAATTCACCTATATATTTTGGAGTAATATTTAAAGATTTCAATGCAAACAAATCATCAGGTTTAAGATTTTTATAACCTACCTTTTCAAACTCATGGATATATGCTGGAGTAATATCTAAAGATTTCAAAGCCATAAGATCATCATTAGAAAGATCCTTATATCCTAATTCTTTAAAAGAATCAATAAATTCCTTATCGATATTCATCGATTTAAATGCAATGATATTATCCCCTGTTTCATCATCATCTTTGCCATTAGTCGAATTATGGAAATCAGTAATAAATTTACCGCTGATATCTTGAGATTTTAATGCAATAATATTATCCGCTGTAATATTTTTATAGCCGGCTTGGCGTATCTCATCAATGTAGGCTTTATTTATTTCCATTGATTTAAAAGGAATCAAATCATCCAAATCAAGATTAGGGATATCAGCCTGCTTAATAGATTTTATATATTCCTCATTAACATCTAAAGAAGCCAATGGAATCAATTGATCTTTATCAATATCCTTGTATCCGTTTTTCTTTAGCATTTTTACATACGAAGTTTTCACATTTACCATAAAGAAAACCATAAGGTCGCTTTCATCCGCAACTGTAACTCCTTCTTCAGCCATTTCTTTGCTAAAACTTTTACTAGCAATAAACTTATAAGTTCCCATTCCATTGTCACCTTCAAATTTTCCAGCAAAATTCATGGTTCCCGCTTCACGTGTTATTGTAAACTCGCCTTTCATGTCCTTTGTCAGCCCTTTCAATTCACTCAACTGAAAAGTAGTTGAAGAATTATCATGCTCACCGCTTTTAAACTGAATACTTACTGTGTTGCCTTTGATAACTGCAAACCAACTTCCCTCAGTATCCATTCCATTCTGAATGCTTGACTGATCTTTGGATTCTTCATTTAAATTTAAAGTTTGGCCTTGCGCTACCGGTTGATTAAAAAGGCAGACAAACAAGACTAATAAAGGCAACAGGAAAAAATATTTCCATGTTGTGTGAACGCTTGATTTTTTTGAATTCATCATAATGATTCGTTTTTTGATTAATGATTGATTATAATTAGTTGTAAGACTCAATGGAAAATGCGGTGCCGCTACCTTAAGCAGGCTAAACTGATAACTTTCTTTTTCAACGGTTTCCTGTTGTAACATTTTATCATCAGTCAAAAATTCAAGATTGCTTTCCAATGCTTTTCGCCATTGCCATGCAAAAGGATTAAACCACTGAAAAACAAGCACAACCTCAGCTAGCAAAAGGTCGATGGTGTGTTTTTGCTCAATATGAATTTTTTCATGCTGCAAAATCTGAGTATACGTTTCCCATTCGTATTTCTCTGGGTTAATGAAAATATTGTTAGCAAATGAACAAGGAGCTTTGTCGCCGGTTATTTCCACAATTCGGAATTTTCCATCCTGAATTGCCGATAAGGAATACGCTCTATAAAAAAGCACGCAAGCCTGCATCAAAAAGTTAAGCGCAAAGATTAATACGCCAAACCAATACAAATAAACTAGCCACTGCAATAACAAGTCAACATCAAATGTCTGTTTAGCTTGTTCAACAAAGACTTCCTGTACTGGCGGTGCTTTGAGCTCGACAGCCTGATTTTTGTCAACAGCCGTTTTTGCCAAAGGAATAGGTGCCTCCACAGCATCTTTCCTTAACGACAATTGCTGCGGAACCGGAAGTAATGGCAAAATAAAAGCCAAAATCATGCAGCTCAATAAAACAAGCCTGTTCAACTGAAAGAAAGTTTCTTTTTGCAAAAGCAGCTTATAAAACATAAGACAAGCAGAAAGAATAAGGGCTGTGTACAAAATATAAGGTATCATACTTTATCTTTTTTAATGATGTTTACTATTTCATCCAATTCATTTTCGGTAAGTTTTTGCTCTTTTGCAAAAAAAGCAAGCATTCGAGGATACGAATTGTCAAAATACTGGCTAACAATATCCTTCAATGCAAATTGTTGGTATTCTTCTCTACTGATAACTGGAAAAAAACTATGCATATTCCCTGCTGTTTCATGACTAAGAAACCCTTTTTCCTCAAGTATCTTTACTATTGTTGCCACACTGTTATAATGCGGTTTTGGATCTGGCAGCAACGGAATTATATCCCTAATAAAGGCTTTGTTTAAATCCCAAAACACTTGCATTATCTGTTCTTCTCGCTTAGCTAATTTTATCATTGTTAAAATATTTTAGCGCAAGATACTACTAATTAATTAGTAGACAAACTAATTTGTTAGTTTTTTAACTAATGGATTAGTAAACTCGAAAAAATTTAAGCTTTAAGAGTAAAAAAACACGTCTATTTAATTGATTTACAAATGATTAATATTACGTATTTTTATAAATAATAAAACTAATTCCGTAAATTATCAAAAGCACATTCGCATAAACATATACAACCAACATTTCATTTTTATTATTTAGGAGCAATATAAACCAGAACAAATCAATTCTATTTTTAAAAATATAAATTCCTATTTTTGCACCTTAAAACACAATAAATCTATTTTATGCTTATCATAGGAATCGCAGGAGGGACAGGATCAGGAAAAACAACAGTGGTACATCAAATCATGAATGAATTACCCGAAGCTGAAGTTGGGATTATTGCTCAAGACTCGTACTACAAACAAACACACGACTTGAGTTACGAAGACCGTTCACACATCAATTTTGACCATCCGAGAGCTATTGATTTTGAATTACTGGTAGCACATTTAAAAGAGTTAAAGGCCGGAAACACCATTGACCAACCTGTCTATTCTTTTGTACAACATAACAGAACCGACGACATCGTTGTTACGCATCCCAGAAAAGTAATGATAGTGGAAGGCATATTAATCTTGACAAACCCCGAATTAAGAAATCTTTTTGACATCAAAATATTTGTGCATGCCGATTCAGACGAACGTTTAATTCGTCGTATGAAAAGAGATATTGCCGAACGCGGAAGAGACATGAATGAAGTCCTTAACCGCTATCAAAGCACATTAAAACCAATGCACGAGCAATTTATTGAACCTTCAAAAGCCTTTGCTGATATTATAATTCCGAACGACAAATTCAATACTGTCGCCATTGACGTAGTTCGTGCCGTAATTAATCAGCGTATTTTATAATTTTGTTGTAATTTTATCGTGTTTAATTCACAACAATTCTTTGTTTCATTTTTTATAATGTAAATTAAGATGTTATAAAGCAAATAGTCGTTCCCCATTAAATTTGGATTAAAAAATATTCCCAATGAAAAACCCCTTTAAAGACAAATCTTGGTTTAAATTTTTAAGTAACAAGTACGTTTGGGTCTCGTTATCGTTTTTAACTTGGATGATTTTTCTGGATAACTATTCTTATTTTGAACATCGTTTTTTGGACAAGCAAATTGACGAATTGGAAGATAATGCCACTTATTATCAAGGTGAAATAAAAAAAGATGAAGAAAACATCAAACAACTAAAAAATCCGTTGCAAATCGAAAAATATGCTCGGGAAAAATACTATATGAAAAAAGATAGTGAAGATATTTACATCATCGAGTTTGATGGTGATACTGTCAAAAAAAAATAATCCTATCGCATTTCAAATCTAATTACAATTAAAAAATGGCCAAGAATTTATTCGACGATTTCAGCCCAGTTTCTGCAAAACTCTGGAAACAAAAAATTCAATTTGAACTCAAAGGAGCCGATTATAACGAAACGGTAATATGGAATTCTCCCGAGGACATCAAAGTAAAACCATTTTACGATAAAGAAGACGTTGCCAAAAAATATAACGTTGACACAAAAGCTTCGCAATTCAAAATTTGCCAAAACATCTACGTCTTTGATATAGAAAAATCAATTGAAAAAGCGTTGGATTCCATCAATCGTGGTGCCGAAAGTCTGCGTTTTACTATTCCGGAAGAAACCGTAAATATTGCAAAACTATTGAAAAAGCTTCCTTTAGAAAAAATTTCCATTTACTTTCATTTCAATTTCATTTCAATCGATTTCGTTAAAAAGATTAACGCTATTGCAAAAGAAAAAAAAGCGACTATCTATTGCCTTCTAGATCCAATCGGACAATTGGCCAAAGACGGAAATTGGTACAATACCCAAGAAAAAAACAACTTTGACACCTTAAATACACTTTCGAAAGAAACCTCATCTCTTTCGATTATAAGTATCAACAGTGGATTGTATCAAAATGCGGGTGCTACTATGGTACAGCAAATTGCTTACAGTCTGGCACACGCTAATGAATATTTCAACCGAATTCAAGATATAAATCAACCTATCGTTTTTCAGATTTCAGTAGGAGGAAATTATTTTTTCGAAATCGCAAAACTTCGCGCTTTTCGAATCCTTTTCAAAAGCATAGTCAAAGAATACAATCATAATTTGGATTGTCATTTGCTCGTAACTCCAACAAAGCGTAACAAAACTATCTACGATTACAATGTGAATATGCTGCGTACCACAACCGAATGTATGAGTGCTATTCTTGGTGGAGCAAATGCTATTGCAAATTTACCATATGATGCTTTGTATCATAAAGACAATGAATTTGGAGATAGAATTGCCAGAAACCAATTGTTGATTCTAAAAGAGGAAAGTTATTTTGACAAAGTAGATAACCCAGGCGATGGAAGTTATTATATCGAAAGCTTAACCAATCAATTGGCTGAAAAAGCATTAGTATTATTCAAAGACATCGAAGCCAACGGAGGTTTTCTAAAACAACTGAATGAAGGTGTAATCAAAAGAAAAATACAGGAAAGCGCTGATGCCGAACAAAGCTTGTTTGATTCTGGAAAAGAAACACTTTTGGGAACAAATAAATATCCCAACAAGAATGACAAAATGAAACATGACTTAGAGTTATTTCCTTTTGTAAAAATCAAACCAAGAAAAACTTTGATTACTCCAATAATTGAAAAAAGATTGGCAGAAAAATTAGAGCAGGAACGACTTTCTGAAGAATAATCAAGTTACAATATTAAGTCTTCAATAGAAACTAAAAATCAATTTGGTCAAGTAACTAAAGCGATTAAAGGCTAAAAAAAAATGAAAAGAAAAGATTTACAACATATAAAGCTTGACAATTCCAATAATTTGGAAACTGCTCCTTTACACTCGGGACAAAATTTCCAAACTGCAGAAGGAATTGAACTTCACAAAGCATATGCTGAAAAAGATATAGAATCTATCGAGCATCTTGATTTTGGAGCTGGTTTTGCTCCTAATTTAAGAGGTCCATACGCTACCATGTATGTACGCAGACCTTGGACAATACGTCAGTATGCTGGATTCTCAACCGCCGAAGAAAGCAATGCTTTTTATAGACGAAATCTAGCTGCAGGTCAAAAAGGGCTTTCAATCGCTTTTGATCTTCCTACACACAGAGGTTACGATTCGGATCACGAACGTGTAGTGGGTGACGTTGGAAAAGCGGGAGTTGCCATAGACTCTGTTGAAGATATGAAAGTATTATTCAATCAGATTCCACTTGACGAAATGTCGGTTTCAATGACTATGAACGGTGCCGTTTTACCTATCATGGCTTTTTATATTGTTGCTGCCGAAGAACAAGGTGTAAAACCGGAACAACTTTCGGGAACCATTCAAAATGACATTTTGAAAGAGTTTATGGTGCGTAATACCTACATATACCCACCTACTCCATCTATGAAAATCATAGCAGACATATTTGAATTTACCAGCAACAAAATGCCGAAATTCAATTCCATTTCCATCTCAGGATACCACATGCAGGAAGCTGGAGCAACGGCTGATATCGAATTGGCTTACACATTGGCTGATGGATTGGAATATATTCGAACAGGATTGGCAACAGGAATGAAAATTGATGATTTTGCCCCTCGCCTATCTTTTTTCTGGGCGATTGGGATGAACCATTTTATGGAAATTGCCAAAATGAGAGCAGGAAGAATGATTTGGGCCAAATTGATTAAACAATTCAACCCAGCAGATGATAAATCATTAGCACTGAGAACTCACTGCCAAACATCTGGCTGGAGCTTAACGGAACAAGATCCTTTCAACAATGTGGCGCGCACTTGTATTGAAGCAACCGCGGCAGCTTTTGGAGGAACACAGTCTTTACACACTAATGCACTGGACGAAGCGATTGCTTTGCCAACTGATTTTTCGGCTCGAATTGCCCGAAACACACAAATCTATTTACAGGAAGAAACCAAAATCACCAAAACCGTGGATCCTTGGGCAGGTAGTTATTATGTAGAAAGCCTAACCAACGAAATTGCAGAGAAAGCTTGGAAACTCATAGAAGAAGTGGAAGAATTGGGTGGAATGACCAAAGCCATTGAAACTGGAATTCCAAAAATTCGAATTGAGGAAGCCGCAGCACGCAAACAAGCCCGTATTGACAGTAGTCAAGATATCATTGTTGGAGTCAACAAATACCGTTTAGAAAAAGAAGATCCATTACAAATTCTGGATGTGGACAATCAAATGGTTCGCCAACAACAACTCGAACAATTAGACAGAATCAAAGCTTCTAGAGATTCTGATAAAGTACAGGCATCACTTCAAAAACTGAAGTTTTGTGCCGAAACAGGAGAAGGGAACTTACTTGAATTTGCAGTTGAAGCGGCAAGAAATCGTTGCACATTGGGAGAAATTAGCGATGCATTGGAAACGGTTTTCGGAAGATATAAAGCACAAATTAAATCTTTTAGCGGAGTGTATAGCAAAGAAATGAAAGACGACAAAAGCTTTGAAAAAGCTAAACAATTGGCAGACACCTTCGCCAAACAAGAAGGGCGTCGACCAAGAATCATGATTGCCAAAATGGGACAGGATGGACACGATCGTGGTGCCAAAGTAGTGGCTACAGGTTATGCAGATGTAGGTTTTGATGTGGATATAGGCCCACTATTTCAAACCCCTGCAGAAGCTGCCAAACAGGCTGTAGAAAACGACGTGCACATCCTTGGTGTATCCTCACTCGCTGCTGGGCATAAAACATTGGTTCCTCAAGTAATTGAAGAACTTAAAAAATACGGACGGGAAGACATTATGGTTATCGTTGGAGGAGTTATCCCTGCTCAAGATTATCAATTTTTATTTGATGCTGGTGCGGTTGCCGTTTTTGGACCTGGAACAAAAATTAGCGAGGCAGCCATACAAATTTTAGAAATTTTAATTGAGTAATAAATAGTTCCTTCCAAAGTTCTATTAGCATTACTAAATTTACTAAATATACACTTTCTCTTTATAGCCATTCAGTATTTTAACTTGTTTTCAAAATACTGAATGGCTATATTTTAACTCCCATTTTTTTTTACAACATTAGTATAAATCTTAATTCCCATTAAATCCATACAGTTTTTTATCTTAAAAATCCGAAATTGTGAGGTACTTGCTTATTAATTTAAAAATTATAACTCTCAATCTGAATAAAAAGAGTTCTTTTAAATTAACACCTATTAAGTAAAGCATTAACAATACCCATTTTATTATTACCCTACATTTATGAATTGTTTTTAAAATAAATAAACAACAAAAAGGGGAAGAAATAATGAACAAACCTTAACATTTGCTTTAAAAATAAAATTTCAAAATATAATATTAATTTAAAATAGAATATTATGAAAACAGTATTAATTATCGCATTAGTTTTAGGAATACATATTACCTCATTTTCGCAGAGCAAGTCAGAAGAAGGTAATGATGAAGGAACCATGAACGCCATAAACCTACCAGAGATCGTTATTAAAAATGCTGGAAAAGATTTTTCATATTATTTGCCCGATAGAAATCCCGACCCCAGTGTCATACAACTTCAAAAAGAATTCATTGCTTATAATTTAGGAAAAGACTACGAAGGTTTTGACAATTACCTAGTTATTCTGGAAGGAAAAAAAGGAATTTTGACTGCTACTTATGATTCTAATGGGAAACTCACCAGTGTTGTCGAAAAATACACCAATACACAACTTCCCACTCCTGTCATCTATTCTGTTTACAAAGCATATCCTGGTTGGCATATTGTAAACGACAAGTATCTCTACACTCAAGAAAATGGGGATATCAAAAAAAAGGAATACAATTTAAAGCTTAAAAAAGATAACGAAACAATCAAATTAAAAGTAAATCCGAAAGGAGAAATTATTGCAAATGTAGATTAAAATTTAAGAGGCGGTTTGGAAATAATTCCTAACCGCCTCTTAATAAAATTTAAGGTTAAATACAATTTTAAAACTTCACTTTTGCTGTACTATCTGGAACAATAAAGGAAGTATCGTAACCTCCGAATCTTCTCAGATAACTTCTTAACGAAGTTCCATAAGCGTCTTTGATAAAACGTTTTCCTTTATATCTGAAAAATTTTTTAACAGAACCCACACCAGCAAGGTGTGCCGCTGCCAAAATTCCGGACTCTGTAATATGAATTCCGTTTAAAACAGTTCCTTCATACTTTTCAATAATACCTCTTAGTTCCCATTTGTTTTTTGACAAAAGGGCAATAAAAGCCTTTTCCTGCATTTTGGGGCTGTTCAAGAATGCATCGCAATTGTGAACACCAATAGTTTTTAAAGTTTCAATACCAAATTGGTATTTACCTAAATAACCGAGAGAATTAATTTTTCTGTATTTTCCTTGTGACTCTTTGAAGCCGATTGCTTCCTTATATCCAATAAAAAAGGTTCCAGTATAGGGAATCTCAGAATTGGTATAATCGCTCACATTTAATGATGGTAGTAAGTAGGATGTATCATCTGTTTCGTTAATTAGAAACCATGGGGTAGATTCTAATTTGGAGGGTTTAAAACCTAAGCTTAAAAAAGCTACTACAACAATCAAACTTGTGTAAAAATACCATTTTTTTATCATATTTGGGTTTTCTTCAAAACGCTGTCCCGTTATGAAATTTCTATGCTCAAAGATACGACTTTAAAAATAAAGCTGAAAATCAAGGCTTTAAACTTATCAACTTTTTAAATTTTCACTCCTTAAGTTACTAATTGTGCGGGCGTTCAAGTTTTGAAAATAAAATGAAATAATTGAAAAAACACAACTTATTCAGCATCAAAACATAAGCTTATTCTTGTTTAAAAAAAGAAAAAACGTCTAGAAAAAGCAAAATAATACTGAAATGATTACAAAATCTTCATTTTACGATAACGTTTGAAATAAAAATATAAGAATTATTAATTAATATATTGTTTTTTGGGCATGACCACAAGGGTCGGGCTGTCCATTATATTCCCGGTTAACAAAAACTACGGCTAAAAAAGCCTTGTTTTTCTAAATCGGGAGATGCCATTTCCATCCCTCATGCAATCCCGTTTTCAGGACATCATTTTAGGTTAAATTAAACTTGACAAGAAAAAAGTTAGGCTAAAAAAAAGCTTCAAAATTGTTCTTAAACAATTTTGAAGCTTTTTTTAATAATACTTATGTTTAGTTAACGTTGCACACCTTGACTATTAATCCAATCCGAATATTTTTTGGCATTAATATTATGCTCAGGCAAAGTCGATGCAAATTCATGATATCCAAAACGGTCTACACTGGCACAAAAATAAATATAATTATGTTTTTCAGGATTTAAAACTGCTTCAAGAGCTGTAATATCTGGCATTGCGATAGGCCCTGGAGGAAGTCCAATATTCACATAGGTGTTATAAGGATGCCTCATAATCAAATCGTTATAAAAAACTCTTTTAATTACTTGATTGAAATCATTCGACTTCTTTTTCATCGCAAAAATTACTGTTGGATCAGCCTGTAATGGCATTTCTAATTTCAATCGGTTCAAATAAACACCTGCAATTCTTGGTCGTTCATCTTTCTTAACAGATTCTTTATGCACTATTGAAGCCAAAATCGTAGCTTGAATTGGAGTCAATCCTTGCGCAGCAGCTTTGGCCGTACGCTCTTTATTCCAAAACTTATTATATTCCTTAATCATTTTATCACGAAACTTCTCTGCCGAAGTATTCCAATATATATCATAAGTATTAGGAATAAACATCACTAGAACATTCTCTTCGTTAAATCCGTTTTCTTTCAAAAAAATAGAATCTTTAAATGTATTCAATAACTCAAGACTATCCGGTTCGATTTGAGAACCCACTCTACCAGCAAAATTCTCTAGACGCTCTTGATTATTGAAGGCCAAACTCACTGGATCATTAAATTTCATCGCTTTGACCAACTCGTAGCTATTCATACCATTCTTTAGCAAAAAACGACCTGCTTTTACATTTTCAGGATAGCTGGTTTTTCCGGCTACCATCTCAAAACGGCTTATATCTTTGACATAAGGCTCTAAAATTTGTTTTACTTGCTCATAATTGGAGTCAGTAGGTACATATACATACAACTCTTTTTCTTCAAACTTTGTGTTACCACTAAAAATTTGATACATCAAAACAAATCCGTAAACAATTAATATTGAAATTAATGCAACGGATACTAATGATACTATTTTTTTTAGATTCAAAATAAAAAAATTTAAATTACTGCGCCAGTTCGCTGTCGCTCGTGTGATTATTAATTAATTGAAAAATTGCTTCGTCTTTGTAAACTCCATTTACCAAAGTCCAATCTTTCTTTACGCCTATTTTTTGGAAACCAAATTTAGTAAAAAGCGCAATACTAGCCTTATTTTCACATCCAATATTTGCATATAATTGATGTAAATTAAGATTATAAAAAGCATACTGAATAAGCAAGTCAAGTGCTTCCGACCCAATATTCTGATTTCTATTGGCTGACGCCTGAATCACAATCCCCACACCTGCTCTATTGTTCTTTGGGTCAAAATCAAACAAATCAATCAGTCCCAAAGCTGGAAAATCTTCATCTTGACAAATTGCCAATCGCAATTGCTTGGCTTCATAAATATCCTGATGCGCATTTTCTAAATACTGCTTCACCAAAAACCGACTGTAAGGTGTATGTGTATTACTCACTTCCCAAATACTCTGGTCATTTTCTATGCAATAGACAAACTCTAAATCATTGGGTTCAAGTGCTCGGATATAAATGTTGTCGCCTTTTAATGTTTTCATTTATTTTTGTTCAAAAGCAAGTCAAAGCTTTACTTTTATTTTTTTCAATTAAGAAATGAATTTGATTTTTCGAAAGTTCAAAAACTAAACTTCTATTGTTCCTTTAAACACAAATTCAGCAGGGCCTTTCAGGAAAACATTCGTAAAACCGTTTTCTCCTTTATCGAAGGAAACTACTAATTTTCCGCCTTCTACATTTACATTGATAGCTGTGGCATTTGTTTGTCCTGTGGCATTCATGGCAATTGCAACTGCTGTAGCTCCAGTTCCACAAGCCAAAGTCTCGTCTTCAACACCTCTTTCATAAGTACGAAGCCTAAAAGTAGTGTCATCTATTTTTTTTACAAAATTAATATTGCTTCCTGCCGCGCCATACAATTCACCATAACGAATCGCAGCACCTTCTTCTTTTATATTGTAATGCTCTAAATCCTCCACCATTTGAACATGGTGTGGGGAACCTGTATTCAAGAAAGAGTGGTCATTCTTAATAGCTATAGTTGGAACATCAATCATTTGTAAAGAAACTAATCCATTATCTTCAAATGAAGCGTGATGCAAACCATCTGTAGCAATAAATGTGGTTTTATCTTCAATCACTTCTAAGTCTTTGGCGAAAGCCACCAAACAACGACCTCCATTACCACACATCGAACTTTGATTCCCATCGGAGTTGTAATACACCATTTTAAAATCAGTATCCGAGTCATTTTCCAACAAAATAAGTCCATCCCCACCTATCCCAAAACGTCTGTCACACAAATGAGCAACTAGCTGTGTATTCTCTTTTGGAAAAAATCCGGAACGATTGTCAATCATAACAAAATCGTTTCCAGCACCTTGGTATTTATAAAATTCTAATTGCATTTTTATTTCCATTTTATCACACAAAAGTACAAACTATTAATGAATTGTTAATCATTGTTAAAGAGCGTTAAACCATATTGTTCGAAAAAAAAAATCTGCTAAATTCGTTATTAAATAACTAATAAAAACGAAAAGCAAAATGAGACAAATTTCAAAATTATTCTTGGTATCCTTGTTGAGTGGCGCAACAACCCTTGGCGCATACAAATTATTATTTGACAACAATGGTTATTTTTCTTCCAACAAAAACGGAATTACGACACTTGCTCCTGAATCCTACGGAAGGCAAGTTGGATTAAGTGCCGAAAACATCGATTTTACAGTTGCTGCAGACAAAACCGTACATACTGTAGTTCACGTAAAAAACGTATCGGTGAGAACTATTTCGAATCCGATAATGGAATACTTTTATGGCTATGGAGGGCAGCAACAGCAAGAACAAGTTGGAACAGGATCTGGTGTTATTATTTCTGAAGATGGGTATATAGTAACTAATAATCACGTGGTAAAAGACGCTACAGACATTGAAATCACATTGAACAACAAAAAAACATACAAAGCAAAAATCATCGGAACCGATTCCAAAATGGACATTGCTTTGCTAAAAATTGATGCCGACGAAAAACTACCGTATTCCACATTTGCCAATTCTGATTCGGTTAAAGTGGGCGAATGGGTACTGGCTGTTGGAAATCCGTACAATCTAACATCAACTGTAACAGCAGGAATTGTTTCGGCCAAAGCCAGAAATCTAGATACTCGAGGCATTCAGTCTTTCATACAAACTGATGCTGCGGTAAACCCAGGAAACAGTGGTGGTGCATTGGTAAATACCCGTGGAGAACTAATCGGAATCAACACAATGATTTCATCAATGACAGGTTCTTATGTAGGCTATTCGTTTGCAGTTCCTTCCAATAATGCCAGAAAAATAATCGAGGACATAATGGAATTTGGAAATGTACAAAGAGGAATTCTAGGCGTTGAAGGTGGCGAATTAAATGGAACTGCGTCTAAAGAATTAGGTATTTCTCAAACACAAGGTTTTTACATTAATAGAGTTTCCAAAAACTCAGGTGCCGAAAAAGCTAAATTGCAAAAAGGAGATATTATCATCAAATTAGACAATCAGGATATTTCCACTTTTGCCGACCTATCTGGTTATGTAAATACCAAAAGACCGAATGATAAAGTACAGGTTACTATCATTAGAGATGGTAAAAATTTAGTTGTTCCTGTTGTATTGAGCAAAACCGAAAACTTTAATACCGAATTCAAAGGAATCGAACTCGAAAATATAGACGCTGCTGACAAAAAGAAATTCAAATTGGATTATGGCGTAAAAATCAAATCCATTACCAATGAAAACTTATCACAATATTCTGATGAACTTGTCGGAAACATCATTTTAAGCATTGATAATGTCAAAGCAACCAATGTCGAAACGGTTTCTAAACTTTTGAATAATAAAGACGAAAAACAAAGCATCCGTATTGAAATGATAAATAAAAACGGTGAGGTCATGAGAATCATTATCTAAAAAAGTTAAAACCATAAATTCAAAGTCGGCTTGTATTTTCAAGTCGGCTTTTTTTATTTCAAAAAAGTTTTAAAAAAAGTTACGAAATCGATTGAAATAAGTACTTTTGCACCAAATTTTAAAAAACTGCATTAATTAACAATACAAATTTTCAACATGAATAACATGGATTTATACGAAAAAGAGGTTTCGTTTCAAGCCGATAGAAGACGTTCAGGAGTAGAATTAATTAAAATTATTAGCGATTTATGGTACGACAAATCAATCGAATTGGTTTTGTTCCGAAATCAATTAATAGATAGAAACGTAAGCGAAATTATCAACTTACATGAATATGCAGGTAAATTTGTAGGCAAACCGATTTCAGTTTCAGATTCAGTTGAAATTGCAAATGTAATTCTTACTTTGGATTTGCCACCATCAAAATTGGATATTGGAAAACTTACTTACGAGTACCGTTTAGAAGATGAAAAATACCCAGATGCAAGACATTTTGTTTTAGACAAATTAAAAGAAGCTAAATTCTCTGAAGAAATCCAACCCAAAGATGTAATTCTTTATGGTTTTGGTCGTATTGGACGCTTATTGGCACGAGAGCTAATGTCCAAAACAGGAAAAGGAGAACAAATGCGTTTGAGAGCCATCGTTACAAGAGATAAAAACGATGCTACAAGCCTAGAAAAAAGAGCTTCATTATTACGTTACGATTCCATTCACGGAGATTTTCAAGGTTCTGTTGTTGCCGATACTAAAAACAATGCCTTAATCATCAACGGAACTACAGTTCATATCATCACAGCAAACACTCCAGAGGAAATTGACTATACGAAATACGGAATCGACAATGCCTTAGTGATTGACAACACAGGTGCTTTCACAACCAAAGAAGCATTGAGCCGTCATTTAGTTTCAAAAGGAGTTGATAAAGTATTGCTTACTGCTCCAGGAAAAGGAGTTCCAAATATCGTTCATGGTGTGAATCAAAACGAATATAACCCAGACGAAATTGACATTTTCTCGGCTGCATCATGCACCACCAATGCCATTACTCCAATCCTAAAAGCGATTGAAGACACTTTGGGAGTTGTAAAAGGACACCTTGAAACAATTCACGCTTATACAAATGACCAAAATTTGGTCGACAATATGCACAATAAATACCGTCGTGGTAGAGCAGCTGCCCTCAATATGGTCATCACCGAAACTGGTGCCGGAACAGCAGTTGCCAAAGCATTGCCATCTCTTGAAGGAAAATTAACGTCAAATGCCATTCGTGTACCAGTTCCAAATGGCTCTTTGGTCGTGTTGAATCTGGAAGTAAACAAAGAAACTTCGGTTGAAGCCATCAATAGCATTATGAAAAAGTATGCGCTTGAAGGTGAATTGGTTGAACAAATCAAATATTCATTGAATAACGAATTAGTTTCTTCAGACATCGTGGGAACTTCTGCACCTTCAATTTATGACAGCAACGCAACTATCGTTTCCAAAGACGGGAAGAATATAGTGCTTTACATTTGGTATGACAACGAATACGGTTACAGTCACCAAGTAATCAGACTAGCCAAATATATTGCCAAAGTAAGACGTTTTACGTACTACTAGCATTTACATTTACAGGTTGGGGAAACTCTTTTAGTTTTAATTTTAGTTTTTTAGATAATAAATGTGCCCCAGCCTGAATTCAACAGAAATCCGCCAAGTTTTAGAACAAGGCGGATTTTTTATTTTCAATTCGAAAAAATTTATCGAGCAAAATACTTAAAAACATTTTAACCACAAAGTTCACAAAGGAAACACTATGCACACAAAGCTTTGCGAACTTTGCGGTATTCTTTGTGTACTTTGCGGTTAATTTTTAGACACGTAGAACTTGCATAATCTAAATCGGCAAAACCGTCGTACTCTTCACTTCCGAAATAATAAAAAAACTATTTATCAAAGACACCTCAGGCAAAATCGACAATTTCATTTGATGAAAATGATGGTAACTTTCCATGTCAGGCAATACAATCTTGAGCATATAATCAAAACTTCCCGAAACAAAATTACACTCCACCACTTCAGGCAAATTCAATATCGCTTGATTGAAACTATCCGAAATATCAAAAGTTTGTTTCACCAAGGTCACTTGACAATAAACAGTGAGGTTTTTACCCAACTTTTTCTTGTTCAAAATAGAAACATATCGCTCTATAATACCCTCTTTTTCAAGACGTTTCACTCGATCATGAACCGGAGTTAGTGAAAGATTTATACGATTTGAAATGTCTTTTAATGTCAAATGCGCATCTTCCTGCAGAAGGCGCAATATTTTTCTGTCGTTTTCATCTAAAATCATAACAAAAAGAGGTTTATTAAAATTGATTTATAACAAAATAATCCGATTAATTTTCTTTTTACAAATAAAAAAGGCAATAAAAAAAGAATTATTTCATGCTAAATTACTAAATAAAAATAATATTTTCCTATTTTGATTTACAATGAACAAAATTTTTCTTTATCTCCTAAATTTGTAATTGAATTTTAAATCAATCACTAAATACAACAGTTATGATAATCGGTGTACCAAAAGAAATTAAGAATAACGAAAATCGTGTTGCTCTAACTCCAGCAGGTGTTGCTGAGATGAAAAACAACGGTCATAGTGTTTATGTTCAAGCAACTGCAGGTGAAGGAAGTGGTTTTGCTGATGAAGAATATGCTGCAGCCGGTGCTGTAATCTTACCTACTATTGAAGAGGTATACAGTATTGCCGAAATGATTATCAAAGTAAAAGAGCCAATCGCTTCAGAATACCCACTTATTAAAAAAGATCAATTACTTTTCACATACTTCCACTTTGCATCATCAGAGCCGTTAACTCATGCAATGATTGAGCGTCAAGCAATCTGTTTGGCATATGAAACTGTTGAAAAAACAGACCGTAGCTTACCATTATTAGTTCCAATGTCTGAAGTAGCAGGTCGTATGTCTATTCAAGAAGGTGCAAAATACCTAGAAAAACCATTAAAAGGAAGAGGAATTCTTCTTGGTGGTGTTCCAGGTGTTCCTCCTGCTAAAGTATTAGTACTTGGTGGTGGAATCGTAGGAACTCAAGCAGCAAAAATGGCTGCAGGTTTAGGAGCTCAAGTAACTATCATGGATGTTAGTTTGCCACGTTTACGTCAATTAGACGACATTATGCCTGCCAACGTTATGACTCAAATGTCTAACAACTATAACATCAGAAAAGCAATTTTAGATACTGATTTAATTATTGGAGCTGTATTAATTCCAGGAGCAAAAGCACCTCACTTGATTACTCGTGATATGCTAAAATTAATGCGTCCGGGAACTGTTCTTGTTGACGTAGCAGTTGACCAAGGAGGTTGTATCGAAACTTGTACTCCTACAACTCACGAAGACCCAACTTTCATCATTGACGATATCGTACATTACTGTGTAGCGAATATGCCAGGTGCAGTACCTTATACTTCTACATTAGCACTTACTAATGCTACTTTGCCTTATGCTGTACAATTGGCAAACAAAGGATGGCAAAAAGCTTGTGCTGATAACGAAGAATTAAAAAAAGGATTAAACATAGCCAACGGAAAAATCCTTTACAAAGGAGTAGCCGAGGCTTGGAATCTTCCTTTTAATGAAGAGTTAATATTAGAAAACGCTGTTTGCTAATATTAAATAAGTGCTTACTACACTAGAAAAACCCGTTTTGTTTATCAAAACGGGTTTTCTGTTTTTATCGAGAACATAAATATTGCCAAGATATGTTTACATCAAATCGACACATTCTCTAATAAAAAAATTCGTCTCATAATCGAGACGAATTTCTTTTATAGAATGTTCAAACTGAACAATAAAAAACTACTCCTTCGATTTAGTTAAATAATAAATCGGAATTCCAATCAACATTATTAGAACACCCCAACCACAAGTGCTCGGTTTTGTATATAACAAAGTAATACAAATGGCGCTGGCAATAATAATGTAAAGTGCTGGTAAAAACGGATAACCAAAAGCCCTATACGGTCTTTCTGCATCTGGCATTTTCTTGCGAAGAATAAAAATCCCGTAGATTGTCAGTATATAAAATATCAAAACGATAATTACAACAAAGTCCAACAAATCACCGTATTTTCCGGTCAAACACAAAGCTGAAGCCCAAAAACACTGCGCCCACAATGCCCAAGCCGGTACGCTCGCCTTGTTCAAATGGGAAGCTTTTTTGAAAAACAAACCGTCTTGTGCCATCGTATAATAAACCCTTGCCCCAGTCATAATTAAACCGTTATTACAGGCAAAAGTCGAAATCATAATCATCAAGGCGATAATTAATGTTCCAATATTTCCGAAAATATTTTGTGATGCAACAACAGCCACCCTATCCGATTCTGCCGTAGCAATATCCTGTAAAGGAACCACCGCCAAATACATCACATTGGCCAAAATGTAAATACAACTTACAATCAAGGTTCCTAGAAATAAACTCAATCCTACATTGCGTTTTGGATTTTTGATTTCGCCAGCGATAAAAGTCACACCTTCCCAAGCCACGCTCGAAAACAATGAACCCACCAATGCAGCCGACATTGCCGAAATCAAAGCTACTCCACTGATTGGAAGCCAAGAACCCGTATCAGTATTCAATGATTGAGAAGACCAAGCATTTGCCCAGTTGGCATCCCAAACCTCAGATTTAGCAGCAAAAAATCCAAAAATAATCAATCCAAAAATCGAGGCAATTTTAATAACCGTCAAGACCGTTTGCAAAATTTTGCTATTTTTCACACCACGGCTATTGATGTAACTCAATAAAATAATGGTGATTATCGAAACGATTTGGGCAGCACTGAGTTTGAAATCGCCCAATTCATAAATAATATTTTTTTCGCTCACAGGAGAATACAAATAAGCAGCAAATTTCGAGAAAGCCACACCCACAGCGGCAATTGTACCTGTTTGTATCACAGCAAAAAAGCTCCAACCATATAAAAACCCAATCAGTTTTCCGTAAGCTTCTTTTATGTAAACATACTGCCCGCCCGCTTTTGGAAACATCGCGCTCAACTCGCCATAACTAACGGCGGCAATCACGGTAATAAATCCGGTAAGCACCCACATCGCAATCAGCCATCCTGCAGAACCCAATTGGCGCACCATATCCGAGCTCACAATAAATATCCCTGATCCAATCATTGATCCAACGACAAGCATTGTCCCGTCTAGTAATCCGAGTTCTCTTTTAAATTCTTCTGGTTTGTTTTCTTCCATTTTTATAGGTTTATTTTTTTTGGTTGGCTAAAGATATACTTTTTTTATAAAATTCAAAGTAATAGAAAAATCACAAAAAGAATTTCTACATTTAGAATCTTAAATAAATTTTGCAATGTGCAACTAGATAATTCTTTTGTTAAAAAATAATAAGTTGTAACTTTTACAAAGAATTCTAACTGAAGTTCTAATGAAATTTACATCCCACTTTTTTAAAAAATATTAGTCTAATCAACAAATATAAAATGCAATTATGAAACGAATTCTTATTTATATTTTCTTTATTCTGTTTGTTTATCAATTAGGTTTAGCCCAAGACATTACTGGAAAAATCATAGATAGTAAAA
Source organism: Flavobacterium sp. A45 (assembly GCF_002001005.1). GTDB lineage: Bacteria > Bacteroidota > Bacteroidia > Flavobacteriales > Flavobacteriaceae > Flavobacterium. Next base: position 26,487 of record NZ_MUNX01000029.1, read on the forward strand.
CTGGCGAAACTATTCCATACGCCAACATACAAGTTAATGGATCACAGAGTTTAATTTCGAATACAGACGGTTTCTTCACAGTAACCGAAAACAATAACGAAAATGCTTCGATTCTCGAAATATCTTATCTCGGATATGTGAACCAAACAATAACTTTAGATCAGCTGAAAAGCCAGCAAAACATCATCAAGTTACAACCTGGTGTTTTTGAACTTGCCGATGTTAATGTATCCAACATCAAACCAAACCCCTATAGCATAATGGCAACGGTTAAGGAAAACTTGGATCGTAATTACAAAAGGGAATATCAATCCTCAAAAGAAGTTTTATTTTATCGTGAAGAAAACTCTTTTAGTCCCAAAAAAATGGATATGGAGATTACCAAATCAACTGGTTTTACAAAGGACAACCTAAAACTAGCTAATGCAGAGATAACTTCTTTTAATGCTAAAATTATATCACATCCACCCAAAGAATATACAGATATTTTTTGCAATTATTATAGTAATGTTAAAACTGAGAAGGACAAACGAGTATTTTCCTCTAAACTTGATGTGGTCAAAGCGACAAAATTAAAGGATGAAAATCGTTCGGCAGATGTTGATGATCTACAACAAACAGCGACAAAAATGATACTCAAACATCTAGATACTACAAAATACTACAGAGTTAAAAGTGGTCTTTTTGGTTCACAAGATTCGATTTCTTTACGAAAGGATTTCTATAAGAGAAAACTAAATAAAGAGAATAAAAATCAAGCAGCTTTGACTAAACGTACCCTAGAGAATTTTATATCGAAGAATAATTTTTCACAAAACAGCAATTTAGATTTTGTAACCCAGTATGAACTTTATCATTATGAATATGAAGGTGCTATTTATTCCAATGAAAATGAATTTGTTTATGTACTGAACTTTAAACCCAAAAAGAGTAAAGCAAAATACACTGGAAAACTTTACATTTCTGAAACCGATTATGGAGTTGTTCGAGCAGATTACACATTGGCTGACAATAAGACCGTGAAAGGATTTAATATGAAATTCCTATTAGGTATAAAATCATCTGAAAACATTAGTAAAGGAACACTCATCTTTAATCGTAATGCTAGCGGTATAGGCTATTATTTACGCTATGCGTCAAAAGAAAGGGGAGTCTATTTCTATTTAAATAGACCTTTAAAATTTATCGAATTGACAAGTGATGAAAAAGATGTACTTGCACTTGATATCAAAATAGAAGGAAATACATTCCATAAAAAAGAAATAATGACCATTTCGAATACAGAAATCTCAAATACCGCATTTGTAGCTAGTGATGAGAAGAATTTTAAATTCATACCCATAAAACAGTATGATCCTAAACTATGGAAAGGCATCAGCACTATTGAGCCTTTAGAAGAAATGAAACAATTTAAATCAATAGAATAATTATTGTTTGTGATAAAACAAGTCTACTATGATAATCAGGAATAGTGGATGGAATATTAATTTAAAACACGGTTTACCTGAGCAAAATTACGACGATAATAAGGCTCTTTGGTAGACGAAATAATCACTCCTGAATGCGTCGAAGAGTGAATAAATTTTATTTCATCTTCAGCCACTTCGATAACCATTCCGACATGATTAATGTGATGTCTACCATTGGTTTTAAAGAAAATCAAGTCTCCTTTTTGTGCATTTTCATCATCAATTTTTTCGCCGATAGAAGATTGCTCAATTGATGACCTAGGCAGTTTTATATCAAAAGCACCAAAGGTAGCATACATTAACCCTGAACAGTCGAATCCAGCAGTTGTTGTACCTCCAGTTCTATATCGTATCCCTATTTTATCTGAAGCCAATTGAATAATCTGATTTATCAAATCTGCATTCGGCATATTTACGGTTGCTATTATTGTATCCTTTGGTTTTTCAACTTGCGATACCAAAATTTCCTCTTTTCTGACTTTTTCAATTTTATCACTTGGAACTTGAATACTCAACTTTGAACCAACCAACATTTTTTGTTGAATGGCAGGGTTTTGCTTTTCTAAAACGGCTACAGTGATTCCGTATTTTTTGGCAATTCCGTACTTAGTTTCTTTAGGTAAAACCTCATGGATAATTTCTGAAGTCTGAATTTGAGAATCTGTTTTTACTTCTTTTTCTTTCGTTCCGTTATCAGTGACAGCAGGAACAGTTTCTTTATTCTCCACTACAATTTTTTCTTTTGTAGCTAACTTATTTTCTTCAACGATAATTTCATTTTCAGGTGCTTTTCCATTGCTTGGAATCACAACTGTCTGCCCAATGCTCAACCCTTTTTTTCCTATTTTTGGATTGGCATTTTGCAATTCTTTTAACGAAATATCATACATCTTCGCAATAACATACAACGATTCTTTAGGCTTTACTTGATGAGTTAAAGGAGTTGTCGCTGATTCTACTGTCTCAACTACCTCTTGAGTTTTTGCATTTGACAGACTTGCTATTTCTTTTTTTGTTAAACTCGATGGGATAATAATCGTTTGACCAACTTTTAATCCTTCAGCTTCTAATTGTGGATTGGCTTTATAAAGTAGTTCTGTAGTAGTTTTGAATTGTTTGGTAATTCCGTAAATTGTTTCTTTGGTCAATACTTGGTGATTGATATCCGTTGTTTTTTCAGAATCAGTAACAGCTACTTCATTCGTTTTTTTAGGTTCAGAATTTGGAATCAATAAAACCTGATTGAGATGTAAGGTTTTTTTAGCTTTAGGATTTAGCTTGTAAATAGACGTAATCGAAACATTATATTTTTGAGCAATACTAGAAATTGTTTCCCCTTTTACTATGGTGTGCTTGATGTTATTATCTTGCGAAAAAACACTGATACTGCATAAAAAAAGTGCTATAACAATTGACCTAAAATACTTCATATTTTTTATTTATTCCTCATTTTTAACAATACACGCATTTTTGAGGGGGTTATTAAATTTGCTGTGTATGTATTTCAAAAAAAATTTCGAAGGATTGCAAATATAACTCATTAAGTAGAAACGAAAACTAAAATACTCCTAAAATTCCTAAGGAAATTATAATTTTTGTCCTTTCGTCGTTAATTTTAACTTTTTATTAAGCAGTTTTAAGCTTCTCATAGACTTTTTAAAATTGCCACATAATGAAAAATCGTTCCAAAAAGCACAAAAAAATGCCAAACAGTATGAAAGTAGTTTTTATGTCCTTTTATATAAAAATAAACGCCTACGGTATAACTCAATCCTCCAGCAAGTATCCACAAAAAAATCGATAAAGGAATAACTCCCCACAACGGCTTTATCACAAAAACGATCATCCATCCCATCAATAAATAAAACAAAACAGAAAGAAACTTAAAACGATCAACGTAAAAAATCTTAAAAAAAGTTCCCAGCAAAACTATTGACCACATTATTCCCAGAAAAACCAAAGCCGTTTCTTTATTCAAATAAATAACCATCAATGGTGAGTAGGTTCCGGCAATTAGATAGTAAATACTGATGTGATCTGCAATTTTAAGCAACTGTTTCGTTTTCTCTTTTTGTGCCAAATGATACAAAGACGAAAATGAATACACCAATAACATTCCTATTCCAAAAACAATAACGGAAGATTCGGTAATTAAATTATGTTGTTTGTATGCTATTGCAATTAGAAATGGCATAGCGAATAAACAAAAAAACACACCTAGTATATGTGAAATTCCATTAGCTAATTCTTCGTTCCTAGTTTGAATTCTATCTAACATTTTAATCTAAATTTGATTTAATTATACTATAAAAA
>NZ_MUNX01000084.1 GCF_002001005.1 Flavobacterium sp. A45
TTGTAATATAGAAGACCAAGTAGATAATAAATATGCTTTGCCAGAAGGGATAGAATATTTTCCAAATTATAATATAGTTGCACAAGATATTCCCGTGACGGATGTTGTCTTTTCTCGCTATGTGTTATCTCACATGAAAGAAATTGACGTGATTCAGTTCCATAATAAAATAATGAATCAATTTAAAAAAGGAACTTATGTTATCCATTTTATTTCGCCAAGTGATTTGAGGCAACATAATGACAGTACAATTTCACTTCAGGAATTTTTAAAATACAGTAAATTGGAATGGGAGAATATACATACTAAATTCGATTATCATAATCGATTGCGATTACCGCAGTTTTTAGAAATTTTCAATAGTTGTGGTTTTGAGTTAGTGCATCTTGAATATGAGAGTACAAAAGTGGGTTCAAAGCAGTATGATTTGTTTAAAAAAGTAAAATTGCATGACGATTATATGGAATATTCGGATGAAGAATTAACAGCAGGAAATATTTTGGTTATTTTAAAAGTTTAGTAATATCCACTAGTAGCAATTAATAAAATAAAAAAAAAGAGTAAAGTGTTGATAGATAATCTTTTGTACTTATTGCGGTCTTACACATAAGGGGTGAAATGTCCTTGCAAAAAAACATAATTATGGACAAGGGTATGAAATTTTTGGGAAAAGTCACTCCTTTTTAGATACTTAAAACTAATTTATGTAATGTTATGTTTTTTAATATGATTAAAAAAAATGATTAAAATTTACACAGATAAAACTTTTATTACTCAAGATTACAGAAGAATAATATTTCCTTTATTGTTTGAATTGTGCTTTATAATAAACAAAAATCTTTTAAATAAGTATGTTTTAGTAGAAACTGTTGAAGAGGCGGATGTAATGGTCGTTCCTATTGATATTGCTTGGTTTTTTAAAAATAATAAGAAAAAATGGCTTAATGATTTTATCGATAAAGGAAATAGATTAAACAAGAAAGTTTGGTTGTATTCAGGAGGTGATTTTGGAATTACTTTAGATAAAGATGTTTACACATTTAGACTAGGAGGCTTTCATAGTAAACTTGACGCAAAAACATTCATATTCCCTTCTTTTATTACAGATCCCTATCTTGGGTTAAAGAAAGAATTTGTACCATTAAATAAATCATTATATCCAACTATTGGTTTTGTTGGCAATGCTAATGGTTCTTTTTTTAAATGGGTTAAAGAATTATTAAATTTTGGATACCTTAACTTTAAAAGGATAACAAAAAAAAACTTTTCAGATTATCAACCGTTTTATCCATCCAGTAGGAAGCGTTATCATTTTTTGAGTTTGCTCCAAAAAAACTTTGAAATCAAAACTAATTTTATTTTTAGAACAAAATATAGAGCTGGAGCTAATAATAATGAAGATTTAAGAGAGTTAACCACAAAAGAGTTTTTTGAAAATATTAATACAAATGCTTATACTTTTTGCTTGAGAGGAGCAGGCAATTTTTCAGTTCGTTTTTACGAGACTTTGGCAATGGGAAGGATCCCGGTATTAATAGATACAGATATTCGTTTGCCAAACGAGGGCGTAATTTCATGGAAAAAACATTGTCTCATCGTTTCAGAAAATAATTTTATGGAAAAATTGATTGATTTCCATAAAAATATAACTGATAAGGAGTTTAAGGAAATGCAAATAAATAATAGAAATTTATGGATAAATCAATTGAACAGGGAAGGCTATTTTAATGAAATTTATACTGCTTTCAAAGACTTAATTTAATTATGAAATTTTCACTGATTATCTGCACTTTCATGCGCCCCAAACCCTTGCTTCAATTGTTGCAATCGGTAAAGGAGCAAACGTTATATCCCAATGAAATTCTCATAATTGACGGGTCTACCGATAATGAAACAGAGTTGACTTTAAAAGAAAATAATTTTGATAATCTTCACTATTACTTAGTTCCAAATGAACACCGAGGTTTAACCAAACAGCGTAATTTTGGGATTGCTTGTGTTGAATCAAATATTGAAGTGGTTTGTTTTTTGGATGATGATACGGTCTTAGAAAAAGAGTACTTTAAGGAATTAATAGATACTTTTAGGTCTAGTAATGCTATCACAGGTGTTGGTGGAGTTGCTATTAACGAGAATAATTGGGAACCAATATTATCCAATAAGAATTATAATAAAGACAAATATTTTTCTTTCGATGGTTTTGTATATAAAGAAGGGCAACGCAATGAAATTCGTAATTACCTAGGTTTACAGTCGAATCTTGCGCCAGGAAAAATGCCTGATTTTTCACATGGGCGAACTTGTGGTTTTCCGTTGAATGATGAAATGTACGAAGTAGATTTGCTGATAGGGATGTCTATGGCTTTTAGAAAAAAAGTCGTTGACCATATACAATTTTCATCTTATTTTGAAGGCTATGGTCTTTATGAAGATGTAGATTTTAGCGTTAGATCTTTGCAGTTTGGAAAAAATGTAATTAATACAAGAATACAACTGAGTCATTTTCATAATCCTTTAGGACGCCCAAATCAATACCAATACGGTAAAATGGTAGTGAGAAATGGATGGTATGTGTGGCGCGTGAAAAATCCTAAACCAAAGGTAATTGATTTTTTTAAATGGCATGCCATCACCATACTTTTGACGATCATACGATTTAGCAATATTATTACGACTAATAATCGAAAAGAAGCTTTTACTGAAGCTTTTGGGAGAACCATGGGCTGGTGGAGTTTGATTTTTAGTAGACCAAAAGAATAGAAGCAATTTTAGCTTTTTAGTTTTGGTTTTTTTTCAATATAGAATTACTAATTAAGTATTCAAAATATTGAACGTATATTGTTATATCCTTATTGGCAATGATTATGCTTAACAAAGTATCAGCAATACCAAAAAAGGAGTATAGTAGAGTATTGGTAGAACAGTTGGTTGGTTCCAGATTTTAATATGATAAATTAAATACTAATGTTAAAAAACATAATACATCCGGATTCTCATTCCAAATTATTCGAAATAACCAATGATTTTTATCTCTTTGAAGATGATTCAAAATTACCTATTCATGAAGGTACTCCAATTTTATTTAGTGCTGAGTCTATATTTAGCAAAGAGGATATTGTTAATTCAAAAAAGACGACACAAGATAGTTCTCATTTAGACACTTCTAATATTAAAAATTACGTTAGAAGAAAATTACTTCCATCACTTTGTGAAGATTTTAATTTAGAAAGAAGGTATGAAACGCTTTCTAAATGTATTCCAGTTAATAGCAAAATGTTAATAGTAGGAGCGGGTGAGAAGATTGATTATTATAAAAATAAATTTCCAAATTGTGAAGTAATTACTTCTGATGTTCATAATGAATTTAAGCCTGATTATATTTTTGACGGTCATTTTATTCCTTTTATGGATAATTCTTTCGATGTTGTTTTAGCCGCTCAAGTTATTGAACATACTATAAATCCTTGGAAATTTTGTCAAGAATTACAGAGGGTTGTAAAGTTAGGAGGATTACTTCAAATTGAAGCGCCTCAAAGTTTTCCCTATCATGCCGAACCGTATGATTTTTTTAGATTTACGTATACTGGAATGAGGAGTTTGTTTCCTCAGTGTGAAGTATTAAAAGCAGAAATAACAGAAGGTAATGCTTCTAATGTAGCTGTGACACTGTCGAATTATTTCATTAACATTAGCTCCAAAAAAAATGTTAGAAGTTGCTGGTTGTTTTTAACAATGATACTATTTGGGTGGATGAAATATTTAGACAGATTGCAAAAAACACCAAATAAGAGGAATGTTTCTATGCCAAAAGGATATGCATTTACTTTTAAAAAAGATACATTAAAAAGGAGTTCAAAAGATTTATTGAAAGAGTTTTATACTTTGAAAAAATGATTTTTGCAATAATTACACAAGTGCCACATGTCTTTGAGAAAGGTATTTATTTATCTTACGAACCTTATGTGCGTGAGATGAATATTTGGGGAAAACATCTTGATGAGTTAATAATTGTAGCTCCGATTATTCAAACTGAAAAAACGGCAATTGATATTCCTTATAATCATGAAAAAATTAATTTTTTTAAGATCGAAGCTATCAGTTTGTTGGGATTTAAAGCTATTTTAAAAGCGATAATTAAGATACCAAAAATTTGTTTGCAAATTTTCAAAGCCATGTCGCAAGCTGACCATATTCATTTGCGTTGTCCCGGCAATATTGGCTTGCTGGGCTGTTTGGTTCAAATTTTATTTCCCAGGAAACCCAAAACGGCTAAATATGCGGGTAATTGGGATCCAAAAGCAAAACAGCCTTGGAGTTACCGTTTGCAAAAATGGATTTTGGGGAATACGTTCCTAACCAGAAATATGCAGGTTTTGGTTTATGGGGAATGGGAAGGAAGTACTAAGAGTATCAAACCTTTTTTTACTGCTTCTTATACTGAAACAGAAAAATCACCAATAACGAAGTTAGATTTGAAAAGGACAATTAATTTTGTTTTTGTTGGAACTTTATCATTGGGGAAAAATCCGTTGTACGCGATTCAGTTAGTCGAAAAGCTATATGACAAAGGACATAAAGTGTCTTTAGATTTATATGGAGATGGTGCAGAACATAGAATTTTGGAAAATTATATTGCATCTAATGGTATAGACAAATACATAGTATTAAAAGGAAATCAAAATCAAGAAACTATAAAAAAAGCATACGAAAGCAGTCATTTTGTAATTTTGCCTTCCAAAAGTGAGGGTTGGCCAAAAGTGCTGGCCGAAGGAATGTTTTGGGGGTGTGTGCCTATAGCAACAAAAGTTTCTTGTATACCTTTTATGTTTGGGGATGATGAAAGAGGTATATTGCTGGAAATGAATCTGGAAAAAGATGTAAAACAACTTGAAACAATCCTGAATGACGAATTGGGTTTTGATTCTAAAAGAGAAAAAGCATCAGATTGGTCACGAAAATATACACTGGATGTTTTTGAAGATGAAATAAAAAAAATGCTTTTGCAATGAGAATCATTCAAATAATAGATTCACTAGAAGCGGGTGGTGCGGAGCGTATGGCAGTGAATTATGCAAATACTTTAGTCGATAAAATTGAATTTTCGGGACTTGTTGCTACTCGTAAGGAAGGTGATTTGAAGAATCAAATCAATCCGAAAGTTTCCTATTTGTTTTTGAATAAGAAAATGCAGATTGATTTTGGGGCACTTTTTAGATTACGATCTTTTGTTTTAAAAAATAAGGCAACTCATATTCACGCCCATAGCACTTCTTTTTTTTTAGCTTTCTTATTAAAATGTATTTGCCCTTATATCAAAATCATAAGACATGATCATTATGGGAACAATGAATTTTTAGTAACAAGGCCGTATTTTGTTTTGAGATATACTGCTCCTTTTTTTAATGGCGTTATTGCCGTAAATCAAAAGCTTAAAAATTGGTCGGAAGTTCAACTAAAAGCAAAAAATGTTATTTATTTGCCTAACTTTCCAGCGAAGGATATGGGGATAGAAGAGCATACAATACTAAAAGGAGTTGAGGGGAAGCGAATAGTGTCTTTGGCTAATTTAAGAGAACAAAAAAATCATTTTTTACTGTTGGAAGTAGCTCAAAAACTAAAAGAATTCTATCCAGATTGGACCTTTCATTTGATTGGAAAAGATTTCGAAGATGAGTATTCCAAAGAAATCAAAAAGAGAATTGAAAAATTTGAATTAAGAAATAATGTATTCCTTTATCGTTCAAGGCAAGATGTAGAAAACATACTCAATCAAGCATCAATCGCAGTTTTGACTTCACAATCGGAGGGATTGCCGGTAGCACTTTTAGAATATGGATTGTATAAAAAAGCTGTAGTGGTTACTAATGTCGGTGAAATGCCTATGATAGTTCAGCATAAAAAAAATGGATTTATCGTAGATTCTGATGATCCCGATTTGTTTTATCAATCGGTAGTCGATTTGATGACTAATGAGACATTGCGTTCTGATTTTGGAATGGCTCTTTATGAAACGATCCAAGTCAATTATACTGCTGAAAGCGTGATGAAAAAATATTTAAATTGGTTGCAAATAAGTTAAAATGAAAAAAGAAGAGTTATCGTATATTTATTTAATACTGTTTCATGCTTTTCTTGGGGGATTAGTATTTGTTTTACCTTTTATTTCCAAAATATATACTTTGGCAATATTTTCGTTTGGTATTTATTATATTGTAAAGAATAGGAACAAGAATAATGAAGCTCTTGTTATATCAGCCTATGTAATAAGCGTTGAGGTTCTTTTGAGAATGACTGACGGGATGATTCTGAATGAGTTTGGTAAATACTCAATATTAATTTTTATGTTTCTGGGAATGATTTATTCGGGATTTTCAAATAAAGCCTTGATATATTGGTTATTCTTAGTTTTGCTGATTCCAGGGATTATTTTATCTGCTATTACCTCAAATTTTGAAACAGATATTCGAAAAGCAATTGCGTTTAACATTTCAGGTCCCGTTTGTTTAGGAATTTCTTCGATATATTGTTACCAAAGAAAAATTACCTTTGATCGATTAAAAGGAGTAATTTCAGCTTTCTCACTACCTTTGGTTGCTATTGTGATTTACTTGTATCTGTACACTCCCAGTGTGAGGGATGTGGTTACAGGAACGCAATCCAATTTTGAAACATCAGGAGGATTTGGTCCTAATCAAGTATCTACTATATTAGGATTAGGAATTTTTATTTTTTTCGTCCAGTTGTTATTGAATTCTAAAAGCAGCATGCTACAATTGATAAATGCTGGATTGGTACTTGTTTTTGCTTTTAGGGGAATTGTCACTTTTTCAAGAGGAGGCGTATTGACGGCAGTTGTCATGATTTTTCTACTTTTGATAGTAATGTATTTTCAAGCCAACTTTAATACGAAGCCTAAAATTGGATTGATTATTTTATTGTCTTTTATGGCTGGATTGGGAGTTTGGGGATACAGTTCTGTTCAAACTGGCGGTTTGATTAATAAACGCTATGCCAATCAAGATGCTAGAGGAAGAGAGAAAAAAAGTCAATTATCTGGTAGGGAAACCCTTATGTCTTCGGAATTGCAAATGTTTTTGGATAATCCTATTTTAGGAGTTGGTGTGGGAAGGAATAAAGAAATTCGGGAAAAGGAAACAGGAATTGTATCGGCCTCCCATAATGAAATCACTAGAATGATGGCAGAGCATGGTTCTCTTGGTTTGATTGATTTAATAATTTTGTTTTGTACTCCTTTGATTTTATTTGCAAACAATCGTGGAAATATATTTGCACTCTCTTTTTTGGCATTTTGGTTGTTGACCATCAATCATGCTGCTATGCGACTTGCTGCTCCTGCTTTTGTTTATGCACTTTCATTGTTAAAAGTTTATACTATTGAAGAACCTGCTGTACATAGGGAATAAATTATCTAAACATGGGCTAACTCCAACTAGCATTGAAATTCTTGGGCCACTTTTGGAACAAGATGGATTTAATGTTGTGTACAGTTCGTCTCAAAAAAATCAAGCGAGACGTTTAATTGCTATGTTGTGGAGTATCTTTCAGTTTCGAAAATTTGATTGTGTTTTAATTGATACCTATAGCACGACCAATTTTTGGTATGCATTTACGACTTCTCAGTTGTGTCGATGTTTACAACTGAAATACATTCCGATTCTGCACGGGGGTAATCTAGCTTCTAGATTGAAGAATAATCCGAAAATTTGTCAAATGATTTTCAAACATTCTTTTAAAAATGTATCACCATCTCTTTTTTTAATAGAACAATTCAAACTAAAAGGTTATGAAAATATTGTTCACATTCCAAATGCTGTTGAATTGGAAAACTATCCTTTTTTGGAACGAAAAAAAGCGAAACCCAAGCTATTATGGGTACGTTCTTTTGCGAAAATTTACAATCCCTTAATGGCAGTTGAGGTATTTGCCTCTGTGAAAAAGAAATACCCCGAAGCGACACTTTGTATGGTTGGGCCTGAAAAAGACGGAAGTTTATTTGATGCCAAACGTAAAGCCACAGATTTAAATTTAGATATACTTTTTACCGGAAAATTATCCAAAGCCGATTGGATAAATGCGTCTCAAGAATATGATATTTTCATAAACACAACCCATTTTGACAACATGCCGGTGAGTGTAATTGAAGCTATGTCTTTGGGGTTGGCAGTAGTTTCTACCAATGTTGGAGGGATTCCTTTTTTATTGGAGGATCAAAAAGACGCCTTGTTAATTCCAGATAACAATGTGGATAAGATGGTTGAATCGATAGACAAATTAATTAAAAATACAGATTTGTTCAGTAAAATTACTGCTAGTGCAAGGCTAAAGGCAGAACAATTTGACTGGCAGGGTATTAAGTTTAAATGGAGTACTATTTTAAAATAAAGAAGGTTTAATTTTATATAATAAGTAACTTGCAACGTAATCCAATTTTGAAATCAATGGATAATCAAAAAAGCATACACTTCGAAATTTCAGAGCGTAAAATTCTTTTACGTTTTTTTGATGTGGTTTTTGTATTATTTGGTTTGTATTGTGTGGGTTTTGTATTTAACTTCAATTATTTTAAATTTTCGACGACTAATTTCTATTGGACTATTGTTCTAGCGGTCTATATTAATGCATTTGGAGCTATTTTCGAAATGTACAATCTCCAAGTAGCCAGTAATCATATTCAAGTGTTGCGAAGCACGATTTTGACTACTTCCACTACGGTTATATTTTATTTGTTGACACCTATTTTTTCTCCAGAACTACCCAAAAACCGTTGGCAATTATTGGTTTTTTATATTGCTGTATTTTTGGCATTGTATAGTTGGAGAATGATTTATGTTAAATTTTTAGCTTCGAATAGGTTTGTTCAAAACGCGGTTCTAATATGTGGCAGAAAACAAGTTGAAGAACTAGTTTTAGGGCTTGAAAGTGTTGATCCTCATTATAAAATAATTGGATATGTCAATTCAGATGATGAGGTGTTTTCTGATTTTTCGGTTCAATATATAAGAGAAATAAAAAGGAAAAAATTGTCTTCATTTGTTATTGAAAATGGAATTTCGGAAATAGTAGTAGCTTCTCAAAAAACGGAGGGTATTACTGCAGACTTATACCAACAATTACTTCGTTTATTAGAATTAGGAATGTCTATTCGCGAATATACACATGTATACGAAAGTAAAACACAACGTATTCCCGTCCAATATATTTCGAGGGATTTTTATCGTTTTTTTCCTTTCAGCCGAAGTAATCAGAATAAATTATACTTGTATTTTATTAGAATATTTGAGATTGTTTTTTCATTGATCGGTTTGGGGATTGGCTTGATATTAATTCCTTTAATTTTAATGTTTAATCTTTTTTGGAACAAAGGAAAACTGTTTTATACCCAAAAACGAGTAGGCAAAGACGGTGTTGTTTTTAAAATCATTAAATTCCGTACAATGGTCAAAAATGCCGAGAAATCTGGAGCTGTTTTTGCTAAGCTAAATGATTCAAGGGTTACCACTTTTGGAAAATTTTTAAGAAAAACCAGAATTGACGAGATTCCTCAATTTATAAATATTTTAAAAGGAGATATGGCTGTGATTGGTCCAAGACCGGAACGACCCGTATTTGTGAAAGAAATTGCCCGAATGATGCCGTTCTATGAAACCCGTCATATTATTAAACCCGGTCTTACCGGATGGGCTCAGGTCAATTATTCTTATGGAGAAAAATTGGAAGACAGCTTGATAAAATTGCAATACGATTTGTATTACATCAAGCACCGAAGCATTTACTTGGATTTAAGTATTGCTTTCAAAACGGTTTCAACGGTTTTGTTTTATAGAGGCCAGTAGACTAGATGATTATTGGAATACGCTTTTTGTGTTTGATAGCCAATCGTGTTAAAATAACCAAATTAGTTATTAGTATTGGTAAAACAATAAGCAAGTGAACTTTTGTGATGATGACAAAGAAATACACAATCATCAATAGAATATTGAAAACTGCAAATTTGTATGTCCACCTGGAGTTTTTTGTACTCCAAAAATACAGCGCTATAAAAAGTATAGGATTAAATAATAACATATTGTAGTTGTATGCTAATTCCTGATGCGAAGAATAAAACCCTAAAAACAGAAATAGGAATCCCAATAAAGCTATAATTGTTAGATAAATATAGTCAATGCTTTTCTTGTTTATAAAAATTACAAATCCCAAAAGTAATAAATAAGTATAACTGTTATTCCACCATGAAGCAGGAGTTTCTTCTTCAAAATTTAATATTGTTTTGTTTTCTTTGGATAAAGGCTGGTTTTGATATTGAATGAGTTTTAAACTTTTTTGAAGCTCATATGGTAAAAATATTTTAGTCCCCATTTGATCCACTTTTGTTCCAAAAACGATACTAGTTCCAAGTTTTTCATAAAAATGATTGTCGAAATACGGAAACAAAATGGATCTGTAGGTTTGATCCGTATCCGTTTTTTTGACGATTACTTTCGCATTTAAGGTTTTATTGATGACATCTACGACCTTCGAAGTGCAATTATTATCAATGAATTTATATTGGTACAAGCGTTCATCAGATAATAATGATTGTGATAGATTGTTGAATAGTTTTTGCTTGAGCGAAAGCGGAATATTCAATTCTTGTTCGTAAACATCTCTTTTTTCATAATTGTATTGATTGATAAAATCAACGAATCGATTGTTTGCTATAAAATAATTTAGATCCCCTTTGATGAACTGCATTACAAAATTGGGTGTGTCAAAATCAAAAGCACCGTAATTATAAACGACATCCAGATTGTTGTCAGTGTCACTAACTCTTATAGCAGTGTGACCAAACAACGAATAGGATTCATTCCCTGTGCCACAAGTAAGGACGCTTATGTGTGCGTTATTTGAAAGTGTAACATTTTGACAGTATGAGTTATAAGTGGCGCTCAGAAAAAGAATACAAGCGAATATTTTTTTTAATAATGAACTCTTCATTTTGCCAATTTTTTAAATATAATTATGGGATGTGATTTTAATGGTCTAAAGTTAACTTCTAAAAAGTGATAAATCAATTCTTATAGAAAATACATTCGAATACAAAGCAGTACTTTGGTTTCCTAATGCCGTCAATGCATAATCAATAGCGATTCCTTTGTATTTGAAACCCAATCCAATATTGGGTTGAAATCCTATTTTTTCACTATTATCCAATTGTGTTACGTGTTGAAAATTACCGACGCCAGCTCTCAAAAAAGCAAGGTTGGTATAACCAAATTCCAAACCAATGGCCGGGTCAACACTTACAAAACTGCTTGATATTAAATCGTTGGTTTGGGTGAATTGCATATTCATATTGGCAGAAGCCAAAAGGCTGTAGTCGTCATGAAAAAGAATTTTTTTGGCCACCCCCAGTTGGGCTTTAGGAAGTGTAATCTCGGTACTCTCAGGCATTTCCTGATTTTGACCCGGAATCGCATCTGCAATTTTTTGATATTCTTCTTCGTTAATGTTCCAAATGTTATAGGTGGTCGTGATATCTCGAAGCATTAATCCAAATTGCCAATCATTCTTTTCAAATTGCAATCCAAAATCAAAACCAAATCCCCATGAAGTTGCAAAATCCCCAATTATTCTTCGGATAATTTTGGCATTTACTCCATATTGAAATCCCTGTACAGGTAATTTTACAGCATACGAAAAAGTAAAACCATAATCGGCAGTAGAAAAAAGAGATATTCTATTATAATCGATGTTTCCTTCATTATCTATCAAATCGGTGGTATTCATAATGTCATCAACACCAAAACGAATCAATGAAATCCCCCAAGCCGTTCTATCATCAATGGGACTGGCATAGGCTGCATAATCATATTTGGCAATATTCGCAAAGTAATTGGAATGCATTAAGGCCATTTGATCGCCTTCCAAATGAAGTAATCCCGCTGGATTCCAATAACAGGAATTGACATCAGAAGTAGAAGCAACAACAGCATTTGATATCCCTAAAGCCGCTGCATCCACACCAATATTCATAAACTCATTCGAGTATTTTCGAACGGTTTGACTATAGATTGTGTTTACAATGAAAAGGAATAATAGGAACTGTATTTTTTTCAAAAGATATTATTTGGAGTCTTGATGAATTTTTAATTTTCACCAAAAATAAAGTTTTTTGATGATGTAACTGCTTCAATTCAATGAATTAATAATTTTTGTTTGTAAGCAATTAAAATCTCTTAATAAAACAAGTATCTCTTTCACTTATTGTGTTAAATTTGTCGAGCTATAATTCAATCTAACAATTATGAACATCAAGAAACACGTTCCGAATACAATTACTTTATTAAATCTTTTTTGTGGCTGTATCGCTGTGGTATTTGTAAGTAAAGACCAATTTGAAATGGCATTCTTTTTTGTTTGCCTCGGAATTTTTTTAGACTTTTTTGATGGTTTTTTTGCGCGTTTGTTCAAAGTATCTGGGGCTTTGGGACTGCAGTTGGATTCTCTTGCCGATATGGTGACAAGTGGTGTGGTTCCTGGATATGTAATGTTCAAAATGATGCAAAGCAGTTCGGTTTATATGAGTGAGGGTTACCTGCAATTTTTTCCTTATTTGGGTTTTATAATTACTTTGGGATCATGTATGCGTTTGGCGAAATTCAATATTGACACGCGTCAAACCGATTCGTTTATTGGGTTGCCAACTCCTGCAAATGCTCTTTTTATATTGAGTCTTCCTTTGGTTTTGGAGCATTTTTCTGCGGATTCATTGATGGTAATTGAAATTTTGACTGAGAAATGGGTTTTGCTGTTAATTTCATTATTTAGTGCCTATATACTGAATGCAGAGATTCCTTTATTTTCTCTAAAAATCAAAAAGTTTAATTTCAAGGACAATGCACTTCAGGTAATTTTCCTTGCAGTATCTGTTTTATTGTTGCTGTTTCTTCAGTATTTAGGGGTTACATTGGTTATTATTTTCTACGTTTTACTTTCTGTAATTAATAATAAGTTTCAAAAGAAGTAATTTTTGGATGAGAAAAAATAGCAGTATTATACCAAGGCGTAAACCAAAAAAGAAAAAGACAGGTTTTTACGGAAAGTGGATTGATTTCTTTTTTATTGGGATTGCGATACTTTTTATTCTTTCAATTGCTTATCATTACCGATCAGGTTTAGCTAATTACTTAGGCTTTAAATCACACTCTAAAAACAGTATTGACGTTTTTTCCGAAGCCCGAAATTTAAAGGTTTTAGAAAAAAACGAAGGTAAAGTTGTAGGTATAGATGTTTCCGAGTATCAAGGAAAAATCCGCTGGTCCTATGTGGACACTATTGAAGAAAAATATCCTTTGCGTTATGTTTTTATTCGGGCAACCGTTGGGAAAGACAGGGTAGACCGTCAGTTTAAGAAAAATTGGCTTGGCGCCAAAGAAAATAAAATGATTCGCGGGGCCTATCATTATTATCGTCCAAACGAAAATTCTCTTGAGCAAGCCGAGCTTTTTATTAAAACAGTAAAACTGAAAAAAGGGGATTTGCCTCCTGTTTTGGATATCGAAAAACTGCCAAAAGAACAGTCGATAGAACGTCTTAAGATTGGTTTAAGACGCTGGCTAAAAGCAGTAGAGTCGCACTATGGAGTACGACCAATAATTTATTCTGGCGAAAAATACTATGATGATTTTCTCAAAGAGGAGTTTAGCGATTATCTTTTTTGGATTGCCAATTATAACTTTTATCGGGAAGAAATTCAGGACGAATGGCTTTTTTGGCAATTTACAGAAAAAGCTACTGTGCCTGGAATAGATTATAATGTCGATGTTAATGTTTATAATGGCGATTTACAGCAGTTACAATATATTACGGTAGAATAGTCTTCAGATTTCAGATTAAGAATGTTAAACAGCTTGATTATTTATTCAAAATAAAAAAAATAACCATTCCAAAAAAAGCCAAAGCAATTAGTAAAGCCAATATCGATTTTGGGTTTGCAAAATTTATGGTGCTGCCCATATCTTCAATTCTCTTAGGGGGAAAAATACGTTTGTCTTCTTTGTTATAATAAAAAATTCCCCAAATCCAATTATTGGGATCTTTGTTCCACTTGTCTAAGGTTTCTTTTGAAGGATCTTGGTTTAAAGCCATTTTTAGAGTTTTCAATAAAAATAAGAAATCCCATCAATTTTAGATGATGGGATTTCTAGGTTTGTATATTTTTAATTACTTAAGGGACATGTTTTATTGTAGTCTTCTATTACTTTGTATATTCCTTCAATTGATTTTAAATCTTTTGCTTCAAATTTTAAATTACTGCAATCAAAATATTGATTTGCGTTAAGTAAGAATTTGTCTTCCGATAAGATATTATTTAGATAAAGCCCTTTTTCTTGTTTTTTAATTTTTATTATTAATTCTTTGCTGTTAACAGGGTTTACTAGCAACATTGCGTTTTCATTTTCTAATAAAATTTGGTAAAACAAAGAGTTGTCCAATGTAAGGTTTGTGTATTTTTCCAAATTTGATAATCCAGTTACTTTTAATCCTAGATAGCACTGTGTGTTTCCTTTATTTTCTACACAAAAGCGCACACCATTTTTTGATTTATAGGTATGAACTTTATAATCAGAACTGTTTTTTTTGGGTTCTAAATAATCTACTTTTTGTCCATAAGAGCCATCAAGATCAACCATACCAGGTCCAGACATTGGATCATTTAGATCTGGTCCCAGCATGAAAGTTATTTTTCCTTCTAGTTTTTCTCCTTTTTCATTGATAAGATATCCTTTTTTGAAAACTATATTAGGTGATGCTTCTTTAGCAGCAATTCCTTTTTCAGCGTTCAAATGGTGACCAAGTTTATATCCTTGGAATAAAACCATTGCAACAATGTTTCTTGCATTTATATCAGACTCTAAGTTGGATGTTCCGTTTGGATCATATTTAATCCCTATACTTTTCTTCTTTTCTAATACTAATTGCTCTTTCCATAGCCCATTAGTTGCTGGATTAACTGCTGAACCTGAGCTCATCCATTCTCCAATCAAATTCTTGTCAGAATCATAAACGTTGTATGATAACATATCAGCAAATCCTGACAACTTGGTTACATTGCGTGATATGCTTCCTATTCTTAATGTATCTTGTTTTATGATATCCCCTTTTTTATTTATAGTGATTTTATTACTGTTGTATAAATTAATTGATGCTTCACTATCCAATTTTATTTGTTCGTTTTTTTTGTCGCAAATAGCATTCATATCTATTTTGTCACCATTGACAAAATCTTTCAGAGCTTTTTCATCAATTCCATTTGGAGTTAAGAATTTTTTGTCTTCATATGCAAGTATGGAAATTAAATTTTTTTCATAACTCCACATGAAATATATTTTACTATAAGTCAGGTCGTTAGTTTTGTTGTCGGATAAATCAGTAACAACTAACCAATTTGAGGTACTGCCATCAATTAGGGTTTTTGCTTTTTGCTGGGTTGTAAAAAGAGCTTTGCCATCAAGACTGCTGAAGGTGTAAACTTGTTTTTTGTCTGAAATAAGACCTACTTCTTTGCCGTCTAAAAGTATTTTTCCACTTTTTACTTTTACATCTTGGCTGTGGGTTAAAATGCTAGTAAAAAGTAATACTAACATAAATACGAATCCATTTTTTTTCACTGTTTTAAAAATATTTTTGGGTTATTAATTATAGGTAAGAAAGATAATTTTTCTAAGCGCTATTTATTACTTTCTAAAACTAAAATAAATGCAATTTTAATAATTGAAATATTATATTTTTAGATTCCCAAATATATGTAAAAAAGAATTAGATTCAGAAAATACAATGTTTTTTTTGTATGAAAAAAGGTTTAAAATTCTAACTTCTTTTTTCTTAATTCGAAATTTTGACCTAGGTATACACGACGAACCATTTCGTCTTCAACCAATTCTTCGGGAATACCTGCTTTTAGGATTCCACCTTCAAACATCAAATAAGTTTTGTCGGTAATAGCTAATGTTTCCTGTACGTTGTGGTCGGTTATTAAGATTCCGATGTTTTTATTTTTTAATTGAGCTACAATTCTCTGAATATCTTCTACGGCAACTGGATCGACACCTGCAAAAGGTTCGTCAAGTAAAATGAATTTCGGGTCTGTAGCCAAACAACGGGCAATTTCGGTACGGCGACGTTCCCCTCCCGAAAGCAAATCCCCGCGGTTGGTGCGGATGTGTTCCAAGCTAAATTCGGCAATTAAACTTTCCATTTTGGCTACTTGCTCTTCTTTGGAAAGTTTAGTCAATTGTAATACGCTCAAAATATTGTCTTCGATACTTAATTTTCTAAAAACAGAAGCTTCTTGTGCCAAGTACCCAATTCCTTGTTGGGCTCTTTTGTACATCGGATAATCAGTAATATTCAAATCGTCAAGATAAATATTTCCAGAATTTGGTTTTACCAATCCTACAATCATATAAAACGAAGTCGTTTTTCCAGCACCATTAGGCCCCAAAAGACCGACGATTTCACCTTGGTTTACTTCTACCGAAATGCCTTTTACAACAGAACGGCCTTTGTAAGTTTTTATTAAATTTTCTGCTCTTAATTTCATTTTTTTTAAGTTGCTAAGTAGCATAGTTACTGAGTAACTAAGTTTTTATTGTTGCAAAGAAACGAATTTCGTCTATTTGGTTTTAGGTTTTAACTTCAATTTTGGTTTTTAATCTTGCCAACTAGAATCCGAAATATGACGAACTGCTATCTGATTTTTGACACCTGCAACCTATTTTTGTTCCTCCAATGCTTCCCAGAATTCGTATGCTCTGCGTAAATGAGGTACCACGATTGTACCTCCTACAAGGGTTGCGATTCCCATGGCTTCCATCATTTCTTCTTTGGTGACACCTTCCTTATAGCTGGTTTCCAAGTGGTATTTTACGCAATCATCACAACGTAAAACAGTTGAAGCCACTAATCCTAAAAGTTCTTTGGTCTTCACATCCAGTGCTCCAGGAGCATAGGCATTGGTGTCTAGATTGAAAATACGCTTTACTATTTTGTTATTGTCAGCCAATAATTTTTCGTTCATTTTAGAACGGTAGTCGTTGAATTCTTGAATTATATCAGACATTTTCTTTCTTTTTATTTAATACTACAATTTTTGAAATCAAGATACTTACTTCATATATAATCAGCATTGGGATGGCAACAATGGTTTGACTCACCACATCTGGCGGAGTCACAATTGCAGCTACAATCAAGATGATTACAACGGCATATTTCCAATATTTTCTTAAAAATTCGGGTGTTACCAGACCTAATTTGGTTAAGAAATAAATAATTATAGGAAGCTCAAAGAACAATCCACTGGCAAGAATACTGGTTTTGACCATTCCTATATAGGATTCCAAAGTAAATTGGTTCAGTACAACATCACTTACGGTAAAAGTAGCCACAAAATTAACTGACATTGGAATCACTACATAATAGCCAAATAACACACCCAAAAAGAAAAGTAAGGAAGAGCTAAAAATGAAAACTCGAGCATTTTTCTTTTCTTTTTCGTATAAAGCGGGGCTAATAAATTTCCAAATCTCCCATAAAATATAAGGAAAACTTAAAATGAAACCGGCCAAAATACACATCCATACAAAAACATTAACCTGACCTTCCATTTCTGTATTCTGAATAATAAATGGCATCTCAGTTATGCAGATACTTTCAGCAAAACCCAATTGATGCGACAATTCACAAAAAAAATGATACGTAAAAAAGGAAGCTCTTGTTGGTCCAAAAATAATTACGTCAAATAAATAATCACTTATTGTATAAGTCACACACGCCATGATTATTATTGCTACAGTACTTCGAACTAATAACCATCTTAATTCTTCGAGATGGTCTAAAAAGGACATTTCGCCTAAGTTTTTCTTCGCCATTATACAATCCCTTCTTTTAAAATATCATGTAAATGCAATACACCTTTGTACTCACCATTGTCAACAACGATTAATTGAGTGATGGAGAAATCCTCCATAATGTTGAAGGCGTCCACTACCATATCTGTTGATTGTACTGTTTTCGGGTTTTTAGTCATAATGTCTTTAGCGGTCAATTCTGCAAAAGTATCTCTGTCGTTTAACATTCTTCGAATATCTCCGTCGGTAATTATTCCAATGACCTTGTTGTTTTCTACAACAGCGGTAACCCCCAAACGTTTTTCTGAAATTTCGAAAATCGCTTTTTTAATTGGAGTCTCTGGGCCTACTTCTGGTTTTAAGGTATGTTCAAGCATATCTTTCACACGAAGTAATAATTTTTTACCCAAAGCACCACCTGGATGATACACAGCGAAATCTTCGGCTTTAAAATCTCTCATTTCCATTAGACATACCACAATGGCATCTCCCATAACTAGTTGGGCTGTTGTGCTATTTGTAGGCGCAAGATTCAATGGACAAGATTCAGAATCAACGGTTGTATTCAATACATAATGAGAACCTTTGGCCAAAAAGGAAGTCATATTTCCAGTCATCCCAATTAATTTATTACCAAAACGAGTCAAAAGTGGAACTAATGATTTGATTTCTGGACTATTACCGCTTTTTGAAATACAAATGATAACATCGTCTTTTTGAATCATTCCTAAATCCCCATGAATTGCTTCTGAAGCATGCAAGAATAAAGATGGTGTACCTGTTGAATTGAATGAGGCTACCATTTTTTGAGCAATAATGGCACTTTTACCAATTCCAGTCACGACTAATCTTCCTTTGGAATTGTAGATACACTGTACCGCTTCGGCAAAAGTTTCGTCAATGAAATCAATTAATTTTGCAATAGATTGGCTTTCGGATTCAATAGTTTTCTTGGCATTGGCCAGTATATTTTCCTTTGTAATCAAAACTGATAATTTTAAATTTGTATGTGTAAAAGAAAGTTGTATCTTTATGTACCGCAAATTTATATAAAATACCACATATTAAAGAATGAATTCAAACGAAATTGACATACACAAAGAATTAAAGAAATATTTTGGCTTTAGCCAATTCAAAGGCCTGCAGGAAAAAGTAATAACGAGTTTGCTTAATAAACAAAATACATTTGTTATTATGCCAACAGGAGGAGGTAAATCGCTTTGTTATCAATTGCCCGCTTTAGTTCAAGAAGGAACTGCAATTGTTGTCTCTCCTTTGATAGCATTAATGAAAAATCAAGTCGATGCGATCAGAAGCCTTTCTTCCGAAAATGGAATTGCCCATGTTTTAAATTCCTCCCTTACCAAAACCGAAATTACTCAAGTAAAAGCCGATATTACAGCGGGTATCACAAAATTATTGTATGTAGCTCCCGAATCCTTAACTAAAGAGGAGTATGTAGCTTTTCTTCAAACGGTACCTCTTTCATTTGTTGCTATAGATGAAGCGCACTGTATTTCAGAATGGGGACACGATTTTAGACCGGAATATCGAAATCTAAAGAATATCATTAAGCAATTGGGGGAAGTTCCTATTATTGGACTTACTGCCACGGCTACTCCAAAAGTACAGGAGGATATTTTGAAAAATCTTGAAATGGCAAACGCCACTACATTTAAAGCTTCATTTAATAGAGCCAATTTGTTTTATGAAGTTCGAACCAAAACAAAAAACATTGAATCGGATATCATTCGATTTATAAAACAACATAAAGGAAAATCCGGAATTATTTACTGCTTGAGTCGTAAAAAAGTTGAAGCAATTGCTGAGGTTTTACAGGTAAACGGAATAAGTGCCGTTCCTTACCACGCTGGTTTGGATGCCAAGACACGTGCCAAACATCAGGATATGTTTTTGATGGAAGATGTAGAAGTTGTTGTGGCAACTATCGCATTCGGAATGGGAATCGATAAGCCAGATGTGCGTTTTGTGATTCATCACGATATTCCAAAATCATTAGAAAGCTATTATCAAGAAACTGGAAGAGCCGGTCGTGATGGTGGCGAAGGACATTGCCTTGCTTATTATTCCTATAAAGATGTTGAGAAATTAGAAAAATTTCTATCTGGAAAACCAGTCGCCGAACAGGAAATAGGCTTTGCTTTATTGCATGAAGTGGTTGCTTATGCAGAAACATCTATGTCGAGACGTAAATTCTTATTGCATTATTTTGGTGAAGAATTTGACAGCGAAACCGGTGAAGGAGCCGATATGGATGACAATGTTCGTAACCCTAAAAACAAAGTGGAAGCCAAAGAAGAAGTGCTTAAGCTATTGGAAGTTGTCAAGAAAACCAAGCATATATACAAATCAAAGGAGATTGTTTTTACCTTAATTGGTCGTGTGAATGCTGTTATCAATGCCCATAAAACAGATTCTCAATCTTTTTTTGGATCAGGTTCGAATCATGACGAAAAATTTTGGATGGCATTATTGCGACAGGTACTTGTTGCAGGTTTATTGTCTAAAGATATAGAAACCTACGGAATTATAGAAATTACCAAGGAAGGATTGGCCTTTATGAAAAATCCAGAATCTTTTATGATGTCCGAAGACCATGAATATAATGAGTCTGAAGACGAAGCCATAGTAACCGCCGCAAAATCATCTGGAACCGCTGACGAATTATTGATGACGATGTTGCGTGAGTTGCGAAAAAAAGTAGCCAAAAAATTAGGTGTTCCTCCATTTGTGGTTTTTCAAGATCCTTCTCTAGAAGATATGGCTTTGAAATACCCAATTTCACAATCCGAATTGATTAATATTCATGGTGTAGGAGAAGGAAAAGCAAAAAAATACGGTAAAGAATTTATTGAATTAATAAACCGATATGTAGAAGAGAATGATATTATACGTCCTGATGATTTGGTTGTAAAATCTACTGGGGTCAACTCCATCAATAAATTATACATTATTCAAAATATCGACAGAAAGTTAGCTTTGACAGATATCGCTTCCGCAAAAGGGTTGAAAATGGATGATTTGATCAAAGAAATGGAACAAATTGTTTATTCTGGAACCAAATTGAATATCAAATATTGGATAGACGAAATGCTAGATGATGATCAACAAGAAGAAATCCATGAGTATTTTATGGAATCGGAATCCGATAATATAGAGAAAGCACTAAAAGAATTTGATGGCGACTATGATTTGGATGAATTGCGCTTAATGCGAATAAAATTCATTAGCGAAGTCGCTAATTAGTTAGCAGATTTCAGAAAAAAGTCAATGCAAGCTGTTTTCTCACAAATCAAAAAAGCCGATTTTCATACGAAAATCGGCTTTTTTGATGTTTAGATTTATAAAGGATCTAGTGTAGTCTTTCTTCTGCAACCTGTTTACTGATAAACTTCTCCACGGTGTGGCTTCAATGCATCGCGCACTTGAATCATATTTTCTTCTGTTACTACCATATATGCAATCGCATACATTTCGTCCAAAATTTGGAACCCAGTAATGTTTAACGGTAATTTTTCAATGCCGATGTATTCTTTCAAATGAATTTCGTGATGTTCGGCTGTTTTTGCCGAAGCAGGACCACGAAAATCCCATATTAGTTTTATTTTTCTGGACATTATTTTATAGGTGCAAAGTTTCAAAGAAACAAAGGTACAAAGTCTATTTTGAAAATGGATTTTATATTAAAGAACTAATTTCATTTCAAAATGTTATTTTTGCATGTTCTTTTCATATGATGAAATTTTTTATTTTTTATTTGTCATATGTAATTCGCATATCAGCATTGGTATTTGTTACCATTTAACGGTTATGCTCATTTCATAAAAAGAAAAGCTAATAGAATAAATAAGATACAATGCCAAGAGAACTTTTACTTCAAGTAACACCAGAAATAGCTTCAAACGAAATGTTGTTACGTGACTATTTGTCCAAACAGATAAAAGTTTCGGCAAATGAGATTCAGCATGTTGTTATTTTGAAACGATCCATTGATGCCCGTCAAAAAGCGATCAAAATCAATCTGAAAGTTTCGATTTATTTGAAAGGAGAACCTTTTCAGGAACATAAAATAGAATTACCTGATTATAAAAACGTTTCAACTGCCCAAGAAGTTATTGTTGTAGGAGCAGGGCCGGCTGGACTTTTTGCCGCTTTACAATTAATTGAGTTGGGTTTGAAACCAATAGTTATCGAACGTGGAAAAGATGTTCGTGGCCGCCGCCGCGATTTGAAAGCAATAAATAGAGATCATATTGTTGATGAGGATTCCAATTATTGTTTTGGTGAAGGAGGAGCAGGAACCTATTCGGACGGAAAATTATATACCCGTTCCAAAAAACGTGGTGATGTCACTCGAATATTAGAGTTGCTTGTTGCTTTTGGTGCTACAGGAGATATATTGGTAGATGCACATCCGCATATTGGGACGAACAAATTACCTCAAATTATACAAGATATCAGAGAGAAAATCATAGAATGTGGCGGACAAGTTTTGTTCGAAACTCGGTTGACCGATATTTTGATAAAGAATAATGAAGTACAGGGAATTGTAACTCAAAGTGGAGATACGATTTTGGCAAATAAATTAATTCTGGCTACAGGACACTCTGCTCGGGATATATTTGAATTATTGGATAAAAAGAAAGTGCTTATAGAAGCCAAACCTTTTGCGTTGGGTGTAAGAGCCGAGCATCCTCAATCGTTAATTGATAGTATTCAGTATAGTTGTGATTATCGTGGCGAACATTTGCCACCAGCACCTTATTCTATTGTTAAGCAAGTTAATGGTCGCGGAATGTATTCTTTTTGTATGTGTCCGGGAGGTGTAATTGCGCCTTGTGCTACCAGCCCAGGAGAAGTTGTAACCAATGGTTGGTCGCCATCTAAAAGAGACCAAGCAACAGCCAATTCCGGAATTGTAATTGAATTAAAATTGGAAGATTTCAAACCTTTTGCAAAATTTGGAGCTTTGGCAGGAATGGAATTTCAAAAAAGTATCGAACAAAAAGCATGGCATTTGGCTGGGGAAACCCAAAAAGTACCAGCACAACGAATGGTCGATTTTACACAAAATAAGGTTTCATCCAGTATTCCAAAAACCTCTTATGTTCCAGGGACTACTTCGGTAGAAATGGGGCAGGTTTTTCCTGGATTTTTATCACAAATATTAAGGGAAGGATTTACAGAATTTGGAAAATCAATGCGAGGCTATCTGACAAACGAAGCTATTTTGCACGCACCAGAATCGAGAACTTCTTCACCTGTACGTATCCCTAGAGATGGTGTTTCCTATGAGCATTTGCAAATTAAAGGATTGTATCCTTGCGGAGAGGGAGCCGGTTATGCAGGTGGAATTATTTCTGCCGCCATTGATGGAGAAAAATGTGCTTTGAAAATTGCTGAAGCTTTGAAATGATGTAATTTGGATTGATGATATAATAAGACTACTTCAAATATTTAAAGTAGTCTTATTTTATTATTTAAATTTTCTTGTCTGTCATTTTTTCTAGATTTAATAAAAAGGCATAATTTAAAGCAACATCTTTTAAATAATCAAAGCGTCCACTTGCTCCAGATTAAACTAAGAATGTTTTATTTTTTGAGATGTAAAAGAAAGCTGGATTTTAGAAGTTCGGAAGAATTTGTAGTACTATAAAAATGAAATCAATGATCGTAGCTTATCATTCTTGAAATTTTCCATTGATTGTTCACTTTTTTCCAAATAGCCATAAACTTAAAAGTTCCTATTTCTTCTTTCCCGTTTTCGATATGTCGAAATTGATGAACTCCTGTTTCTATAGCTCCAAAATCTTTTATGGGATGTACTTCAAGACGACCTTTCACTAATTGCCGAGTCAGTTTGTTTTCGTTTTCGAACATTTTTTCAAAATTTGAAAAAACGGTTTCATACGAAAGCAAACCGCCATTGTCTTGGTACCATTCTAAATCTTCGGTAAACAAGGGTTTAAATTTTGCCATGTCTTTTGCATTAAATGCGTCAAAAAGAGCGGTATCCATCGCAGCGATTTCGTTGTATAGTTCCTGCGAAGTTGGGGCTACTTTTTTTTCTTGAGCTTGAGTTAAATTTAGTCCTATAATCATTAAAAATGACAAATAAAGTGTTTGAAATTTAAATGCTTTTTTTCTCATGGTTTTTAAATATTAAAAGTTAAGCTGTTGAAATTTAGCTTTTTATTTATTTTAAAGATAGGAAAAGAATATTAGATTTTGATAATCACAAGTTTTTTATCCTTCTGTAAGGAAAAGGAATTTAGCATGTTTCATATCTATTGTTTGATCCTTAGTTAATTCTAAGAAATAATCCAACTGCCATTTTTGTGTTTTTTGCGCCTGCTTGCTGGTTGTTTCATCCCATGGCGGATAAACTCGAATAGCACGTTTCCCTTCTTTTTTATCCGAAACGATTTCTTTAGCTATAAGAACTGATTTTGGAAAAATAAATAATCCAAAATAATTGTCTTTCCTAACACTAATAGCGAATAAATCAATTGGATCTGTGGAATCAAAAGGCTGAATAGGACCCTGATTTATCCTTTTCCATAGTGTAACAAACTGACCGGTTTTGGTAGGTGTGATTTTGGCCGTTCGAAACAGAATATTGAAATCATTTAAAGTAAAAGTACAGGCTCCATATTCAGAACTTTCTGCTTCAAGAATGGGCTGGGTGATTTCAAAATTGCAATTTTTAAAAAGTATTTCTCGGATTAAAATTAAATCTTCAGGTAAACCTTCTGAAGCAGTCCAAGGCTTTTGTGTATTCATTTGAAAAAGAGTTTATTGTTTTTGATAAATAATAAAGCCGAAAATGGATTTCGGCTTTTGTGAGGTTGAAAATTACTTTTTTGTTTTCAATTTATCTTTAAATACTTTTTCGAATTTTTCCAGTTTGGGCTGAATCACCATTTGGCAATAAGGCTGGCTTTTATTATTAGCATAATAGTTTTGATGGTAATCTTCTGCTTTGTAAAATTTCGTAAACGGTTCTAACGTAGTCACAATTGGATTTTCATAGACTTTCGCATTTTTTAACTCAGCAATAATAGACTGTGCCTCTTTTTTTTGTTCTTCATCGTTATAAAAAATAACGGAACGGTATTGTGTTCCTTTATCTGCACCTTGTCTATTCAGCGTTGTTGGATCATGAACGGTGAAGAAAACTTTAAAAATCTCATCAAGACTGGTCACATTTTTATCAAAAGATATTTGGACAACTTCGGCATGACCTGTAGTCCCAGAACAAACTTCTTCGTAACTCGGATTGAGTGTTTTTCCTCCTGAAAATCCAGAAACGACTGATTTTACACCTTTCAGGTTTTCGTAAACAGCTTCTACACACCAGTAACAGCCTCCACCTAGAGTTATAGTTTCCATATTAGATTGTGTCATTTTTTTAGTTTTAGTATTGTTTTGAGAAAATAGCATTCCAGTAAATAACATGCACGCTAAAATAATTGTTTTCGTTTTCATTAGTTTCAATTTTAATTTTTATTTAGCATCAGGGACAAAATCAAGAGCGATAGAATTCATGCAGTATCTTTTGCCAGTTGGAGCTGGACCATCATCAAATAAATGACCTAAATGGCCGTCACATCTGCCACAAAGAGCCTCTATTCTTTCCATTCCTATAGAATTATCGTCTTTGAATACGATGCTTTTTTTGTTTTCCTGTTCAAAAAAACTTGGCCAGCCACAACTGCTGGAAAATTTGGCCCCTGAACGAAAAAGCAGATTGCCGCAGGCTGCACAATAATAAGTTCCTTTTACATCGGTATTCCAATACTTGCCCGTAAATGGTCTTTCGGTATCTGCTTTTCGGGAAACTAGATAAAGGTCTTCAGGAAGAATTTTTTTCCATTCGGCATCTGATAAATTTAGTTTTGTGGTGTCAGTGTGCGAATAATATGGATTTTTAGATTTGCTTTCAACCATAGTTATTTCATTGTTTTTTACTTCTTTATTCTGCCCGCAAGCTTGAATAGCAAATAAAGGAAGAAACAGTAAAATGAAAAATAAAGATTTTGTTTTCATGATGATGATTTTTATATTTCAAATGTAATAGAAGAATGGCAATAGAAATGTTAGTTATTTTATAATTTACTCCTATTTATGTAATTTTTAACTATCTGGATATACGTTAAAAATGTTTTTTTGGTTTTAAAGAGTAACAAAATGAATAGCTTTTCTATAAATCTTGGCTAAATTCTATCTGTAAAATATTCAAAAAAGAGACTTGAGGATTTCTATGTTTGCAGTTCTAATGCGAACCAAGAAAATAATTTCAGCTAAAAGCAAAAGAATGTATAAGACTTTTTAAAAGCTATCTTTTTCGTACTTTTGCTTTATCAATAAATACTATGGAAGAAGAAAAAGTAATACTAGTAAATGAATTTGATGAGCAAATTGGTTTAATGCCGAAACTGGAAGCGCATGAAAAAGCTATTTTGCATCGTGCTTTTTCTGTTTTTGTTTTAAATAATAAAAATGAAGTGATGCTTCAGCAAAGAGCACATCAAAAATACCATTCTCCTTTATTATGGACAAACACCTGCTGCAGTCATCAGAGGGAAGGCGAAACCAATATTCAGGCCGGTAACCGAAGACTGCATGAAGAAATGGGTTTTAATACCGAATTGAAAGAACTCTTCCATTTTATTTATAAAGCACCTTTTGATAATGGTTTGACAGAACATGAACTCGATCATGTAATGATTGGTTATTACGATGGAGAGCCTGTGATTAATCCTGAAGAAGTTGAAGATTGGAAATGGATGAAAATTGAAGATATTCAAAGTGATATGCACTTGAGTCCTGATAGTTATACCGTATGGTTCAAGATCATTTTTGATGAATTTTATCATTTTTTAGAGGAACATGCATTAGAGCAAAGGAACTAATCTTGCCATTCACCCAATTTAATTCTACAAAAAACTATGAGAGTAACCATATCCAGAAAAGCCCATTTTAATGCAGCACATCGTTTGTATCGAAAAGATTGGACTTTTGAGCAAAACGATGCTGTTTTTGGCAAATGCAATAACCCCAATTTTCACGGTCACAACTACGAATTAATAGTAAGTGTTGCCGGAGAAATTGATAAAGAAACAGGGTATGTTATGGATGTGAAATTCTTAACAGATATTATTAAAGAAGAAGTTGAGGATCAAATGGATCATAAAAATTTGAATCTTGATGTACCGGAATTTGAAGATTTAAATCCAACCGCAGAGAATATTGTGGTAGTGATTTGGAATAAAATCAGAAAAAAAGTAAAACCAGAGCTGGATTTGGAAGTGGTTCTTTATGAAACGCCCCGCAATTTTGTAACTTATAAAGGAGAATAATGGGACTGAAAGCAGGAGACAAAATTCCAAATTTTACAGCAAAGGACACCAATGGGAATGATTTCAACAGCCAAGATCTAATTGGTCAAAAGCCATCGGTTATTTATTTCTACCCAAAAGACAATACACCGGGATGCACAACCCAAGCCTGCAGTTTTAGGGATCAGTACGAAGATTTTAAAGATCTTGGAGCTGAAGTAATAGGAATCAGCGGGGACAGTGTTGCGTCTCATCAAAAGTTTACCAGTCAATTTAAACTGCCTTTTATTCTTTTGTCAGATTCTGATAAAAAAATCAGAACTCTTTTTGGAGTACCTACCAATTTGTTTGGATTAATACCAGGCAGAGTAACTTATGTAGCCGACAAAACCGGAACAATAATAATGGTATTTGACAGTATGAAAGCAAAAAATCATATTGCAAAAGCACTTGAAGCAATTAAAGAAATACAATCATAAAAGGACAAAATAATATTACCTTTTGATAGTAAAAGTATAGAAATTTGTAAATAAAAAACATGAGTTCAAAAAATTATCCATTGCAGTTTAATGCCATTCTGAAAGAAAGAATCTGGGGAGGAGAAAAGTTAAAAACGATTCTGAATAAACCAATCACTTCCCATATTACAGGAGAAAGCTGGGAATTATCTACTGTTGAAGGCGATGTGAGCGTAGTAGCAAACGGGGAGTATGAAGGAAAACTTTTGACGGATTTAATTAATGAGTATCCAGATGAAATTCTGGGGACAGCTGTTCATGAAAGATTTGGAAAACAATTTCCGTTGCTTTTCAAATACTTGGATGCCCGTGAAGATTTATCGATTCAAGTGCATCCTAATGATGAATTGGCCAAAAAACGTCACAATTCTTTTGGTAAAACCGAAATGTGGTATGTTACGCAAGCCGATGCCGATGCCAGAATCATTGTTGGTTTTAAAGAAGATTCCAGTCCAGAGGAGTATGTTGAGCATTTGAATAACAATTCACTGATTGATATATTGGATACTGTTAAGGCAAAACCAGGGGATGTTTTTTTCTTAGAAACGGGTACTGTTCATGCGATCGGAGCAGGATTAGTTGTTGCCGAAATACAACAGACTTCGGATATTACATACCGTTTGTATGATTTTGATCGAAAAGATGCTCAAGGTAATACTAGAGAACTTCATGTTGATTTGGCATTGGATGCTATTAATTATAAAAAAGTCAATACTTATAAGGAGTACTCAAGAGAAATTAATCAGTCAAATACAGTAGTCGATTGTCCTTATTTTACAACCAATTTTATTCCACTGGAAAATGTTAAAGGGGTTGAGAATTCAGGATTGTCTTTTGTGGTATATATGTGTATTGAAGGTTCTTTTGAACTAGAGTATGACGGTATAATTTATAAATATATAAAAGGAGATACAGTGCTTATTCCTGCAGCTATGAAGTCTTATAATTTGAAGGGAAAAGCTTCTATTTTAGAAATTTACATTTCATAGTTGGGAATAGAAAGATTATGTGTACTTTTGCAAACGCAAATTAAATAAAAAATAAAATGGCAAACGTTAAGAATTTAAAGAAAGACATCAACTACGTTTTAGGTGATATAATTGAGGCAGTTTACTTGTTTGAAATTTCTACAACAGGAAAACCTACTGATGAAACGAATGCATTGATTGACGAAGCTATTGCTGCTTTTGATGTTTTGATCACTAAAGTGAATGCTAAAAATGTTGAAAACAAAAAAGCACATTTCAAACAAATAAATGTAGAATTGGAACAAACTGCTAATCAATTGATTGGTAAAATCAACGATTTGCAGTAAAAAAAAGGGCAAAAAAAGTTTAAATTTATTTTGGAAAAACGAAATTCAAGCTTATCTTTGCACCCGTAATGAGTCGCCAGCGTAGCTCAGTTGGCTAGAGCAGCTGATTTGTAATCAGCAGGTCGTGGGTTCGAGTCCCTCCGCCGGCTCAAAAAAACCATCTATTCATTTAGATGGTTTTTTATTTGAGTTGACCATTACAAAACATATTGAGTCTGCCAGCGTAGCTCAGTTGGCTAGAGCAGCTGATTTGTAATCAGCAGGTCGTGGGTTCGAGTCCCTCCGCCGGCTCTTATGTAAAACCATAACATTTGTTTGTTATGGTTTTTTTTATGAAGATATATGGGCGAGAAGTTAACCCCGAGCGAAACAATTCGTGGAGTCCCTCCGCCGGCTATTTATTAAAACCATCTGACTTTTTGTTAGGTGGTTTTTTTGTTTATAGCAGTGATTTTTGGATCTATCTAAAAACTTATGGTATTCAGAAATGGAGTGGGCATTTGCACTTTGTAGCGATCTTTTTTAGAATAAGTTTTTTTAAGCTTCTAAGTATATGTATAGTTAAAAGAAGGCAAAAAATAAATGAATGATTTTTAGATTGAATGTTTAATTATAATATTTTATAAAGTAGGATATTTATAC
>NZ_MUNX01000101.1 GCF_002001005.1 Flavobacterium sp. A45
GATTTATAAATTACATAAAATTCAAATAAAAAAATTTCTCCAATCAGTAAGGACATTTTAGTTTATCAAGAAATCTTGCTATCAGAGGATATATTTTAAAAATCTCAAATATACTTCAGTAGATAATCAAATTTAAAACTGCTAAATAACAAGAGTATATCCATAGCGTTTTCCTTTATGCAATTTTGAATGTAAATTCCCGTTTTTTTGTGAATTTAAAACAATTGGTTGCCTAGTTTTTTTTTTCAAAAATCGAAGCTGAATCCACTTTTGGCTTTTTCCCTATATCGCATATAATCGAATGCATAAAATTTTGCCGCTCTATGTGAAACATCTTGCTGTTTTTCATTCAATTCCATTAATATATCCATGCTTAAAATTTTTCTTCTAAAATTAGATTTGTCAATTTCAACTCTCAGGATTTGCTCATAGAGGCATATCAATTCTAATAATGTAAATTTTTCAGGCAAAAGGTCAAAAACAACAGGCTCCGATCTGGTTAAAATTTTTAAATACTTCAAACTATATGATAAAATTTCGGAATGACTTGGCACAATATTGGGCATTTCATCTAATTTGAACCATTTGCCAGAACCTAAAACATTCTCATCGTATCTAGTTCCTTTTTGTCTAACAAATACACAATGTCCTATTGTAACTCCAGTTTCATTTAAAACAAAATTTGTTTCCTCAAAAGTTCTGAATTGATCTAAATACCCAATTTCAAAACTATAATTACCATGAAACATTCGTTGCACAGTTTCCATTGTTGTTTCCCCTCGCTTTATAGAATTTCGAGGTAATTCCCAATTACACAACCCAACTTCATCTTCATTACTACTTTGTTGTAAAAGCACTTCCAACTTATTATCATTAAAACGGATGATTACACCTGTAATCGTAATATTCGATATAATATCATCAGCTCCACTCATAATCAAAAAATATTTATTCGTGTCTAAACTACTATTGTGGATATATAATTCATAGCTCTCAAAAACATCTAAAATTGCTGTTCCTTATAGGCTCATTAAACCTTTTAACCACCATTTATGAATTATTTGATTTTAAACTTAGAGTCAATCAGTATTATTTCAATCGATATAGTAAACAAAAAATAGTTTTCCTTAAAAAAACTATTTTTTGTTTCACATTAGTAAAATAATTCGCGACAAGGAAAGCATATCACTTTATGCTCGAAAACAATACTTCCAAAAATTAATCCTTATACGGATCTAACGTTTGGATTTTTCCATTTTCATCATATGTTATTTCGGCAAGTTTTATCGATCTTAAATGAGTAATCCCTTCTGAAAGACTGGAATCATGATAAAACAAATACCACTTATTTTCGAATTCACAAATAGAATGATGGGAAGTCCAACCTACCACTGGGTTTAAAATTCTTCCTTGATAAGTAAATGGTCCATAAGGATTATCACCAATAGCATAACAAATAAAGTGAGTATCTCCTGTAGAATACGAAAAATAATATTTACCGTCGTATTTATGCATCCAGGAAGCTTCAAAAAAACGACGGTCATTATCTCCAGCTAATAATAAACTCCCATTTTTATCTAAAATTTCAATTTCTTTAACCGTTTCAACGAAACTTTTCATATCACTGGAAAGTTTGGCCATTTTAGGACCTAAAGCAACTTCATTAGCCAAAGGTTCCTGATTATTAACATCATAAATGTTATCTCTATAACTTTGTAATTGACCTCCCCAAATTCCACCAAAATACATATAGTAACTGCCGTCATCATCGCAAAAAACAGCAGGATCAATAGAATAACTACCTACAATAGCTTCAGGTTCTGGTATAAATGGCCCTACAGGTGAATCACTTATAGCCACACCTATTTGAAAAATACCATCGGCTTTTTTTGCGGGGAAATACAAATAATATTTTCCGCCTTTGGTCGCGGCATCTGGTGCCCACATTTGTCTTTCGGCCCAAGGCACATCTTTTACATGTAATGCCAATCCATTGTCAACAGCCTCACTATTTGGATTATCCATAGAAATTACATGATAATCTTCCATTCCAAAATGATCTCCCAAATCGTTAAAAGGGATACCCGCTTCGATATCATGGGAAGGATAAATGTATATTTTGCCATCAAAAACATGTGCAGAAGGATCTGCTGTGTACATGTGTTTTATCAAGGGCTGTGAAATGGCTTTTTTGTTTAATTCGTCAAAATTGATATGACTGATATTATCTTCTGGCATTGTAATAGGTATTAATTATTTGTTTTTTTTCTTCTTTCTTTTAAATCACTTTCTATTTGTCCTTCCATTTTTTTATCAATCAGGTAAAAACATAAAATAGCTCCACTAACAATAAAAATAAGTCCTGGATAAATACTCACCGATAGCTTGATTCCATCGATGGCTGTCTGTTTTTGAACAAGAGCTTCGGCTACATATCCATATCTAGAGAGCAATGCAGCTCCTAAAGCGCCTCCAATACTCAATCCCACTTTAAGTCCAAATATCATAGCCGAAAAAATAATAGCAGTCGCTCTACGATTGTTTTTCCACTCACTATAATCGGCTACATCGGCAATCATAGCCCATAATAAAGGAATGGTAACCCCATATAGAAATCCGTGAGCAATTTGCGTTGCAAATACAATTTCGATTGAAGTAGCTGAATAAAAATTAAACATTAACAAACTCAATGCTGATAAAAAGATAAAGGCGATAAAGATGTTTCTTTTTCCAAATTTATCAGCCAATGGTTTAGAAAACATAATTCCAAAAATCATAAAAAGGATTCCACCTGCATTGAATAAACTAAATGCGGAAGTAGGTGCATCTTTTGGCCATTGAAATTCGGTAAGTCCCATTCCGGTTAACGTATTATTAAGTCCTGTAATGAAATTATTAAAGCCTATGTTTTCCAGAAAATTAGCTTGGGCAATTGGATCCAAGTAATACTTGAAATAATAAATATACATCCCCCCTTTTAGTGATAAAGTAATAAATACTAAAATAGTAACAGAAAGCATAATTACCCATGGTTTGTTTTTAGACAAGTCAATTAAATCTTGTTTAACAGAAGATTCCTGTTCTTTGGCAGGTATAATTCTTTCTTTGGTCGTTAAGAATGTGATTAAAAAGCAAACAACTCCTGCAATGGCAAAAATCATCATGGTATTCTCGAAACCAACTGCCTTATCGCCATGTCCTAATATTAACACTAATGGCAACAAAAGCGATTGAATGATAAACTGAGCAAACATTACCGCCACAAAACGATAAGAAGACAAACTGTTTCTTTGTGCCATATCTCCTGTCAAGACTCCACTCAAAGCAGAATAAGGAAGATTGTTTGCCGAATAAACTAAGATTAACAGAAAATAAGTCACTAAGGCATAAATTACTTTCCCATTCGCTCCAAAATCCGGGGTAGAAAAAGCCAAAATGGCTATTATCCCAAACGGAAGCGATGTCCATAGAATCCAAGGTCTGAATTTCCCCCACTTGGTACTGGTTCTATCTGCAATTGCCCCCATTATTATATTAAAAAAAGCTCCAATAAATCCTCCGAAGAAAATTATTGCACTAGCTGTACCAGCTGGTATTTTATAGACATCCGTATAGAAAAATGCCAAAAAGGTCATTAATGTCTGAAAAATTAAATTGGCAGCAAAGTCTCCTAAACTGTAACCAACTTTCTCTAATACAGAAAGCTTTTGAGACGAATTATTCATAAAATGATATATTAAAAAAATTAAAAAAAATGGTATTTGAATAGTAGCATTCCTATTTTGGACATTCAAACTAGCGCTATCTATACTAAACATTTAAAACTGAACACTAAAAATCTGTGCACTGCCAACTATTTCTTAAGGCCTAAAACTTTTTCATAAACCAGTTTGGGTTTATTGTTTCTATCAAAAAGCAAAGGGTGATTGGTTCTATTCCTAATCGGCCAATTGTTCAACCAGCTTTGTCCATCATTAACTCCCCAAAAAGTAATACGGCTTATTTTGTCCTTGTGTTTTATAAAAATTTTAAATAAATCTTCATATCGTTGCGCTAATTTCACTTGAACACTATCCGGAAGACCTTTAGTATATGGGTTCATCTTGGGGTCTTCGGCAAAATTTTGCTCCACATTTGCTCCAACCATTTTGTTTGGATTAGGCAATACCGAAACATCCAGTTCCGTAATCATAACTTTTAATCCCAATTTGGAAAAAGCTATAATGCTTTCTTCTATTTCCTTAACTGGAGGACCATCAAGACTCCAATGCCCTTGTATTCCTACTCCATCAATTCGAGCACCGCTGTTTTTTATTTTGGTTAACAATGTAATTGCTCCTGCTCTTTTCTTAGGTTGTTCGATGTTGAAATCATTGTAATACAACTCTGTATCAGGTGCTGCTTTTTCGGCCAATTTGAAAGCAGTAATCAAAAAATCTTCTCCAAGCAAGTCCAAAAAAATAGATTTTCTATAGGTACCGTCTTCGTTTAAAGCTTCATTGACAACATCCCAACCATCAATTTTTCCTTTGTATCTTCCTGCGATTGTATTAATATGGTTGGTCATAAAAAGCTGCAAAGAATCTTTACTTTTAATTTTCCTTACAAATGGTGCCAGTTGGCTGTGCCATAAAAGTGTATGCCCTACTATAAACATCTTGTTTTTTTTGCCGTAAGCAACAAACTTATCGGTCAAATCAAACTCATAAGTATCCCATTTCGGATGAATAACCTCGCACTTCATTATGTTTTCTGCAGTGACAGCATTAAATTGAGTTGCTATTAAATTATTTACTTCAGAATCATTTTCATTGATTTGATTAATATCAAGAGCGGTTCCTATATAAAAATCCTTTTCGTAAGCATTTTTCAAACTTGATCCATTGTCTAAAGAATCTTTTTTAACATTACAGCTAATTACTAGAAAACCTGCTAGGATAATTGAAGCCGTTTTACACTTTTCTATTTTCATTTTTTAAATTTATTTCAATCCTAAAATATTTTAATTTCCACTTTCTAGATCTTGTCAAATTGATTTAATGTGTCCTTTCTTTAAACTAAAAAAAGGAACAACCTATTTAACAAATCAAGAGCCTTTAACTTTTTGATTTAATCGAGACTTTCTATTTTTTTTATTCTATTTTAATTGATAATGTACTTTTTTAATTCATTTTTTAAATAAATCACATTTATCATCTTGCCAAAAGTAACTTAATGGCAAATGAATGAATAACACATTTGAAGCCTTGAATAAAACAAATGAGGCGTTTTACTTGTTCTTAGAAGCTTATAATCTTAATGTTTACAGAAAAGAGTTTTGGTCGCGGTTTGACCACTGTATTTTTTTTGCATTCAATCAATACAACTCTAAAGAATTTCTAATTCTAATAAAATGCTCCGCGAAAAAAAAGTAATAAGTACCCTTTCTAAAATTGACTTTCCGTAGAGAAAAACAAATTATATTCCATTTTTATTCAATGTATTCTATAGAAAATTATTCCAGTTGTTCACAAAATTTGAAGGCAGCCATTAGATTTTTTAAACTCATTTATTCTTTGAAAGAAGACATGAAAACACTACCACCATTCAGTAAAAGTTTGACTCAAAATATATTGTTAGTTCAAAACTTTTTGTATAATTGATCTATTTGTACAGAATAGTACTATCGCATAAAAAGTCAAAAAGCACTTTTGAAGCAAATCTCGTTTCTAATGTTGCATAATGTGCTTTAAAAAAAACTATTTCATTTTAATTATTAAATTAGCTGAATAAACAATACAGATCAAATCAACTCGTTATTTTAAGTCTTCCTTGTTTTATATTTTATAATTCTAAAAGGAAAATCTAATTGAAATTATTTGCTCCTTATTTAACCCTTTTATACTAAAAAATTAATTCCCCATAAATACTATGCGCAACCTATTTACTGCATTTTTACTAACTGTACTTTTCATCAGCTGCAATCAAAAAGCAACAAACAAAGAAGAACATTTTAAGCACACCAATGATTTGATAAACGAGTCAAGCCCCTATCTTTTGCAACATGCCCATAATCCTGTTGACTGGAAAGCCTGGAATCAAGAATCATTAGATAAAGCAAAAGAAGAAAACAAACTCATTATCATTTCGGTAGGCTACTCTGCTTGCCATTGGTGTCATGTAATGGAAGAGGAAAGCTTTGAAAATGATAGCGTTGCCAAATTGATGAATGACAATTTTATCAGTATAAAAGTAGATCGGGAAGAACGTCCAGATATTGATCAAATCTATATGAATGCCGTTCAGCTAATGACTGGTAAAGGCGGATGGCCCTTGAATTGTATTGCGCTTCCTGATGGCAGACCCATATTTGGAGGTACTTATTTTTCGAAAGAAGAATGG
Organism: Flavobacterium sp. A45; assembly: GCF_002001005.1. Classification (GTDB taxonomy): domain Bacteria; phylum Bacteroidota; class Bacteroidia; order Flavobacteriales; family Flavobacteriaceae; genus Flavobacterium. The sequence continues at coordinate 6,382 of NZ_MUNX01000101.1, forward strand.
ACTAAAGTTTTGATAGAAATGGCCGCATTGTATAAAAATGACCCTAAAAAAGTTGAAGAATATGCCGATAAACTTATTTTGGGAATTCAAAAATCAGAATTAATTCATCTCAATACCAATACAGCAGATTTTAAAAATACTGATATTTTGAAGGCCGTGACCGCATGGAAAAAAAACATGGATTTTCAAAATGGAGGTTTAGTGGATGATCAAAAATTTCCAATGCCAAAAGCACTCCATTTTTTATTGCGTTATGCCGTTCAAAATAAAGATAAATCGGTTCAAAAATATGTAGAAACGACATTGACAAAAATGGCGAATGGCGGTATTTATGATCCTATAGGCGGTGGATTTTCCAGATACACTACGGATTCCAAGTGGCATATTCCTCATTTTGAAAAAATGCTGTATGACAATGCTCAATTAGTAAGTTTATATTCTGATGCTTATTTGGTTTCGAAAAATGATTTATACAAAAAAACAGTAATTGAAACATTGAGCTTTGTTGAGCGTGAATTAATGGGTTCCGAAGGACAATTTTATTCTTCATTGGATGCTGACAGCAAAAACACTTCAGGCAAATTAGAGGAAGGAGAATTTTATTCCTGGAAAATAACCGAATTGCAAACTATTTTGAAAGATGATTTTCCTTTATTCAAAAAATACTACAATATCAATTCAGTTGGGTTGTGGGAGAATGACAAATATGTATTATTCAAAACCCAGTCTGATGCAGCATTTGCGCAGAAAAACAATCTTACGATTGGTGTATTAAATTCCAAAACAAAAACTTGGAAACAACTGTTATTGAATGCCAGAAACAAAAGAGCGCGTCCCCATTTGGATGACAAAACCCTAACTTCTTGGAATGCTATGATGACAAAAGGATATATTCAGGCTTATCGCTCTTTTAAAACCCAACATTACTTAAATATTGCTTTAAAGAATGCCAATTTTATACTTTCAAATCAATTGCAAAAAGATGGAAGCCTTAATCATAGTTTCAAAAATGGAAAAAGCAGCGTAGCTGGTTTCTCTGAAGATTATGCCAGCGTTATCGATGCTTTTATTTCGCTTTATCAAGTAACATTAGACGAAAAATGGCTCGCAACAGCCAAAAAGCTTATGGATTATACGGTAACTCATTTTCTGGACAAACAGAACAGTATGTTTTATTTTACGTCTAAAACTTCTACTAATTTAATAGCCCGAAAAATGGAAATTCAGGACAATGCGATTCCGAGCTCCAATTCGATTCTTGCTCATAATTTGTTTCAATTGGGACATTATTATTCAAATGCTGCTTATTCTAAAATTGCCAAACAAATGCTGAATAATGTACAAGCAGATTGCATAGAATCGCCTATCGCCTATCACAATTGGCTTGATTTAATGCTAAATTACACAGGGGAATATTATGAAATTGCCATTTCTGGTAAAAATGCACTGCAAAAAGCAAGAGAATTGGAAGCTTATTATTTACCCAACACATTAGTTGCGGGATCAGTTAAAGAAAGTGCTATTCCCTTAATGGAAAGCAGATATATGCCAAATGAAACTTATATTTATGTGTGTGTGGAAGGCGCCTGCAAAATGCCCGAAACGGAAGTCTCTGCAGTTATAGAAAAAATGAAACATTAGATTTTGTTGTTTTCAGAATCTATAAATTACACCTAACAGGTTAAAAAAACCAGTTAGGATAACCTTATAATTTTAAAAAATGTTAACCATATAAGAAATATAAGTTCATTTAAGTTGTAATAAACAGCATTGACTTATATGTTCTTATATTTCTTATATGGTTAAAAAATTTTGGGCAAAAAATAACCTTTAAGGATTAGGAACCATCAATTTATTGGTAGAAATTTCGCCACTTGGAATTGGCCAAATGTAATTACTGCTTGACACCAAAACTAAAGGAGCTGTTCCAATAGAACCTTTTTTGGCCGGCAAAGTCTGAAGTCTTCTCTGCAAATCCATCAGCCTGAATCCTTCACCCAAAAGTTCAATATCTCTTTCTTTCCAAATCGTATTCAATAATGCATCTTTGGTTCCAACCTCTGCATCTGAAAACACATAACTTGGATTGGATCGATTTCTAACAGCTGTCAATAAAGCTTTTGCCATCGACAAATCATCCCTATTGGCGGCAGCTTCAGCATAATTCAACAAAACTTCGGCATATCGAATTACGGGTACAAAATCCCGAAACGGAGCTGTTGTAATACTGAATTTTTTCAACACTTTTTGATTTGCCGCATTAGTACCAATCAGACCAGAACGCGCATCGTTACTTGAATTTAATACTGGATCACTCGAAATACCAGCGGCTGTCAAGAAAATAATGGGCTGTGCCAAATAATTAAATGCCAGTGCGTATTGCGAAGCTGGAGTTTCGGTAGTGGTATTAGCAAAAGGAATGGTAAAAATAGCCTCAGTTCCTGTATAACTTCCCCCAAAAATGGTAGCAAAATTAGATTCCAATTTATTCGTTAAATTCCCTGCTGTATATTGAAAAGGAACAGTTGAAGATACTATTTTTTGGGATTCGGAAATCACTTTATCATAATTGGCCTGTACCAAATAAACTCTAGTTTTCAACGCGATTGCGGTGCTTTTTTTAGCTCTAGAAATATTCAACAAAGGAGTGCTGTATTCTATAGGCAAATCATTTTCGGCCTCATCCAAATCTTTTAGAATTTGGGTGTAAATCACTTCAATAGAACTACGCGCTAAATCATTATTTCCTGATGTGGTAATAGGCGTCAATCGCAACGGCAAACCCAAACCATTTTTGTCCAAATTATACGGTTTGGCATACGTCTGAATCAAACTAAAATAGCAGAATGCACGAATGAATTTGGCTTCGGCTATGTAATTTTTCGCCAAAGCTTCTGAAACTACCGTGGTTCCGTTCAACTTGCTTATCAAAATATTGGAAGCATTTATAGCAGTATAACAAACCGACCAGACATTGTTTACAAAATCATTGGTCGAAGCCACATTTTGATTCCACACTGCTGATCCTGTTGCGGCATTACCGTCATTTTGCCCAAATTGATCGGCTCTTTGCTCATTAAAAATGATGAACCTTCCTCCATAATAATTTTGATTTTGCAACTGCTTGTATAAATTATTGGTTTGCGCCAAAATTTTACCTGGAGTATTATAAGCTATTTCTTCGGGGATACTTGTCTCGGGAATAGTATCCAACAAATCATCATTGCAAGACGTCATCGCTACAAGAAAGAACAAACTGATTAGAATATATTTTTTCATTTTGTATATTTTTAAATTAAAACCCAACATTTAAACCAACTGTGTAAACCTGTGCATTGGGCGGAACATTTTGATCTTTCCCAGAATTGATGGAATTCCCATTTATAGAAACCTCTGGATCTGAACCTCTATATTTTGTTAATGTATATAAATTATTTCCCTGCAGATAGATATAAATAGAGCTAAAACTGTTTTTCAAAAAAGTTTCCTTAATAGGAACATTATACCCCAAAGAAACATTTTTGAATTTCAGATAAGAACCATCTTCAACTTTTGAAGTACTTGAAAACGAAAATCCTGCCGAAACATTGTCACCATAATATAACTTTTGAATATCCGTAACTTGACCTGGAGTTGTCCATCTGTTTTTTATAAATGTTCCGTTGTTAAAATAACGCTGATCCGAAATTGTGGCTCTAGTTCCATTGTACAGTTGATTTCCTTGCGCAAAAGTTAGATTAACCCCCAAAACAAAATTCTTATAACTGAATGTATTATTCAGTCCGCCAAAAACTTTCGGCAAAGACGATCCTTGCATTTTTCCATCTTTATAATTGTCAATAGCTGGGGCAGCCGTTCCATCAAGATAGGTCCATTTTGGAGAACCAATATGGTTGTATTGCACTTCTCTTCCTTCGCTATTTACAAAAATCATTTGACCATTTGCAGGATTAACACCATTGCAAGGAACAGCAAAAATAGACCCCACAGAATACCCTACTCTTGTCATATTTTGAACTCCAAAAATGCTGGGAACAAAAACATCGTTCACCAAAGAGGTTACCTCGTTTTTAAGTGTCGAAAGATTAAGATTCACGTTCCAATTAAAATCTTTTGAACTGACAACAAGTGCACTAACGCCCAACTCGAAACCCGTATTGTACATCCCTCCAACATTTTCATTGATGTAATTGTTTGGAATACCAGCCGAAAGTGCTTGTGGTGCCTTTAGAATTAAATCTTTTATGGTGTTTTTATAATAATCCATTTCGACCGAAATACGATTGTTAAGAAGCGTAAAATTAAGCCCTAAATCGAATTTTGAACTGGTTTCCCATTTCAAATTAGGATTGGCCGTTTGTGAATATCCCAAAGTAGGCGATCCCGCATATGTAGAAGAATCATAAGTTCCTATAGACGGATAATTTCCTATTTCACTGTTCCCTACAATACCATAACTCGTTCTGATTTTTAAATTATCAATATAGTTATTGATTCCAGAATCTTTATAAAAAGACTCTTCAAAAACATTCCAACTTAAAGCACCTCCTCCAAAATTTCCGTACTTATTCCCTTCAGACAAGGCTGATAATCCATCAATTCTATAGTTCAAACTCAAGAAATATTTGTTTTTATAATTATAATTAAGGTTTGTAAAATAAGACAGTAAAGCATTCTCAGTAAGTACATTCCCTATTGGAGAGATATTAGTATAACTTCCTTGATAATTTGTATAATAAGGATCAGTGACATTGCTTTGAGATGCTCCCCAACTGTCCATAGTAGTTTTGATTCGTTCATAACCCAAAAGTGCTGCGAAATTGTGATTCTCTTTTAGGGAAGCCTTATAAGTAAGGGTATTTACCCAATCGGTTCTTAATAAATTGGTGTTGATGTTGGTTGCCACGCCATTATAGGAATACCCGCCACCGTGTATTGGATTAAGAAATAATTTGTTCTCAACTCCTAAATTGTTTAATCCAAAACTGGTTCTAAAAGTCATATTTTTCCAAATATCAAACTCCCCGTAGATATTTCCTAAAATGGATCTACTCACTGAAGTAGTCAAATCAAGTGACTGAACCATTGCCAGATTATAAGCATTGATTGTTCCAATAATGGATGGAATATTGGCACCGTAACCAACACTGATTCCGTTTTGAATACTGTAAGATCCGTCTGGATTATAGACTGGTACATTGGGAGGTAAAACATAAGTCATTCTTCCCAAAGGCTCATTAGTAATATACTCGGTATTATAAGTCGATGATGACAACGTGTTTCCAGCAACAGCCCCTGTATTTGGACCAACATTTTTGGCATTGCTATAGGAAAAATTGACCCCAACCCGGATATAATCATTGACCTCATGGCCAATGTTTAATCGCGTCATATAGTTTTGAAACGTATTGTTTTTTATAAAACTATTTTGATTGCTGTAATCTGCTGAGAAATAATATTGCGTTGATTCGTTTGCTCCCGAAATATTGATATTATGATTGCTTGAAAAACCAGGATCGTAAGCCACATCATACCAACTGGTGTCTACCGTGCTTCCGTCTGGATTTTTAGACAGAAAAAAACCGGGCGCTTTCCCAGCATTGACCAAAGCTTCATTCTTTATAGCGGTATAATCCTCGGCATTCAATAATTCGGGTAAATTATAAGGAGTGCTTCTGCTGTACCAACTGTTGTAATTAAATTTAGTCACCCCTTTTTTACCCTTTTTAGTGGTTATCACCATAACACCGTTAGCCGCTCTTGAACCATAAATTGCGGCAGCCGATGCATCTTTCAAAACATCAATCGACTGAATATCATTTGGATTAATTGAAGATAATGGGTTATTACCAACGAATCCGCCCAAAGAACCCGTAAAAACAGCTACTCCATCAACAACTATTAATGGAAAAAGACCTGATGTAATGGTATTTAAACCTCTAACGCGTATCACAGGCGTGTTGTTGAGAACTGCCGAAGATTGAATAACATCAATTCCTGTACCTTGTCCTCCCAGTAATTGATCAAAACTGGTGGTTGGCCTATTTTGCAGCTGTCTTACAGAAACTGTTGACACAGAACCTGAAAACTCAGACTTCTTTTGAGTTAAATAACCACTAGAAACTAATATTTCTCCCAATTCATTTGTAATTTCTTGTAATTGTACGGTAGTAAATTCATTCTTATTTAAAACTATACTTTGAGGGTTATATCCCATCAGCGAAACTGTTAATGTCAATGGAAACTGAGCGGTTGTTTGCAATGTAAACTTTCCCTCTTCGTTTGTTATAGTTCCGCTATTTTTTTCTGATATTTGAATTGTTGCAGCACCTAAGGCTACCTTTTTTGAGTCTATAACCATCCCTTCAATCTTAATTTCTTGAGCAGAAACTGCCAAGGAAATAAGGAGAAACAACACTATAGATAAACTGATTCTGTTTGTGGTTTTCACAAACAAAATCAAGATAAATGTTTTTTTCATTTTTTATATTGTTAACTCCTGTTTTAGCCTATAATTTAGTCTAAAACAAGGTTTTTTTGAATACTAAAGTAAGTTTTGATGGAACACACCTATTCTATTATTTTAATTAAAAAATAGGTGTTTCCCTCTGAGAAAGTTTTTTACAATTAAAAAGTTTTAATTGATTTTGATGCTCTGCAAATTCGAATTGTTTTTAGTCACCAAGAGATAGGATTTTCCCTTAACCCTAATTAAATCCATATTTTTCACATCACCAGGAGTAAAGAATCCGCTTTTTACAGGCGAAATTGGTGTGAATTTACCTTTACCATTTCCTTTCAAAAATAAACCATGCCCAGCATCATTCCTAGGTGTTTCCACCTCAGAATTAAACATATTACCAGTAATCAAAGCATCTAGGTTTCCATCTTTATCATAATCATCAACCATAATTTGGTTGATACAGCTAAGCTGGGCATCAACTGGAAGTTCATGAATAATAAATTTTCCGTTTTTGTTTTCTAAATATATACTGGCAAATGATTTCACTTTATAATGCAAAGCTTCTTTAAGTGATTTTTCGGTATAAACATCGACTAATGTTGCCTGTGAAAAGCTTTCATAATTTTTGAATTTTTTCTTTATACCAGGAATTTGCTGTGAAGAACATCCACGGCCACGCACAGGATATTGTTTGCCGTCATTATAATAGCTTAATACAATATCATTATGTTTATCATTGTCAAAATCTTTAACAAAAATATCGAAAGTTTCATCAGGGGTGGCTTTGTATTTATAGTTAAGACCATTGTTACCAACTATGTAATCCATATCGCCATCCTTATCAAAATCACCCTGCTCAATACTCCACCACCAGCCCGTGGTATCCGTTGTCAATCCTAAATTTTTGGACACTTCATTGAACCCATTTTTTACATTTTGGAAAACTCGAATTGGCATCCATTCTCCAACAATAATAATATCAGGAAAAGTATCATTATTATAATCTGTAATAACTGCACTTGTAGCCATTCCGAGATTTTTAAATGCTTTAGGAGTGTTTTTTGAAACTTCGAATTGAGCTTTTCCAGAAGTACTTACATTATGCAATAGATACGTATTGGCAGGAGAAGGATATTGTCCCGGCACTTGTCTTCCTAGAACCAGAAGATCTTGTTTTCCATCTTTATCATAATCAACTGCATATACTTTTGAACCACTGGTAAGAAATACAGGAAGAACACCTTTGGGAGCTTTAGTAAAATTACCTTTACCATCATTTACATACAATCTATCTTGCAATGCAGGATCATTTAATAAAAATTCATAACCGCCGCTTACTACATATAAATCGTTGTCACCGTCATTATCAGCATCAAAAAATACAGCTCCAGAATCTTCACTTTTTATATCAGCTTCAAAAGCTGGACATTTTTTCTCAACAAATCCATTTGCAGTCTGCACAAATAATTTTCCTGAAAATGTTGATGAACCTCCAATGAAATAATCCTCTAATCCATCTTTATTTACATCTCCAACAGCAAGACTTGGTCCAAAAGAAGACATTTTATGAGGCATCAATACTTGATCTTTAAAATCGTCATATTTGTTTTCTTCATGCTTAAAAATTGGAAAAACAGATTCTACTGTAGTAAACAATGTTTTTGAAACGGCAATTTTATCATCTTCAACTTTTGCATCTTGCTCTTTAAATGTTAATGTTTGATTTGCTTTTACATTTAATAATCTTTGAACTTTTCCATTGCCCCAAACCACTTTTACTTCATCAATAGTTTTATTTTTAGCCAAACCAAAATGTAATTCAGGAGCTACAGATGATTGAAATCCTCGTGTTAAAGTTAGCTCCTGCATTTGAGTATCTTTTTTTGTTTTTACATAAACACGATTCCCTAAACCAAAAATGTTTTTTGTATCTCCTTTGAAATTTACTTTGATATAATTGTTGATTTTGGAACTTGAATTTTCAAAAACAGATGCATAATCATCGATATTATTTACAACTAGATCTAAATCACCATCATTATCTAAATCGGCATAAGCCACACCATTTGAAAAACCTTTATATTCAATTCCCCATTTTTTATTAACCTCTTCAAATTTTAAATTTCCTTTATTTTGAAACATAAAATTATCTATCTTCTCTGAAGGAATTTCATTAGATTTTTTAAGTAAATCTTTTCGTTCTGACTTTTGAGCCTCTAAACTATTAAAGTAATCATTATTATTAATTTCTTTTCGGGTTCCGTTAGTCACATACAAATCTTTATTTCCATCATTATCAAAATCTGCGAATAAAGGTCCCCAGCTCCAATCTGTAGATGAAGTTCCTGTAATACGGGATATGTTGCCAAAATGTGGAATACCGTTTTCATTAACTCCTGTATTCAACTGCATACAGTTGTGCATGTACTGGTAATTAAAACCAGCATCAACAACATCCCAAAACAGCTGCGGATTCATACTGGACATATTCGCTTTTTTACGACGATTATCCTTCGCATCCATATCAACCTGAAAAATATCTAAATTTCCATCGTTGTTAAAATCGGAAATATCTACACCCATACCATAAAAAGAGTTATGGGATGTCGCCTGTTTTACCACTTCCTTAAAAGTACCATCCTGATTGTTAATATACATGAAATCAGGTGAATTGAAATCATTCGAAACGTAAATATCAGGCCAGCTGTCATTATTTAAATCCCCAATTGTTGCACTTAATGATAATCCATAGGCTTTTACGCCTGCTTCTTCTGTAACATTGGCAAAATGATTACCATCATTTCGATATAGATGTCCTGATTCATTGTCTTTGACATGAGCCATCATTTGTACGTAGTCACCTGTTGACGAACTAAATTTTGTAGGCGGGTAATTGGCCACAAATAAATCTAAATCGCCATCTTTATCATAGTCAAAAAACGTCCCCTGAACACTGTTTCCTATATCATCAATACCATATTCTTTTGCTCTTTCAGTAAAAGTTCCATTTCCATTATTGATATACAATTCATTGTTTTTTGGTCCAAATTTCCCTCCCACACTACAATAAATATCCAAAAAGCCATCCGCATTTACATCCGCCATAGTAACTCCTGTGTACCAGCGGGTATCACCTCCTACACCAGCCTTTTTAGTAATATCTTCAAATTTTAGATTTCCTTTGTTTAAATATAATTTGTTTGAAACCTGATTCCCCGTAAGAAAAACATCAACAAGACCATCATTATTAATATCCCCTGTTGCAACTCCTCCCCCTAAATAAATATAGTTATAGGTGAAGTAATTCAAGGAATCATTTTCGGTCAAATTATTGCTAAAATCAATACCTGTATCAGCACGGTCTAAAGTTGAAAATATTTTCTCATCTGAATTTTCAGTAGAACAGCTAACAAGCAATAATAAGCTTAGGAGGCTAAAAAAAACTACTTTTATTTTTCTATTTTTCATTTTTATAATAATAAAATTTATCATTCGTTTTATAAATGTCTAAAACTCTAATTTGCTGTATCAAATACAAATTGAGGATTTCGCTCCAGCAGTTGGAAAAACTATTTTTTTGATGTTTACTTTTGAAAAGTTGTTTTCACCCTCAATGATTTTGATAAACTGATTAGGCTGCACATTCTTAAAGACTTTTTTCTTCTGACTTTTTGGCCATGTAATTTCAATTTGGTCAATGATTGTGGCTTGTCCCACTCCAATTTCCATTCTTAAAGCCGATGCCCCAAAACTTCCGCCTGAATTTAAGGTTCGATATACCGATCTGGAAACGCCATTTTCTTTGAAACTTACTTTTACTTTTGTTCCAATCGCTGATCGATTGCTTTCTGTACCTTCTAATTGCATTTTTATCCAACGATTGTTGTTTTGACCGGGATTAAGATATAACGAATTATTGAAAGCATCTCCTATAAAGGCGCCTCCTACTTCTATAAAAATATCAGTATCTCCATCATTATCAAGGTCATTCAAAGCTACACCATGACCTTTTTGCAAGTTTCCAACCCTGCCAGAAACAGTAACATCCGCAAATGTTCCAGTTCCCATATTCCTGAATAATTTATTAGGTGTCAGTGATTTATAATCTGGATTTCCTGTTCCGAGATACATATCCAGAAACCCATCATTATCAATGTCTCCAAAATTTGCACCCATTGCAAATACTTTTTTACTTAGTCCAGACACTTTAGAAACATCTGAAAAAGTACCATCATGATTGTTATGGTACAAATACATTTTACCACTGTTATTTGGTATACCTAATGCTTCCATTGCAGTTTCACCAGCAACAGAACCCGTAAATTGGTAACCACAAACAAAAATATCCTGCCAGCCGTCATTATCATAATCCCAAAACCATGTTGGAAAAGTCATTACATTAATTCCTGCCAAACCTGCTTCATCTGTAGCATTTACAAATTGTGGAATACCATCTTTAACACCTGTGTTTTTTAATAATGTTTTTCTTTTGTTCATTCCGGAAAGAAATAAATCAATATCGCCATCATTATCATAATCAGCTGATGTTACTCCTTTTATAAAATCGACCACATCACATTTTGCAGCTGAAGCCACATTAGTAAATGTTCCGTCCTGATTATTCAAATATAATTCACAAGGGTAAGGTTCTTCTGTTGACTCGTTTCCAATAAATAAATCTAAATAGCCATCATTATTGAAATCATTCCAAGTGCCTGCTTGAGTAGGGAATTCAGAATACAATCCGCTTTTAATAGTTACATCAGTAAAAGTACCATCGCCATTGTTGCGTAACAACGAGTTGGGCTGTCTGCCAAATTTACCCATCCATGCCCCTCTCATAACAAAAATATCAGTATCGCCATCATTGTCATAATCAGCTTGTGTCATATTTAATCCTCCCTTAAAACGGCCTATTTCTGATTTTTTAGAATAATCTGCAAATTTTCCTTTTTTATCGTTTAGATAAAAGTGCATAACCCCATCCAAACTCCAATCAGAAGTTACAATGTCTAAGTAATTATCATTATTGAAATCATCAACAATAACACCTCCCGACATATTTCTGCTTTTTATTCCTACATTAGAAGCAACATCCAAAAACGGTTTTATACTGTATCCCGAATTATCTTTGTTTAAATTGGGTATCAGCCATTGTTTAGGAACGTTTAAAGGATAACCTCCTATAGTCATATATGCAATATTGAGAAGCCATCTGGATTCATAATCATCTGGATTAATAGTCATTAATTTCTCATAGATTTCAATTGCTTTCTGAGAACCTTCCCGTATAGTATGAATTCCTTTTTTTTGAATAGGAATAATGCATGACTCCGGGTTGTGGTAATTAACACAATTTTGTCTTTCTCCCAGTCTCATATAAGCAATTGCCAAAAATTTCAGTGATTGAGGGCTGTCTTTCCCATCGATCGCTTTCTTTCTATCAATAACACTCTGCAGTAATGACACAGCTTCAGCTTCTCTTCCAAATTTCAATAATGCATTGCCTTTATTTAATTCGTTATATAATTTGAAGAAACCCTCTTGGGAGCTTTTTATTATTGAGTCATAATAATCGATTTCTGCTTTTTCAGCAAATGCATTTGCTTTCACATTATACATTTTTTTTCTAGCCTCCAAAATCTTAACCATCTTGTCATTGGGATTAGAAAAATAATCGCAAGACTGTGTTAAAATAAACACTATAAATAGTAATAATACTTGTTTAATTTTCATGATTAAAATATTTTAGATCAGACTAGTCTTTATGAGTGAACTTATAAAAAAAGGCTCCATTAGTAATTGATTGTACTATTTCCAACATGAATATTATAAAACTTCCAAACTTCATGAGCCACATTTCTGCCAAGTTTAAGTCCTTCAACATTATCTGCCTGAATATGATAGCCTCCCATTACTCTGGAAATCCCCGCCATATTAGCTGTTTCTGTAAAGGTTGGGAATTTTAGAACAACAGGTTCTCCAATATTGTTTGGTTCTGTCATTGAACCTGGAGTACTGCAGGTTGCAGATTCTCCAAAAGTATCACTTCCTGTCCATAATTTTAATGCTTCACCACAACCGCCGCTAATGGTACTATGTCCCGAAACATAACCTGGAAAAGCAGGACATAAAAAAATATCTGGCGAGTAAGGTCTCCAATCTTGTCCTTTCATTTCTATATTCCCAAAACCAGGACCGCCCCAGGCTTTTATATTCTGATCTTTATAAAAATGATGAACTAAAGCATAAGGACGGGCAAAATCGTAAAACATTTTTGTATCCCAACATGCAATAAAACAATCCATAGCTGTCACCTGATTATAGAAAAACATTTTTACATCCTGATCTAAAGTGTGATTGTCACGTCTGGAAACATCCTGAGCAAATTTCAGCCAATGTCCGGCTTGCTGTACTGATTTTGGACCATCACGCATAAATTCTACTAATGCTTTTTGTTCGTTGGTAAGATTATATTGGAAATCTATTACTTCTTTTACTTCTTTTTTAAGTTGTTCTGAATCCAATGCAGGTGGTGGTATGCAACGAAATTGATCACCTGATTGTAATCCAACGGGCTTTACTTTGTTCCAAAATGGAGTTGCACAAGCTGGCGCAAACTTACCGCCTTTTCCATCTGAAAAATATTTTGGCTGCCAATGACTTACATCAGTCATTTCATCTGGAGAATTGACTGGCTTATAATTTACATAGTTAAAATACGGCGTTCCATTTGAACCATTTTCTTCACCATATTGATTTGATCCGTCATGTTTTCTCGCTTCAATTACAGCCTTTGCGGCTAAATTTCCTATTCCCACCGGTGTATTGGGATCTAATGATTTATCATTTGGATCTAATCCCAATTTGACCATAAAAGCGACAAAAATATCTTTGTCTGAAAAATAATATTCGCATAATGCATTATAGGCAGCATAACTGATAGCAATCTCTTTATTTTTAAGTGTCTGTTCTTTATTAGGTCTTCTTTCTATACCCTTTAAGTATACAGGAATTGCCTTTTGATCATAACGGCTCCAGGCATCGAAAACAGCAACAAATGTTAATCCCAAGAAACGGGAAGTCACTGTGGGTCTTGGCTTAAATCTTTCGGTATCGTTTCCGGTGGCAAGGACAGCAATTTCTGACCATTTGTAGGCCATATTATTTTCTCCTATTGGTTCTTTAATTTTATTTTCTTTGGTCTGTGCAAATATGTTTGCGGTTAAAGCACTAAAAAAAAGCACTTTAAACAGTAATTTATTAATTTTCATTTTGGTGGTTTTTTATGGTTTTTTAATAGCTTTCTTTCAATTAGAACTAATTGAATGTTGCATGTTAAATAAGCAAATTCAATCTTAAGTTAAAAACTAAAGATGTAATGCCACAGTATGATTTATTAAATCAAGTCTGTTTATATTTTAACATCAAGAAAATACTATACCATATCGGGAGGAGGATAATTTGCAGTGAAATGTCCAGAAAGAAGGTCTTCTTTTGGATTGTATGAATTTAAGGTAACAGGAAAAACTAATTTAGCTGTAGTCATTACTAAATTAATTGTTTCATTAGGAATGTAATCCTGAATAAAGGATTTCATCATTTTTTTACTTGGATTTTCTTTATCTGAATTTGTATCAAATAATTGGCTGTCCACAATTTTTTTTAATTTTTTATTCAAACCCTCATTATGGGAGTTCTTTAGGCAATACAATTTTAAAACATTGTTTACAATTCTTTTCTTAAAAACATGATAGGTTTTATTTTCAATAACAAAATCTTCATTCGCGTATTCAAAACCAGAATCAACTATATATGCATAAGGATTAATTGCAACTTCAATTACTTCGAAATTTGAATCGTCAGTTTTCTCCATAGAATTTACCCACATTTGCTGTTGTTGTTCAGCAAATATCGTGTAAAGTCCTAAAACGTTGTAAAACAATGTTACAACTAAAAAAAGCGATGCAATTTTCTTCATATTGAAAAACAGTGTCTATTTTATTTATATATTGAAAATATATTTAACTGAGCATTATTATTACCTATAATCAAATGCTTTTTACCTTTAATTTTTATTAATTTCATTTGTTTGGCATTTTCATCATTATAAAAATTTAAGTCTTTGTACGGTTTCAAATTTCCTTTTGAATCGCCTAAAAGAATATAGCCTGCATTACTGTCATAGCGGATGGTTTCAACTTCAGCCTCATAAATCCCTCCAGCACCGATAACATCTTTAAAACCATCTTTGTTTACATCCTCAAAAACAAAGGACATTGTTGGCCCCATTTGTGCACTATTAGGCAGTTCTTTAAAAGTAAAAGATCCTTTACCATTATTAACTGCATAACCAGATTTGAATTGAAATACTTTTTTATGATACGATTGCTTTAATTCTTTATCACCATAAATGTCATTCATGTTAGATCGTGCAAAACTTTTGAAAGTAGGCATCTTTTTACTGACGAATGAATTTTGTTGCGTAGAGCATTCTTTTCCTCTAACAGGAACTAAATTTCCATTATAGAGTTTACTTAGCACCATATCATAGGAGGCATTTTGATCAAAATTATTTCCATAAATATGCAATGGTTTTTTAGCAGAAGGATGAAACTTATTATTTCCGCCTAAGTTTCCAAAGAAATAATCCAAATCACCATCATTATCAATATCAGCTTCTGATACTGTGTTCCACCAGCCTTCGGTATCCTTAAACTCTTTAACATTAATAATTTTAAATTGACCATTTGTATTTTTTAAAACAGTAATTGGCATCCATTCTCCAACTACTATTAAATCTTTCAAACCATCATTATCATAGTCCGAAAAGATAAAATCATTCACAATACCAATTTTAGAAAACTCTGGAGCTAATGCTGCTGTTACATCTTTGAAAACTCCTTTATCATTTCTTAAAAAATAAGACTGAGCAACAAGCGGATATTTACCAGGAACACAATGACCTCCCACCACTAAATCTAAATCACCATCTTTATCAAAATCGAAAGATTTAGCAGCTTTAGAACTGGTTAACATTCTTGGCAGTCCTGAGCTTTTAATGAATTTTCCTTTCTGATTATTCAAATACAATCTATCTTGAAGTAAAGGGCTGTTTTCCGGCAATTCATAGCCTCCGCTGGTAACATATAAATCTAAATATCCATCATTATTGGCATCAAAGAATATTGATCTGATATCTTCATATTGCTTATCTTTTTCAAAATCACTCTGCACTGAAGTCTCAAACTTCCCGCTGCTGTTCTGCATAAATAATTTTCCAGATTGTCCTTGTGCACCACCCACATAGAAATCATCTAAACCATCTTTATTTACATCTCCAACTGATAATGCTGGCCCCTGCTGTGATAGTTTTTGCGGCAGTAAAACCTGTCTTGAAAAATCATTAAAATTATTTTCCTGATGTAAAAAATCTATTCCTAATTGTTCGGGTTTTATTTTAAATAAATTTTTATTTTCTTTTGCTGAAGACGGAGCTGTATTAACTGCATCTTTAATATCCAACTCAATAGTTTGATTGGATTTTACGTCCTCTACAATTGAAACCAATCCATTATCCCAAACTACTTCAATTTTTTTAATACTTTCTTCTTGTCCCAAACCAAAATTTAAAACATTTGTAACAGAAGATTGATAACCTCTCGTGGTATATAATTCTTGATATTGCTGTTTTTTATCTGTAAAAACTTTAATTTTTGCACCTATTGCATTTACATTTTTTGGTGTTCCAGTAAGTTTTATGTTTATAAAATTCCCTACAGAATTGTTTTTATAAATTGAGGCTTTAGCAGACATATTATTAACGACCAAATCTAAATCTCCATCATTGTCTAAATCGGCATAAGCAACTCCATTAGAATTTACTTTTTCATCCAGTCCCCAAGATTTGGTAGAATTTGAAAAAGATAGATCACCGTTATTTTTAAAACTATAATTAGATAATTTTTCGGAAGGCATCATATTGACAACATCCAAAACAGTCATCTGTATGTTATTATCAAGGTTACTTTTTACTTTACGGATGTAATCCTGATTACTAAAATCACGATCTATACCATTAGTAATAAATAAATCTTTATAACCATCATTATCAAAATCAGCAATAAGCGGCGCCCAGCTCCAATCCGTCTTGGACACTCCTAATAATTGCCCAATATCACTAAATGTGCCATTCCCATTATTTAACTGCATCACATTTGCCATATAGGGTAAATTATAGCCCGCATTAATTATTTTTTCAAAGCCTTCCGTATTCATACTTGGCATATTTTCTTTACTGCGGATATGATCTTCTGCCGACATTTCCAGCACCATCAAATCAGGTAAAAAATCATTATTGATATCAGCATAATCTGTTCCCATACTGTTATAAGAAATATGCTTAAAACGAGTATTTAATTCATTTGTAAATGTTCCATCCTGATTATTTATATATAAAAAATCCGGCATTATATAATCATTGGCAACATAAATATCAGGCCAGCCATCATTATTATAATCTCCAATCGAAGCACTTAATCCCCAAGCCTTATTGACAATTTTTGCTTCCACAGTTACATCTATAAAGACATTTCCATCATTTCTAAACAAATGACCCGAAGTTTCCGGATATTTTTTCTGCTTTTCTTTCTTTTCAAGACGCAGCGTATTTTGAAAATCAACTCTGTGATTTACTAAATACATGTCCAAATCGCCGTCTTTATCATAATCAAAAAAGTAGGATTGTATAGAAAAACCATCATTATCCAAACCAAAAGCACGGGCATCTTCTTTAAATGTACCATCTTTTTGATTGATATATAACTTGTTTTTCCTCCATTCTTTTGATTCTAAAGAAGCTGATTTACAAACATAAATATCTAACCAGCCATCATTATTAATATCAATCATTGATACTCCTGTTGTCCAGCCAAATTCATCAGTAACATTAGCTGACTGCGTAATATCTTCAAATTCAAAGTTTCCTTTATTGAGATATAATTTATTAGATTCTTGATTTGAAGAAAAATAAATATCCTGCAAACCATCATTATTAATGTCTCCAATAGCAACACCACCTCCATTTAAAGCATACATATATCTAACACAATTAAATATAGTATCCTGTTTTACAGTATTTATAAAGTTAATTTGTGTTTGTTCACTTGGAACTAATGTAAAAAGGGTTTCAGCATTTGAACTTTTTTTCTTGAATTGATTGTCACATTGGACAAATAAAAAAACAATTAGAGAGAAAACGATAAATTGGGACAATCGCATAGAAGCTTATTATTAGGGATAAAAAAATTAAAAAATTATTTTTTAATAGAAATGCAATACATTAATAAACAGCGCATACAAAAATATGCGCTGTCTACTTAAATACTAATTCAAACTAACTTAACCTACCTAACCTATTCATAAATTATTTAGTAACCAGGATTATTATTTGCTGGTGTTATATTTGGATTTGAAGATGTTTCTCTATTAGGTATTGGCCATAACTCGCTCTTTCCAGCTTGAAAACCTGTTCCTGCCAGTTCAGTAGCAGCAATACCCCATCTTATAATATCATCAAAACGAACTTGCTCACCAGCTAGTTCCACCTTACGTTCATGAACAAGTGCAGTAAATACCTGATCTTTTGTGAGTGTAGTAGCCAATGCTGGTAGGTTTGCTCTAAGACGAACTTCATTAATATATCCAATAGCAGCGGCTTGTGAACCTCCAGCTCTTAAGCTTTCACATTCTGCTTTCATCAGCAATACATCTGAATAACGCATAACTTTAAAATTGATACTTGAATCTTGATTTTCATCAATACGCTTGTAATAATTTTGATATTTTTTCCAGCCTGCTCTTCTAAAAACTTCTCCCACTTTAAAATTAGCAGCTGTCATAGTTAACGTACCATTATTATATTTAGATCCAGGTACATAAAAAGTTTCAGCAAAGCGATCATCGCCTGTTTCATACTCATCTAATAAATCATCAGATGGATATACATTATACCAGCCTAAGTTACCATATTCCTGACCTCTAAGTGTTGCTTCAGCAACACCAGTTCCAGCAGTATCACTACCCCACTTGTCACCTGTTCCTAAAGATTCATCATATTCAATCTCAAAAATTGACTCTGGGCCATGTTCAGTTTCATCCATAAAGTTATTATAAAACTTACCTTTAGGTTCTAAGCTGAATCCTGTAACTTTATTAAAAGCAGCTAAAGCTTCGTCATATTTTTTTTGATATAAAAGTGCTTTACCTAAATAAGCAAAAGCTGCTTCCTTAGTTGCTCTTCCTTTTTCTTCCACACTTTTGCTTAATAGATTTTTTGATGCAAAATCAAAATCATCAGTAATCAATTTATAGACATCTGCTTTAGGACTTCTTGGAGCTCCAATTAGAGTTTGTGACGTATAAATTGGCAAATCACCAAAACGAGGTACTAAAAGAAAATAATAATAGGCTCTTAAAAAATGAGCTTCTCCTAAATATTTATTTTTTTGCTCTTGTGATAAAACTGTATTCGGCAAAGCTTGAATTTTAGCTTCATTATCTAATACAAAATTTGCTTTAGATATTCCTAAAAAACAGGTCTCCCAATAGTATTGTATAATATCACTTCCTGCATCAAAACTAAAATTTAGGAAAGGTGTTTTGTTACCTTCTAATTGCGGATTTCCTTTGTTTTCCTGAGACATATTGTCTAAAGCAAAGAAAATGTGTCGTGCATACAAACCTCTTGTCTGCAAGTTTGCATAAGCAGCATTTACCGCAGATTGTACTTGAGGTCCTGTTGTAAAGAATGTTTCCGGGGATAATTCATTTGGATTAGTTAATTCTAAATCCTTAGTGTCACAGGAATTTATGGCTAAAATCCCAGACAATACTATAACAATATATTTTATTTTTTTCATCATGTTTATAAATTAAAATGTTACTTCAAGACCAAAAATAACTGATTTTGGTTGTGGGTATCTTCCTAAATCAATTCCAGCAGAATTTGCATTACCATCTACACGAGCAATTTCAGGATCTAAACCAGAATAATCCGTAATAGTAATAAGATTTTGTCCACTTAAGTAGAATCTTAGTTTTGAAAAATATTTTTGGAATTCGTTTCCTGAAAATGTATATCCAATAGTAACATTTTTTAATCTTGTATAAGAGCCATCTTCAACATATCTCTGACTAGCTGAATTCCAGTTTTGTTCGTTACCCAATGCTCTTGGCAATGTAGCTGATGGATTAGTTACAACTCCACCTGTAACAATAGATCTATCTAAAACCTCTGTTCCAGCATTAAACAAACGTTGCATAGCTGTTAAATCGAAAAGATTAGCATTAAAAACATCATTTCCTTGAACTCCCGAAATAAAGCAGTTAAAATCAAAATTTTTATAGGCTGCTGTAAGATTTAATCCATAAGTAAAATCTGGATAAGGATTTCCAATATTTGTTTTATCCTGTGAATTGATTACTTTATCTCCATTGCGGTCAACAAATCTAATATCACCTGGTTTAGCAATAGTTTGTCCTGGACCATAAACAGCATCTACTTCTGCTTGGTTTTGGTAAATTCCATTGGTTTCATAACCATAAAAATAGAATACTGGCTGACCTACTTCTAGCCTGGAGAAATTTTCTAAACCAGCTCTTGGTACTGGTCCCGCTAAGACATTTTTCACTCCTGGTGCTAATTCCGTTACTTCGTTTTCACTAGTACCTAAATTAGCTGTTGCTGACCAAGTAAAATCACCTTGTCTGTCATTGTACCCTAATGTTATCTCAAATCCCTTGGTTTTCATATCGGCAATATTTTGAGTTTGAGTTCCTGCAGGAGAACCAACAGATGCAGGAAGTGGTACTGCAAATAAAATATCAGTACCTTTATTACTAAAATATTCAAAAGATCCAGTAAATTTTTCTTCAAATAAACCAAAGTCTAAACCTATATTCCTGTCATTTTTAGATTCCCATTTTAAATCTGGATTAGCAGCACTTCCTGAAGTAACACCTGCTGCTGGTAGTCCATTAATTGGGTAAATATAATTAGCAGCCAAAGTAGCATTATACTGATAATCATTTATTCTGTCATTACCTGTAGTACCAGTACTCGCTCTAAGTTTTAATGTACTAAAAATAGAATTAGCCATAAAACTTTCTTTGGCAATATTCCAGCCTAAAGCTAGTGAATAAAAATTACCAAAACGATAATTAGATCCAAAGCGAGAAGAAGCATCTCTACGAAATGAACCAGCAAATATATATTTATCATCATAATCATAATTAAGACGAGTTATATATGCTAAATTATTGGCTTCACTACTTCCAGAGCTTAAATTCGCATCTTGTAGTCTTAACTGATCAATTTCATCAGAAATATAATAACGGCTACTAGCAGTTACATTTTCATTTTTAGATTGAATACTTGAAATAACTCCTAATACTTCTAAATTATGTTTATCAGCAATAGTAGTTTTGTATGTTAATCCATTATCAAATACTATACTTTGACCCTGTGAATTAATTTGAGCTGTTGTTGAAAATCCTTGACTATGAGCTGAACCATCTCTGTAACTAGGAACAAATGTATGATCTTTGCTTGTATAGTAATCTAAAGAAACTTGTGATCTAAATTTTAAACCTTTATAAAGTTCTAATTCCGCAAATATGTTTCCAATTATAGCTACTCCATTAATTTTTTGATAGCCTAAATTTGCAACACGTACAGGATTTTCAGCATCTTGTCCATCAGCAGAAGAAGGACCTTGATATCCACCTAAATTGTTTGAATTATACACAGGTAAATAAGGAGCCATTTTTATAGCATGCTCTAATAATGTTCTACCTCCTGCACTACGCTCTGGGTTAGTTTCATTAAAAGACAATCCAATATTACTTCCTACAGTTAATTTACCAATATTTTGTGTATTACTAGATCTAAAAGAATAGCGTTCAAAACCTGTTCCTATAATTGATCCTTCTTGCTTCAAATATCCAGCAGAATAGCGGCTTGTAGAATTTTCTGTGCCATTTGAGAAACTCAAATTATAATCCTGCATGATTCCAGTTTGAAAGATTTCGTCTTGCCAATCGGTATTAATATTACCAAATTCAGCAGCTCTTGCCGATACATCAACACCTAAGTCTTTAGCATACTTAACGTATTGTTCTGTATTTAGGACATCATATCTTTTAGTAACAGTTTGAGAACCTAAATAAGAACTAAAGGTCAATTGTCCTGGCCCTTTTTTCCCTTTTTTCGTAGTCACCATAATTACTCCATTGAATGCTTTAGAACCATATAGAGCAGTAGTAGAAGCGTCTTTTAAAACAGACATCGATTCAATATCATTTGGGCTTAGCCCTGATAAATTACCCGTCAAAACTCCATCTACTACGTATAAAGGAGCACTATTTCCCATTGTCGCTAAACCACGAATAGAAACTGTAGGACTTGAACCCGGAGCACCATTTACAACAGTAACCCCTGCTGCCCTACCCTGTAAAGCTGACTCTGCGTTAGTAATTGGCACAGCTACAATATCCTTTGAGCTTACCACTGAAACTGCTCCAGTAACCTTGGATCTCTGTTGTGTTCCAAAAGCAACAACAACTACTTCCTTTAAGTTTTGCGAAGCATCTTGCAACTTTACATTTATCATCGTTTGTTCTCCAACAGTAATCGTTTGGGATGAATATCCAATAAATGAAACCTCAATTTTACTGGATGAACTTACATCATTTAAAGCAAACTTTCCATCAAAATCTGTAGAAGTACTGTTTGACGATCCGACTACAACAATATTAGCCCCCGGTATAGGGGTTCCAAGAGCATCTGTAACAACCCCTTGAACCGCCTTGTTCTGGGCTTGAACATTATGAGCACAAATCACCACTAAGGCAATAATTGCAAATTTCAATTTCATTATCATATTAATTTAGTTT
>NZ_MUNX01000102.1 GCF_002001005.1 Flavobacterium sp. A45
TGTTTAAGGTGTTTTACTTATATTTTTAACTTTTCAACGAGTATTTAGGTTTTTCAAAGACAATCAGATTGGATTATAAACATTCTTTATAATTTTGGTATATAAATAATTATTAGTTTTTTAACCCCAAATAAAAAACATTGTAAAAATTATTTTGTAACCTACTTTAGGCTTTAATACTGAAATTGAAAATTTTGATTAATTCCCAAATCTCAATCAAAATTTAAACACCAAACCTACTGCAATAACTTGTTAACCAGATATTTGTTAACAAATAAGTAAAAGATATTTATTGATTGTATTCCCAAATCACAATCAAAATTAAATTGTCAAAACGGCCTACTTTAATTCACTGTTAACTGGTATCAGTTGCAATTTTGACAAAACAAAATTTTAATTTGATTTAATTCCCAAATCTAAATCAAAATAGAATTTAAAAAAAAACCTACTCAAATCAATTGAGAACTGCTATTAAACTTCAGTTTACAATTTAAACAAAACAAAATTTTAATTTGATTTCTACCCCAAATCCAAATCAAGTCAAAATTGTCTTTTTCGAACCTACTACACGTATCAGTTATTCGTTTGCCTTTTCAAGATTGGCTAAACAAACCAAATTCATCAACTCATTAATTAACAATATTTTAAATTAAAAAACTAAGAATATGAAACCTAAAACTACGCTAAACCTATTTAAAAACTTTTTAGCAATTGAACTTAAAAACTACAGGTTGTTGTTTTTAGCATTTGCAAATAAAAAAGTGTCGTTGTGCTCTTCAATGTTGCTTTATGCATTCATTTTATTATTAAACACTTCTATTACTTATTCACAATCGAGTTCCTGTAAAGCAACACTTCAAGCAAATAAAAACAGATTTACCAAAAGTGTTCCACCAGAAGGAACATCCTATACAATGCAAATTTCAAATACAGGATCATCAAATTCAACTTATACATTGAGTTCCTCTAATGTAAATAGCAGTTGTTCGAATAATGACGGAAGCAGCTCTTCTAGTAATGTTAATTTAAACATATCTTTTTCTGATATGTCCCAAAATTCAATATCCGCAATTTCTTTAAGTCCCGGAGAGACAGCTAATTTCCTTGTTAATGTAAAAGTCCCAACAGGAACTGCTATTAACAAATGGAACTGTACTGAAATAACTGCAACTGCTACCGCTTGTTCTTCATATAAAGTCAGTACAATTCTACATACTTTAGTTAGTGATCCTAATCAAGAATAATTGTTAAGAATCTATACTTATAATACTTAGGTTATTCACCTTAATATAGTTAAAAATGAAAAAACTTTTACACTTCAGCAATTATATAAAAGGATTAAAAAATGAGTTATTTGTAATTCTTTTAATTCTATCATCTGTAGTTGGTTCAGCACAAACAATTACACCTACAAAAACGGTTACCGTTAGACCAGGAGTTTGTGGGAAAATTGATGTTGAACTAAAAATTCAAGGTGCAAATCCAGTTTCAAGACCACTTGAAGTAGTCTTGGTTATTGACGTTTCCGGAAGTATGGATGATGATATTCCAAATGACAATAACATACCTTTGGACTATGCTCAAAATGCAGCTGTAGATTTTATAAATAAAATCTTTCTCCCAGCGAACAATCCAACTGGGAAAAATAAAATTTCCATAGTTAAATATAGTAGTAATGCGACGATTGTAAAACCGTTGACTTTGTCTACTGGTCAAGCAGATTTAATAAATGCAGTAAATGCATTGTCTGCAAATGGTAGTACAAATATTCAAGATGGTATCAAAAAAGCTGATGATGAACTAACGGCTCATGGAACATTTGATTGTGTAACCTCTAGAAGTATTGTATTATTGACAGATGGTGTTGCCAATAGAACTGGCAACGATCAATCTTGCACGTCAGGTCAAGGCGGAAGTTGTATCCAATCGGCTATAACAGCTGCAACTGATGCAAAAACAACAACTGTATCAAGTGTTGTATATAATAACCAAATATTTAGCGTAGGTCTTTTTGGTGCTATCTCCGGTACTGATCAAACTAATGCCGAATATACTTTAAACAATATTCAATCAGGAGGATCTTTTTTTACAGAAAATGCGGCCAACTTAACTGGAATTTATAATCAAATTTTCACACAACTTTCTTGGGTTGCTCAACAAATTATAGGTACTCCATTTGATAAAGAAACTGTAAGTAATGATTTTACTATTGGTGCAGTTACACCTTCAAAAGGTACAGCATCCGTTTCTGGACAAGTAATTTCTTGGAATATAGATTTTCTTAATGTTGAAACTATTACCTTGAAATATGAATTGACTCCAAAATCAAATGTATGCGGTTCTAAAACGGTCAGTACTTCAAGACTAGATTATAGAAACTCAGCATGTGCGAATGCTTTCTTAGACATTGCAACTCCTTCTACTAATATCCCCTGCCCTTCAGTTACTTTGGCATCACAGACTAATGTAAATTGTTTTGGTGACTTAACAGGTAGCATAACAATTAATAATGCAACTGGAGGTACTGGGCCATATTCTTATGCTTGGAAAAAAAATGGATCAGCTTATGCAACTACACAAAACTTAACAGGACTAGGAGCTGGAACCTATACTGTTATTGCAACAGATGCTAATGGTTGTGCATCTAGTGAATTATCAGTAATTATCACACAACCTAGTGCGGAATTAAGCATCGCTATCACTTCACAAACTAATGTAAACTGTTATAATGACACTACTGGAGCTATTGACTTAACAATCTCTGGTGGAACTTCTCCTTATACTTACACTTGGAAAAAAGATGGGAACGCAATCGCTGCAATCACTCAAGATTTATCAGGTATTGGAGCTGGAACTTATGAAGTAACCGTTACAGACGACAAAGGCTGTAAAGCTGTTAAAACAATTACGATTACTCAGCCAAACGCTGGCTTAAGTATAGCAGTAACTTCACAAACCAATGTAAACTGCTATAACGACACTACTGGAGCCATCGACTTGACAATCTCTGGTGGAACTTCTCCTTATACTTATACTTGGAAAAAAGATGGAAACGCAATCGCTGCCATTACTCAAGATTTATCAGGTATTGGAGCTGGAACGTATGAAGTAACTGTTACCGACGACAAGGGCTGTAAAGCGATTAAATCGATAGTAATAGAGCAACCAAGCGCTGGTTTAAGTATTGCAGTAACTTCACAAACCAATGTAAACTGTTATAATGACACTACTGGAGCCATCGACTTGACAATCTCTGGTGGAACTTCTCCTTATACTTATACTTGGAAAAAAGACGGAAACGCAATCGCTGCCATTACTCAAGATTTATCAGGTATTGGAGCTGGAACGTATGAAGTAACTGTTACCGACGACAAAGGCTGTAAAGCTGTTAAAACAATTACAATTACTCAACCAAGTGCTGGTTTAAGTATTGCAGTAACTTCACAAACCAATGTAAATTGCTATAACGACACTACTGGAGCCATCGACTTGACAATCTCTGGTGGAACTTCTCCTTATACTTATACTTGGAAAAAAGACGGGAACGCAATCGCTGCTATCACTCAAGATTTATCAGGTATTGGAGCTGGAACTTATGAAGTAACAGTTACAGATGACAAAGGTTGTAAAGCGACTAAATCGATAGTAATAGATCAACCAAGCGCTGGTTTAAGTATAGCAGTAACTTCACAAACCAATGTAAATTGCTATAACGACACTACTGGAGCTATCGACTTGACAATCTCAGGGGGAACTTCTCCATATACTTATACTTGGAAAAAAGATGGGAACGCAATCGCTGCTATCACTCAAGATTTATCAGGTATTGGAGCTGGTACTTATGAAGTAACCGTTACCGACGATAAAGGCTGTAAAGCTGTTAAAACAATTACGATTACTCAACCAAGTGCTGGTTTAAGTATTGCAGTAACTTCACAAACCAATGTAAATTGCTATAACGACACTACTGGAGCCATCGACTTGACAATCTCTGGTGGAACTTCTCCTTATACTTATACTTGGAAAAAAGATGGGAATGCAATCGCTGCTATCACTCAAGATTTATCAGGTATTGGAGCTGGAACTTATGAAGTAACAGTTACAGATGACAAAGGTTGTAAAGCGACTAAATCGATAGTAATAGATCAACCAAGCGCTGGTTTAAGTATTGCAGTAACTTCACAAACCAATGTAAATTGCTATAACGACACTACTGGAGCTATCGACTTGACAATCTCTGGTGGAACTTCTCCTTATACTTATACTTGGAAAAAAGACGGAAACGCAATCGCTGCCATTACTCAAGATTTATCAGGTATTGGAGCTGGAACGTATGAAGTAACTGTTACCGACGACAAAGGCTGTAAAGCGACTAAATCGATCGTAATAGATCAACCACAGTCTTCTTTAACCTGTTCAATAACACAAAACAAAGCTGTTTCCGCTAATGGACTAAGCGATGGTGAAGCAACAGTTACTCCACTTGGTGGAACATCAGGTTACACCTACTTATGGGATAATGGTGAGACTACCCAAAAAGCAATTGCTCTTGACGCTGGCTCACATACAGTCACAGTTACAGATTCCAAAGGTTGTAAAACTACATGCGAAATAATAATTACAGAACCTAATGTATTGTCTTGCAGTATCACCCAAAATGCTCCTGCAAAATGTTATGGAGACAGCAATGGAGTAGCTACTGTTACTGCCATTGGCGGAAACGGGGATTACACCTACTTATGGGATAACGGTGAAACTACTAGCCAAGCCGTTGGTTTAAGTGCGGGATTACATAGTGTTACTGTAACTGATAAATTAGGCTACAAAACAACTTGTAGCGTAACTATCGGACAACCTCAAGCTGCTTTAACTTGTTCAATAATACAAAACAAAGCGGTTTCAGCTAATGGACTAAGCGATGGTGAAGCAACAGTTACTCCACTTGGTGGAAATGGAGGTTACACCTACTTATGGGATAATGGCGAAACTACTGCAAAAGCTGTAGGCCTAGATGCTGGACTTCACTCTGTAACAGTTACTGATTCCAAAGGTTGCAAAACCACCTGTGAAATCACAATTACGCAACCTGATGTATTATCATGCAGTATCACCCAAAATGCACCTGCAAAATGTTATGGTGACAGCAACGGTATTGCAACTGTTACCGCAATTGGCGGAAATGGAGAGTATACTTACTTATGGGACAACGGAGAAACTACACAACAAGCTGTTGGCTTAAGTGCAGGTTCACACAGTGTTACTGTGACTGATAAATTGGGTTACAAAACAACTTGCAACGTAACGATTGGACAACCTCAAGCTGCTTTAAGTGCTACAGCAGTAATCATAAACAATAATAATTGTATTGGTTGTAGCAATGGTTCAATTGATCTAACAGTTTCTGGAGGTACAGCACCTTATACATTCTTATGGTCAAATGGGGCTACAACAGAAGATATTTCGAACTTATCAAATGGTACATATAGTGTTGAGATTACAGATAGTAAAGGTTGCAAAGCTAATTACACATACGTTATTTCAGAATCTAGCATCAATATCACCAAAGACGGAACTTATGTAGATTCAAACCAAGATGGAATCACCAACGTAGGAGATGTCGTTACCTATAATTTCGTAATTACAAATACAGGAAGTGTCCCTCTAACAAACATTACTGTAACTGATAATAATGCAGTGATTACAGGTGGGCCAATTCCAACTCTTGCACCAGGAGCATCAGATTCAACAACATTCTCAGGTTCTCATGTGATTACCCAAGAAGACATCAATACTGGATATGTTTATAACTTGGCTACAGCTACTGGAAATGATCCTGAAGATAAACCTGTTACAGATACTTCTTCAGATCCTACTCCTTGTACCACATGTCCAATAGATCCTGAGTGTCCTGATTGTACAATTACACCTCTTACACAGTCTCCAAGTATAAATATTACTAAAGACGGAACTTATGTGGACAGTAATCAAGATGGAATTACCAATGTTGGAGATGTGGTTACTTACAATTTTGTAGTGACAAATACTGGAAATACAACATTAACCGACGTGACAGTCACTGATAATAATGCAACTATTTCAGGGGGACCAATTGCAATACTAGCTGTTGGAGCAACTGACTCAACAACATTCTCTGGTTCTCATGTTATCACACAAGAAGACATTAATACTGGATATGTGTATAACTTGGCAACAGTAACATCCAAAGATCCAAAAGGGAATCCTGTAACAGATACTTCATCAGATCCTACGCCTTGTACAACATGTCCAATTGATCCTGAGTGTCCTGATTGTACAATTACACCTCTAACTCAGTCTCCAAGTATAAATATTACTAAAGACGGAACTTATGTGGACAGTAATCAAGATGGAATTACCAATATTGGCGATGTGGTTACTTACAATTTTGTAATAACAAATACTGGTAATACAACTTTAACCGATGTAACAGTTACCGATAATAATGCAACCATTACAGGAGGGCCAATTGCAACTCTTCCTGTTGGAGCAACAGACTCTACAACATTCTCTGGTTCTCATGTTATCACACAAGAAGACATTAATACTGGATATGTATATAACTTGGCAACTGTAACATCCAAAGATCCAAAAGGAAATCCTGTAACGGATACTTCTTCTGATCCTACGCCTTGTACTACTTGCCCAATTAATCCTGAGTGTCCTGATTGTACAATTACACCATTAACACCATCTCCAGGATTGGTAGTTATCAAAACTGCAACAACAGCTAGTTTTAGTGTAGTTGGTGATGTAATTAATTATACAATAACTGTAAAAAATACAGGTAACCAAACATTACATCAAATAACTGTAAAAGATCCACTTACAGGATTAGACACAATTATAGATGTTTTAGCGCCTGGTGCGAGTTCAGAATATACTCAAAGCTATACTGTAACTCAAGAAGATTTAAATAAAGGTTCAGTTACCAATGTTGCAAAAGCGGATGGACTTACACCAAATGAAACACCTATAAGTGCATCAGATGATGAAATTGTAAACGAAAAAACAAATCCAATTGATGCTGTTGATGATAATGCAGGAACAATTGTTGGTGTGAATCAAACTACAACAAATGTCATTAATGTTTTCACTAATGATACTTTGAATGCATCACCAGTAAATCCAGCAGATGTAATTTTAACAACAGTTACATCAAACCCATTCTTGCAAATGAATCCGGACGGATCGATTGATGTATTGCCGGATGCACCTGTTGGAACACAAACGATGACGTATCAAATATGTGAAAAATTAAATAACACTAATTGTGATACTGCTACAGTAACTGTAACAATAGAAGGGCCGACCATGACAGTATCTGGAGAAGGAATTTGTATTAATGATGTTCCTTATTTCAGCTATACGACTACTGCCAATAACTTCACTCCTGTTGATGGATTGACATTAACATGGACAGATAGCAATAATAATGTAGTTGCTACAATGACCAACTTGCCATTGAATGGAAAAGTACTATGGCCAGGAGCAATTGTTGATGATAATGGAAATGGAATAGATTGGCCAGGTTGGTTATTAGTTGATGGAAAATGGATTGAAGGGCCTGATGGTTTTGAAAACCTTAGACCAACAGCTTCAATAACATTTACATTAAACCCAAGTCAAACCATTGTAGCAAATTATCCTCCATCGGATCCATTTTGTACCTCTAGACCGACATTTAAAATTGATGCTGTAGATGACACAGCTGGGCCAATAGACGGCATAAATGGTGCTTCGAATGTTCTTAATGTATTCAATAATGATACTTTGAATACAGTTGCTGTAAATCCTGCCGATGTCACTTTGACTTTAGTAACACCAGATGCAACAGGCTATATGACAATGAACACTGATGGTTCTATAGATTTAAAAGATGGTACGCCAGCAGGAACTTATACATTAGTTTATCAAATTTGTGAAATTGCAGATAATGGAAATTGCGATACTGCAACTGTAACCATAACTGTAATTTGTAATAATACAACAAAAATTGCTGGTACAGTTTTCAATGCAGGAACTAATACTCCTATAGCAAATGTTCCAGTAAACTTAGTTCCTCAAGGAACTACAACTGGTCCAATCCTAATTAGAATAACAAATGCTCAAGGATATTATAATTTTACTGGAATGGTTCCTGGTGATTATTTAGTACAAGTGCAAGATGCCAATTTAAATAGCGCCTATCAATTGTATCCAGTTGATTCAAGTTTATTTTTTACAACTTTAGAAAACTGTGTATATCAAGTACATGATTTTGGATATGACAAATCTGATTTACCTGTATTAGGAGACTTTGTTTGGTATGATGTAAACAACAATGGCATACAAGATGAATGGTTTGATGCCAACAATGATAATTTGGTAACTCAAAACATACCCGATGCCAACGGCTCATTTGATTATAGCAAATGGGAATGGATTGACCTTAATGGTGATGGAAGCTATAAAGGTCCATTGAATGTTGGGGAATTAAATGCGGCTGGTTTTGGTAATGCAAAATCCTCAAATATATTTGTAACTGGTCCAAATAATTATTCAGATTCAGTAATTATAGGAATCCAAGGTTTCTGGAGAAACAGACCAGATGCAGGTGCATTTGGAGACTATAAAGTTGAACTAAAAATGGATGCCAACTTAGAAGCACAATCTTCAGCAATGGGTGCCACAGGATTGGTGAAAGTTTTACCAAGTACTGGTAAAAATGGAAATTCACCAAAAACTGGTAAACCAGCAAGCTTTGAAGTTTGTGGACCAACAAATGATAACCCGCAAACGGCTGCTATAACTGCTGCAGATCAAGTTCACTTAGATATCGATTTTGGTATCAGTTGTAAAATGTTTGCCAATATACAGCCGACACCTGACCAATTTAGTGTAACACAATGTTCAATTGGTGATGCAATTCGTAATGCACTAAGCAACGATTTATTAGATGGCTCTATAGCGGATATTACGAAATTTAAATTTAAATTATTAACTGCTATCGGACAAAATATCAAAATTGATGACAATGGAAATGTAACTTTTGCAAATGGTGTAGCAGCTGGTCAATATATATTCGAATATCAAGTTTGTGAAGCTGCAAATCCTACAAACTGTGGTACATCGACAATTACAATTAATGTAGCAGCAATTGAGCCTATTACAATTACCAGTCCAGCGTTTTGTAATGCTGACACGACTCCAATTGATTTAACATCATTATTACCTCAAGGAATACCAACAGGTGGGACTTGGATTGATACAGATGGTACGGGAGGATTAAATGGTAATATTCTAAATGCTTTTGGATTACCAGTAAACACCTATAATTTTGAATACAAAATTGCGGGAGATTGTCCAAGAAGCTTAACTCTTGTAATGGCAATTAATGATGACTGTAAAGTACTTCCTTGCAAAACTATAATTGTACACAATGCTTTCTCTGCTAATGAGGATGGACGAAATGATCATTTCCAAATTGAAAATATTGAAGACAACGATTGTTATAGAAATATAAGAGTTGAAGTATTCAATCGTTGGGGAGTTTTAGTTTTTGAGAAAGACAATTATAACAATGAAGGTAACGCATTTAGAGGAAGATCAGAAGGTAGAACAACCATAAATAAAAATGAAGGTTTACCAACAGGAACGTATTTCTATATAATAAGTTACGATACCGTTGATGATCTTGGCAAAACTTTAAGAATTAAAAAAGATGGTTATCTCTATTTAGTAAAATAAATTAGAACTATAAGATACTCTGAGTAATTCTCAGAGTATCTTCAAATATCCATATTAAAAAACAATACTATTTATCATTATATCCTCAAAACTATGCTATTGAAAAATAGCCATTTAAAACCAACAAATAGCTAACTATGAAAACAAAATTATTTTCAATCGTTATGATGTTTACAGCCATTGCAGGTTACACGCAACAAGATGCACAGTATACTCAATATATGTACAACACAATAAATGTGAACCCAGCATATGCTGGTTCGAGAGGTGCCTTAAGCTTTTTTGCTTTGCATCGTACGCAATGGGTCGGCCTTGACGGTGCTCCTGTTACAAACACATTGTCTGCAAACACTCCTTTCAATAACAGTAAATTAGGATTAGGTGTTTCTATAGTAAATGATGAAATTGGTCCGTCAACAACCAATTCAATTTCAACTGATATATCTTATACAATTCCGGTATCCGAATCGTATAAACTGTCATTTGGTGTAAAAGGAACAGCAAATCTATTTAGCATTGATGTAAACAAATTGAACCCAAGTGACCAAACTGACCCACAATTTCAAAACTTTGATAATGAATTTTCGCCTAATATTGGAGCGGGATTGTATTTGCACTCTGATAAAGCCTATATAGGATTTTCAGTTCCAAACTTTATTGAAACAGATGCATACAATGACAATGATGTAGCTATTTATAAAGAAAAAATAAACTATTATTTAATTGGGGGATATGTTTTCGATTTAAGCTCTTCTATAAAATTTAAGCCAAGTTTCATGACTAAATTAGTTGAAGGATCACCTTTACAGGTAGATGTTTCTGGTAATTTTATGTTCAGTGAAAAATTTGTTGTTGGGTTAGCTTATAGATGGAGTGCTGCAGTGACTGCTATGGTTGGTTTCCAGGCATCAGATGCATTCTATGTTGGATATGCCTATGATTTTGAAACTACAGAGTTAGACAATTACAACTCTGGTTCCCATGAAATCTTTTTACGTTATGAGATTTTCAAGAAAAACAGCAAAATCATAACTCCTAGATTCTTTTAGTCATATCAATGATTCGTCATTCAATTAATGAAATTAAAGAATCCGTAAATAGTAATTACATAATACAAAGTGTTTACTCCTAAAACTAATGTCATGAAAAATCAAATACTTCTTTACACCGTAATTATAAGTGTATTTTCATTCAATAGTTGGGCTCAAAAAAATGCAATTTCGTTAAATGAAAAAAAAGCAGATGGATCAACTAATAGTTTAGTAATGGATAACAAAATTTTGCATCCGAACATGAAAGTGAAATATTATCATGTAGAAGAAATAGTTCCAATGAAATTTGGTGGTTATAAAACTGTTTATGATGTAAGTAATCCAAAACTAATTCGAACTTATGATTTGGGCCCCAATAGCAAACGAATTGTTACTCCAGTATTCGCTGAAGTGCAAGAGCCTGAAAAAACTATTCTCAAATCAGATACAACATTGAATGTTGAAAATGCTAAACTTTCAATTTCAGAAGCTCCTAAAAAGGTGGATACCTATGCCTATATAGATATTATTAAAACATACGAAAGAGTTGCCGATAAAGGATACGAATCTATAGACATGTTAAAAAAAATGGGAAATTCATACTTTTTTAATGACGAATTAGAAAAAGCCGAAAAATGCTATGGCAAACTATTTAATAAAACATCAGATTTAGAACCTGAATATTATTATCGCTATTCTATTGCGCTTAAATCGGCTGGAAAAACCGACAAGTCAAATGAATACTTAAAAAAATACAATCAATTATCTAGCAACAATACTAGATTATAACACTTATAGTAATCAAAATATTATTAAGATTCCTAAAAATTAGTATTATGAAAAACATTACAGTAATTTACTTAACGATACTCTTCTTTTCATCATCAAGCAATTATGCTCAAAAAGCTAAAGTATCAAATGCGGATAAAAAATACGACAATTATGCCTATATCGACGCAATAAAAACATACGAAAGAATTGCCGGGAAAGGGTATCAATCGCCTGATATGTATCAAAAGTTGGGGAATGCATATTTCTTTAATTCAGAGTTAGATAAAGCAGCCAATTGGTATAGTCAATTATTTACTTTAACAACAAATGTTGACCCAGTATATTATTACAGATATGCCTACTGTTTAAGATCGATTGGAGATAACGAAAAAGCAAACCAAATGCTTAAAATCTACAATGAGAAATCAGACAACACTAACAAAGGGGAGCATTACATCCAAGAGGTAAATTACTTGGACAAAATAAAAGAAAATTCAGGTCGTTACAAAATTAAAGACGCTGGAATCAATACTAAATATACTGATTATGGAAGCTCATTTTACGGTGAAAACAAACTAGTTTTTGCTTCATCAAGGGACACAGGAAGCTTAGGCCAAAGAAAACATACTTGGACCGATCAATATTTTACCAATTTATATGAATCTGACTTAACTGGTGATTCATTAACCCCTTCAAAAGTGAACAAATTTGCAAAAAGTGTTAAGTCAAAATTTCATGAAGCCAGTCCCGTTTTTACAAAAGATGGAAATACCATGTATTTTACTAGAAATAATTATTTAGAAGGAAAAAAAGGAAAAGATGATAATAAAGTTACATTAGTAAAATTATACAAAGCCAGTTTTGTAGATAAAGAGTGGACAAATGTTACTGAATTGCCTTTCAACAGTAACAATTATAGTACCGCACATCCTTCACTTAGTCCTGATGAGAAAACTTTATATTTTGTTTCAGACATGCCTGGAACCATGGGGGAATCAGATATATTTAAAGTTAGTATCAATAGCGATGGTAGTTATGGAACTCCACAAAATTTAGGAAAAATCATTAATACAGCTGGAAGAGAAACATTTCCCTTTGTAAGTGACGAAAATGAAATCTATTTTTCTTCCGATACGCATTCCGGACTTGGAGGTTTGGACATATTTGTATCCAAAATTAATCCTGATGGAACTTTCGACGAGGTTCAAAATGTTGGAGCTGATGTTAATTCCCAAAAAGATGATTTTGCATATTTAATAAATACTAAAAATAGAATTGGCTTTTTCTCTTCCAACAGAGATGGAGGAAAAGGATATGATGATATTTATCAATTTTTAGAAACCAAAAGACTAGTTCCAAAATGTAAACCCGAAATAAGTGGAATTATAACAGATTCTATTTCTAAACAAGTTTTATCAAATGTAAAAGTAACCCTTTATGACGATCAACATAAAGCAATAAGCAGTTTTCAATCTGATTCTGATGGCAAATATTCCTTTCCTAATTTAGAATTCAAAAAAACGTATAGTGTAAGAGCTGAAATTGAAAATTATACCACTGCTGAAAAAACGGCCACAATAAAAATTAACGACTGTACAACTCCTTTGAATTTTGCTTTAGAGAAAGCTTTGTGTAAAGTTGCAATTGGTGATGATTTAGGTAAATGTTTTGGAATCAAATGGATCTATTTTGATTTAGATAAATCAAATATTAGACCGGAAGCAGCACTGGATTTGGCTAAAATATTAGATGTAATGGGACAATATCCAAATATGAAAATTGATATCCGTTCACATACCGATAGTCGTGCTTCTCACAAATACAATGATGGATTATCCGAAAGAAGAGCTAAATCAACAAAAGATTGGTTAATCAAAAATGGTATTAGCTCAAATAGATTGACCAGCAAAGGTTATGGAGAAACTCAATTAGTTAATAAATGTTCTGATGACGTACAATGTACTGAAGAAGAACATCAACAAAATAGACGTAGTGAATTTATTATTACAGCTCTATAATGAAGTACCCTAAAAAACAAAAAAAACTACCATTTAGGTAGTTTTTTTGTTTTTATTCAGTTTCTATTTTTAAATTTTAACAAAAATATTTGTGTAGTATTTTTTTCCATTTGCAGGATTTTCTCTAATTGAAAGACCAAAATGCGTAAAGTTGCCTTCTATATTTTGTTTGTGTCCCTCACTTTTCAGCCAAGCATCAAAAGCACCCTTGGCACTATTATAATTGTAAGCTATATTTTCGCTTACATTTTTTGCTTTCAAAACTTTCATGATATTTGCTGAACGTGCCTCAAAATCATTATGATTCACAACATTGTTAGCTATCATATAATGATCATGCTCTTCAGATTTATACGAAACATGATTTATTTTTTCTAAAGGATTTAAACCTAAACTTACTCGGTGATCATTAATCAAAGCCATCGTTTCTAATTCAACTGGGCTATATTCATAATTTAATACAACTTTTAAATCTTCAGAAGTTTCTTGTGATGAAGCATTATCTTCGGCTGTACAGGAAGCCATAAAACACAAAATTGCAGTAAAAAAAGATAGACGAAGTAATTTCGAATTCATAATGATAGTAGTTTAAATTTAAAGTAGATTGGGGGCAAACTGCTTTAACGTTAACGGTTTAGGTTAAATAGTAAACCAAATAAAATCACTAAACTTTAAACTACCAAATAAAATCGATGAACTACATAAAAAACACAAATTTAGATGCGATATTCTTACATTATGGAGCGAGTCGTGAAATTTTCCAATTAAAATCCTCCTGAAGAGTATAACGAATTCGATCATGCAAACGATTTGGTCTTCCTTGCCAAAATTCTACTTCTAAAGGATTTACCAAAAATCCTCCCCAATGCATTGGGCGAGGAATTTCTTTTCCTTCAAAATCTTTTTCCAATTGTTTTAAACTCTCTTCAAGCAACTTTCGTGAAGGAATAACTTCACTTTGATTGGAAACTATAGCGCCTAATTTGCTTCCATCTGGTCTTGACTCAAAATAACCATCTGAAATGTTTTCAGAAGTTTTCTGGGCAATTCCTTTTATTATTACCTGTCTCTCCAAGCTTTCCCAAAAAAAAGAGAGACATATTTTTGGATTATTGGCTATAGCCCTACCCTTTTCAGAATTATAATTTGTAAAAAAAATGAATCCTTCTTCATTGAATTTTTTCAATAAAACAATACGTGATTTTGGAAAACCATCCAATCCAATTGTAGAAACTGTCATGGCATTGACTTCGCCAGCCTCATCAAAATCTTCAACTTCATGAAACCATCTATTAAAAAGGTTCATTGGATCTTCAGGAATCGAAGATTCTAATAATTCACTTTTCTCATATGATTTTCTATAATTACTTAAATCATTCATTTTTTTTAAAATTAGTTAGATTAACTGGACATTTAGATTATTGGACATTTAGATTATTAGATTATTGAAAATACGTTCCTTTTCACATTTAGTATCTAACAGTCTAAAAATCTTTAAATCTAACTATCCATCTTAAAATTCAAAACTTTTGCCGTCATCAGCTAATAACACTTCTTCAAAAATAGTTTCTGCTTCTTCTTTGAATAAACCAATGCTGTCATAGCGAGTAGAATAATGGCCTAAAATCAGTTGCTTCGCATTGGCTTTCAAAGCAATTCTTGCAGCTTCCTTGGCAGTGGAATGCATTGTCTTTTGTGCCAATGATTCTTCGGATTGCAAGAATGTGGATTCGTGATATAATACAGTAACATTTTCTATTAAAGGAATTATATCTTCATTGTATTTAGTATCCGAACAAAAAGCATAACTCAAAGCTGGAATTGGATCAAATGTCAATTTATCGTTGGGAATAATTCGACCATCCTCAAGTGTGATATCTTTCCCGTTTTTGATATTCTGATAATAGCAGGTATCAATTTCATAATCCTGAACAGTATTTAAGTCAAGTCTACGTTCGCCTATTTTTTCCTGAAATAAAAAACCATTGGTATAAACGCGATGCTTTAACGGAATGGTTTTTACGATTACTTTATCGTCTTCATAAACGATTTCACTTTCTTTAGATTTTAATTCATGAAAAAATAATTGATAATTAGTCCATGAATTGGATAGTTTTAATTGCAAATCAATTATCTCTTTTATCCCTTTTGGACCATAAATATGAAGATCTGTAGTGCGGCCTAAAAGTGCAAAAGTAGAAATCAAACCTATTAATCCAAAAAAATGATCACCATGCAAATGAGAAATGAATACATGATTGATTTTTGAAAATTTTAATTTATTTTTTCGCAACTGCACTTGGGTACCTTCTCCACAGTCAATCAAAAAAAGTCTGTTTTTAATTTCTAAAACCTGAGAAGTGGGATTGGTTAAAGTA
Organism: Flavobacterium sp. A45; assembly: GCF_002001005.1. Classification (GTDB taxonomy): domain Bacteria; phylum Bacteroidota; class Bacteroidia; order Flavobacteriales; family Flavobacteriaceae; genus Flavobacterium. The sequence goes on from NZ_MUNX01000102.1 coordinate 15,964, forward strand.
CGAGGTGTCGCGGCATAACAGCCAAGAATTGTTAGTTTCAATTGTTTTTTTGTTTAAAATATTGTTTAAAAATGGTTTAAAGTTGTTTAAGCTGGTTTAACGCAGTTTTAATCTTGAAAATTAGACATACACAATCATTCAACAATTTTAAACATTTAAACTTTAAACAATTTTAAACTTTTTAGAATCCTAAATCTCTTTCAATTTCATCCATTTCAATCAAATCTTGAGCTTCCAATTGGGTTGGAACTACGGTAATAGAAACGGGAACTTTATTATAGTCTAAATCTTGAACAACAAAAACCAAAGATTTTTTTTCTTTTTTATGTTTTTTGGCTAACTCAGAAAAAATTTTAATTGATTTTACATCAACTGATTTGTCATGTGAAATATCCAAAATAAGATTATGATCTTTGAAACTGTTGTATTGACTATTTATTTTCTCAAGAAATTCTACAATATCTCCTTCAGTATCTTTAATTATAATTGTATGTCCTTTGGTAGTAACTTTCATAGTCGTTGTTTATTGGATTTTTGATGCCAAAAGATAGATAACTGCCATTCTTATAGCAACCCCATTCTCTACTTGATTTAAAATCACCGATTGTTGCGAATCGGCAACGTCACTTGTAATTTCAACTCCACGATTTATAGGCCCTGGATGCATAATTACAATTTCTTTATCGAGTGAATCCAATAAAGCTTTATCTACGCCATACTGTTGAGCATACTCTCTAGTTGATGGAAAAAAATTCACATCCATTCTTTCATTTTGTACTCTTAACATATTCGCTACATCACACCATTCAAGTGCTTTACGCAAATTGGGTTCAACAGTCACTCCAAGTGATTCAATATATCTTGGTATAAGTGTTTTGGGTCCGCAAACTTTAACTTCGGCACCTTGCATTTGCAAAGCATATATATTCGAAAGTGCTACTCTTGAATGCAAAATATCACCGACAATAACTACTTTTTTCCCTGCTACATCTCCTAATTTTTCTCTGATGGAATAACTGTCCAATAAAGCTTGTGTAGGATGTTCATGGGCTCCATCACCAGCATTTACGATACTTGCCTTTACATTTTTGGATAAAAAATAAGCGGCACCAGGATTCGAATGTCTCATGACAACCATATCCACTTTCATCGAAAGAATATTATTTACCGTATCTATTAATGTTTCTCCTTTTTTTACCGAAGATTGTGCTGCCGAAAAACTGATTACATCAGCAGATAAACGTTTTTGAGCTAATTCAAATGATAATTTTGTTCGTGTACTGTTTTCAAAAAAAATATTAGCAATTGTAATATCCCGCAATGAAGGCACTTTCTTTATTGGGCGATTAATTACTTCTTTAAAATGATCGGCAGTTTCAAAAATCAGGTTAATATCATTCTCGTTAATATATTTAATACCTAATAAATGATTTACACTTAATTCGCTCATTATGTTTTTTGTTTATTCGTTTAAATTGTTTAATCGTTTAATGTTAATTCTGCAACCTGCTGTCTGCAATCAATTGGTAACCAAATAAACACCATCTTCTCCATCTTGCTCAGCCCAACAAACTTTTACCTTTTCACCATTAATCGCATCTACCTGACGACCTCGATAATCGGGTTGAATGGGTAAGTCTCTACTAAAACGACGATCAATTAATGTCAATAATTCTATTCCAGAAGGCCTTCCAAAAGATTGAATAGCTGTCAAAGCAGCACGAATACTGCGTCCTGTGTACAATACATCATCAATAAAAATCACTTTTTTTTCTTCAACTAAAAAATCAATTTGTGTTTTATTGGCTTCCAAAGGCTTATTGGTTCTTCGAAAATCATCCCTAAAAAAAGTGATATCCAAATATCCTAAAGATACATTTGGTATGTGATATTCTTTTTCTAATAGTTCTTTTAATCGTTCTGCCAAAAATGTTCCTCTAGGTTGAATCCCTATCAAAACGGTATCGGAAAAGTCAAGATGTTTTTCAATTAATTGACAAGCCAAACGATTCAAAATAATATTGACTTCTTTTGAATTGAGTAACACTTTTTGATTCATATATGCAATTATTTGGTTTTAAAAGATTTACGACTTTATCAATGTGATTTCAAAATGCAACATTCGATTTTAAAACATCGTAGGTTTGGTTAAGCAAATATACAAATTCCGAATTAGGATTTATTCATTGCAACATCAGAAAAATTATTTCTTTTTTTCCTAAAAGAAATCCATGTTGCCTTATGCCAAATATACTCCAACGGACCTTGCTTATGATTTTTTAACCACCACGTACAGAATGATATTTGCAAAATAAATAAAGCAATTCCGATTAACAGACAATACGTTGCTCCAGTATATTCAACAAGACCCAACCCGTATCGATAGTAAATAAAAGACCCTACAATGGACTGCATTATATAATTAGTCAAACTCATTTTCCCAAAAGGAATCAGTTTTGACAAAAGATTATGTATCGACTCTTTTTGATAAATCAAAACAAATGTAGCCACTATAACAATCATAAAAGCCAAATTAGACCAAGATGCTATAATTATCGAAAGACTATTCATTGTAGCTTTTCGTTCTATCATTGCTGGCAAAAATGTTTTTAATGTAAATAAAGGAACAAAAAGAACAATGGCACATTGCAAAGCTTTTTTCCAAAATAAATTGCTGTCAGTTGATGCAATAAAAAGTTTTTTACGTCCAACTAACATTCCAAACATAAATAAAGATGGAGCCTGAAAAAAACGTCCATTTTCCCATGACCAAGAAACGGAAGCTAATCTCCCAATATTAAGATTCCCTACCGCATAATCCATAAAGGAATTACTTTTTAGATACTCTCCCATCATTCCAAAATAACGATCCGACAAATTTGGCATTGGAACATATTCTGGATGCGACAACATATAAAAGAATTTTGTCCACTCCAAAGGCTGTAACATCAAAATAACGGCAGTAATAAAAACTACTTTATCATTCCATTTGCAAACAGGAATTAAAGTAAGTCCCAATACAGCGTAAATCATCAAAATATCACCTTCGTAAAAAACTGTGTTTATTAACCCAAAACCTAATAAAAGCACTAATCTCCAAAGAAATCTTCCTCTAAAATCCTTCCCTTTTTTCTCTTGATTATCATTTTGAATATAAAAGCTAAAACCAAACAGTAAAGCAAAAATCGCATAGGATTTTCCACCAAAAAGGAAAAATAATATTTCCCAAATTACTTTATCCAAAACTTTCATCCATTCCGGTAATGCCTCTGGGAAATAGTAATAATCAAAATGTTCAATGTTATGCAATAACATAATAGACATAATTGCAAATCCTCGCAAAGCATCGACAACTTCTATTCTTGGTGTTTTTAAATTAAAAGTATTGTTTGACATAAATATGATAAAAAAATGAAACAATTATTATCTCAAAAGTATCTTAATTTTCTATCAATAACTAAAAATTAATTTCTAAATTCATTATAAATAAAACACTCATTCTGAATATTATCGTCCAAAAAAAAAGCTCCTACATTTATGTAGAAGCTTAAAATTTATTGAAATTTATTTATTCTTAAGAATACATTTTAACTCTTAATTCTTGAACTTTTTCATCATCTAAATATTCGTCAAAAGTCATGTAACGGTCTATAGCTCCGTTTGGAGTTAATTCAACGACACGATTACCAACGGTTTGAGCAAATTCATGGTCATGAGTTGTAAAAATAACCGATCCTTTGAAGTTTTTCAATGAATTATTGAATGCGGTGATAGATTCCAAGTCCAAGTGATTGGTTGGCTCATCTAGCATTAGGATATTAGCGCGTTCCATCATCATTCTTGACAACATACAACGAACTTTTTCTCCTCCAGATAAAACTCTACTTGTTTTTAAAGCCTCTTCACCAGAGAAGATCATCTTCCCAAGGAAACCTCTAATAAAAACTTCATCACGTTCTTCCTCCGTTTTTGCCCATTGGCGTAACCAATCAACTAAAGTATAATCATTTTCAAAAAACGAATGATTTTCAACCGGTAAATATGCTTGATTTGTGGTAACTCCCCAATCAAATTCTCCAGAATCTGGTTTTTGATTATTATTCAAAATTTCATAAAAAGCAGTTGTAGCACGCGAATCTTTTGAAAAAAGAACAATTTTATCGCCTTTTGCCATATTTAAATCAACTCCTTTAAACAAAACTTCGCCATCAATAGAAGCACTTAAATTTTGTACATTCAGAATTTGATCTCCCGCTTCACGATCCTGATCAAAAATAATAGCTGGATAACGACGACTTGAAGGTTTAATCTCTGAAATATTCAATTTAGAAATCATTTTTTTACGAGAAGTAGCTTGTTTTGATTTGGCCACATTCGCAGAAAAACGACGAATAAATTCTTCCAATTCTTGTTTCTTTTCTTCGGCTTTTTTGTTTTGTTGCGCACGTTGTTTCGCAGCTAATTGGCTTGATTCATACCAAAAAGTATAATTCCCAGAATAATGGTTTATTTTACCAAAATCAATATCCGATATATGTGTACAAACGGAGTCCAAGAAGTGTCTGTCGTGAGAAACCACAATCACTGTATTTTCATAGTTTGCCAAGAAATTTTCTAACCAAGCAATGGTTTCAAAATCCAAATCATTGGTAGGCTCATCCATGATTAATAAATCTGGATTTCCAAAAAGAGCTTGCGCCAAAAGTACTCTAACTTTGATTTTTCCTTCCAAATCGCCCATTAGAGTATAATGGTTATCTTCTGTAATTCCAAGATTTGACAGCATTGAAGCAGCATCAGAATCAGCATTCCAACCGTTCATCTCTTCAAATTGAACTTGCAGCTCCCCTATTCTGTCTGCATTTTTATCATTATAATCTAGGTAAAGTGCGTCCATTTCTGATTTAACAGCATACAAAACTTTATTACCCATCATTACGGTTTCCAGTACCGTATGTTCATCAAACATATTGTGGTTCTGATTTAAGACCGACATACGTTTTCCTGGTTCCAAATGAATATGTCCAGAAGTTGGATCCATATCACCTGATATTATTTTAAGAAAAGTTGATTTTCCAGCACCATTGGCTCCAATAACTCCATAAATATTTCCGTGTGTGAAGGTTGTATTTACTTCGTCGAACAAAATTCGCTTGCCAAACTGAACTGATAAATTATTGACTGTTAACATGAATGTCTTTTTATTAAAATTTTGTGCAAAAGTACAAAAAAATAATGATTTTATTTATTCAAAAAAAACCTGATAAAATTCCATTAGGTTCACATTATTATATTTTTTTCTTCATTTAAAATATACCTGTTATTATCGTAAAAGCGAAAAATGACCTTTTGTAAATCTTCCGTCTGATAATTGTAATGTGTACCAATAATCGTCAGCTGGCAAAGGAAAATTGTTAAAGGTACCATCCCACCCCACCTCTTTTGGCGAAATTTGTTTTAGAAGTTTACCAAAACGGTTAAATATCTCAATGATTGCATTTGAATTAGATGGAGTGTTTAAGTCCCAAATATTCCAATTGTCATTTATACCATCTCCATTTGGAGTAAAGTATTTTGGGGCACCTAAAACAGAAATTGTCTTATGTAGAATACCACAGCCATTAAGATCTTTTATGTACAAATCGTGAATACCTGTAGCAACGTCATCAAAAATGGGGGAAGTTTGATAATTTTCGGATATATTATCTAAAGAATACTCATAAATTCCTTGCCCTGATGCTGAAATAGTAACTTTTTTTGCTTCGGTAAAATCGTCTATTATGACTTCATAGACTTTTGCAAGTTCTGAATTTTTCACTATAAATATGCGCTCTTTGGTGCATCCATTTTGATTTTTGACCACAACCGTGTAAGTTCCTTCCTTATAAACTTCTATATCAGAAGTTATTTCTCCGTTTGGAGACCATTTGTATTGGTAATTAATTATATCGGAGATAGAAATTCCTGAATTTAATTTTATTGAATCATCTGTTTCATTTAAACACAAATACAATGTTTCATTTTTTTCAAGATTTGGCAAAACCGCCACTTTTAAATCAATTGTATTAATCCCAATGCAATCATTTTCATTTTGGACTCTGGCATATACCGTTTGCTGATTGGGCTGTGTATTTGTAAAACTTGATGATATTGGACTTTGAAGCAATAATGCATTTTCTAATGTTAGGAAATAAGTGGCTTTGTTTCCATTATTTTCGAAGCCTGCGTCGGCTAGATTAAATTTCACAATACCATCGGCTATGGCATCATCATCGCATTTTTCTATTATTTGGGTTAGTGTTGTACCTTTTTTTACTTTCAAATCTACAGTTGTAAAAGCATAGCAAGCGGTAGTTTTGTTTGTTACTTTGGCAATTATTGTTTGTGGATTTGTAACATTGGTGTACAAGAAATCTAAGGGATTTACATCACTTTGAGCATCTGAATTGTTAAGGTAAAATTTTACAGCAAACTGAGAATCGCCTAAAGTCAATGCATCCGATGCTTCCGAGAGATTAAATGTTTTTATATCACTTGGCACATTACCAATATCACATTGTGTTAACTGTACTGGTTTTACATTTGGAAGCGTTTTATTTATTATTAATTTGAAAGGCTTAAAAACACTGCAAAGCGATTTTGTATCCAATATTTTTGCATAAATAGTCTCTTCTTGATACGCCACTTTGTTTACATAATCTTTTGGCAATGTTACCATATCATTTGCAGCGGGATGATAGGTTACAATTCTATTTGGATTATTTTCTTGTAACAGCAAATCATTTTCAGCTAAATTAAAATGTACAAAACCCGTTTGATTTACATCACACCCAGCAACATTTAATGGAAAAGGAGTCTGCAATGGCTCTACCGTAAAAATAAATTCCTCAACTACAAAACATTTTGAAACAGTATTGGTTAATCTAATATATCCCTTTTGTGGACTTTCGGTGTTTCGAAATCCATTAGGAAGCCTTCGGATGTCTTTTATTGCATCCCCACCTCTTATGTAAAAAGAAGCTTCAACATTATTTTGGTTTCCTACAGCAGTAGCAGCAATTTCATTTAGATCAATATTTGTAATAAAATCATTTACACCATCCGATTCACAGATTTTCGCACCATAACTACCAAATATTTTTGGTGTTTTTATTTCAGGAGGAGCGTCTATTGTTGCTGTGCCATTAAAATCAAGTGAAAACTGATCATAAGGAGATTCTGCATCCATAACAACAATATAGTAGCTTTCTCCCGCTTTTACGTCTAACATTTCAAGAAAGCCATTCCCTTCGTTAGACTGCCTACTTATTCCGTAAGCACCAGGAATTAATCCAGTTGCATTTTTACTTGAAAATATTTCTGTAGGTGAAGTATACGAACAACGAATGGACTGTCCGATATCACCACAAGTAACGTTTGGACCAAAAACAAAAAAGTTTAAATCAGCTTGTGGATTTTGACTTTTGGGTGTCAGTACAAACCCAAAACTACCGCTTTTTACAATAGTAACTTTCAACCATATCATCGGAGTATGAATGTAAATTCCGCAGCTTACATGACCATTAAACTGAGTTTCATCTGGATATGTTTTTATTATTCCTGTAAAAGTTGTATTGCCACATATAGTAAGAGCACTGGAACAATCCCATTGTGAAAAAGACATTTGACAAAATAAAATACAACAAAATACAACTATTTTTTTGACGGGTATCATTAGCAAATTAAGTATTATAACACGTTTAATCTTACTAGCACGTAAATGCTTCAAAAAAAACCTGGCAAAGAATTACCAGGTTTAAAATATTGTTTTCACAGAAAAACAATAGCAATTCAAAATAAAGAGATCATATTAAAATACAAATAACCAAACTCAATCTTAACGATTCCAACTTTTATTTTTGAATTTAAATTAAGCTTGAACTAACTTTTTCAAGCTATTATATACCGCTAATTCAACATCGGCATGTTCTTTGGAATTACAGTTCTCTAATAATCCATTCAATACAGAAACATCTATATTTTGTTTTTTATCAATTTTAAGCAAAAGTTGCTCCGAAATATCTTTTATACTTTTTGACAATGGCAAAAGTGGCTGAACCAAAGGCGCATTATTACTTAAGATCGTCAAATCTGTATGCATCTTAATCCATTTATTTAAATAATTAGTAACAATAATTTGATTTTCATTTGTTTTATTATTTAAATAATTGGTAACCGCTCCATCGAATCCTATTGCATCGGAAGCATCTGGAGTACAGACATCCGCAAATAAAGTCAGTGGTGAATACATTTGGTATTCAGTACCTCCTTTATTTCTTGAATATTGTTTAATAGGTTCACAAATATTAGACATATCAAGTAATGCTTCATTTTCTTGATTGTTGCTAATATTTCTCAGCAAACCCTCTTTGCTCTTTAAATGTGTCAGCCCGAGTTCTTCCAATCTAAAAGAAACTGTATTCAATCTTTTGCGTAAACTATTGATATCGGTAATATTTTCATTTGACCAAAATCGTTCAGCAATGGCGGCTGTTCTAGGCCATACTCTGGAATCAATTGTGCCAGGTGTCACTAATTCGGTCCACATAGTTGCTTCTCCTCCCAAAATTCTTGCTTTTTCTTCATTAGTCAGAGTTACATTTTTTGGCATTGGATCCACAGTGTAATGATTTTCAACTCCTAACATTAAATCAATATAATATCCATTTGACAAAACGGTTTTATATCCACCTTTTACTGCCTCAACTAATGATTGGCCTGCTGCCTGACCTTCGTTTGTTCCTCTCCAAGAATGTATTATGGCATCTTTGGACATATTCTTGGTCATAATTTCTTCCCATCCCATTAATTCTTTTTTATGCTTTTTGAGCATTGGAATTAATTGCATAGTGAAATACGTTTGCAATTCATGGTTTGTTGCCAAATTATGTTTCTTTTTGAATTCCTGAATTTTAGGATTTGAGTCCCAGTCTTTCCCTTCATTTTCATCACCTCCTATGTGAAAAAATTTACCAGGAAAGAGCGGACAGATTTCATCAAAAAATTCACTTAACAATTGATATGTTTTTGGATTTGAAGGGTCAAGCGTAGGTGTAAAAATACCTGCGTTTCTTTCAAGAGTATATGATTGCACTTGAGTAAACTGCTGACCGTTCTCTCCAGAACCCACATTCAAATTCACCACTTTACTTCCAATTTCTGGATAAGCGGTCAATATTGCAGATCCATGACCAGGAACATCAATTTCCGGAACTACTAAAATCCCTCTATCTGCAGCATATTTTACAACACTTTTTATTTCTTCTTGAGTATAATAATTCCCATCAGATGCCATTTGAATCAGCTTCGGATGTTTCTTCATCTCTATTCTCCAACCTTGATCATCCACTAAATGCCAGTGAAAAACATTCATTTTTACCGCAGCCATTCCATCCAAATTACGCTTTATTACATCAATTGGCATAAAATGTCTGGCAACATCAATCATCAACCCTCTCCAAGTAAATCTTGGAAAATCAGATATGTTGGAAGTCGGAAAATAATAAGATGTGCTATTGTTTTGCAACAATTGCAAAAGGGTTTCCAATGCATGTAATGCTCCAACATCTGTAGTTGCATTTATGGTAATCTTATTGGCTGTTACTTCCAATAAATAACTTTCATCTTCATATAATTCAATTTTTCCAGATCGAACACAATTAATTTGCAATTCAGCATCAGGAACTTCATTTAATCCGTTTATAAATCCTTGATTGAAAAACAAACCTGTTCTTCCGTCCAAACGTCGCAAAAAATTAGTCGCACCAATAAATATTCTTGAATTTGGAGCTCCAGTAATATTTACTTTAAAATTCTTTGTAAGTGCAAAAGAACCTTGATTAAGACTAATATTTTGAGGCCATGGCATAATATTTAACTGCTCTTTAGTAACTTGAGCTGTCGAAACAAAAGAGGCAAATAAAAAAAACAGGATATATTTCATTAGATAAAAAAATATGTTAGTAAAAAATGTAAAATAGTGCTAAACCCAAGTTTTAAAGTTCATAAAAAAACTTAGAGCCTAGCACTAAACTTAACACAAAACAAAACTATAGTACTAGTACTCAAAACGTTTAAAAGCTTCAATCGCTTCATATTCGGCAAGTCCTAATTTATCGTATAACTTAGCAGTATTTTTATTTCGATCCTCGGCTCTAACCCAAAATTCTCTCGAATCATTTCCTTGGAACATCACTCTGTCTTTTTGAGACTGATGGTATAAAATAGCTTGTCTTTTCAACATTACTTCGTCAGGACTCAATGGAACAGCCATATCAATTTCATGAATATCCCATTCGTGCCAAGCGCCTCTATATAACCACAACCAACAATCGTTCATGAATGGTTTTGATTTTAATGCTTTCATCGCCGCAAAAATAGCATTCAAACATACTTCGTGTGTACCGTGCGGATCAGCCAAATCTCCTGCAGCAAATACTTGATGCGGCTTAATTCTTTCTATAATTTCTTTTACAATAGCAATGTCTTCAGGCCCTAACGGCTTCTTTTGAACCATACCCGTTTCATAGAACGGCATATCCAAGAAATGAGTATTTTCATCTTTCAAACCAATGTATCTGGTTGCTGCGTATGATTCACGTCTTCTGATTAATCCTTTTAGTTTACGCACTTCAGCAGAATCGCTTTGTCCTAGTGGTTTAGAATTAATTGAATCAATTACAGCTTGAAAATTGATTCCTGATTTATCTTTTTCAACAAAATCATTGCAGACTTCGGCAAACTTCAATGCCTCATCATCGGTAACTGCAATGTTACCTGAGGTTTGATACACTACATGGACATCGTGACCTTGTTTGATTAATTTGGCAAATGTTCCTCCCATTGAAATAACATCGTCATCTGGATGTGGACTGAACAGAATTACTCTTTTCTTAGCTGGATTAGCCCTCTCTGGACGGTGAGAATCATCCGTATTTGGTTTTCCTCCCGGCCATCCAGTAATGGTATGCTGCAACACGTTGAACATATTAATATTCAAATCATAAGAAGAACTTCCGGCAGCCAATAAATCGGACATTCCGTTATTGTTGTAATCTCTGTCGGTTAATTTTAGAATGGATTGATCGGTATGTTGGCAAAGCCAAACAATTGCTTTGTTTTTCAACTGTTCCGTCCAGATACACTCCCCTACCAACCAAGGTGTTTCCAATCTGGTTAATTCTGAGGCAGCCCCTTCGTCTAATACAAAAGTGGTGTTATTATGATTTTGCAAAAAAGTTGCAGGAATTTCAGAGCTAATATCACCTTGAATAGTTCTCTTGATAATAGAGGCTTTGTTCTGTCCCCAAGCCATCAAAACAATTCTTTTGGATCTCAGAATGGTGGAAACTCCCATCGTGATTGCTTTTTTGGGAACATTACCAATTCCATTAAAATCTCCAGAAGCATCTACTTTAGTTATATGATCCAAAGTGATGATTCTAGTTCCAGAATTTATGTGTGAACCTGGCTCATTAAATCCAACGTGACCAGTTCGCCCAATTCCCAACAATTGAAAATCAAGTCCACCGGCATTTTTAATATTCATTTCATAATCAACACAAAACTGATTTAAATCTTCCAAAGCAACAGTACCATCCGGAATATTCACATTTTCGGGTCTGATATCCACATGATTAAAAAGATGCTGATGCATGAAGTAATGATAACTTTGATTACTTTCCTTTGGCATTGGATAATATTCATCCAAGTTGAAAGTCACAACATTGTCAAAACTCAATCCTTCCTCTTTGTGCATACGAACCAATTCCTGATATACTTTTATTGGTGAAGAACCCGTAGCCAACCCTAATACACACTTTTTATTTTTTTCTTGTTTCGAACGAATTAAATCGGCAATCTCTTGAGCAACGATTATTGAAGCATCCGTTGAGTTTTTAAAAATTACGTTATGGATTTTTTCAAAACGGGTGTCTTCAAACTGACCTGCTTTTTTGAAGCTTATGTCATTACCATTAATTGATGTAGTTCTCATGTTTTTATAATTATATATTTTTAATCTTAAGGAGTAGTAATATAAATATTATTAAGTAACTAAACTTGAAATATCTATGTATTGTGCTTATAA
>NZ_MUNX01000105.1 GCF_002001005.1 Flavobacterium sp. A45
CTATATAATAGTACACAACTTTTCTTTTTTAAGAATAACAAAGACAAATAACAGTTAAATATGGATAAAATTGAGCTAAGCATTAAACTGCTAATAATGTAATTTAGATTTTCTAAAAAATTTTACATACAAAAGATGGAAAAGAATGAAACTCTAGCATAGACAAAAATTCAAAAGTGGAAGATTATGAACACGTTCAAGCCATATCAGTTGGTGTTGGAGCCACATACATGTTGGGTATCAATCAAAAAAATGTAGAAAGCTGTCCTCAGAAACAACAAATTTTCCAAGCCATCCGAACTTGGAAAGATGCCAGAGCCGCAAATACTTTTCCAGATGATTTAAAAAGAAAATTGGCCGATCCGAAAAGAAGTTGGACTCTCGAAAAAGGAAAAGACAACAATTCCTGGATTTTATATGAGAAAGCCCATGAAACAGAAATTAATCCGATTACTTTGACAAGAGCTAAAGGTTATTAGTTAAATCTCTAAAAAAATTAAAAATGCTTCTTATTAACAAAAAATAATTGTTTTAGTGAATTTAATTTCTTTATATTTGTGACAACTGCATGCGAATCATTGCTGTTCAAGTTAAAATGGAAATCACTGTGTTTCCATTTTTTTGACACTTTATACTAAACCGATTTAGTTAAAATGATTTATGAAAATTGCGATAAGAAATAAGTACACAACAAGAATGAATAAAAATTAAAATTGATAGAAATGAAGACAAGGCTGATATTATCATTTGTTGTTTTGAGTACTAATTTGTTCGCACAAACAAAAGTCACAGGAAATGTGGTTGAATATTTTGGGAAAGAAAAAATTATAACAACAGCCGAAGGAAGTGTTTTACACCATTTCACAGACGGATATTTTCTTCCAACAGATAAAAAAAACGGTACGCTTTTTAATGGACAAGACCCTGTTGCTTGGCAATATGCAGTTGGTAAATTCATAAACCCAAACAAACAAAAAGGTGATTGGCAGTCCATCAAGAATGATTCAACTGGAGCTTTCAGCCAAAAAGAAATGAGATCGGCTTTTCTTTATACGGAATACAATTCACCAAAAGAGCTAATCGCACTTCTGGAAACCACAGGCGGAACACGCACTTACATCAACGGTTTGCCACACGAAGGTGATCATTACGATTTTGGATATACTTTGATTCCGTTTAAACTTCGCAAAGGGGCAAACGAATTTATTTATACCAAAGGACGTTTTGGCCGCGTAAAATCAAATATTGTCATTCCTTCAAAAAGTATACTCTTTACCAAACGCGACCTGACACTTCCAGATGTTATCAATGGCGAAAAAGACGAAAAATGGGCTTCAATACGCATCATCAATGCCACCGAAAAAGACCTAAAAAACCTTGTCATTACAGCAAAATTGTCAAGTGGCGAAACAGCGACTTATGCAACTGATGCCATTATACCTTTGTTTGTTAGAAAAGTAAAATTCAAAGTTCCTGCTGCAAAAACTGATTATACTGGTGAATTAAAAATGAAAATAACGCTTTCGGACAAAAGCGGAAAAGTGATTGACGAAACAGAAGTTAGTATTCAACAACGTTCCGCAACGGTACACCATGAACGTACATTTATAAGCAAGGTCGATAACAGCGTTCAATATTATAGTGTGGCGCCCGCATTGGGAAGCGGACCAAAAGCCTTAATCCTTTCGGTTCACGGTGCATCCGTCGAAGCACGAAATCAGGCACGTGCCTACAAACAAAAAGATTGGGCACAAATTGTTGCTGCCACAAATCGTCGCCCTTTTGGTTTCAACTGGGAAGACTGGGGAAGAATCGATGCGTTGGAAGTTTTGGCCGAAGCCAAAAAAACATTCAACACCATTCCAGCTCAAACCTATTTAACTGGGCATTCTATGGGTGGCCACGGAACATGGTTTCTGGGAACGACCTATCCCGATAAATTTGCTGCAATTGCACCCTGTGCCTCCTACCCTGACATTGCAACCTATGGATTTGATAAAGGCGATGAAATGCACGATCAATTCAAAGCTTTTGAAACAATTAAACGTTCAGCCAATTCAGGGCGTGTGAAAAGTATTGTGAAAAATCTGAAACAATCGGGTGTTTACATGCTTCATGGCGATGCCGATTCGACAGTACCTATTTCACAAGTAAGAGAAATGCGTCAAATTTTAGGCACTTTCCATCCGAATTTCTGCTATTACGAATATCCCGGTGGAGAACATTGGTATGGCGATCATTCTGTAGATTGGTTTCCAATTTTTGAATTCTTCAAACGCCAAACCATTCCAACCAATAAAGAAGTCAAAGAAATTGATTTTCACACAGCCACTCCTGCGGTGTCTTCAACTGATTATTGGATAAAATTACAACAACAAATTCGCCCGTTTGATTTTTCGAATATCAATGCTAAAATTGAAAAGGAACAAATTACCGTAAAAACAGAAAATGTTTCTATTCTTGAACTCGACTTGGCTTCATTGGACTTAAAGGGTGAAATCATCATAAATATCAACGACCAAAAACTAAAAACTACATCAGATAAAAAAGCAATTGTATCTTTAAAAGACGAAAAATGGTCTTTGGTAAACGAAATCAACACAGCCCAAAAATACGCAGAACGCCAAGGCGGATTTAAATTTGCTTTCAACAATAGCGTCGTTTTTATTTATGCTACTGGAGGCTCAACCTCGGAGCGGGAATGGTATTTAAACAGGGCTCGTTTTGATGCAGAAACTTTTTATTACAGAGGTAACGGGAGTATCGACGTGATTTCGGACAAAGAATTTTCATTGGAAAAATACAAAGACAGGAATGTGGTCATTTACGGAAATGCTTCAAACAACAGCGCATGGAAATTGTTATTGAAAGATTCTCCAATTCAAATTGACAACCAACAAATAAAAGTGAGCGACAAAACACTAAAAGGAGATGATTTGGCTGCTTATTTTATATTCCCTAGAAAAGACAGCAAAACGGCTATGGTAGGCGTTGTAGCGGGAACTTCAGATGCGGGAATGAAAGCAACTTGGGCAAACAATTACATTTCGGGAATTACAGGTTTCCCAGATGTAATGATTTTCAAAGCCGATTTGCTTATGAAAGGTTTACCGGAAATGAAAGTAAGCGGTTTCTTTGACAACGATTGGTCAACCAAAACACTTGAATTTTTGAATTAAAAAAATATGTTTCACCGCTAATTCGCTAATAATAGAACGCTGCAAGTTAAAAATTGGCGGATTACGGTAAACTTACAAATGCAAAATATTTTTTCTATAAAAAAACTAACTATTCATAAAATGAAAAAAAACGTATTCAGCTTTTTTCTTTTCTTAGTGCTGATTTCTAATGCATTCGGACAAAAGAAACACACTTTTGCCATCAAAGACGGTAATTTTGTTTTGGATGGGAAAAACATCCAGATTCATAGCGGTGAAATGCATTATGCCCGAATTCCTAAAGAATATTGGCGCAATCGATTTCAAATGATGAAAGCGATGGGATTGAATGCTGTGGCAACTTATGTTTTTTGGAATTACCATGAAACAGCTCCAGGCGTTTGGGATTTTAAAACTGGAAATCGAGATGTAGCGGAATATATCAAAATTGCACAGGAAGAAGGACTGTACGTAATTTTACGCCCAGGACCTTATGTTTGTGCCGAATGGGAATTTGGTGGTTATCCTTGGTTCCTGCAAAAAGTGCCCGGGATGGTGATACGTGGAAACAACCCTCAATATTTGGCAGCAACCAAATCCTATTTCACTGTGCTTTACGGACAAGTTAAAAATTTATTGGTTACTAATGGTGGACCAATTATCATGGTTCAGGGTGAAAACGAATTTGGTTCGTATGTTTCCCAACGCAAAGATATTTCGATAGAAGAGCACAAAAAATACAGCGCGGCAGTTTTTCAACAGCTGAAAGACGTTGGTTTCAACGTGCCTTTCTTTACTTCAGACGGAAGTTGGCTTTTTGCAGAAGGAGCACTTCCAGGAGCTTTGCCTACAGCAAATGGTGAAGATAATGTAGACAAACTCAAAGAAGTGGTAAATAAATTTAACGGCGGAAAAGGTCCTTACATGGTGGCCGAATTCTATCCTGGATGGTTGGATCATTGGGCTGAACCTTTTCCAAAAGTTGCTACCGAAACTGTTGCCAAACAAACCAAAAAATATCTTGATGCGGGTGTTTCGTTCAACTATTATATGGTACACGGAGGAACGAATTTCGGATTTACGTCTGGTGCCAATTATGATGGTAACCACGATATCCAACCGGATCTGACATCTTATGATTATGATGCTCCTATCAGTGAAGCAGGCTGGGCAAATGAAAAATACAACGCTATTCGTGAATTATTAAAAACGCCTAAGACTCCAGCTATTCCTGCTAAAATCGATGTGATTTCGATTCCAGAAATCAAATTGACCAAAGCCGTGTCTTTAGAATCATTGAAAAATAAAACAAAACCGGTTAACAATGAAAATCCGTTGACTTTTGAGGAATTAAATCAAGGTCACGGTTATGTTTGGTACAGCAAAAAGTTCAAACAACCTATTAGCGGAAAATTAGAATTAAAAGGACTTCGCGACTACGCAATTGTATATATTAATGGTCAAAAAGTGGCCGAATTGAATAGCTATTACAAAAATTACGAATGCACAATTGACGTTCCTTTCAATGCAACTTTGGACATTATCGTTGAGAATATGGGACGCATCAACTACGGCGCAAACATCATCAACAGTACCAAAGGTATCATTTCACCTGTCATTATTAACGGTGCGACAATCACCGGCGACTGGAATATGTATTCACTACCAATGGACAAAATGCCGAATCTGGCTGATGCCAAAAACAATGCAAAAGTGGGTCAACCTGCACTTTACCAAGGTACTTTTCAATTGACCAAAAAAGGGGACACTTTTCTTGATATGCGAGATTGGGGCAAAGGAATTGTATTCATCAACGGAATCAATATTGGGCGCTATTGGAGCGTTGGCCCACAACAAACTCTGTATTTACCTGGTTGTTGGTTGAAAGAAGGCATAAATGAAATAGTGATTTTCGAACAAAAAAATGACAAACTCCAAACGGCTTTAAAATCTATCGAAACACCAATTTTGGAAGATTTGCAACCCGAAAAAGGAGAAACAAAATAAAAAACATTCAATTAAAAATTCCTGTTTAAATAAAAAAAACAAATGATGAATAGAATCAAAAAAAACAATTTAAGTATGTTGCTCCTTTTGGTGGCAACGTACTTTTTGGGAACAAGCTGCTCCAGCAACCAGGAAAAAATTTCGATGGAAATTAACAAAGGTTGGCAATTCAGCGAAGTGACCAAAAATGATTGGCGTCCTGCAACAGTTCCAGGCGAAGTGCATACCGATTTATTGAAAAACAAAATGATTCCGGATCCGTTCTATCGCGATAACGAGAAAAAATTAGTCTGGATCGAGAAAAAAGATTGGGAATACAAAACCACTTTTAATGTGGCCCCCGAATTTTTGAAAAAGAAAAACAATTTACTGGTTTTTGACGGACTGGACACTTACGCAACCGTTTACATCAACGGAATAGAAATTTTGAATGCCAATAATATGTTCCGTCAATGGTCTGCAGATGTAAAACAAAATTTGAAAGCGGAGAATAACGAATTGAGAATCGTATTTAAATCGGCTCAAAATGTGGTTGATTCGTTAGCAAAAAAAGATCTGCCTTATGTTATTCCAGACAATCCAAGATGCTATGTTCGTAAAGCCCAATATCATTTTGGCTGGGATTGGGGGCCAAAATTCACCACTTGTGGAATTTGGAAAGCCGTTCGTTTGGAAGCATACGATGAAAAGGAAACTGAAGAAGAATACAAAGTACCTCACAAATACGAATTGGTACAGGAAAAAGACACCGCTGGTACTTCGTTTTATTTCAAAATAGACGATAAAGCCGTGTACATGAAAGGAGCAAATTATATTCCATCGGATGCATTTTTGTCAAGAATGACAAACGCAGAATACGACAAAGTAATTGCTACGGCCAAAGACGCAAATATGAACATGCTTCGCATTTGGGGTGGCGGAATTTACGAAAGCGATTATTTCTATGATTTATGTGACAAAAACGGGATTTACGTTTGGCAGGATTTCATGTTTGCTGGGACGATGGTTCCCGGTGACAAAGACTTTTTTGATAATGTAAGAGAAGAAGTGAAATATCAAGTAAAACGTTTACGTCACCATCCCTCAATTGTGGTTTGGTGTGGAAATAACGAGATTGACGAAGCTTTCAAAAATTGGGGTTGGCAAAAGCAATTCAAAATGAACAAAAAAGATTCTATCAAATTATGGGGTGATTACAAACGATTATTTCAAGACAGTATTCCAAAATGGGTAAAAGAAGTCGACCCGCATCGTCCTTATGTAAGCAGCTCCCCTCTTTTTGGCTGGGGAAAAAAAGAAAGCATTACTCAGGGAGATAGTCACTATTGGGGAATATGGTGGGGAATTGAAGACATTGAGGTAGCTCATAAAAAAACCGGTCGTTTTGTAAGCGAATACGGAATGCAGGCAATGCCAAATTATTCCACAATTGAAAAAATCACAATTGAAGAAGACAGACATTTGTATTCTGATGTATTAAAAGCGCATCAAAAAGCTGGTAAAGGATTTACTAAACTAAATTCATACATTCATCGTTATTTCAAAGATACGACCAATGTAAAAACTTGGTCTGTAAAGGATTACACCTATTTAACACAATGTTTACAGCATTATTCTTTTAAAAATATCATCGGAATTCAGCGCTCGAAGGAACCTTACAATATGGGAACCTTGTTGTGGCAGCTGAACGATTGCTGGCCAGTAGCTAGTTGGAGTATCACCGATTATTACAACCGCCAGCCTAAAGCCGCTTGGTATGCTGTGAAAGAAGCCTACAGAGATGATGTAAAACCAACTATCGATAAAGTGCGCCCGATTGATTTAAAATTGGAAAATCCACAAATCACTTTCAAAATAGAAGGCAATACTATCACATTAAAAGCGGTTAAAGCTGCAAAATATGTGTGGATAGACATTAAAGGTTACACGGGCAGATTGAGTGATAATTATTTCGACTTGAAAGCGGGCGAAGAAAAAAATATTACGATTCAAACTCCTATATCAAAACCAGAAATTACAATTACTTCGCTGTTTGATGTTTTGAGTAGAAGTAAATAATAGTAAGTTAAAAAATAAATTTAAAAGCAAATAAAGATGCAACCAAACAAATTAAAAGGCACAATTCTGGCAATGGCAAGTTTGTTTTTTGCAATGCCTATTTTTTCTCAGGGCAAAGCAAAAAAATCTACAAATGCCAATTACACCCAATTTGTAAATCCATACATTGGTTCTGGTGGTCATGGCCATATTTTTGTAGGAGCAAATGTTCCATTCGGGGCAGTTCAATTGGGACCTTCTACCATTTTTGAAGGTTGGGATTGGTGCAGTGCATACAATTATTCCAGTGATACCATTCTCGGATTCACACACACCCATTTGAGCGGAACTGGAATTGGTGATTTAAACGATATTTTATTATTGCCAGCAACGGGAAAAGTTCCTTTGGTTAAAGCAGAGAAAAAAGATCCAAACGGTTATGGTTCTACTTTTTCGCATCAAAATGAAGTAGTGAAACCGGGATATTATAGCGTTATTTTGGATAAATACAATGTAAAAGCCGAATTGACTACTTCGGAAAGAGTTGGTTTCCATAAATACACTTTCAACTCAAAAGAGGAAGCACACATTTTGTTAGATCTTACAGACGGTGTGGGTTGGGACAGTCCAAAACAAACCATGATTCAAAAAACAGGAAGCAAAACCATTGTTGGATATCGCCATTCAAAAGGCTGGGCCGATGACCAACGCTTGTTTTTTGCTATGGAATTTTCGGAAGAGATTTCAGCTATATCCATGTATGACAGTATTGCTGTTAAAAAAGGATTACAAGGCGAAGGGCGAAAAATGAAAGCCATTTTGGATTTCAAAAACAAAAAAGGAAATGTGATTATGGTCAAAGTGGGTATTTCACCTGTGAGTGTTGAAAATGCCTTAGCCAATATTAAAGCCGAAATTCCACAATGGGATTTTGCAAAAGTAGTTCAAAACGCTGATGCAAAATGGAATAAAGCTTTAGCAAAAATCGACATCAAAGCCGAAGCAGACACAAAAACAATTTTCTATACCTCATTGTATCACACGATGTTTGCACCGTCAATTTTTAATGATGCAAATGGCGATTACAGAGGAACAGACAAAAAGGTATATAAAAATGCAGGTTTTGTGAACTACACCACATTCTCGTTATGGGATACCTATCGTGCACTGCATCCGCTTTACACCATTACTCAAGAGGACAAAATAAACGATATTGTAAAAACGTTTTTAGCCATATACCAACAACAGGGAAGATTACCGGTTTGGCATTTGATGGGAAATGAAACCGATTGTATGAACGCAAATCACTCGATTCCTGTAATTGTAGATGCTTATTTTAAAGGGTATCGAAATTACGATGTGAATTTGGCATATGAAGCCATCAAAAAAACAGCCATGCAAACCCGTGCCGGAATGGATTATGTTCAAAAACTGCAATACATTCCTGCTGACAGTCAATTCGAAACCGTTGCCAATGCATTAGAATATGCAATTGATGATTGGTGTATTGCTCGTATGGCGAAAGATTTGAACAAAATGGACGACTACGCTTATTTTACTAAAAGAGCGGATTTATACAAACTATATTTTGATAAAAACACAGGTTTCATGCGCGGAAAATTGGCTAATGGTCAATGGAGAGAGCCTTTCAATCCTTTGTCATCTGCTCACCGAAAAGATGATTATGTAGAAGGAAATGCATGGCAATACACTTGGTTAGTTCCTCACGATCCGTATGGTTTGATTGACTTATTTGGCGGAGATCAAAAATTCCTTGAGAAGTTTGATCAATTATTTACATTAACCGATAAAGTAGCCGGTGAAGAAGCTTCGCCGGACATCAGTGGTTTGATTGGACAATATGCACAAGGAAATGAGCCGAGTCACCATATTCCGTATTTGTATGCTTATGTCGGACAGCCTTGGAAAACTGCCAAAATAGTTCGTCAGGTTTTTGACCAATTTTATACAACAAAAATTGACGGAATTTGCGGAAACGAAGATGTTGGACAAATGTCGGCTTGGTATGTGCTGTCATCTATGGGATTCTATGCCGTAAATCCTGCAAACGGAGCTTACGTTTTTGGAAGTCCAGCAGTTGACGAGGCGATTGTTCATTACAAAGAAAATATATCATTCAAAATGACTGCTGTAAATAACAGTAAAACGAATATGTACATCCAAAAAGTGGAATACAACGGAAAACCTTATACAAAATCGTATATCACACATGATATGATTGTAAAAGGTGGTGAATTGAAATTGTACATGGGAAGTGAGCCATCATTGACTTTTGGAACTGCAAAAGCAGACAGACCACAGTAAGTTTCGAAAAACACAACCATTTCAGAAAAGAAACATGAAAAAAATAATATTTGCTTTAGGGGTATTTTTTACCATTACAAATACAATTGCGCAAACCAAAGCGCAATCGAATTTGAACATTATGACCTTTAATATTCGTTATGACAATCCGGGAGATGGTTCGAACAGCTGGCAGTTTCGAAAAGAAAATGCTCAAAAAATGGTTCGTTTCAACGAAGTTGACATTCTAGGTATGCAAGAAGTTCTGGCTCATCAACTGAAGGATTTTACAGTAAATCTTACTGAATATGGAGCCATTGGCGTAGGTAGAGAAGACGGAAAGGAAAAAGGGGAATATAGTCCAATTTTATACAATAAAAATAAATTTACGCTTATCAAATCGGGCTATTTTTGGCTAAGTCAAACACCCGATATACCTTCAAAAGGATGGGATGCAGCTTGCGAACGCATAGCAACTTGGGTGCAATTGAAAGACAAAACTACAGGAAAAAAACTATTTGTTCTAAATACCCATTTTGATCACATAGGCGAAGTGGCAAGAAGAGAAAGCGTGAATTTGATTAAAACCAAAATGGTTCAATTAAGTGAAGGAATGCCTCAAATCATGATGGGAGATTTGAATGCAAAACCCGATTCATCGGTTATGCAAGCATTGCTAACAGCTGACAAATCGTTAAGCCTATTGGATTCTAAAAAACTTTCTTCAATCGTGTATGGTCCAGACTGGTCCTATCACGATTTCGGAAAAGTACCTTTTAAAGACCGACCTCTTATTGATTATATTTTGGTAACAAAAGGAATTAGAGTTCAAAAATATGCAGTTTTTGCTGAAACTTTAAACGACCTTTTCCTTTCGGATCATGCACCGGTGTTTGCTAATGTTTCATTTTAAAGAGTCAATATCAGATTTTAAAAAATATATAATGAAAAATAATAACTTCTTGTTTTTGGCACTTCTCTTTTTGAGCATTATTTCAAATGCCCAAAGCAAAATCGAAAACCCAGTGGATTTTGTCAATACTTTGATGGGGACACAATCCGTTCACAGTTTGTCAAACGGAAATACGTATCCTGCAATTGCGCGTCCTTGGGGAATGAATTTTTGGTCACCACAAACAGGCAAAATGGGAGACGGATGGATGTACACGTACACCGCCGAAAAAATACGCGGATTCAAACAAACCCACCAACCTTCACCTTGGATTAACGATTACGGGCAATTTTCGATTATGCCGGTTACGGGAAAATTAGCTTACAAAGAAGATGAAAGAGCGAGTTGGTTCAGTCATAAATCGGAAATTGCAAAACCGCATTATTACAGCGTTTACCTTGCCGATTTTGATATTAATGCCGAATTGACTGCGACTGAAAGAGCTGCCCATTTTCAATTTACTTTTCCAAAAAACGAACAATCTTCTGTTGTCATTGATGCTTTCGACAAAGGTTCGTACATCAAAATCATTCCTTCCGAAAACAAAATCATTGGTTACACGACCAGAAACAGCAGTGGCGTTCCCGATAATTTCAAAAATTATTTTGTTTTAATTTTCGACAAACCTTTTGAAACCAAATATACTTGGAACGGAAATGGATTAGTAAAAGACCAACTCGAAATGAAAGCAGATCATTCGGGCGCTGTCGTAGGTTTTAAAACCAATAAAGGAGAGAAAGTCAATGTTCGAGTGGCTTCGTCATTTATAAGCTTTGAACAGGCTGAGCAAAATTTGAAAGCTGAATTGAAAAATGCCCCATTCGAAAAAGTGGTGGCCGAATCAAAAGCGGTTTGGAATACCACTCTAGGAAAAGTCAAAGCAGAAGGCGGAAGCGAAGAGCAGATTAACACTTTTTATTCTTGTTTGTACCGAACCGTTTGTTTTCCACAAAAATTGTATGAAGTGGATTCCAAAGGTAAAATTGTGCATTACAGTCCCTACAACGGAAAAGTTTTGGACGGTTATATGTATGGTGGAACAGGATTCTGGGACACTTTCCGAGCATTATATCCTCTGTTGAATTTGGTTTATCCATCCATCAACAAAGAAATGCAGGAAGCTTTGATTAACGATTACAAAGAAGGCGGCTTTTTACCTGAATGGTCAAGTCCTGGCTTAAGAGATTGCATGGTGGGCAACAACTCGGCTTCGGTAGTATCAGAAGCCTATTTAAAAGGTTTGAGAGGCTATGACATCAACACTTTATACGAGGCATTGCAACACGGTGCAAACAACGAAGGTCCGAATGCCACGGGACGTAAAGGTGTGGAATACTACAACACGCTGGGTTATGTTCCCTATGATGTAAAAATCAACGAGAATGCCGCACGTACTTTGGAATATGCCTACGATGATTTTGCAATTTGGAAATTAGCGAAAGCCTTAAATCGTCCGGAAACTGAAATTGCTTTGTACGAGAAACGAATGATGAACTATAAAAACTTGTTCAATCCAAAATTCAATTTAATGAGCGGTCGAAACAAAGACGGCAGTTTTGTCAAAGATTTCAATCCATTCAAATGGGGTGATGCCTTTACCGAAGGAAACAGCTGGCATTACAGCTGGAGCGTTTTTCACGACATTCAGGGATTGGTGGATTTGATGGGAGGCGAAAAAGCTTTTACAGCAAAATTAGACGAAGTATTTTCGTTACCTCCAACATTTGACGATTCCTATTATGGTGGTGTGATTCACGAAATCCGTGAAATGCAAATTATGAATATGGGGCAATATGCACACGGAAACCAACCAATCCAACACCTGATTTATTTATACAATTATGCAGGACAACCTTGGAAAACACAATATTGGTCAAGAGAAGTAATGAACCGTTTGTACAAACCAACACCTGATGGTTATTGCGGTGACGAGGATAACGGACAAACTTCCGCTTGGTATATTTTTTCTTCAATGGGCTTCTACCCTGTTTGTCCCGCTTCGGATGAATATGTTTTAGGTGCGCCTTTGTTCAAAAAAGTAACGATTACTTTAGAAAACGGAAAGCAAATCATCATTAAAGCAGACAAAAATTCAGCCGAAAACAAATACGTTCAAGAACTGAAATGGAATCAAAAAGTGTATAACAAAAATTATATCAACCATTTTGAATTGCAAAAAGGTGCGGTATTGGATTTTAATATGATTAGCACTCCAAACGAAAAACGAGGAATTTCGAAAGAGAATTATCCGTACTCGTATTCAACAGAGAAAAAATAAACTCACTCAAATTTTTCAAATTTTCACAAAATCAATTTTTGGAGATTAGTTCAATTTGGGTCAAAAAAATAAAAAAATATGCAATCACGTAGAAAGTTTATAAGAAACACAGGGATTTTATCAGCTGGAATGCTAGCACTGAACACTGAAGTTTTTGCTTCAAATACTAATTCATTTTTCAATCTTACTTCCGATTTCGTGAGTCAACGTCCGCCATTGGCAAAACGTAAATTCACAAGTAAAGCCATTGAAGATGCCATTGTTCGAATCAAAAAGCAAATCGCTAATCCAGAATTGGCATGGTTGTTTGAAAATTGTTTTCCAAACACTTTGGACACAACAGTCGATTTTGAAATCATCGACGGTAAACCAGATACCTATGTGATTACGGGAGATATTGACGCCATGTGGTTACGTGATTCCACTGCCCAAATTTGGCCGTATATACCTTTTATCAAAGAAGATAAAAAGTTGAAAGAATTGGTAAAAGGAGTAATCAATCGCCAAACAAAATGCATTTTATTAGACCCTTATGCGAATGCTTTTTACAAAGATTTCAATCAGGTGAGTGAATGGAAAAACGATATAACCAAAATGCAGCCCGGAATTCACGAACGCAAATGGGAGATCGACAGTTTATGTTATCCTGTTCGTTTGGCGCACGGTTATTGGAAAGAAACAGGCGATACTTCAATGTTTGATGAAAACTGGAAAAAAGCCATGCATTTAGTTTTACAAACTTTCAAAGAACAACAACGTTGGACAGACAAAGGACCTTACACTTTCCAAAGAACCACCGCTTGGGCAACTGATGGTGTCCCTTTATCAGGTTATGGTTATCCGGTAAAACCTTGTGGATTAATTGTCTCGACTTTCCGTCCAAGTGATGACAGCACCTTGTTTGGTTATCTGATTCCGAGCAATATGTTTGCTATCGAAATATTGGGTTACATGATCGAAATGTGTTCAACTCCGGCTTTGAAAGATGATGAAATCGTAAAAAAAGCAACCGAATTGAGAGCGCAAGTCCAAAAAGGACTGAAAGAAAACGGAATCATTACCCACCCTAAATTTGGCGAAATTATTGCATTTGAAGTAAACGGTTATGGCAGTTTCCATTTTATGGATGACGCCAATGTACCTTCGCTATTGTCCTTACCTTATTTAGGAGCAGTAAAACCAGACAGTCCTTTGTATTTAAATACCCGAAAAGTGGTTCTTTCTGAGAATAATCCATTTTTTTACAAAGGAAAAGCAGCCGAGGGAATTGGTGGGCCACACACGGGAGCCGACACGATTTGGCCAATGAGTATTATTTTGAGAGCCATCACCAGTGTGGATGAAAACGAGATTCGAAATTGTATCAGCATCTTGAAGAAAACTCATGCCGATACCGGATTTATGCATGAATCGTTCCATAAAGACGATGCAAAACAGTTTACCCGCAAATGGTTTGCTTGGGCAAATACTCTGTTTGGTGAATTGATTGTCAATACGAGTAAAAATCATCCTAATATATTGGCAGATAAAAATATTTAAATAACTAAGTATGAAAAAATCGGTATTCCTATTGTTGATTTTTACAGGTGTTCTATCTCATGCACAACGAGCAGAAAACATCATCATCATAACGACAGATGGACTAAGATGGCATGAACTATTTGAAGGAATGGATCAAGCAATTGCCAAAGACAAAAGATTTAATCAAGGGGACAGTACCTATATTTTTAATAAATACTGGAGTGCTGATGTTAAAGAACGCAGAGAAAAATTGATGCCTTTTATGTGGTCAGTTGCTGCTTCAAAAGGACAATTATATGGCAATAGAAATTATGGAAATAAAGTAAATAATGCTAATCCGTATTGGTTCAGCTATCCGGGTTATAGCGAAATAATGACTGGCTATGCAGATCCTGCCATAAATTCAAATGATTATCAACCAAATCCTCATGTTACCTTACTGGAGTTTTTAAACCAACAACCAAAACTAAAAGGAAGAGTGTCGGCTTTTGGGGCATGGGAAGCGTTTGACAGAATTTTGAATGAAAAGAGAAGCGGAATACCAGTGGCTTCTGCATTTGACAATGTAGGAGGAAATACCCCAACGGAACAGCAAAAACTTATTAATAACATGCTTAAGGATTCGTATAAACCTTGGCATTCCGATGAGTGTTTTGATGTGTTTACGCAGTACGAGGCCATGGAGGAATTAAAAGCAAATAAGCCAAAAGTATTGTATGTCGCTTTTGGAGAAACAGACGAATGGGCACATGCGGGCCAATATCGTTCTTATTTGGATGCGGCTCATCAGGTTGATGCATGGGTAAAACAAATTTGGGACTTTGTACAAAATGATCCAAAATATAAAAATAAAACAGCTTTGTTCATTACAACAGATCATGGTCGCGGTGATAAGATAAAACAGGAATGGACTAGTCACGGCAGTTCTATTCAGGACGCATCCGAAATATGGTTTGCCGCTATGGGACCTGGAATTAGTGAAAAAGGCGAAGTAAAAATGGAAGGTCAGCTATATCAACAACAATTTGCTCAGACAATGGCTAAACTGATGGGATATACTTATAAGGGAGAGCATCCTATAGCTAAAGAAATTACAGAAGTATTGAAATAATAGTTTTTTTTTAATTTCAAAAATAAATTTTCAAATGAATCGATTTTTGTTTTCAATCCTGACGATCTTAAATCTAGGACTTGCGCAAGCGCAAAATAAAACAGAGCGCAAACAAAATTCATCCCATCAGTTAACTAATATTGATTGGCTGGTTACGCCAATTACTCAAAAAGCCAAAGTTTACACCGAAGGAAAAAATATTATCCTGAATAATGGACTGGTGCGAAGATCTTTTCGAATTTCGCTTAATGTTGCCTGTACCGATTTCACCAATCTGACTAATGATCAACAATTAATCAGAGCCGTAAAACCGGAAGCAAAAATTACACTTGACGGAAAAGAATATGCCATCGGAGGATTGAGAGGCCAAAAAGAAAATGCCTATTTATTGCCGGAATGGGTTGATAAAATGGAAGTCGGGAAAGAAGATTTCACTTTCGTGAACTATACGATTTCGGAAATAAAACCATATATCAATTGGAAATCGACCAATTGGGCGATGAACAAAAAACAAGCCACCGGAAAATTGCTGGTTTTTGAATATGCCTCTTCCCTACCGGAAATGAAAGGTTTAAAAGTAAAAGTAAATTACGAATTGTATGATGGATTGCCATTGATTACGAAATCAATTTCAATCGAAAATGCTACTAAGAAAGTTTTTAAACTTAATAAAGTAATAAGCGAAACCATCGCAATGGTCGAAGAACAAAGCGCCGTGGAAGGTAATCCCGAAAAGATGAGAAGCCAACACGGATTCTATATCGAAACCAACTATGCTTTCAACAATTCGATGAGCTATGAATTGAGTGACCAAACGACCCATTGGAAAATGGATTCCGTTTACACGTCGCAAGTGCATTATAACTACAAAACGCCTTGTCTGCTTGAAGTATATCCTGATAAAGCACCGGGAATTGAATTGAAACCAAACGAAGTTTACAATTCGGTTCGCTCTAATGAGTTGCTGATTGATACCTACGACCGTCAACGTCGCGGATTGATGATTAAGAGAATGTACAGCACGATTGCACCTTGGACAACCGAGAATCCCATTTTCATGCATTTGGTAAGCAAAAATGACGAGCAAGTCCGCACAGCGATTGACCAATGCGCCGCTACAGGTTATGAGGCGTTGATTTTGAGTTTCGGAAGCCATTTAAACATGGAATTGGATACACCAGAAAATCACCAAAAATGGAAAGTATTGGCAGATTATGCTCATGCCAAAGGTGTAAAAATCGGTGGATATTCATTGTTCAGCAGTCGTCGAATCAGTGATGAAGATGATGTAGTCGATCCAAAAACAGGCAAACCGGGAGGTGCTTTTTTTGGAAATGCTCCTTGTTTTGGAAGTAAATGGGGATTGTCATACAGAGACCGTATCAAGAAATTTTTCACTCTAACCGGTTTTGATATTTGGGAAAATGATGGTCCTTATCCTGGTGATGTTTGTGCTTCAACAACACATCCTGGACACAAAGATTTGGATGATTCCCAATGGCGACAAATGGAAATCCAAAAAGAGTTGTATCGTTGGTTGAATGAAAAAGGCGTTTATATCAACGCTCCCGACTGGTATTTCCTTGACGGAACACACAAAATTGCTTTGGGATATAGGGAAACGAACTTCTCCAGATCGAGAGAACAACAACGCATTTTGAACCGTCAGAATATCCACGACGGAACGATTGAAAAATCGGCTTCCATGTCTTGGGGGTTTGTCCCTTTGACAGCTTATCAGGGTGGTGACGCTTCGGCTGTTCTGGAACCGTTGAGCGAACACTTAAAAGATTACGAACAATTGATGATGCAATATTACGGGGCTGGAGTTCAGGCGTGTTATCGAGGACCACGATTATATGATACCGATGTAACGAAAGAATTGGTCAAAACGACTATCAATTGGTACAAAAAATATCGTGAAATTTTAAATTCCGATATGATTCAATTGCGTCGTGCCGATGGCAGGGATTGGGACGGGTTTGTACATGTGAATCCAACATTGAAACAAAAAGCTTTTATCATGTTGTACAATCCGACCAAAGAAAAAATGACCAAAACAATCAAAGTACCTTTATACTATTCGGGTCTGACTGATAAAGCCCTGATTCGCGAGAAAGAAGGTGTTGCCAAAAGTTACAAAGTCAACCGTAATTATGAAGTAGATTTAACTTTTACAATCGAAGCAGAAAGTTATACTTGGTATGTCGTCGAATAATAAAAACAGATAGTAATTAAATTGATTTTTCAAAGAATAAATAGCTTAACAAACCACTCAATTACATCAGTGCACATAGCTAATTAATATATTTTAAAAATCACATTAGAATAAAAAACACTGACTAAAACCAAGTATAAAAAAGAAAAGATATTGGTTTTATGCAAATTAATGGGTAACTGATATTCAATTTACTAATACGATTTAGTATTTCAATAAATTTACCTACTTTTAGCAAAAAATCGTGAAGAAAAAATAATAAAAGAACAACAATATAAAAATGGGAAAAAGATTTGCAATAGGAATGGATGTAGGCGGTTCACACATTACTGCCGCAATTATTGATATAAATGAGATGAAAATTATTGATGGATCTGTTTCTAAAGTTTCATTCGATTCTAATTTACCAGTTAAAATGGTAATGGATTATTGGGAAAATGCCATTCGTACATTATGCAAAAATATGCAGGTGGAAAAATTATCCGGTATTGCATTAGCCATCCCTGGGCCATTTGATTACGAAAAAGGAACTTTTTGGATTAAAGACCAAAATAAATACGATAATTTCTATGGACTCAACATAAAAGATCTTTTAAGAGAGCGTTTTGCTTTTGATTCAGATTTTCCAATTGTTGCAGAAAATGATGCCATCAGTTTTGGTAAAGGGGAAGTTTACAAAAACCCCGAAAATCTTACTAAAAATGTAATGGCAATTACTTTGGGAACTGGCCTAGGTTCTTGTTTTATCGAAAACGGAAAAGTAATAAACTCTGGAAATACTGTTCCTGAAAATGGTGAAATATGGAATCTGCCTTTCAAAAATGGCATAGCAGAAGACTCGGTATCTTTAAGAGGATTGCTTTCCAATTATCTTGATATAAGTGGTAATCTACTAAATGAAGGTCTTGAATTGTATTATTTAGCCAACAAAGGAGATGAAAAAGCAATTAAAATCTTTAATAACTTTGGTGAAGATCTTGCCGAGATTGTACTTCCAAAATTAAAAAACTTTAATGCCGATTTACTCGTCATTGGCGGTAAACTAGCAAATGCAGGAGATTTTTTTCTGAATACTTTCAGAGAAAAAGCACAAAAAGAAGGAATTAAAGTAGAAGTACAAATCTCTACAGACAACGAAACTTCCGCATTATTGGGAGTAGCTACTTTACTTTACGAAGTTGAAGCATAATAACATTCTGATTATCAGTAATCCGATTTAAAATAAAAAGATATGACAAATCGTAGAAATTTTCTAAAAACAACAGCCATAGCATCGGCTGCTGTTGCATTAAGTTCCTTCAGAGGCACATCCGAAGAAGGTATAGAAACAGTTTTGGATACTTCTAAAGTAAGAAAGCCAATCGTACTTTCTACCTGGCGTTTTGGTCTTGAAGCCAATGAGGCTGCTTGGGAAGTTTTGAAAAAAGGAGGACGTGCCTTAGACGCTGTCGAGGCTGGTGTAAAAGTACCCGAAGCCGATCCGAAAGAAAGAAGTGTGGGCTACGGTGGACGTCCCGACAGAGATGGACGCGTGACGCTGGATGCCTGTATCATGGATGAAATGTCAAATATTGGATCCGTGGGATGTTTAGAATTCATCAAACATCCAATATCCGTGGCTCGCGCCGTGATGGAAAAAACACCACACGTTATGTTGGTGGGAGATGGAGCACTTCAATTTGCCTTATCACAAGGTTTTCCAAAAGAAAATTTATTGGTTCCTGATTCCGAAAGAGAATGGAAAGAATGGTTGAAAACTTCGGAATACAAACCAATCGCCAATATCGAAAATCACGATACTATCGGGATGATTGCCTTAGATGCCGCTGGTAATCTCTCGGGAGCCTGTACCACAAGTGGAATGGCATTCAAAATGCATGGCCGTTTAGGAGACTCCCCTATTATCGGTGCAGGATTGTATGTTGACAACGAAATTGGTGCCGCAACTGCAACTGGTCATGGTGAAGAAGTGATTCGAATTTCGGGGTGTCACTTGGTTGTCGAATTGATGCGTCAGGGAAGATCTCCCCAAAAAGCTTGTGAAGAGGCGGTTATGAGAGTTGTAAAACTAATGAAAAACAGAAATAAGAATTTAAAAGACATACAAGTAGGTTTTATTGCTTTGAACAAAAAAGGGGATTACGGTTCCTATTGTGTTCAAAGTGGTTTCAACTATGCTGTTTATGATGATACCGGAAACCGATTGATTGATCCCGATTTTTATCTAAAATCATAAAAAATAAATTGCCAATAGCATTAACTCAGTATAATGAAAAAATACAATTTGGAAATTGCCTGTTTCAATCCAGAATCGGCAGTAATAGCTCAAAAAAATGGAGCAAATCGCGTAGAACTTTGTGATGAAATGATCGAGGGAGGAACTACGCCTTCACCAGAAGCAGTAATCGCAACCCGAGAAGAATTAACAATTGACATGAACGTGATGATTCGCCCACGTGGGGGAAACTTCGTTTATAGTGATGCGGAATTCGAACAAATGAAACAAGAAATAAAAGAATACAAAAAGTTAAAAGTTGACGGATTTGTGTTTGGTATTTTGAATAAAGACAACAGCATTAACGTTGAACGAAACAAAGAGTTAGTCTTTTTGGCCAGACCGTTGCCGTGTACTTTCCACCGTGCTTTTGACGTAGTTACTGATGTTTACAGTTCATTGGAAACAGTTATTGATTGTGGATTCAAAACCATTTTGACTTCGGGACAAGAACCAAATGTGGTTGAGGGAATTTCAGTTTTGGAACAATTGGCAAAAAAAGCAGGAAACCGTATCATCATCATGCCTGGCGGAGGTGTTCGCTCATCAAATATAGCCATGCTCAAAGAAAAAATGCATACAACATTCTATCATTCATCAGCAATCACTGACGGAACCGAAACTGCCGATGGCAAAGAAGTAAAAGCTTTGGTTGCCAATTTAAAATAAAAAAATGCTCTCATAAGTTATTTTACTTGTGAGATATCTATCGTTTTAAGGACTTAACAAAAAAGACACATAATGAAAAATAGATTCAAGTTATTGTTTGCGACATTCGTATTTGCCAATACAATTTCCCTTCATGCCCAAAATGATTTCAGTATGGAAGCTGACAAATCAGAAGAGGAAGGTTATGTTTTGACAAAAGATCCTCTGGTAAAAGCCAACCTTGACAAATGGCAGGGCTACAAATTTGGTGTATTAATCCACATGGGACTTTACAGTCAACTGGGAACAGTGGAATCATGGGGATTGGCTCCAGAAGATTGGGTAACCCGTGACGGTTATGATAGTTATTACAAATACGCCACCGATTACAGAAACACCAAATATAAATTGAATCCAACCAATCTGGATTCTGAAAAATGGGCCAAAATGTTCAAAGGTGCCGGAGCAAAATATATGATTTTCACATCAAAGCACCACGATGGATTTTGTATGTATGATTCGAAATTTACCGATTTCAAAATTACAAATCCAGAATTGCCTTATGCGAAAAATCCAAAAGCCGATGTGTTGAAAAACGTTTTGGATGCTTCAAGAAAAGAAGGATTGGCAGTGGGAGTTTATTTCTCAAAACCCGATTGGACAACAGAAAACTTTTGGTGGTCCTATTATCCGCCAAAAGACAGAAACCCAACTTATGACATTACAAAACATCCAGACAGATGGAAAAGTTATGTGCAATACACCCAAAATCAACTAAACGAGTTGACTACAAATTACGGAAAAGTAGATATTCTTTGGCTCGATGGATGTTGGGTTCGACCATTATCTACCATTAACAAAAAAGTGGAAGAATTCTGTAAATATCCATACGATATGGACATCGACATGAAATTGGTTTCGGAAACTGCCCGCAAAAAACAACCGGGAATGTTGGTTGTCGATCGTTGGGTTCCCAGCGAATATGAAAATTATTTGACCCCAGAACAAAAAACACCTGAGAAACCTTTGAGTGTGCCATGGGAAAGTTGCATAACTCTCGGAGGAGCTTGGGGATGGGTACCAAATGACCAGTATAAATCTTCGAAAGAAGTAATTCACTTACTGACCAATATCGTGGTAAAAGGCGGAAATCTATTATTGGGAGTTGGGCCGGACGCCAAAGGAGAATTTGATCCAAAAATCGAAAAAACTTTGGCCAGCGTTGGAAAATGGCTATCCACAAATGGTGAAGCAATTTATGACACCAAACCGATTGCTCCTTATTTAGACGGAAAAGTGGGGTACACCCAAAAAGGAAATGCGGTTTATGGAATTTACATGCCAGCAAAAGACGAAAAAGAACTGCCAGCCGAAATCATTATCAAAACCGATATGAAAGGCAGCTTGAAAGCCACTTTATTGGTCAATAAACAAAGGTTGAACAGCAAAAAAGTACAAGGCGGAATTGCAATCACAATTCCTCAAGAACTTAGAGCTTCTTTAGCTAATCAAGAAGCGGTAGTCATTAAAGTGAGTAAATAATTCTTTGGAATAAGCAATAGAAATAATCAGTCAGTAATATCATCATTTATTGACTGATTATTTTTTGTCTCCATTTAAAAATTATAAAAGATGAAAAAACAGTTATTAACCGTTTTCGGATGTTTGGCATTTTTGTCAATAACAGCCCAAAAAATAAATGCTCCTGTACCCTATGGCGTTTTACCAACCGAACCTCAATTGCGTTGGCAGGAATTGGAACAATATGTTTTGGTTCATTTTACGCCAACAACTTTCCAAAATAAGGAATGGGGTTATGGAGACGCCGACCCTGGAATTTTCAATCCAACAAAATTTGATGCGAGTCAAATCGTTAACGCTGCCAAGGACGGTGGTTTCAAAGGAGTGATTCTTGTTGCCAAACACCATGATGGATTCTGTTTGTGGCCTACAAAAACAACATCTTACAATATTAGTAAAAGTCCTTTCCGAAACGGAAAAGGCGATATGGTGAAAGAGTTTGAGCTTGCAACACGCAATGCGGGAATGCAATTTGGACTCTATTGTTCGCCTTGGGACAGAAATAATGAAGATTATGGCAAACCGAAATATGTTGACACATACCGTGAGCAATTAAAAGAATTATATTCAAATTATGGAAAATTATTCATTACATGGTTTGATGGTGCCAATGGTGGTGACGGCTATTATGGTGGTACAAAAGAAAAAAGAAATATCGACCGTGGTACCTATTACGGATGGGAAACAACTTGGGGAATTTCCAAAGAAATACAGCCCGGAGCTGTTATTTTTGCGGACAATGGAGATGTGCGTTGGGTAGGAAATGAGCATGGTTTTGCTGCAGAAACCTCTTGGGCAACTTTTACCCCTGAGCCAATCGCAGGTAAAACAATAGCTGTACCGGGAGAAACCAATTCGGAAAAAGCACAGGAAGGAACACGAAATAGTAAGTTTTGGAAGCCTGCCGAATGCGATGTCCCGCTCAGAAATGGCTGGTTTTATCACACTAACGAAGACAATCAGGTAAAATCAGTTTCGAAATTGTTTGAGATTTACTGTAAATCTGTTGGAAGAGGAGGTTGTCTGGATTTAGGAATTGCGCCAAACACTAGTGGCTTATTGCATCCAAATGATGTAAAAGCATTGAAAGATTTTGGTGATTTCCTAAAGCAATTATTTGCTGACAATCTTGCTAAAAAAGCTGTAATTACAGCTTCGGAAATTAGAGGAGCTGATAATAACTCATTCGGAACCAAAAACCTGATAGATGATGACCGCTACTCCTACTGGGCTACCAATGATGATGTAAAAAAAGGGTCGCTAACTTTGGAGTGGAAAAAAGAACAAACTTTCAATATCATCCGTCTTAGAGAAAACATAAAACTCGGTCAACGTATCGAGAAAATTGAAATCGATGCTTTTATAAACGGAAATTGGAAAAAAATTGGCGAAGCTACAAGTATTGGAGCTAACCGATTGGTTCGTTTGCAAAATTACATTACAACTTCAAAATTAAGAATTCGCATCGAAGAATCACCTGTTTGTATTGCTTTAAGCGATGTGGGAGTCTTTAAAGAACCCGAACAATTGGCAGTTCCAAAAATTAAAAGGAACAAGGATGGAATGGTTTCTATAACTACCGAAGTACCTGTAAACCAAATTCATTATACTATAGACGGGACAGAACCTAGCTCACAATCTCCCGTTTATCAAGGTGAGTTTTTATTTTTAACTTCTGGTGAAGTAAAAGCAAAATCTTTTGGAACAAAAATAAAATCCGGTGAAACAATAATTCAATCGTTTAATGTTTGTAAAAAAGACTGGAAAATAGTCACTGCTTTTTTTGACAATAAGGAAAAAGGAAAATCATCGAATGCAATTGATGAAAATACCGAAACTATTTGGAATACTTCCGATAACACATCGGCAACAACCTTACCGCAGTCTATTACTGTAGATATGGGTAAAGAAATAACAATCGCCTCGTTCTCCTATTTGCCACGTCAAAATGGAACTGGTGGAATTGTAAAAAACTACCAATGGCAGACAAGTACCGATAATACAACTTGGACAACAGTTGCCGAAGGTGAATTTTCTAACATCAAAAGCAATCCTGTAGAGCAAAACATCACTTTAAAAGCAGCTGTAAAAGCTCGCTATTTCAAATTCATCGGGAAAACAAGTGTGGATGGAAATTATATCAGTGCGGCTGAATTGGGAGTGAAAACACTAAAATAAAATTAAAAACAGGATCATGCATATTTTAAAACAAAATAGTATCATACTGATGTTGGTTTTATCGATGATGGTTGTGAAAGCACAAAATATACCTAAAGTCAAATTAATTACTCAGGAAAATATTTTTCCCGAGAACACTTTCAAAAGCTGTCATGCCTCTACTTTAGTCGAATTGAGCGATCATCGGATTATGGCATCTTGGTTTGCAGGCGATCATGAAGGCGCAAAAGACGTTGCGATTTGGACCTCCGTTTTGGAAAATGGAAAATGGAGTCAACCTAAATCCGTTGCCAGCGGAATTCAAAATGACACCCTTCGTTTTGCCTGTTGGAATCCGGTTTTGTTCAAAAACAAAAAAGGAAAATTGTTTTTGTTTTACAAGGTAGGTCCAAATCCACGCGAATGGTGGGGAGAAATGAAGGTTTCTAACAATGACGGAAAAACATGGGGAAAAGCCATAAGATTGCCAAATGAAATTTTAGGACCAATCAAAAACAAACCTATTCAACTCAAATCAGGCAAAATTATTTATCCTTCAAGTACAGAAAGCGTAAAGGATGATATTTGGAAAATCCATATCGAAATTAGCAACAGTAACGCTACCAAATGGGACAGGATAATTATCGACAATGGCGAATTTGGGCTGATTCAGCCTTCTATTGTGGAATATGCCGATGGAAGTCTTCAAATGTTGTGCCGAAGCCGACAAAATGTAATCGTCGAAACTTGGTCTACAGACGAAGGATTAACTTGGTCAAAGCCCGCTGCAATTTCACTTCCCAATCCTAATTCAGGTATTGATTCTGTGATGCTTAAAAACGGTAGTCAACTTTTGGTTTATAATCCAATGGTTGCTGGAAAAGACTGGTGGTTGGGACGCTCGGAATTAAGATTGGCTATTTCTAAAGACGGAAAAAACTGGACTGATGTTTACACTTTGGAAAAACACGAAAAAGGGGAATACAGTTATCCCGCAATCATACAAAGCGAGGACGGAAATGTTCACATTTCCTATACCGACAACAGAAAAAACATACACTATATTTCAGTAGATATTGCTCCATTAACTAATTGAAAGCAAATTAACTGCAAACCTAAAAAAGAAAAAAAACAGCTGTGATTTAAACGAAAATCACAGCTATTATATTCAAAGAAAAACTCTTGATTATTCTACCATAATTTCATCAACAAACAACCAAGCAGATTGATTTTCACCAGGATGACCTTGAGGGCATTGGCCTAGATTTTTGGCAGTAACACGAATGATTTTCACTTTCTGTTCCGCGAATTTGGCTGTAAAATCTTTTATCTGCGTGTCTCTTTCAGCAACTGGAATCGAATTGGTTATTGTTTTCAATTCCTTAAAATTAATTCCATCTTCCGAAACTTCAAACTTCACCCACTGTGGCAAGAAAACCCATTGTCCCCAATTTTGGATACAACCCAACGTGATACTGCCAACAGTTGTACTTGTCCCCAAATCGATAGTGGCTACCAAATCAGTTCCATTAAATGCATGCCATTGTTTACCAATATTTTTTGTTCCCCTAAAACCATCCGTTAGTGTATTGGCTCCATTGGCCGGATAATAGCGGCTATTGGCATTTTCGTATACCACAGTTTTCCCAGTAGCTTTATTAAAGGTAAATGATTGTTCAGCCGGTTTTGCATTCATTACCTTGTTGTTCAAAGCCATGATTGCCTTTACGGTCATAGAAGTATTCACTTCAAAAGGTTTTTCATATTTAATGCTTCCCGTGGAGGGCACACTCCCGTCGACTGTATAATAAATTACACCATCGGTATTTTCTGTTTCGAGTGCTATTGAAAGTTTGTTATTTGCCACAATTGGCATAATATCCACTTTAAAATTCCCTTTGGAATAATGAATTCCTTTTTGTTCGAAACCAACCAAATGAGGCTGCAAACGCTCATTAAAATTTTTCCAATTGCGTAGTTCTTTTGGAGACCATAATACTTCTGCCAAAGCTGGCATACGTGGAAGAATCATATACTCTGCTTGTTCCGCTGTTGGTATATATTCGGTCCATAAATTCCCTTGGGACCCCAAAACCCTTTTTGCTTCTTCGGCGTTCAATTCTGCTGGAATTGGTTCATAACTATAGACTTTTTTCAAAGTATTAAAACCACCAATAGCAGCTGGCTCAGTTTCAGGATCTCCCTGATAATGGTCAAAATAACATGGAAAACCAGGTGTCATTATAACATCGTGTCCCATTTTGGCGGCTTCAATTCCGCCCGCTTCCCCTTGCCAGCTCATTACAGTAGCTTCGGGAGCCAATCCACCTTCCAAAATTTCATCCCAGCCAATCATTTTTCTATCCTTTGAAACCAAGAATTTTTCCATTCTACGAATAAAATAACTCTGCAATTCCTTTTCGTCTTTCAATTGCTCCGTTTTCATTCTGGCTTGGCATTTAGCACATTTTTTCCAGCTCGTTTTATCGACTTCATCACCACCAATATGAATATATTTAGAAGGAAATATCGCCATCACCTCGGTAAGTATATCTTCCAAAAAAGCAAAAGCCTGATCATTACCCGCACAGTAATTACTTTCGCCTTTACTTGCGAAGAAATTCCCTGACTGTCCAAAATTATTCTTAGAATTACAGGAAAGTTCAGGATAAGCAGCCATAGCCGCTTCTGAATGACCTGGCATTTCAATCTCTGGCACCACAGTAATATTTCTTTCTTTGGCATAAGCCACAATCTCTTTGGCTTGTTCTTGGGTGTAATAACCACCATAGGTCGATTTGCTTCTGTCTGCATTAAACTCTACCTCCGCCCAGTTCCATGATCTTCCCCAATCATCAACACGCCATGCTGCTTGCTGGGTAAGTTTAGGATATTTTTTTATTTCCAAACGCCATCCGGCTCCGTCAACTAAGTGCCAATGAAAAACGTTCATTTTATAAGTAGCAAGCAAATCAATAAACTCTTTTACCAATTCGGGAGCAAAAAAGTGACGGCTCACATCCAACATTAAACCTCTCCACTGAAAACGAGGATAATCTTTGATTTCCATACTTGGAATCTGAACCAAATCATTTGTTCTTATAGAAGGCAAAGTTTGCAATAATGATTGTACTCCGTAGAACAATCCTTTTGATGTATTTGCCTTTACTAAAATTTCATTGGCATTTACAGAAATCAAATAGCCCTCATCCCCTATTTCTGAAATTTTATCGATGCTAAAAATAATTTTATTGCCCTTGTTATTTCCTTTTAAATCAAAACCTGTAACCCTCTTTACATATTCAGCAAAAAAATGTACTACCTTTTCGACTTCCTTATCTTTTTTAGAAATTTTTATAGCAGTTTTATCATCAATGACAAAATTACCTTGTTTCATTTCTAAACTTACCGGTTGTGGTATAATGTGAACTGCTTGTTGCGCCCCCGATAACAGCGAGAATAGCAACATTGCCAATAAAATTGTTTTTTTCATTTTTTAAGGGATTTATTATTTATTTTAAACAACTAAAAATCATTTAATTACATTTAGTTTTTCTTTCTCAATATAACAATGACTGACCAATTTTGATCTAAAATTGTC